>CAZTTG010000043.1:0-53124 GCA_964615935.1 uncultured Planctomycetaceae bacterium | reverse complement strand
TCTTCTCGGGCTGAGGTCCCCGAAGAGCGGTCTGCGGAGGTGATGAAGGGGCCGTTGTCAAGGATCGGCAGGACGGATCAGCAGCCTCACGGACTTGCGGCTGCAGCCCAGGGTGAGGACGAAGAGCCGCGTGCGGCGGTACTTGCCGGTCTTGGGATCGCGCACCATGGGCCCGTCCCCGTAGTCGACCTGGGCCTCCTCGCCGGGGCCGGTGGTGATCACGGGGTGGGCCTCGCGGCTGGATCGGCCGCGCAGCTTGCGCACGAAGCGCTTGACGCTGGCGTAGCGAGCCTGGAAGCCGTGCCGGTCCACCAGGTCCTGCCAGATCGCCATGGCGTTTCGGCCCTTGCCCAGGTCCACCTCGATCAGGTCGCGATAGGGCTCGCAGGCGCTGGCCGTGGGGCTGACACCCGGCGCGGGAGGCCTCTCCAGCGCCCCGCACGGGCCCGGCAGGTCGGTGGACACCTCACTGGCCGGTTCTGGGCTCGCCCCGCCCGGCGGCCCCTCAGACAGCCTCCTGCGCCGAGGGCTCCGCACCCCGATCCCGGCGGCCTTGAGGTACCCACTGGCCGTCTCCCGCCGGACTCCTGTGGCCTCCTCGATCCGCCGCAGGGACCACCCAAGTCGGCCCAGGGCAAGGACTTGCTGCTTCTTCTCGTGGCTCAAGACGTTGCTCATCCCGGCGGGAGACCAAGTCCCCGCCGCCGCGTCAACGTCCCGAGGCGCCCCTCCTACGACTGGCCGCTTTTCAGGTGTCCATCACTGGCCGGCTTTGGGTGTCCACCGAGGCACAACCTCTCCCCCGTCAATCGGATCCCCCCTAGCGCAATCCCGCGCCAGGACTTCCGGGACGCCCTCCGCGAGTCGCGATCGTTCTCAGGTTGACCGGCGTGAGCCGGCCGGCGCGATGTCGCACGGGTGGTCCCCGATTCTGCCGGGTTTCCGGGCCCCGCGACGACCCCGCCGGGGAACGGCAGACCGTACAATGAGCTTGGGATCCCACACCCTGTACCTCAACTTCCGCCATGACCAGCTCCGCCCCCGACCCGGACTCTCCACCCGCCCCGAGCGCTCGATGAACCGCCCCGTTGAGCCGCCCGGGTTCGATCGGCCCGAGGCCGAGCGCGTCTACGCCGAGTTCTACGCTCGCTGCGAGGACGGCGAGAATCCCGACATCGAGGCCCTGTGCGCCGAGCACCCCGACTGCGCCGAGGAGCTGCGCGAGCTGCACGCGCACGTGTTGAAGGCCCGCGGCCTCCTGGGCCGGCACGCGGCGAGCACGCGGCTCTCCCAGAGGATCCTGGCCCTCTTCGGCCCCGAGGCCGACCCCCGCATCGCCCTGGAGCGGGAGGCCGACGACGAGCCCACCTTCTCCAGCGAGCTGGTGCGCCGGCTGGCCGCGCGCGAGACCTCCTTCGGGCGCTACCGCATCAAGGGCGAGCTGGCGCGCGGAGGCATGGGCGCGGTCCTGCGCGTGTGGGACGAGGACCTCCGCCGCCACCTGGCGATGAAGGTGGTGCTGGGCAAGGCGGACCCCGAGGCCGAGGGCGACACGCCCGCCATCGATGCCCGCTCGCTGGGGCGCTTCCTCGAGGAGGCCCAGGTCACCGGCCAGCTCGATCACCCCGGCATCGTCCCCATCCACGAGCTGGGGGTCGATCCCGACGGCCAGTGCTTCTTCACCATGAAGCTGGTCCGGGGCCGCAACCTCCAGAGGATCATCGACGAGGTGCACGCCGGGGAGGGCGGGTGGACCCTCACCCGCGCGCTGGGAGTGGTCCTGAAGGTCTGCCAGGCGATGGCCTACGCCCACGACAAGGACGTGCTGCACCGCGACCTCAAGCCCTCCAACGTGATGGTGGGGCGCTTCGGCGAGGTGTACGTGATGGACTGGGGACTGGCCCGGGTCCTGGGGCAGAAGGACACCAAGAACATCCGCATCCGGAGCCGGGAGGACGGCCAGACCCTGGCGGTGGAGTCGGACCGCCGCGTCTTCGGGGACAGCACCCCCGACTCGCCCCTCATCACCATGGACGGCGACATCATCGGGACGCCGGCCTACATGTCGCCCGAGCAGGCCTCGGGGCGGCTGGAGGAGCTGGGGCCGCCCTCCGACGTCTACTCGGTCGGCGCGATCCTGTACCACCTGCTCACGGGCCACTCGCCCTACGTGGCCGAGGGCGAGCGCGTGTCCGGTCACACCGTCCTGGCGATGGTGCTCATGGGACCGCCGCCCCCGCTCCACTCCGCGGCGCGAGAGGTGCCCCCCGAGCTGGCGGCGATCTGCGACAAGGCCATGGCGCGCAAGGCGGCGGACCGCTACCCGGGCACCCTGGCGCTGGCCGAAGACCTGCAGGCCTACCTGGAGGGGCGGGTCGTGCGGGCGTGGCGCAGCGGCCCCTGGATCGAGGCGAGGAAGTGGGTGCGGCGCAACCGTCCCCTGGCGGCGGCGGCCGCGGCCGCCCTGCTCCTGGCGCTCGGCGGCCTGGGCAGCACGGCCTACGTCCAGTCCACGGGCCACCGGCGGCTGGCCGACACCAACCGCAGGCTCCGGGAGGCCAACGCCAAGGCCTCCGCGATGGCCATGGAGGCGAGCGCACGCGCCCGCGAGGCCGCCGAGAGCGCCGCCCTGGCGGAGGAGCGGGAGGCCAAGGTCCTGCGGCTCTCGGACGCCCTGCAGCTCCGCGAGCTGGTCGCGGAGGCGAACGAGCTGTGGCCCCCCCACCCCGATCAGGTGGACGACTTCCAGGACTGGCTGGACCGCGCCTTCGAGCTCGAGGAACACCTGCCGCAGCACGAGGCGACCCTGGCGGCCATGCGCGAGACGGGGAGCCCCGTCACGGCCGAGCCGGACACCTGGCGCTTCGAGCGGACCGAGGATCAGTGGCACCACGACACGCTGAGCGAGCTGGTGGGCGGGCTCGAGTCCTTCTTCGAGGAGGGGACCGGCCTCGAGAGCAGCGTCGAGGAACGCCTCGAGTTCGCCCGCTCGATCCGCGCGAAGAGCCTCACCGATCCCGAGCCGGCGCGTCGGTGGGAGGAGGCCATCGACTCCATCGCGAACGCGGACGAATGCCCCCGCTACAGGGACCTGGTGATCCGGCCCCAGATCGGCCTGCTCCCGATCGGCTGCGATCCGGCCAGCGGACTGTGGGAGTTCGCCCACCTGCAGTCGGGAGAGCCGCCCGTGCGCAACCAGGGAGGTGGGCTGGCCCTGGCCGAGGAGACCGGCATCGTGCTGGTGCTCCTGCCCGGAGGCCGCGTGAGCCTGGGGACCCAGAGCGGCGATCGCTCTCTCCCCAACTGGGACCCGCAGGCCGAGCCGTCCGAGGGCCCGGTGTACGAGGTGGAGCTCGAGCCCTTCCTGCTCTCCAAGTACGAGATGACCCAGGCCCAGTGGCTGCGGATCGCTCGCAGCACCCCCAGCACGTACCGCAAGGACGGGCCCTGGGTGAGCGAGACCTTCCGGAGTCTGCTGCACCCGGTCGAGACCGTGAGCTGGGACGATTGCACGGAGACGCTGCAGAGGATGGCGCTGCGGCTACCGACCGAGGCCCAGTGGGAGTACGCCTGCCGGGCGGGCACCACCACGCCCTTCTGGACGGGGGCCGAGGTGGAGACGCTGCAGGGAGCCGTCAACCTGGCCGACCTCACCTCCTACACCTACGGAGCGCGCTTCCCGCGCGACTGGGAGGGGCTCGACGACGGCTGGCCGGTCCACGCGCCGGTGGGCAGCCTTCCCGCCAACGCCTTCGGCCTCCACGAGATCGTCGGCAACGTGTGGGAGTGGTGCCTGGATCCGTGGGGCCACCACGACGAGCCCCGCCGCGAGGGGGACGGGTTGCGCTCGGTCGATCCCGAGGGACGCGACATCGCGATCCGCGGCGCGGGTTTCAACAGCCCCACGCGCTACGCCCGCTCGGCCTATCGCGAGCCCCTCAGGTCGGCCAACCTGGGCGCCCAGGCGGGCGTGCGGCCGGCGCGGCCGCTGGATCGCTGAGAGATCGATCCAGCAGCCGCCGGCTACATCCGGAAGTAGCGCACCACGTAGTCGTTCTGGTCGCCGTCGCCGTTGAAGTCCCTCTTGGCGTCGGCCTCGAAGGCCAGGAAGGCGACCCGTCCCGTGGTGCCCGCCACGTCGTAGACGATGCCGGCGAGGATGGGCTGGTCGTTCAGCACGCTCAGGTAGGCGCCCGCGCCGCCGGCCACCGGGGCGCGCATCAGGATCTGATCGCCCTTGTCGCCGTCGCCGTTGCGGTCGCGGTTGTCCTCGGACTCATCGACGCGGTAGAAGGCGGTGGTCTTGGCCACCACGATGCCCGCGTTGCCGCTCTTCACGGCGGCGTCGCCGCCTCCGAAGAGCAGCCGGTCCTGGGCCGCGCTGTGGCGCCCGTAGGCCGGGATCCCGTCCAGGAGGTCGGGGTCGAAGGGGTTCAGACTGCCGCAGTTGGGAGCGCAGGCGCAGTTGTTCCAGTAGCTGTCCTCCTGCATGCTGATGAGGATGCGATCCCGCGCGGGCGTCTCCCCCAACCAGTCGGTGGCCACGAAGAAGCCCCCGCAGGGGTCCCCCACCTCGCCGTGGTCGAAGGTCCAGGTGGCGCCCATCTCGTGCTCCGGTTTCAGCCAGCCGATCAGCTCGAAGTCGGTGCCGGGATCGTTGTTGAAGTCCCGGGTGGGGTCCTTGGACTCGTCCACCACGGCGATGAGCAGGTCCCCCAGCTCGGCCAGCCCGTGCGTGCCTCCATCGACGTCGGCCAGCGTGATCAGCTCGTCCGACTTGGTGAAGTAGAAGCCCGGGGGATCCTGGGCCTTCACCCAGCGCACGACGTCATCGTTCGCGGCCCCGTCGGCGTTCAGGTCGCACCCCCCTTCGTCCGCCTCGGGGCTGATGGTCCCCACGTAGGCGTCGGTGCCCGCGGTGGCCACCACCCGGTCGGTCCCCACCAGCCCGGTGTTCACCCGCGGATAGGTTTCCGGATCGGCGAACCAGTCGGCGTAGTTCAGGAAGTGCAGCACCTGATCGTCCCAGTCCATGTCGGGGGATCCGATGCAGCTCCCCACCAGCCACGAGCCGGGGAAGAGCGCCGGGTCGTTGAAGCCGCCGATGAGGGTGTGCGCGTCGTAGGCGTCCTCGGAGGCCAGGAAGCCCACCACCCAGTCGTTCGGGCTCGTGTCAGTGACGCGCGCCCGGAAGGGCACGTCGGCGTCCTCGGCCGCCAGACCGGTGCTCTGGAGCCGGGGCACGGCGGCGCCGGCCTCGACCAGGGCGATCACGTGCGTGTCGGTCTTGTCCGTGTCGTCGTTGAGGTCCACGTCCTCGATCCTCTCGTCCAGCGCCGCGAAGATCAGGCCCTCGTCGATGCCGATGAGGTGCGGGTCGAGGGCCACCGCCCCGGTGGTCAGGACCTCGTTGCGGGTCGTGGGGGCGGCCGGCTCCAGGTAGACCAGGGTGGCCTTGTCCAGGGGGGGCGGAGCGGCCTCCGAGGTGTAGTACAGCCGATCCGCGGTGGCGATCGCCAGGAGGCGGTCGCCCGAGGGCAGGATCGGGCCGTTGGGATTGGGATCGACCACGTCCACGACATCGAGGGTCACGACGTCCGCGCTCTGGTCCCAGTGCAGCAGCACGAGGTCGTCGAGGATGGTGTCCCCGTCCCAGTCGCGGCTGTCCTGGGCCTCGTCCACGCACACCCAGACCTCGTCCTGCACCGCCCACAGCCCGACCGCGGCCACGTCGAGGGTCGTCTGGGTCTGGTTGGAGGTGTCCACCACGGTGGCGATCGAGTCGAGGAAGTCGACGTCGCCGCCCGCGGCGTTGAAGTTCGTTCCGCCCGCCCCGGTGGTGGCCTCGTCGGCGAAGTACAGGGCCAGCTTGCCCACCATCTGGAGAGGGGTGGTGGGCGCCACGGCCTGGGAGGTGTTGCGCACGACGAAGGTCGCGCCGCCGCCGCCTCCCCCACCGCCGGAGCCACAGGCGGAGAGGGCGAAGGGGGTGAGGAGAGCGGCTCCGAAGACCGCCAGACGGAGAGGAGTCCTGAGGATCCTGTGCTTCATTGTGATGGAATCCGGGTTCGGGTCGGGGCGGGCGAGCCGCGCTGCCGTCTCCTGCCGCCTGAGCCGTGCCAGGCTTCGGGGGAGCGCTCCGCTCCCAATCAGGGGCGGGGATGATACCCTGGGTCCGAGGCCATGCACAGGAACACGGCGACCGCCCTCCGGGAGCAGGCGAGGCGGGCCATCGGCGCCCCGGGGCCCTGGATCCTCGCCCTGGCGACCGCCTGCGCTCCGAGTGCCCGACCGGGGCTGGAGGAAGGCGCGCGGGAGGCCCGAGAGCCGTTCCTCGTCGAGCCGGAGGCGCCCGGGGCTCCGGGGGCCGAGCCCGGCGCTCCGGCCCCCTCCCCGGAGGGGGAGCTCGACCTGGAATCCCGTGTGCTCGCTCGCGTGGCCGCCGAGTGCGGCATCCGCCTCGAGGCGCTGCGCATCGCGGGGAGGGAGAGCCTCATCTGGCCGGACTCCTCCCTGGGCTGCGCCCGCTCCGGCGAGGCATGCCTGGCGGTCGAGACGCCGGGGCACCGCTTCCGGGTCGAGGCAGCGGGCCGCTCCTTCGCGGTGCACACCGACGCCACCGGCCGGCGGATCCACCTCTGCGACCACCCCGGCGAGTGAGCGGACCGGGACGGAGCGAGACCGGCGGCGCCCGTCAGCGGGCGCCGCCGGAAGGAACGGGGGATCCCGTGTCAGCTCGCGATCACTCGCAGAAGGTCACCTGCAGGCCGTCGCTGAGCGCGGTGCCGTAGGAGCCCGCGGGGTCGCGGTACCAGTACTGCATCCAGCGCGTGTCGCCGGGGTTGATGCCCCAGGTGGCCATGTAGGGATCGGACCAGTGGAAGGCGTAGGTGCCCGAGCAGTCGGGCGCGCCGGTGCTGCCGCCCGAGCTCTGCGGGGGAGTCCGCTTGGTGGGCGGATTCACGCACAGGAGGCCCCCCTGGAAGGGGATGGCGGCCGAGCCGGTGCTGCCCCAGAAGAGGAGCCCGGGCTTCTGGTTGATCACGTTGCTGCAGCGGATGCGCAGGTTGTTGAGTCCACCGACATCCGGCGTGCCGGTGTGGTAGATCCCCGCCTGGCAGCCCTGGGAGTTCACCTTGGCGGTGCAGTAGCTGACCACCGGGTTGGCGTGCACGTAGAACGGCCCGATGTGGGCCGTGGGGCCCCAGTTGCCGGCGTTGTCCTTCGACCGGATGTGGAAGTACTGGCCCGAGTTGGAGGAGGGCCGGGTCACGGTCTTGCTGGTGGTCCCGGCTCCGGTGTCGAGCGAGCCCGAGGGCACTGTCCCGGCCGAGTAGTCCCACACGGTGTCGTAGCCGGCCAGACCCGAGTGCGAGTCCGAGGCCGCGGTCCAGGTGACGGTCACCGTGGTGTCGCAGCTCTGCACTCCGACGGTGTGGGTCGGGGACCCCAGGCCGGTGGCACCGCCGGGAGCGATGGTGTCCACGTAGTAGGGGCCCGTGTTGGCGTAGCTGGCGTTCCAGTTGCCCACGTTGTCGACCGGCCTAAGGTTCAGGTAGTAACCGTTGGGGGAGGTCGAGACGGTCGCCTGGAAGGTGGTCACCGCTCCGATGTCGAGCACGGTGGTGGGCGAGATCGGGGCGCCCGAGCTGACGTACTCGCCGTAGCCCGCCAGGCCCGACAGCGGATCCTGGGAGGCGGTCCAGGTCCAGGTGATGGTGGGGTTGTTGGACCAGCCGCCCAGCGGGTGGGAGCTGGAGCTCATGTTGGTCGGCAGGGTGGGCGGCGTGCCGTCCACGGTGACCTGCACCGAGCCGTTCTTGTCCACCATGTTGTCCGAGCGGGCGTTGACCGACCAGGTCTTCACCCCCTCGGTGGACCAGCGCGTGGTCCAGGTCACCGAGCGCGACGACCCGTTGCGGATGTCGCCCAGGACCACGTCGCGGCCGTTCTGCTCGTTGTCCATCAGGTCGGTGACCACGCCGTCGTACAGGGTGGTGGTCGAGGCCTGGAGCGCGTCACCCGAGGAGGTCGAGTCGGCGAAGACCGCCGAGGCGACGTAGTCGTCGGGGATCACCGAGCAGGTGATGTCCACGTCGGCGTTGGGGGCGACGTAGCTGTCCGATGCCGTCACGGACATGGTGGCGTCGGGGGTGGTGTCGCCGGTGATGTAGCCCACGGTCACGCTGGCGTGGACGGTGCTGCTGGTGCTGTCGGGGTACAGCTTCCAGCGCCAGGGGCCAGTCTGCGGGCTGTTGATGATCCGGATCTCGGTGTTGTCGCGGGTGCTCTGCTGGGCGAACCACTCGCCGGTGTTGCCGGCCGGATCGATGGGATCCTGGTCGAGCCACAGGTCGAAGTCGTTGACCAGGGCCTGCCCGGCCCCGGCCGAGGCCGCCGGCTCGTAGTAGGTGCACACCACGACCAGCCGGGTGGCGCCGGTGGGCACCGTGAAGTCGGCGTAGGTCCAGCTGCCGCTGCTCAGGTCGAAGCCCCAGTTGCTCCAGGTCCAGTCGGTGAAGCCGTAGTGCGCCTTGTAGGCCTCGATGCGGCCCGCGCCGTACATGTTCAGGTGGTGGGTGCTGGAGGTGCTGGGGGAGCTGAGGGTGACGTTGTCCTTGGTCATGGCGCTGGCCATGATCAGCGAGGCCACGCGGGCCGGCTTGTAGGCCATCCAGGAGTAGTGGTCGACGATCTGCGCCGCCAGACCCACGACGTGGGGAGTGGCCATCGAGGTGCCGCTCTTCTCGGTGTAGCTCGAGGTGGTGCCCGACAGGGCCGAGGTGATCAGGCGACCGGGGGCGGCGATGTTGGGCTTCCAGCGGTTGTCACCGCAGGGGCCGCGACTGGAGCTGCTCCACAGGTTGCCCGGATCCCCCACCGTGGGGCTGTCGTAGTCCACCACGTTGGCCACCGTCAGCACGTTCTTGGAGGAGCCCTCCTCCCAGATGGTGCTGCCGCCCGAGCCGCTGTTGCCGGCGCACACGACGTGGAGCTGGCGGTTGTCGTAGCTGCTCTGGTCGAAGGTCCGGCAGTCGGGCTCGGTGCCGGTCCAGACCGTCCCCCCGCTGGTGCCCCAGGAGTGGTTGATGACGTGCGGCTTGGGGGTGGTGTTGCCACCCGAGGTGTAGTCGCTCTCGAAGACGCTCAGGATGCTGGACACGGAGGCGCCGCCCCAGCCGCAGGTGTCGTCGAAGATCTTGGCGTTGAACACCCGGCCGGTGGTGCTGTAGCCCAGGCCCGGCGCGTTGCCGGTGTGTCCCTCGATCACGTCGCCGTTGCCGAGCACGGTACCGATCACGTGGGTGCCGTGGGTGCAGCCGTCGCTCCAGGATCCGCCGGTGCTGCCGGTGAAGTCCCAGCCCACGCCCTGCGTATGGTTGATGTCATAGTGACCGTGGTGGATGCCGGAGTCGGCCTCGCCCACGACGGCGACCTGGTTGGTGCCGCCGTTGTAGCTGGCGCGACTCCGGTCGGTGTGCACCATGGGCGTCGACTCGTCGTGTCCGGGCTGCGCCGGCAGGTCGGGGTCGATGAACTGGACGAAGTCCAGGGACACCAGGTGCTCCACGCCGGCCGGCAGGACACGGGCACGGAAGGCCCGGATCCGGTCGACGTACTCATCGACCTGGACGCCCACGCCCTCGAGGGCGCGCTGCTGCCAGCCATTGCTGATGGTCCGCTTGGGCAGGTTCTGGGCGGCTTCGGGGACCGGAAGCACCACGCCCTGATCGAGCAGGGCCATGGAACTCAGGGGCTCCTCGACGGATGCCGGGTTCAGGTCGGTGTCGAAGAGGCTGACGTAGATGTCGATCACGCGATTCGGATCGGCGTCCTGGAGTATGGCGGTCAGACCCGGGTGCACCTTCTGCCAGTCGCGGGCCTGGCCCACCCAGCGAACCGCGGGGTGCGCGGCGATCTCGCCGATCGCGTCGATCGGCAGGGCGGCCTTCAGGCAGTTGTGCGGGTGGAAGCCCATCAGACGCGCGCCCAGACCCTCCAGCTCGCCCTTCAGCTCCTCGGTGATGCGGGTGTTCAGCATCAGAAAGCCGAAGGTCTCGGTCCGCGGGCGACCGTCCAGGTACTCCAGCCGCACCGAGTCGATCAGCTGGGGATCGATGCGTTCGGTCGTGGGCGGGTAGTAGTTGCCGGGGATGAAGCTCAGGAAGAAGGGATCGCCGGAGGCGGGCGCGACGAGGACGTCCCCGTTGGGGCCCTCCTCGACGACGGCCGGGATCGGAAGGGGGACGCTCGGGTCCAGGCGGGCCTCGAGGATCTCGACCGGGCCGCCGTCGCGGCCGGGGTGCTCGTCGGCGGGATCGAAGGGCCGCGTCTCTCCGTTGGCGGAGGGATCGACGGCGGTCACCGGCTGCGCGGTGCGCTCGAAGGGCGCCGGCGGGGCACCCTCATCATCGCCTGACGCCGCGAGGGGGCCCAGGGGGCTGGCCCAGGCGCCGACGCCCAGGCAGAGGACGGAGACGCCCAGCCAGATGGGCGTCCTGCGTCCGTGGATCCGATGCTGCATGGTTACTGCTCTCCTTGCCTTGTTCGCTGGAACGGGGGGGGGATCCCGGCCTGGGGATGTGGCCGGCTCCACTCGCCCCAACAGGGGACACGGACGACGACCCGAAGGTCGATCGCCGAAAAATCCGGGCGGGGGCCCCGAATCCCCGGGCAAACGCTCCTAACGTATTATTTTTCAATAAGTTATATCGATTATCGTCAGCGGCGACGGCGAATCTCGTGGGGAGGGCCACGACGTGCCAGCGGTACCCTGGGCCGCCGGCGCGGATACTTTCGTTTCGGGCCCCGACCCTAACCCTCCGGGGCCTCTCCATGCCCACGACGACCCTCCTCCCCGCCCTCGCCGTGGCTGCGCTCGCGGCGGGCGGCTGGTCGCTCGTGGCGCCGGCGCAGGGCTCGTTCGTGCCCAAGGACCCGGTGGAGCGCCTGGAGAGGTGGATGGATGGCTTCCGCCGGGGCCCCGATGGCTACCTCGCCGAGACTCGAGACGAGCTCGCCGACCTGGTGGAGGCCACCCGGGCCGCGGCGAGCGGGGATGGCGGGGATGGCCTAGACCGCGAGCGGGCGCTCGTGGCGCTGCTCGATCTGGCCGGCATCCGACGGCGCGCGGAGAGGCCCCCCGAGGAGGGCTCCCCGCCCGATCTGAGCCCGGCCACTCGACGGGTGCGCTCGCTGGGCGCCCGGGAGGTCGATCGGCTCCTGGACCGCCACGGCGAGCTGGTGCGCTGGATCTGCGACCGGGTGCTGGCCCTGCCGGGCGGGAACGGGCTCGACCGCCGGGTCGCGGCGCTCGAGGCCCTCGGCGGTCGACGCCGGCCCCCGGCCTTGCCGGCGCTCTTCAGCTGCGCCCGCGACGCCGAGCGGGAGGTCCGCCGGGCGGCCCTGGGGGCCCTGGTGGGCTGGCCCAACGAGCGCGTGCACCTCTTCATGGCCGCCCGCCTGGAGGCGGCCTGGGAGGGCCCCGATCAGGACGACTCCGACATCGTCCGGGCGCACTTCGAGGGGGTCTGGCTGGACGCCGCCAGCCCGGCCCGCGGGAGGCTTCGCGGGGTCTGCGCCGCGGGGATGGCGAGCCACGCCTGGCGCCGCGCCTCGCGGATGATCGAGCTCCTCGCGGTCCTCGACGACCAGCTGGCGGTGCCCGTGCTGATCGAGGGGCTCAGCCTGTGGGTGGGTCGCCGCGAGGCGGGGCTCGGCTCGATGCGCATCGAGGGCGATCTGGTCGGCCAGCTGCGCGGGCGTTCGGGCTTGACCATCGGCGCTCGCCCCGAGCGCTGGCTGACCTGGTGGAACGGGGTCCGCGCCGGCCACCGCCGGCCCCGGGAGCAGGGGCCCGACGCGCCCGTGACGCGGGTCAGCTTCTTCGGCCTGCGGCCCATGACCGACCGGCTGGTCTTCGTCATCGACCGCTCGGGCTCGATGTCGAACCGCTTCGGGACCGGGGAGAGCTCGCGCTACGAGGAGGCGGTCCGGCAGATGATCGCCCTGCTGGAGTCCATGGGGGAGCAGACGCGCTTCCGGGTGGTGCTCTTCGACGGCGGCACCGAGGTCTGGGGCAGCGAGCTGCGGCCAGCCACGCCGGGCAACCTCCAGGGGGCGCGCCGCTGGCTCCAGGCCCGGCGCCCCGCGGGAGGCACCTACCTGCAGCCGGCGATCCTGGAGGCCATGCGCGTGGGTCGCAGCGGACGGCTCGACCTGGAGCGGCTCGAGGCGGACACGGTGCTGGTCCTGTGCGACGGCGAGGTCACCGAGGGCAAGAGCTGGGTCGCTCCCCTGCTGGAGGCGGTGAACGACGAGGCCTGCCTGCGATTCCACTGCGTGCAGATCGGAGCCGGCGGCAACGGAACGCTGGAGCTCCTGGCCGAGCTCACCGGCGGCGAGTTCGTGCGGGCGGTGCACTGACTCCCCGCTGGACCGGTTCATCCCGCAGCCGACGGCGTTCGTCATTTGTTAGGAGAGCCGGCCGCGGCTCACGGGTATGGCCGGCGGCGCTTTCTCGGGCCCTGCAGGGCCGCTACACTGCGCCACCGCGTTCCGGCGACCCCGGGCCGAAACCGCCCGGAGAGGTCCCGCGGCGCGGACCAGGCCCTCTCCCAATCCACCCGCGCCCCGCCGCGGGCCCCGACCTCGCCGAGGCCCGCACCCCGGCACCGGTCCGGCGCCGGCCCGCCGCCGATCGGGCCCGCCAGCCTCCGGTCGATCATCCACCGATGCTATCCGACTACGTCCCGATCCTGCTGCTGGTCGTCCTGGTGGTGGCCTTCGCCGTCTTCGCGCTGGTGGCGAGCGATCTGATCGCGCGCAAGCGCCGCAGCATCGGCAAGGGAGGCGCCTACGAGTGCGGAATGAAGGTGGAGGGGAACGCGCGCCTGCGGCTCTCGATCCACTTCTATCTGGTCGCCGTGCTGTTCATCCTCTTCGACGTGGAGTCGATCTTCCTGATTCCATGGGCGGTGGCCGCCAAGAGCTTCACCGCCGCCGGAGTGGGGCTCCTGGTGTTCGGGGAGGTGGTCTTCTTCGTACTGGTTCTCGGCGTCGGCCTGGCCTACGTCTGGCGCAGGGGAGGCCTCGATTGGGATCGCTGAAGGAAGTCGACGGAGGCTCCCACCCCGGGTTCCTCGCCACGCGGGCCGATGCCCTGATCAACTGGGGGCGCAAGAACAGCCTGTGGCCCATGCCGCTGGGGCTGTCCTGCTGCGGGATCGAGCTGATGGCCATGCTGGGGCCGCGCTTCGACCTGGCGCGCTTCGGCGCCGAGGCGGCCCGCTTCACGCCGCGCCAGTGCGACCTCCTGCTGGTGGCCGGCACGGTGACCTGGAAGATGGCCGAGGCGGTCCGGACCATCTACGACCAGATGCCCGACCCCAAGTGGGTCATCGCCATGGGCGTATGCGCCTCCTCGGGCGGCATGTACGACTCCTACTCGGTGGTGCCGGGGGTGGACTCGATCCTGCCGGTGGACGTCTACGTCCCCGGCTGCCCCCCGCGCCCGGACGCGGTGATCGACGCGCTCATCAAGCTGCAGAAGCGCATCGAGCGGGAGGACCCCACCCGCCAGATCGTCCAGGGACGGCCGGCCGAGGGCGAGGAGGGCCACGGGCGCTGGCTGCGGCCGCCCAACCGCACCGTCTACCGGACCAGCCTGGACCGCCATCCCCACGATCGGCGGATGAACGAGGACGTCCCCGAAAAGGAGCGCGGATCGTGAGCGACGAGGCGACGGTCGGGCGCGTGGAAGCGGCGCTCGAGGGCATCGAGGTCGGCTTCGAGGAGGCCCGGGACGGCATGACCTGCGTGGCGGTCGCCCGCGAGCGGGTTCACCAGGTGCTGGAGCGGCTGCGCGACCGAGCCGGCTTCGAGACCAACACCCTGGTCACGGCGGTCGACCACCTGCCCGCCGAGCCGCGCTACGAGCTGGTCTGGCAGCTCCTCTCGGTGGAGCACGCCGACCGCGTGCGGGTACGGGTGCGGGTGGGCCAGGAGGAGGCCAGCGTGCCGACCTGCACCGACCTGTGGCCGGGCGCCTCCTTCTCCGAGCGGGAGTGCTTCGACATGTTCGGCATCGACTTCGAGGGACACCCCGATCTGCGCCGGCTGCTGATGCCCGAGGACTACGAGCACCACCCCCTGCGCCGGGACTTCCCCCACCAGGGGATCGAGCCGCGCAAGCTCTACGACCGCTGGGATCGCGAGCGCCGGAAGGCTTTTGAGGAGTAGGTCCGTGGGCATCACCGAGAAGGTCTTCGAGTACGCGCCCGCCGATCCCCTCGAGATCGACCCCGCCGCGCTGGAGCACGACGATCCGCTGCACGGCCAGACCATGCGGATCAACGTGGGCCCGCAGCACCCCGCCACCCACGGCGTGCTGCGCCTGCGGATGGAGCTCGACGGCGAGACCATGGTCAGCATCGATCCGGTGGTCGGCTACCTGCACCGCGGCAAAGAGAAGCTGTGCGAGGCCCTGGGCTGGCGCAAGTTCCTGGCCCACACCGACCGCCTGGACTACGTCCAGCCGCTGATCAACAACGTGGGCTACGTCCTGGCGCTGGAGAAGCTGGCCGGGATCGAGGCCCCCCAGCGCGCGCAGACCATCCGCGTGCTGGCCATGGAGATGTCGCGCATCGCCGCGCACCTGATCTACCTGGGCTGCACCTCGATCGACCTGGGGGCGGTGACGCTCTTCTTCCTGACCTTCAACCAGCGCGAGAAGATCTACGACGTCCTCGACGCCTGGACCGGCCACCGGATGAACCACAGCTTCATCCGGATGGGCGGGGTCTACGCCGACTTCGACGAGAAGCTGGAGGACATGGCGGCGGCCTTCCTGGAGGGCTTCCCGGCGCAGCTCGACGAGTGGGAGGGGCTGCTCACCGGAAACCGCATCTGGTACGGCCGCAACCGCGACGTGGGCATCATCAGCCGCGAGCACGCCCTGGCCTGGTCCCTGACGGGTCCCAACCTGCGGGGCTCGGGCTGCGACTTCGACCTGCGCAAGGCCCAGCCCTACTGCGGCTACGAGACCTACGACTTCGACGTCCCGGTCGGGACCGTGGGCGACTGCTACGACCGCTACCTGGTGCGGATCGAGGAGATGCGCCAGTCGGTGCGCATCTGCCAGCAGGCCCTGGAACGGCTGCGCGCCAGCCGGGGCGGGGAGGTGCTGGCCGAGGAGCGGCGCTACGTCCTGCCGCCCAAGGGCCGGGTGCACGCCTCCATGGAGGAGCTGATCCACCAGTTCAAGATCGTCACCGACCTGCGGCTCCCCCGGGGCCAGGCCTACGCGGCGGTCGAGTCCAGCAAGGGCGAGCTGGGCTTCTTCGCGGCCAGCGACGGGACCTCCACGCCGCTGCGCTGCCACATCCGCGCCCCGGGCCTCATGCACATCCAGGCCATCCCCACCATCGCCGAGGGGCGCCTGCTCTCGGACCTGGTGGCGATCATCGGAAGTCTCGATTTCGTGATGGGAGAGGTGGATCGCTGATGGAACTCCCGGATGAGCTGATCCGCGAGCTCGACGAGCTCGTCACCCACTACCCCGAGAAGCGCGCGGGCCTCATCCCGGCCCTGCACCGCTGCCAGGAGGAGCTGGGCGGCTGGATCTCGCCCGAGATCATGGAGGCCCTGGCCGAGTACTTCGACCTGTCCCCCGCCGAGGTCTACGGGGTGGTGAGCTTCTACCCCATGTTCCGGCTGAAGCCCTCCGGCGAGCACGTGATCAGCATCTGCCACAACATCTCCTGCGACCTGCGCGGCTCGCGCGAGGTGATCCAGAAGGTGTGCCAGATGACCGGCGCCGAGCTGGGCGGCACCTCGCCCGACGGGAAGTTCAGCGTGCACAGCGTCGAGTGCCAGGGGGCCTGCACCGCGGCCCCCATGTTCGACCTCGACGGCCAGTACCACGAGAACCTCGATGAGGGGAAGATCGAGCGCATCATCGGAGAGCTGAAGTGAGCGCCGCCGCCAAGAAAGACCCGGGGAAGTACCCGACCTACCTGCTGGATCGCTGCGAGCTGAAGGGCTCGCACACCCTGAAGGTCGCCCGCGAGCAGGGGGTCTACGAGACCCTGAAGAAGGTGCTCGAGGACCCCGTCTCCCCGGCCGAGGTGACCCAGATCGTGAAGGACTCCGGCCTGCGCGGCCGGGGCGGGGCGGGCTTCCCCTGCGGGCTCAAGTGGACCTTCATGCCCGACCCGGAGAAGGACCCCCGCCCGCGCTTCCTGGCGGTCAACGCCGACGAGTCCGAGCCCGGCACCTGCAAGGACCGGGTCCTGATGGCGGACGACCCCCACGGGCTGATCGAGGGCTGCCTGCTGTCGGCCTACGCCATGCGCGTCCCCACGGTCTACATCTACGTGCGCGGGGAGTACCGCTTCCCCTACGACCGGGTGCAGGCGGCCATCGACGAGGCGCGCGAGGCGAACCTGGTGGGCCAGG
This sequence comes from uncultured Planctomycetaceae bacterium, assembly GCA_964615935.1. Taxonomy (GTDB): domain Bacteria; phylum Planctomycetota; class UBA1135; order UBA1135; genus CAZTTG01. The sequence goes on along the minus strand of CAZTTG010000043.1, from coordinate 36,666 downwards.
GCATCCTGGGCAGCGACTTCGACTGCGAGATCTGGATGCACAAGGGCGCCGGGGCCTACATCTGCGGGGAGGAGATGGGGCTCATGGAGAGCCTGGAGGGCAAGCGCGGGCACCCGCGCCCCAAGCCCCCCTTCCCGGCCGGGGCGGGCCTGTGGAGAAACCCCACCACGGTCAACAACATCGAGACCCTCTTCAACGTGCCCTTCATCCTCGCGCGCGGCGCCGAGTGGTACCGCGGCATGGGGACCGAGAAGAGCACCGGCAACTTCCTGTGCGGCATCTCCGGGCACATCGAGCGCCCGGGGATCTACGAGGTGCCCTTCGGCGTGACCGTCAGCGAGATCATCGACGATCTGGCCGGCGGGGTGTGGAAGGGGCGCGCATTGAAGGCGTTCTTGCCGGGGGGCTCCTCCAGCGGCTTCCTGCCGGCCAGCCTGGTGGACACGCGCATGGAGCACGACGCCCTGGCGGCGGTGGGCTCGATGATCGGCACCGGGGCCATCATCGCGATGGACGAGACGGTCAACATCGCCCACGCCAGCTCGGTGGTGGCGCGCTTCTACGAGCACGAGAGCTGCGGCCAGTGCAGCCAGTGCCGCGAGGGCACCCAGTGGCTGCACCAGATCTTCGAGCGCATCGCGCAGGGCCGCGGGCTGCCCGGGGACGCCGACGCCATCGGCTCCCTGGCCCACCAGATGGCGCCCGGCCGGACCATCTGCGCCCTCTCCGACGCGGCGGCCATCCCGGCCTGGACCGCGGTCGAGAACTTCCGGGAGGAGTTCGACGAGCTGATCCGCGGGGCCTCTCCGGAGGCTGCCGACATGACGACCCCGGACGTCCCCGATCCGACCCCTCCGGCCGCCCCCCAGGCGTCCCCGGCCTGAGCGGAGCACCACCGTGACCAAGATCATCGTCAACGGGCGCGAAGTCGAGGCGGATCCGAAGAAGCCCCTGATCGAGGCCTGCCACCTGCACGGCCACGACGTCCCCACCTACTGCTACCACCCGGGCCTCACCCCGCGGGCCTCCTGCCGCGTGTGCCAGGTCGAGGTCCAGCAGGGCGACATGCCCCCGCGGGTGGTGGTGGCCTGCAAGACCCCGGTGGCCGAGGGCATGGTGGTGAACACCGAGGCACCCAAGGCCCTCGAGACGCGCCGCGAGTGCGTCGAGTTCCTGCTCAAGAACCACCCCCTGGACTGCCCCATCTGCGACAAGGCGGGCGAGTGCGACCTGCAGGACTTCGCCTTCGACTACGGCCAGAGCGAGGGGCGCACCTCCGAGCCGCGGCGCAAGCTGAAGAAGCGCGTGGACCTGGGCGAGGTGATCCTGCACGACCAGGAGCGCTGCATCCTGTGCGGCCGCTGCGCGCGCTACACCCGGGAGATCTCCAAGACCCGCGAGATCACCATCGCCGGCCTGGGCTCCCACTCGGTGGTCACCACCTTCGAGGGCCGGCCCCTGACGGGCAACTACCAGGGCAACCTGGCCGACGTCTGCCCGGTGGGCGCGCTGACCCTCAAGGCCTTCCGCTTCCAGGCGCGGGTGTGGAACCTGAAGAAGGCCGCCTCCACCTGCGCCGAGTGCAGCCGAGGCTGCGCGATCACGGCGGAGGTCCTGCGCGACGGGCCCGTCCGGCGCTTCCGGCCGCGCTACGACGAGGCGGTCAACCAGTGGTGGATGTGCGACACCGGCCGCTTCGCCTTCGAGCGCGTCAACGCCGAGGACCGGCTGGGGGGAGCCCTGATCCGCGGCTGGACCGCCCCGGAGGCGGCCGGGGTCGAGGACACCCTCTCGGCCGCGGCCGAGATGCTGCGCGCCCGCCCGGGCGCGGAGCTGGTGCTGTCCCCCTTCGCCACCCTCGAGGAGGGCCAGGCGGCCCTGGCCCTGGCGCGCGCCCTGGACGCCAAGGCGGTCTTCGTCTCACCCCCCCAGAACGAGCTGAAGGACGACTTCCTGCACACCGGCGACCCCTGCCCCAACCGGCGGGGTCTCACCGAGATGGGGATCGAGGGCGAGGAGGCCGAGGCCATCCTGGAGCGGCTGGCCGCGGCCCCCGGCGCGGTGCTGGTCGGCGAGCGCGTGGTAGAGCTCCTGGGCGCCGAAGCGCTGGCCGCCCTCCCCGGCTCCCTGCGGCTCCTGGTCTTCGACACCCGCGCGCCCGAGGCCCCCACCGCCGGCATCTGCATCGGGGTGCCCACCCACGTGGAGAAGAGCGGCCACTGGCTCAACCTCGACGGCCACCGGCGCCTCCTGACGCGCGCCAAGGCGCCGCCCGAGGGCGTGCGGCCGCTGGAGGAGAGCCTCGAGCGGCTGGTCACGATGGTGGGAGCCGCGGTGGAGGAGCAAGCCCGATGACCGACATCCTGATCTGGCTGGTCAAGGCGGGGCTGATCTACGGCGCGCTCCTGGGCGTGGCCGCCGGCATGACCCTGGCCGAGCGCAAGGTCTCGGCCTGGATCCAGTACCGCCACGGCCCCAACCGGGTGGGCCCCATGGGGACCCTGCAGCCCATCGCCGACGGCCTCAAGCTCTTCTTCAAGGAGGAGCTGATCCCCGACGGGGCCAACAAGCTGCTCTTCCGGATGGCGCCCACCCTGGCGGCCATGCCGGCCATGCTCACCGTTGCGGTGATCCCCTTTGGACCCGAGGTGACCATCGGGGGCGTGACCACCAACCTCTCCATCGCCGACCTGGACATCGGGATCCTCTACATCCTGGCGCTGGGCGGGCTCTCCATCTACGGGGTGATCCTGGGCGGCTGGGCCAGCAACTCCAAGTACCCCCTGCTGGGAGGCCTGCGCGCCTCGGCCCAGATGATCAGCTACGAGCTGTCCATGATCCTGGCCATCCTGGCGGTGGTGGTGCTCGCGGGCAGCCTGAATCTGCGCGACATCGTCGACGACCAGAACCCCGCCAGCCCCCTCAACTTCCTCTCCTGGAACATCCTCTGGCAGCCGGTGGCCTTCGTGCTCTTCGTGATCGCCGCCTTCGCCGAGACCAACCGCCACCCCTTCGACTTCGCCGAGTGCGAGCCCGAGCTGGTGGGCGGCTTCCACACCGAGTACTCGTCCATGCGCTTCGCGCTCTACTTCCTGGGCGAGTACTGCGCCATCGCCGTGATGTGCTGCCTGATCACCACCCTCTTCCTGGGCGGCTTCTCGATGCCCTTCTGGCCCGAGGCGCCCTGGTTCGTGGGGCTGGCGGCCTTCCTGGCCAAGACCGCCTTCTTCCTCTTCCTGTTCCTGTGGGTGCGCTGGACCCTGCCGCGCTTCCGCTACGACCAGCTCATGGGTCTGGGCTGGAAGGTCCTGCTCCCGGTGGCCCTGGCGAACCTCTTTCTGGCGCCGGTCCTGCTGGAGCTCAAGAGCACCGTCTGGGGGGGCTAGGCATGGTTCTGGTCAAGCGCAAGGAGCTCTCCTTCGCCGAGAAGCTCTACCTGCCCGAGATCCTGCGGGGGCTGTCCATCACCTTCCGCAAGATGTTCGAGCGGAAGACCACGCGCCAGTACCCCGAGGAGCCCCTTCCCCGGACCGAGGTGACCCGCGGCCAGCCGCGGCTGGTGGTCAAGGACGACGGGCATCTCGCCTGCGTCTCCTGCGGAATGTGCGAGGCCGCCTGTCCGGCCTTCGCCATCACCATCGACGGCGGCGAGACCGATCGCCCCATCGAGCGGGAACCCAAGCGCTTCGAGATCGACATGCTGCGCTGCATCCTGTGCGGCTTCTGCGAGGAAGCCTGTCCCAAGGACGCCATCTTCATGGGCGATGAGCTCGAGCTGGCGGACACCTCCCGGGAGGCGCTGGTGTATGGCATCGAGAAGCTCTCACGGCCCAAGGCCGTGCTCCAGGAACGCATCGACTACGTCTACAAGTTGAGCGACCGGTGGCGGAAATCCTCTTCTACATCCTAGGCGCCCTGGCGATCGCGACCTCCATCGGGGTGGTCCTGGCCAAGAGCCCCATGATGAGCGTCATCTCGCTCCTGGGGAGCTTCTTCTGCGTGGCCGTGATCTACCTGCTGGCGGGCTTCCAGTTCCTGGCGGCGGTCCAGATCCTGGTCTACGCCGGCGCGATCCTGGTGCTGTTCCTGTTCGTCGTCATGCTGCTCAACCTGGGCGCGATCGGCCAAGCGGCCGAGGCCGAGCTGGCCTACCTGCGCGGCCCCGGGGCCAAGGTGGCCACCGTCCTGGCGGCGGCCATCGCCCTGGCCGGGCTGATGGCGGTGCGCGGCAGCCGCGGAGCCATCCGGGAGGTGGACCCGCAGGCCGCGGCGGAGGGCTACGACGGGCTGGGCCCCCTGGCCGGGGAGCTCTTCGGCCGCTACGCCCTGCCCTTCGAGGCGGCCTCGGTGCTGCTGCTGGCCAGCATGGTGGCGGTCCTGGTGCTGGCCAAGCGGCGCGAGCGCAAGGAGCAGCCGTGAGCGTCCCCAGCGAGCACATCTTCTTCCTGGCGGCGGTGCTCTTCGGCATCGGCGTCCTGGGATTCCTGATCCGCCGCAACACGATCATCGTGCTGATGAGCGTGGAGCTGATGCTGAACGCGGCCAACCTGACCCTGCTCGGGGCCAGCCGCATGCACTCGGCTCCCGGCGCTCCCTCCCTGGAGGGGCCCATCTTCGCCATCTTCGTGATCGCCATCGCCGCGGCCGAGGCCGGGGTGGGGCTGGCTCTGATCATCGCCCTCTACCGCCTGCGAAGGACGGTGGAGGCGGACGCCGTGAGCGAGATGGAGGGATAGGGCGCGATGCCTGACGAGCTACTACGACCCGGCCTGTGGCTGATCCCCTTCCTGCCGCTGGCGGGCAGCATCGTCTGCGGGATCCTCCACTTCGCCACCCTCTCGATGCGCCGGCGCGACCCCGACAGCCCCGGGCTGGCCTCCCTGGCCGCCTGGGTGGCCTGCTTCGCGATCGGCGGCTCGCTGGTGATCTCGGCGCAGGCCTTCTTCGAGCTGGCCACCGCCGCCGAGGGCGTCCCGCGCCTGATCAGCACGCCCTGGGAGTGGATCCACGCCGGCGGCCTGGAGTTCGACATCGCCATGGTGATCGACCCCCTGTCGGCGGTCATGGCGCTGGTGGTCAGCGGAGTGGGGCTCCTGATCCACGTCTACTCGGCCGGCTACATGAAGGGCGACCCGGGCTTCGCCAAGTTCTTCGCCTTCATGAACCTCTTCGCCTTCGCCATGCTGATGCTGGTGCTCTCCAGCTCGGTGCTGGGGCTCTTCATCGGCTGGGAGGGCGTGGGGCTGTGCTCCTACCTGCTGATCGGCTTCTGGTACCAGAAGGAGGGCGGCTGGCCGGCCGAGGCGGGGCAGAAGGCCTTCGTGGTCAACCGCATCGGGGACGCCTGCTTCCTGGTGGGGACCTTCATCCTGATCCACCTGTTCTCCACCCTGGACCTGGCCACCCTCAACCTGGCGATCTTCGAGGATCCCGAGCGGGGCCCCCTGCTGGGCCTGGCGGCGCTGCTGCTCTTCGGCGGCGCCTGCGGCAAGTCGGCCCAGATCCCGCTCTTCACCTGGCTGCCCGACGCCATGGCCGGCCCCACGCCGGTCTCGGCCCTGATCCACGCGGCCACCATGGTGACCGCCGGGGTGTACCTGGTGGTGCGCCTCAACCCGCTCTTCGCCGCCGCCCCCTGGGTGCTGCTGGTGGTGGGCACCGTCGGCGTCCTGACAGCCTTCGTGGGCGGCACCACGGCGCTGTGCCAGCGCGACATCAAGAAGGTCCTGGCCTACTCGACGGTCAGCCAGCTCGGGTACATGTTCCTGGCCTGCGGGGCGGGGGCCTTCGGCGCGGCCATCTTCCACCTGGTCACCCACGCCTTCTTCAAGGGCCTGCTCTTCCTGGGCGCCGGCTCGGTGATCCACGGCATGCACGACGAGCAGGACATGCACCGGATGGGCGGCCTCAAGCGCCACATGCCCACCACATGGGTGACCTTCCTGTGCGGCGCCGCGGCCCTCTCGGGGCTGCCCTTGCTGTCGGGCTTCTTCTCCAAGGACGAGATCCTGACCATGACCCTGATGCGCGGCGGGCCCTGGTTCGCCCTGTGGGCGATCGGGATCCTGACCGCGGCCATCACCGCCTACTACACCTGGCGCATGGTGGGCCTGACCTTCCACGGGCCCGAGCGCTTCGACTCCAAGAAGGTGCACCCCCACGAGTCGCCCTCGGTCATGACCCTGCCACTGATTATCCTGGCGGTGTTGGCGGTGGCCGGGGGCCTCCTGAACCTGCCCGCGATCCTGCCCCTGGCCCAGGGCATCGGGCAATGGCTCGATCCGGTCACCGCCCCCGGCCGCGAGATCCTCTTCCACGGGCACGGCGCGCCCCCGCCGCACTGGGCGGAGTGGGCGCTCCTGGGCTTCGGCTCGCTGCTTGCGATCTTCTTCGCCTGGCGCGGCTTCCGCGCCTACAAGGGCGGCACCGCCCGGGACGAGGAGCTGCAGCGCACCCGCCCGGCGCTGACCCGCACCCTGTCCAACGCCTGGGGGGTGGACGCGGCCTACCAAGCCCGCGTGGTGCACCCGCTCAGACTGCTGGCCTTCTTCATCTCGGTGGTGATCGACCAGCTCGCCATCGACGGGGCGGTCAACGGCGTCGGCCAGGCCGCCCGCGAGTCGGGCTCCCGCCTGCGCCGGATCGCTGACGGGAGCATCAAGAGCTACGCCCTGTGGATCGGCACCGGCACGGCGCTGGTGGCCCTGTTCTGGATGTGGATCTAGCTCATGGGCATCCTGACCTTCCTCACCTTCCTGCCCCTCGCCGGCGCCCTGCTGCTCCTGGCAACTCCCCGCGGCCAGGTGGAGATGCAGCGCATGATCGCCCTCGGCACCACCCTGGTGGTGGCCATCATGGGGGTGTTCCTGTTCTGCTTCGACTTCGACGTCTCGCAGGCGGGTCCCCAGCACGTGGTCCAGGCCGCGTGGTTCGGCCTCCCCCACACCTCCATCGAGGTCGGCTACCGGCTGGGGGTCGACGGGCTCTCCATCCTGATGGTGACCCTGACGGCGGTGATGATGCCGGTGGTCATCCTGTCCACCTGGGGACACGTGGGCGAGCGCGTCAAGGAGTTCATGGTCTGGATGCTGGTCATGGAGACCGGCATGCTGGGCGTGTTCCTGGCGCTCGACCTCATGCTCTTCTACTTCTTCTGGGAGGCGAGCCTGATCCCGCTGTACTTCATCGTCGGGATCTGGGGGGGCGAGCGGCGGCTGTACGCGACCATCAAGTTCGTCCTGTACACGGTGGCCGGCAGCCTGGTCATGCTGATCGCGCTGATCGCGCTGATCTACCAGTTCCAGACCACCGACCTGACGGCGCTGCTGGCGCGGGCCGGGGAGCTGCCGGTGGGCCGGCAGCTGTGGCTCTTCGCGGGCTTCGCCCTGGCCTTCGCCATCAAGGTGCCCATCGTCCCCTTCCACACCTGGCTGGCGGACGCCCACACCGAGGCGCCCACCTCGGGCTCGGTGGTCCTGGCGGGGGTGCTGCTGAAGCTGGGCACCTACGGGCTTCTGCGCTACGGCATCGCGCTGTTCCCGGGCGCCGCGGTGGAGGCCGCGCCGCTGTTCATGGTCCTGGGGGCCGTGGGCATCGTCTACGGGGCCCTGCTGGCCTGGGCCCAGACCGACATCAAGCGGCTGGTGGCCTGCTCCTCGGTCAGCCACCTGGGCTTCGTGGTGCTGGGCATGTTCGCCCTGACCCAGGCGGGCATCCAGGGCTCGGTCCTGCAGATGGTCAACCACGGGATCTCCACGGGCCTGCTCTTCCTCCTGGTGGGGATGATCTACGAGCGGCGCCACACGCGGGCCCTGGATCAGTTCGGCGGCATCGCCTCGACCATGCCGCTCTTCGCGCTCTTCTTCATGATCACGGTGCTCTCCAGCGTGGGCCTGCCGGGCCTCAACGGCTTCGTGGGCGAGTACCTGATCCTGCTGGGCACCTTCCAGGCCAGCCCGGTCCTGGCGGCCGTCGGGGTGACCGGCGTCATCCTGGGCGCGATCTACCTCCTGATGGCCACCCGCAAGCTCCTGTGGGGTCCGGTGGTCCACGAGGCCAACCGCAAGCTCACCGACATCGGGGCGCGCGAGGTGTCGCTGATGCTGCCCATGGTGGCGCTGGTGGTTCTGATCGGCGTGGCCCCCAACCTCTTCCTGCGGGCCTCGCGGGCCTCGGTGGAGGTGGTGGTCGAACGCGTGGGCGAGGCCCGCGAGACGGCCGCCCTGCGGCGCGAGGGCGAGGATGTCGCCCTGCGGCCGCCACATGGAGAGGTCGCCTCGCGGCTCCCGGCCCCGGCGATCTCCGCGGAGGAAGGAGCTGAGCGATGATGGCCCTCCTGCAACAGGCGGTGCCGGCCGAGAAGCTGGCGGAGATCTTCACTCGGGAAGCCCTCCTGGCGGTGAGCCCCATGCTGGCCCTGACCGTGGGCGCGGTGCTGCTGCTGGTGGTGGCCGTGGCGCCGGCCCTGCAGCCGGCGCGCGGGCTGATCGTGGCCATGGCCCTGGCCCTGGCGCTGATCGGCCAGGTGCGCATCTTCCAAACCCCCCAGAACCTGGTCCTGGACGGGACCCTGATGGCCGACCGGACCAGCGCCCTGTGGGGCATGATCTTCGTCGCCAGCACGGCCCTGGCCTGGCTCTTCAGCCACCGCTACTACACCCGCGAGGACCGGCCCTTCAAGACCGAGCACGACGCGCTGATGCTCATGACCCCGGTGGGCATGATGCTGATGGCCGGCGCGCAGGATCTGCTGGTCTTCTTCGTCGGCCTGGAGCTGCTCTCCATCCCCCTCTACGCCCTGGCCGCCTTCCGGCGCAACCGGCCGCGCTCGATCGAGGCGGGCCTCAAGTACTTCCTGCTGGGCGCCTTCGCGGCGGCCTTCTTCGTGTACGGCGCGGCCCTGGTCTACGCCGGCACGGGGACGCTCTCGCTGGTGGAGCTGCGCGAGCTGGTGGACACGGAGGTGTGGAGGGGCAACCGGCTGGCGGGGGCGGGAGCCGCCCTGATCGCCGCCTCGCTGTTCTTCAAGGCCAGCGTCTTCCCCTTCCAGGTCTGGGTCCCCGACGTCTACCAGGGCAGCCCCACGCCCGTGACCGCCCTCATGGCCACCGGCACCAAGGCGGCGGCCTTCGCCTTCCTCCTGAACGCGGTCTTCCTGCTGCCCCCCTCGACGGCCATCTCGGTGGCGCTGATCGCGCTGCTCACCATGGCCATCGGCAACCTGGGGGCCCTGGTGCAGGACGACCTGAAGCGCATGCTGGCCTACTCGGGCATCGCCCACGCCGGCACCGTGCTGCTGGTGGTGGCCGGCGCCATGGCGGGCGGAGGGGAGCTCGCGGGCGCGGCCCGCGACGCGGCGCTCTTCTACATGGCGGCCTACGTCTTCACCGCCGCCGGGGCCTTCGGCCTGCTGGCCCTCCTGGAGCAGGACGGCGAGCACTTCACCCGCATCTCCTCCCTGCGGGGCCTGGCCACCTCGCGGCCGGGCGTGGCCGCGGCCCTGACCCTGTTCCTGCTCTCCCTGGGGGGCATCCCGGTCACCGGCGGCTTCCTGGGCAAGTACCTGGTCTTCTCGGTGGCCTACCGGGCGGGCTTCCCGGTGTGCGCCGTGCTGGCGGCCCTGCTCTCGGTGATCGCCCTGGCCTACTACCTGCGGGTGGTGGTCGCCATGTACATGCAGCCGGCGCCCGAGGGCCAGCCGCCCCCGGAGACGAGCCACACCCCCGCCACCCTGGCCACCGGCCTGTGCGCCCTGGCGGTGCTGGTGCTGGGGGTCCTGCCGGCCTGGTTCCTGGACCGGCTCTAGAGCCTCGACCGTCAGGGCCGGTCGAACTCGACCGCGTAGCCGGCCCGCGACTCGCTCATGCGCTCCACCCGGACGAGCTGCCCCTCGATGGCCCGGGTCTGACCGTCCTCCTCGATCTCGATCGTGACGCGCAGGACGTCGTCGCTGAAGAAGAGAACCCCGGCCTGGGAGAGGTTGTCGCAGGGGCCCTCCAGGCTCCCCCCGTCGACGAGCAGCCTCACCTGACCGCGGTGGGGACGCCGAGGGGCCCTTCTGCGCTCTCCGACTTCGGTGGCGGGTCGTCGATCGGGATCCATGCAGTCCTCACAGGAAGTCGTGCTCGCAGCGGAGGGTCCGGCCGGGCCCGGGGGGGGCCGCGGAGATCGGGGGTGGAGCCGAACCGCGGGCGGGCATCCCCACCCTTTCGGCCCCCGGGCATGCCGATCTTGACCTGGTCCCGCGACGGGCTCCGGCCCGCCCCCCGGCCCGGCCCCGCCCCTCCCCGATCGGGGAACGCCTCTCCTCGACTCCGGCCCGCCAGGCCCTATCCTCGGACCATGAGCGCCGGATTCGACCCGGCCCGCGAGCCGGTCTTTCGCGCCAACCTGCAGGCGCTCTCGCGCCGCGATCCCGAGCTGGCCCGCCGCCTGTGCCTGCCGGTCGCCGGCGGGCACGTGGAGCCGGATCCACCGGTCTACCTCCATCACCGCACCCGCTATCCCCTGGCGGTGGATCCCGCCGAGGCGGTCGCGGCCGCTCCCCGACAGGGAAAGCTCTTCCTGTTCGGGGTGGGCCTGGGGGAGATCCTCCGGGCGGTCCTGGAGGCCCGACCCGAGGCCGAGGTCCTGGCCTGGGACCGCGATCCGTGGCTCCTGCGCCTGGCCCTGGCCGGCGGAGACCTGACCGGACCCCTCGCCCGGGGCCGGCTCCGGCTCGCCCTGGGAGTGGACCTGGCGAGCGGGCTCGAGGAGGCGCGGGCCGCCTGGCGGATCCCGCATCCCCTGCTCGCGCGGATCTACGCGCTGGAGGCGCGGCTCCTGGAGGGCGAGACGCGGCAGCGCCGGGCCCTGATCGCGGCCGGAGGCCTGTTCGTCGACGACCTGGCCGAGGCCCTGGCGGAGGAGGGCTTCGCGGCCGTGCCGGTGGAGCTCCAGCGCTGGGCGAGGGAGGAGCTCGAGCGGGCGGTGCGTCGGACGGCTCCCGAGCTGATCTGCGCGGTCAACTACAGCCACGGCCTGGCGGAGTTCGCCCGCGACCTCGGCCTGCCCCTGGCGTGCTGGGAGGTCGATCCCGCCACCGACCGGCTGCTCCCCCTCGAGGGCCCGGCCCCTCGGGCGCACGTGTTCACCTACCGCCCGGCCCACGTCGAGCGCTTCCGCCGGGCGGGCTTCGAGAGCGTCCGCGCCCTGCCGCTGGCCAGCAACACCCGCCGTCATCGGCCCCTCGAGCTCGACCCGCGGGAGAGGGAGCGCTACGGGGCGCCGGTCTGCTTCGTGGGCGCCAGCATGGTGGAGACGGCGCGGGACCACCGGCGGGCCTTCCTGGAGGAGTACGCCCGCTGGAGGGGCGACGCCCGGGGGGCCGTCGTGGAGGGGGCCGCCCACCTCGACGCCGCCCTGACCGCCCAGCGGGCCGACTTCTCGCGCCCCCGCCTCGAGGAGGAGCTGGCGCGGCGCCTGGGCGGCTTCCTGTCCGACATGGAGGAGCGCGTCTCGGCCCGCGATCCCCTGATGCTGGCGGCCGAGAGCGCCGCGGCCGAGAAGCGACTCACCTACGTCGCCAACCTCGCGCCCTTCGGGATTCAGGTCTGGGGCGATGAGGGCTGGCGCGCCCTCGAGCCCCACGGGGTCCGCTACCGGGGTCCCGCCGGCCACGCCCGCGAGCTGCCCCGGGTGTACAACGGGGCGCGGATCCAGGTGGACGTCGGTCGCCTGTACCAGGACGACATCGCGACCATGCGCGTCTTCGACGTGCTGGCCTGCGGGGGATTCCTGATCGCCGAGCACTCGACGGCCCTGGAGGAGCTCTTCGAGATCGGCCTCGAGCTGGAGAGCTACCGCAGCCTGGACGAGCTGCGGGCGAAGGTGGCCCACTACCTGGAGCACGCCGAGGAGGCCCGGTCCATCGCCGAGGCCGGGCTGGCGGCGGTTCGAGAGCGCCACGACATCCGGCACCGGGTTCGGCTCATGCTGGACGTCGCCCTGGACGCCCCGGCCGAGGGTCGGTGAGACCGCCGGCGATCCTCCCCCCGGAGCGCACACCCACCCATTCGGGGGGATCGCCCTCGCCCCTCGCGGTTGCGGAGAAGGGCCGAAAAAGCGGCGCCCCGGCCTTTCACGGCTTTCGGGATCGCGGGGAGACCGCCCTCCCCGGACGGCTGCTAGAATCCGGGACGTCGAGGATTCGCCGCTCAGGAGGGTTTCCGGCGATCCTCGATGAGCCCCCCGATTCGATGAAGGCCCTCCTGGTCGCCACCGCTCTGATCCACGCCCTGGTCGCCCTCGGCCATCTGCTGCTGATGGCGAGGCGGCGAGACTGGCGTCTGCCGTGGCTGGGCGCGCTCTCGGCGGTCCTGGCCGTCCAGGCAGGGTGGCTGGCGACCTCGCCGAAGTGGGGTGGCTCCACCGGCATCGGACTCCTGGGCCTGGCCTCGGCCCTCCTGGCCGCGGCGGGGATCCTCCTCCTGGCCGGGATCCACTCCGAGATGCGGCGCGCGACCCGGCGGGCCGATGCGCTCCAGCAGGAGATGAAGGAGTACGCCCACGAGGCCTCCTCCCAGATCGAGACCTCGGAGCGCCGCCTGCGACACCTGGGTCGGGCGTCCACGGTGGGCGTGCTGGAGGGGGATCGCGGCGGGGCCGTGGTCTATGCCAGCCGCCGGTGGTGCGAGCTCACGGGCATGAGCGAGGAGCGCGCCCTCGGTCGCGGATGGCTGGAGGCGGTCCACCCCGACGACCGGGCCGAGTTGACGGAGCGCTGGGGCCGGGCGGTCGAGGAGCAGCGCGACTTCGAGCTGGAGTTCCGGATCGCGGAGGAGGAGCCGCGCTGGTTCCTCTGCCAGGCCCGGCCCTACCAGTCCACCTCCGACTCGGCGCCGGGAATCGTGGGCACCTTCAGCGACACCAGCCAGCGCCGGGCCGCCGAGGCGGAGCAGCGGCGCCTCGAGGCGCGCGTCCGGAACGCGCAGAAGCTGGAGAGCCTGGGCGTGCTGGCGGGCGGCATCGCCCACGACTTCAACAACCTGCTCACGGTCATCCTGGGGGACGCCGAGGTGCTCGGGGCCCGGATGAAGCCCGGGTCCAGGGAGGCGGGTGCCTGCCAGCGCATCGCCACCGCCGCGCAGCGGGCGGCCGATCTGGCCGAGCAGCTCCTGGCCTTCTCCGGGCACCGCACCACCAGCCTGGGGTCGGTGGCCCTCTCGACCCTGGCCGAGGAGACCGTGAGCCTGCTCCAGACGACGTCCTCGGGCACCGCCGTGAGCCTGGACGTCCTGCCCCGCGAGCTGTCCTTCGTCGAGGGGAACGCGACCCAGCTCCGGCAGCTCATCATGAACCTGGTCCTCAACGCCCTGGAGGCCTGTGAGGAGGAGGGGCAGGAGGTCCGGGTCGTGACCGGGCTGATGGAGGTCGACGGCGAGTACCTCTCGAAGACCTACTTCGATGCTGAGCTCGCCGATGGGGAGTACGTCTACATCGAGGTGGTCGACACCGGGTGCGGGATGGCACCGGAGACCCTCGACCGCATCTGCGATCCCTTCTTCACCACCAAGTTCACCGGCCGGGGCCTGGGACTGGCGGTCGTCCTGGGGATCGTCCGCGGACACCGCGCGGCGATCGAGATCGACTCGCAGCCCGGCCAGGGCACGCGGGTGCGGGTACTCTTCCCCACCGAGGAGGCGGACGCCGCGGACTCCCCCGTCGAGGGCGAGGGGGCGGCCTGCCGCGCCGAATCCGACCGGATTCCGCTGGATCCGGAGTAGTCGGCTCGGGGCTCAGCGCAGGGTCCGGGCGATGCGGAAGCCGAGCTGACGGCTGGTCGTGGCGGGCAGCGCGCGGGTGCGGTCCGCCGAGCGCAGCTTGCCGGGGACCGCGTCATGGGACCCCCCCCGGATGATCCGCTGCACGGACCCCAGGGCGGGATCGGGCGGAGGGGCGTCCGCCACCGCCTCCGAACCGATCCGGATGGGATAGGGGCCATACCTGTCGTGCGTCCACTCCATGGCGTTGCCGTGCATGTCGAACAGGCCCAGGTCGTTGGGCAGGAGGGCCCCCACCGCGCCGCTCGAGAAGCCGGGGGAGTTGGCCCGGCAGCGCGCGAAGTGCGGGAGCAGGGCGACGTCCGAGCCGAAGCAGTAGGCCGTCTCGGCTCCGGCGCGGCAGGCGTACTCCCACTCGGCCTCGGTGGGCAGGCGATAGCCCGTACGATCGAGCCAGTCGGGGGGCAGGACCATGTCCGGGAGGATCTGCGCCACCGTCGGGTAGCACATCTCCTCCTCGGGCAGGCCCTCCTGCTCGCTGAGCCAGCGGCAGTACGCGGCCGCGTCGTACCAGTCGCACCAGATGGGCTGGTCGGGACGGAGGTCCCGCTCCGCCCCGACGTCGGTGTGCTCGTCCAGGAAGACCTGGAACTGAGCCGCGCTCACCTCCCTGGTGGAGATCGCGAAGGAGCGCTCGATGCGCCGCCGGTGCGGCTCCTCGGTCAGCTCGCGGCCCTCCTCCCAGCCGGGCGAGCCCATCGGAAACTCGACCGGCCCGGGAATCTCGACCAGGGTGTGCCCCTGGCCGTCGACGGTCCACGAGGCGTGCTCCGGCGGCAGGCCGAGCTCCACCTCGGCCGACTCCACCGCGGCCTCCCCTCCCCACCGCCTCAGGAGCCACTCCGCGGCCGAGTGGACCCCCGGATCGGGGTCCATCCCGAAGAGCTCGGTCGCTCTCCCCAGCAGACGGCCGCGAAGGCCGTCCTCGACCTCCTCCGCGTCCCAGCCCCCCAGGCTCAGGATCAGCGCCCGGCGAATGGACGGCTCCCTCTCCTCCACGAGCCGATCGGCGAGCAGCTCCGGCTTCACGCCGGCGCGCGAGAGGCCGACGATGAGCTGGGAGCGCAGCCCCGGATCGGCGGAGTGGGCCAGCCGCGGCCAGAGCTCCGCCTCTCGACCCAGGTGGACCAGGGTCTCGACGGCGCGGGCCTGGCGCCGGCACGATTCGGATTCCGCCTGGGCGGAGACCGGCGGCCGGTGCCATACCGAGGCCGTCGGACCCACCGGGCCGTCGCGGCTCCCGGCGACCGAGATCGCGGCTGGCTGCCAGCCCGCGGCGGCCAGGGCGCGGCAGGACTCCAGGTGCTCCTCGAGCCCGTCCTCGATGAGCGTGCGGGATCGCGCCCGCTCGAGGGTGCACCAGATCCCCGAGAGGACGGGGCTCGGCGCGAGTGATACCTGGACTTCAGTCTGGCAGAAGCGCGGGAAGAGCTCGGATTCCAGGACCGCTGCCTCGATCCATCTCCGCATCACGTGGTCGGGCTGGGTGGAGTACCGGAGCCAGACCTGGTTGTGGAGCGGGCGGCCGCTGATGGACTCGAACACCTGGTAGGCATCGGGCGAGTACAGGCTGCGATCCATGTTCTCCAGGGCGTCGGCCAGCTCCGAATCGGTCAGCCGGACGAGCATCACGGAATCCAGCACGCCGGGCGGGGGGCTGGACCACAGGGAGACGTAGCGGTTCCCGAGCCGCTCCTCGTCGTCCGGCGCGTAGCCCGCCAGGTCGGCGGGGATCAGGCCCTCGCTCCGGCGAGAGCGGTTGATCTCCGCCAGCTCGCCGTGCAGCCATCCCCAGTCCATCGCCCACCTCCGACCGTCGCGCTGCCACAGCACGGCCGCGCGCAGGCCGACGGCGGTCTCGTACGGCCGGACGCGCACGGGTCGAAATCCATGGGGCCGTAGCTCCTCACAGAGAGGGAAGACCGCCTCCCATTCGACTTCCTGGCAGAGCGCGAGGCGATCCGTCATGAAACCGCCGGCGTCCTCGACCGCAGCCCGGATGTCCTCGCCGGGATCCGGCCAGGGCCTCTCGCCGAGCGCCTCCGGGGCGGGCTCGACCTCACTCGCCAGCTCCTCCCGCATGCCGGCGATCCACTCCTCCGCGCCGGTCTTGCCCACGGCCTCGAGCAGGATCAGCAGGCTCGAGTACTGGAGATCGTCGGCGCGCGTGAGCAGTCGCGAGAGGAGGTCCGGGTGCCCGACTCCGCACTCGGCCAGGATGACCGCCGCCTGCTGCCGCTCGCCCGGATGCCCTTCCAGGAAGATCGTCCCCAGGGACTCCAGCACTGGCCGGGGCATGGGGTCGAGCACCTCCCGCAGCACGGCCAGGAGGATCGGGTTCTCGGAGGCCAGGCCCTCGGCCAGCGCGCGGCTGCGCCGGGTCTCCGCCGAGCTCTCCGGCTCGAGGGCGGCGAGCACCACCGCGGCCGGGAAGCGCCGGTCCCCCTCGGATGCGGGTCCCTCGAGCCCCCGCTCCAGCTCCGAGACGAGGGCGCGCCACGCCTCCGGCGGCAGGACCCCGCGGGCGGCCCTCAGGAGGCGGATGGCCAGGGCGAGCTCCGAGCGCTCCAGGTCCGGGTCGAGCAGCCGGTCGGCCACGCCCTCCAGCATCTCGGGGGCGATCGAAAGGAGCGCGAGCCGCGCGCGAAGCCCCCGGGTCCCCGGATCGCGGGCCGCGGCGCGCAGCTCGGCGGCCACCTCGGGGGAGAGGGGCTGGAGCTGGCGCACGATGACCGAGAACTCCTCCGGCCGCGCCTTGTCCAGGGCCTCGAGCTGGGCCCCGGTCCGCTGTCTCCGGGCCTCCTCGCTCACCGCCAGGGCGTCCACGGCCTTGCGCCACTGCCAGGTGACCGCGGTCGCGCCGACCAGGGCCGAGAGGATCAGGGCGGCGGTCAGGGCCGCGACCGTCGGGTGGCGCCGGGCCCAGAGCGCGGCCCGCTCGAGCCGTCCCACCGGCCGCGCCACGATCGGCTGCCCCCCGATCCAGCGCTCGAGATCCAGGGCCAGCTCGGACGCGCTGGCGTAGCGCCGCTCGGGCGCCTTCTGCAGGCACTTGTGGACGATGGTCTCGAGGTCCTTGGGCACCGCCGGCTCGAGAACCCGCAGGGGGATGGGCTCCCGCTCGCGCACCATGCGCAGCGTGCCCAGCACCGTGGGCGACAGGAAGGGCGGCCGGCCGCTGAGCAGCGCGTACAGCACCGCCCCCAGACCGTAGACGTCGGAGGCCGCTCCGACCTCGCCCTCCCCCTCGGCCTGCTCGGGCGACATGTAGTTGGGGGTGCCCACCGCGTCACCGGTGGCGGTCATCCCGGACTCCTCGCCCAGGGCCTTGGCCAGGCCGAAGTCGGTCACCCACGGCATCCCGTCGGCGCCCAGGAGGACGTTGCTGGGCTTGACGTCGCGGTGCACCACGCCCTGCTCGTGGGCGTACTGCAGGGCCTCGGCCACCTGGCTCGTGATGCGCGCCGCATCCGAGGGCTCCACGGGCCCGGCCGACACCAGGTCCGCCAGCGAGCGCCCCTCGATGTAGTCCATCGAGAAGTAGTGGCGGCCCTCGCGCACGCCCACCTCGTGCACCGGCACGATGCGTCGGTGCTGCAGGCGCGAGGCGGCCTGCGCCTCGGCCAGGAAGCGCTTGACGTCGCGCTCCGAGGCCAGGCGCCCGGCCAGGATCATCTTGAGCGCCACCGTGCGCTCGAGGCCCACCTGCTTCGCCCGGTAGACCACTCCCATGGCGCCCCGGGCGATCTCCTCCTCGAGGACGTAGTCGGCGAACCGGCGGGGCAGGACCGGTGCATCCGAATCCAGGGCGGGGCCGGACGGCTCCGCGGGGGGATCCTGGCTCGCGCTCATCGAGGCCGGATGATACCGAAAGCCGGAGCCCGACGGCCGAGCGGACTCCCACCCTTCCATTGTCCACGTTTGCGACCCGGAATACGATGTACCGGATGGAGGGAATCGCGAAGGGCCCTCGGGGCGGGCATCGGAGAGCGGGCAGGGCGATCGCGGGCCTCCTCCTCGCCCCGGTCGCGGCCGGCCTCGCGGGCTGCTCCCGGGGGATCGAGCCCGCCGCATCGGAGGCCAGGGACCTCGTCCGCCTCCGACTCGAGGGGATCCCGGTGACCGAGCTCGGCCGGACACACGCCACCCGAAGGCTGGTGCCGCCCGCCGACCTCGAGCCCTGGGAGGTCTTCTCGGAGGGCTTCGAGCTCGTGGCTGCGAGCCATCCGGGCGCCGACGCGGATGGGCGCGCCGCGATCCTCTTCGCCGAGGCGGGCAGCAGCGTGGTCCACATCCCGGGCTCCTTTCCGCTGGCCGAGTTCGACCGTGTGGCGGTTGATCTGCGGTGCAGCGGCCGGCTGAAGCTCGGCGCGTGGACGGTGCGCGACGCTGAGATGACCGGCCGATCGAGCGGGCTCGCGGTGGTGACCCCCTCGCCGGATCCCCAGGTCGCCATCCTCCCGATGGAGGACCTGATGTCGTCGGATCTCCCCTCCTCCGAGATCCGGTTGCGGGGCCGTCAGCTGAAGGGGCAGTGGACGCTCCTGCGGGTGGATCTGCTGCAGCCCCAGACGATCCATCGGCTGTCCGAGCCGGAGGACGGCGGAGCGGCCCTGATCACCATCGGCGAGGAGGCCCGCCGGGGCTGGGTGCTCTCGGGCGGAGGCCGGGGAGCGACGGAGTTCACCGTGCCCCGACGCGGGCCGCGGACGCCCGCCGGCGGGCACCTGACGATCGAGTACTGCTTCCCGAAGGAGCTGCAGCCACCCGGAATGCAGGGGAGGCTGGCGGTGGAGCTCTTCCGCGATGACCGCCAATGCCTGCGGCGGGTCCTCGCGCCCGACGAGCGAGGTGGGTGGGTTGCGTGGGGGCGGGCGGAGCTCGACCTGTCCCGGTGGGCCGGCGAGCGCCTGCGGGTCGAGCTCGGCCTGACCGACTCCGGCGAAGGAGGAGCCGTCTGCGTCCTGTCCGAGCCGGTGGTCCACCAGCCGCTCCTCGATCCGGCCACGGTGTTGCTGGTGACCTCCGACACCCACCGGGCCGATCACCTGGGAGCCGCCGATCAGGGGATCGAGATCGACACGCCGATCCTGGACGAGCTCGCCCGGCGCGGATGGGTCTTCGAGGACTGCTTCAGCAGCGCCAACGTCACCCTGCCCTCGCGCGCGGCGCTGATGACCGCCACGCACCCGCGCGATACGGGCGTGATCAGCAACCGCAACGCCCTCTCCGAGCGGGCCCGCACCCTGGCCGAGTGCTTCCGGGAGGCCGGCTACCTGACCTGGGCCGCCACCAGCGCCTCGGTCCTGGCGGACGACGCCAGCGGCCTGGGCCAGGGATTCGATCGGATGCGCTGGCCGGAGGCCCCGGCGCTCGATGCCGCGGTCACGATCGATCGCGCGTGCGCCTGGCTGCCCGAGGCGCGGGGCCGCAAGCTCTTCCTGTGGCTCCATCTCTTCGACGCGCACACACCCTACGAGCCTCCCCTTGACCTGCAGCGCCGGTACTACCCCGCGGATCGGGACCCCTACGGCTCCGAGCACCCCGAGGACAGCTTCCCCGCGCCTCGGTCCATGCCCGGGCTGAGGGACCCCGAATGGGCTCGCGCGCAGTATCGAGGGGAGGTCACCTACCTGGACCGGGAGCTGGGGCGCGTCCTGAGACGGGAGCGTTTCCGCGCCGGAGTCGTCGCGGTGACCGCCGACCACGGCGAGTGCCTGGGGGACAAGGGCATCTACTGGAGCCACGCCGGCCTCTATCCGGCCACCCTGCACGTGCCCCTGATCCTGTCCTTTCCAGGGATCGAGGGCGGGCAGCGCTTCGATCATCCGGTGCGTCAGATCGACGTGGGCCGCACGCTGCTCGACCTCTCGGGCCTCGAGCGGACGGAGTTCCCCGGCAACAGCCTGGTGGTCGGCTCGCGCGCCGCCCCCCTCGTCTCCCGCCCGCGATTCGCCCTGGCGGCCGAGGGCTACGCCGCATCGGTGACGGTCGGCTCCTGGCACCTGATCCTGCACCTGCGCCGCGAGGGCGAGGCGGGCTGGTGGGCGGGCGAGGAGTACCGCGCCCCGCGGCACGGGGTCGAGCTCTACGAGCTGGAATCCGATCCGCGCTGCCAGCGCGACCGCTCCGGCGAGGAGCTCGACCGCGCGCGCCGCATGCGCGAGCTGCTGGTCGAGTGGCTGCAGACCCCCGAGCCCACCGGATGGGCCCTGCCGGAGTCCGAGAATCCCCAGCTGATGCAGCAGCTCGCCGAGCTCGGCTATGCGACCGATGGGCGCACGCCGCCGGTCGCCCGGCTCTTCGATGCGGACTGCGACTGCGAGCGCTGTCAGCGGTTCCGCTGAGCGCCGGCCGACCGACCTCGCGGGAGCGCCCTCCCGCCTCCTCCCTACCCCTCGCCCTCCTCGCGGACGCTCCGGCGGATCTCCTCCAGACAGGCCTCGATCTGCGGCCGATGCGTCCGGAAGCTCAGGGCGCACATTCGCAGCGTCTCGGCCGCGCCGTCGGCGACCGGCAGGCGGGTCTTCGACAGGAACACGCGGCCGCCGTCGTTGATCCGCTCGAGCCACCGGACGTTCCGACGGTTCCAGTCCCCGAGCGGCTCCTCCGCCCGCCGCGGCAGCCGGAAGGCGACGATGCTGAGCTGCGGCGGGCCCAGGAGCTCGAGCTCGGGCGCGTCCGCCCGGCAGAGCTCCCGGTGGAAGTGTCGCGCGAGCTCGAGCTTCTCGCCCAGCGCCTCCCGGAAGGCGCCGGCGCCGTGCAGCATCAGCGCCAGCCAGGGCCGCAGGCCGCGGAAGGGGCGGCTGAGCTCGGGGCCCAGGTGCGCCGGGCTGGGCGGCTCGCCCTCCTCCCCGCTCGCGAGGTAGTCGGCGTCGAGCTGGTGCGCGCGGCGCAGCGCCTCCCCGTCCCGCGCGAGCAGGCAGCCGATGCCCAGGGGCAGGAAGAGTCCCTTGTGCGGGTCGGCGGTGATCGAGTCGGCCAGCTGGATGCCCTCCAGCGCGCGGCGCCCCTCGGGGCACAGCGCGAAGGCCGCGCCATAGGCTCCGTCCACGTGGTGCCACATGCCGTGGTGCCGGCAGAGCGCGGCGATGGCCGTCAGCGGATCGATCGCTCCGGTGCCGGTCGTGCCCGCGGTGGAGATCGCCAGGAAGGGCGCCAGTCCGCCCCTTGCATCCGCCTCGATGGCCGCCGCGAGGGCGCCCGGGTCCATGCGCAGCTCCGCGTCGACCGCGACCGCGCGCACGTTCCTCTCCGGGATGCCCGCGAGGCGGCAGGCCTTGATCGCGCTGTGGTGCGCCTGCGCGGAGACGTAGGCCGCGGCACGCCGCAGGTCGGCTCCTTCCCCGAGCACGCTCTCCCTCGCGGTCACCACCGCGGCGAAGTTCGCCAGGGATCCCCCGGAGGTGAAGACCCCCCCGGCTCCCGCGTCGGGATCGAGCCCGAGCTCGGCCAGCAGCCAGTCGATGACGTCCGCCTCGAGCCGGCACAGGGCGGGGGCCTCGGCGGCCAGGCCGGTGAAGCGGTTGAGGCAGGCGCCCAGGTAGTCGGCCAGGGCGCCGGCGTGGATGCCGCCGCCGGGGACGTAGGCGAGATAGCCGGGGTGGGGCGTGACGAAGCTCGCCTGCACGGCCCGCTCGAGCAGCCCGAGAATCCGCTCGATGCCCCCCTCCAGGGGATCCTCCGCGATGGGGACGCTCACCTCCTCGGCGATCCGCAGCCCCTCCTGACCCATGGTCCCCTTCGCCGGGCGCGCCGTCAGCCCGTCGATCTGATCCTGCGCGAAGCCGCCGATGGCGCGCAGCAGCTCCTCGCGCTCGCGGCGGTCGGGATCGAGGTCGCTCGTCATGGGAGGGTAACTGCTGGCAGGCAGCGAGGCGTCGCTACACGAGCGTCCCGATGAGCAGCCCACTGGCGACGGCTACCAGAACGCTGGTCATGGTTCCTACCAGGTATTTCTCGGCGAACGCGCGATCATCGAGCTCCTTGAAGCGCGCGACGGACTTGGCCGTCAGCATGAGTCCCACCGCTCCCCACTCCCCGATCCACACGAGCGTGAGGATCATCATTCGCTCGAGGATGCCGATGATGCGCCCTGCGGGGGGCTCCGGCGGTGAATCCGGCGGGTCCGCGGTGGACCTGGAAACGCGCCGCAGGAGCGCCGTTACGATGACTGAGCCTCCATTGAAGTTGAAGGCGTAGATTGCCGCGACAGCCGCCATCGGGCCGAGGAACCCGAGCCCCTCGACGGAGAGGCCGGACAGCGTGTCCGAACTCGATCGCGGAGCGAACGCGACCCACGTACCCCACGCCGCCACCAGTGCCGCCAGGTGGAGGGCCTGGTCGAGGGCGAAGCAAATGAAGAGGCGCGGCCAGCATCCATCGAGCCGGACCTTCGCAGCGTCGATGGCGTAGTGGGATGCGGCGATGAAGACGAGCAGCCCCAGCCCCGTCCAGCTCCAGAAGAACGGCAGCACGAGGACCGACTGCACGAGCCCCAGCTCCAGGGCATGGGTGAGGAGCACGCGCCGCGAGCGGCGCTTGCCCGCGACCATCGCTTCGGTCTGGAAGACGAGATCCCCGAGCATGTGCCCGCAGAGGAGCAGGGCGAGGAGCACGTTCGACTCGTCGCTCCAGTCCACGGTGAGGTCGTTCATCGCCTCGGCGCTCCAGCCTCTCCATCCGGGAGCATTCCGGCTTCTCGGTCGAGGGACTCCAGGACGGCCTTGGCCGCGAGCTCGCCCCGCAGGATCGCCTCGAAGTGGGCGGCCTTCAGGCTCTCGCTCACGACCGAGGGGCTCACCCTTGATTTGCCCCCGAGATCGCCCCTGAGCCCGTCCGCGACGTCCTTCTGGGCATAGGTATTCTGTGAGTACTTCTTGCGCGTGTAGACCGCATAGAGACTCTGCTTGGCGGTCCAGCGCGAGTGGATGGCCCCCATCAGCTCGAACAGGCTGTCGAGGACCTGGTCCGCCTCGTCTCCGAAGCCCTGCACGGAGGTCCAGCTCCTGCGTTTGCGCGCCCGCTTCAGTGCCTTCCGGGCGTGATGGAAGCAGGGGCCATCGAGGAGCGCGGGATTGGAGGCCTGATCCGGATGCCGAGGCACGGGGCCTGTGGAGAGCGGCCCCCTGCCGATACCAAAGACGATGTACTGGGGCTCCGCCGAGCCGTAGAGCCGATCGGTGATCACCCGGACCACGTCGACGACCGGGGTGGCGGAACGCAGGAGCGCCTGAACCTCGTCACCCGCCGTCTGGACCATCCTCGCGGCGAAGGTCCTCGGCCCAAAGTGCCCGTTCAGAGCATCGAGTTCCTTGCCCAGGAGGCGCTGCAACTCCTCTCGATTCGACCCACTGATTCCTCGCGATGCGACGATGTCGCCGATCAGAGCGACGTACGGGGGTTGGGCACTCGCTCCGAATTCGTCGCGATTCGGCTTTTTTGCCGAACTACTGGAGTTCTCCGGCTTCATGGAGCCCTTGCTATTCGGCAAAAATGCCGAATTCCAGCAATTTCGGCAAAATCGCCTATCAGAGCCTCCAGGCGAGGTGGTTCGGCGGCGGGATTCACCGAATCCAGACCCATGTTCCGGGCCGTGCCCTGACCGGGAGTCGTCCCGGGCCCATGTGCCCAGAGAGCCCTGTCATGTCCCTATGTACCGCGCGTGCAGGTCGCGGGCCACGGCCTCGTCGGCGGTTCCCTGCACCACGACGCGGCCGTCGGGGAAGATCAGCATCTCGAGCCCCTCCACCTCGAAGCGGAGCACCAGGCCGCAGGCGCTCGCCCGGCCCAGGGGGGCGAGGCGCCGGCCCAGCTCCTCCAGGTCGAGGCTCACCTCCCGGGGGGGGGTGATCTGGATCGAGTTCCGGCCGCAGAGCGAGGTGACCCAGGAGGTCTCCCGCGACTCCAGGAAGTCGTGGCGACCCTCTCCACAAGCCGGGCAGCCCGGGTCGCGCGGCAGGGCGACGCGGCGGTGGGAGCCGTCCCACAATCCGATGGTCAGGATCCCCCCGAGGGGCTCGACCCCCAGCAGGAGCTTGATCGCCTCGGTGGCCTGGAGGGAGCCCACCACCATGGGCGCGGTGCCCAGGACGCCGGCCGTGTCGCAGGTGGGCAGGCTGCCCGGCGGTGGCGGCGAGGGGAAGACGCAGCGCAGGCAGGGACCGCGGCCGGGGAGGATGCTCATGAGCACGCCGGAGGTCCGGATGACCCCGGCGTAGATCCAGGGAGTGCCCCGCTTCAGGCAGGCGTCGTTGAGCAGGTAGCGCGTCTCGAGGTTGTCGGTGCCGTCGAGCACCACCGAGATCCCCTCCAGCATCTCCTCGACGTTGCGCGGAGTGACGTCCGCCACCCGGGCCTCGATCTCGATCCCCGAGTTGATCCGGCGCAGCCGCCGCGCGGCCGCCTCGGCCTTGGGGAGCCCGGCCTCGAGGTCGTCCTCGTCGTAGAGGATCTGCCGCTGGAGGTTGGAGAGCTCCAGCACGTCCCGATCCACCACCCGGATGCGGCCCACGCCGGCTCGGGCCAGGGCGCTGGCCGAGACCGAGCCCAGGGCGCCGCAGCCGAGCACCAGGGCCGAGCCCTCGCCGAGGCGGCGCTGCCCCGACTCCCCCACCTCGGGAAGGCGCTCCTGGCGGGAGTAGCGATCGTTCTCAGCGCTCATCGACCTCGTCCCCGAGCGCTCGCTCGATCCACCCCCCGCCGAGGACGCGGTCCTCGCGGTAGAACACCGCCGCCTGACCGGGCGTGACCGCGCGCTGGGGCTCGGCGAAGCGCACGCTCGTCCGGGAGTCCTCCAGGACCTCGACGGCCGCCGGCACCGCCCGGTGGCGGTAGCGGATCTGCACCTCGCCCTCGAGGATCGCGCCCGGCTCCGGCGGCGGGACGAGCCAGCGAAGCCCGCCGGCCAGCAGCCCCGGCGAGAGGAGGTCGACCTCGTCGGTCCCCACGATCACGTCCCCGCGCTCCGGGTCGATGGCCAGCACGTAGGCCGGGCGGCCCATCGCAACGCCGAGCCCGCGGCGCTGGCCCACGGTGAACCGGTGCAGGCCGTCGTGCCGGCCGAGCACCCGACCCGATGGATCGACGATGTCGCCGGCGCGTCCCTCGCGGCCGAAGCGGCGCCGCAGGGCCTCGGCGAAGCCCTCGCCGCCGCCGCCCAGGCAGGCGTCCTGGCTCTCGGGGCGCTCCGCGTTGGGCAGGCCGAGCCGGGATGCCTCACGCCGCACCTCCTCCTTGGTCAGCTCGCCCAGGGGCAGGACCATGCGGGCCAGCTGCTCGCGCTCGAGGGAGAAGAGGAAGTAGGACTGGTCCTTGTCCGCGTCGCGGCCTCGGAGCAGGGCGGGCCCCTCGGCGACGCGCGCGTAGTGACCGGTGGCGAGCCGGCTCGCGCCGAGGCGGTCGGCGTGCTGTAGCAGGAGTCCGAGCTTGATCCGCTCGTTGCAGAGCACGCAGGGGTTGGGCGTCCGTCCCCGCGCGTACTCCTCCCACGACGGGAGCAGCACCTGCTCCTCGAAGGGCTCGCGGCCCTCGACCACGTAGTGGGGCACGCCCAGCTCGGCGGCGGCCGAGCGGGCCGAGGCCACGCCCTCCGCGCCGCAGCAGGACTTCGACGAGCCGGTCTGCTCCTCGCAGAGCCACAGCCGCAGGGTGAGGCCCACCACCTCGAAGCCCCGCTCGGCCAGAAGGGCGGCGGTGACCGAGGAGTCCACCCCCCCGCTCATGGCGACCACGATGCGCCCCTCGTCGCCGCTCACGGTGCGCCCCCCCCGCCGAGGCTCTGGATGACGTCGGCCAGGGCCTCCAGCGCGGCGTCCACCTCCTCCTCGGTGTTCTCCGGGCCCAGCGAGAGGCGGATCGATCCGGAGACCTCCCGCGGCGAGAGCCCCATGGCGATCAGGACGTGGGAGGGCTCCACGCTTCCCGAGGAGCAGGCCGAGCCGGTGGAGGCGGCGATGCCCAGGAGATCCAGGTTCATCAGGAACGACTCGCCGTCCACGCCGGGGAAGGTGAGGTTCAGCGTGTTGGGCAGGCGCAGCTCGGGGTGTCCGTTCGCGCGGGCGCCGGGGACGCGCTCCTCGATCCCGCGCTGCAGCCGATCCCGGAGGCGGCCCTGGCGTCCGGCGCCCTCGGCCAGCCCGGCGGCGGCGAGCTCGCAGGCGCGCCCGAAGCCGACGATCCCGGGCACGTTCTCGGTGCCCGCCCGCCGGCCGCCCTCCTGCGAGCCGCCGGTCAGGATCGGGCTCAGGGCGGCCTCGCGCGAGGCGAAGAGCGCGCCGACTCCCTTGGGACCGCCGATCTTGTGGCCCGAGAGCGAGAGCAGGTCCACGCCCAGCGCCCGCACGTCCACCGGCACGCGGCCCGCGGCCTGCACGGCGTCGCAGTGCACCCGCACCCCGCGCGCGTGGGCGGCGCGGGCGACCTCCTCGACCGGCTGGAGCGTGCCCACCTCGTTGTTGGCCAGCATCAGGCTGAGCAGGGCGGTGTCGGGGCGCAGCGCCGCTTCCGCAGCCGCGGGATCCACCCGTCCGGCGGAGTCCACCGGGAGGCGGGTCACCTCGACGCCGCCCCGCTCGAGGTCCTCGCAGGTGCTCAGCACGGCGGGGTGCTCCACGGCCGAGGTGACCAGGTGCCGCTTGCCGGGCCCGGCGGCCGCGAGGGCCCCGCGCAGGGCCAGGTTGTCCGCCTCGGTCCCGCTGGCGGTGAACACGATCTCCGCCGGCTCGGCCCCGATCAGCGCGGCCGCGCTGCGCCGGGCCCGATCCAGGCCCTGCCTCGCCTCCCGTCCCGACCAGTGCAGGCTGGAGGGATTGCCGAAGCGCTCGCCCAGGAAGGGGAGCATGGCCTCCAGCACCGAGGGGTGCAGGGGCGTCGTGGCATTGTGGTCCAGGTAGATGCGGGGCAAGGGTCCGCCTCGGGGGCGCGGAAGGGTAGCGGCCGGGGCCGATCCGCGCCAGCCTGGAGCCGCGCGCCCCGGGAGGGCGATCGAGATCCACCGCCGACCCCCGGCGGGATCCCGATCCGGGCCGCGCGCGCGTGCTACCATCGGCCCCGGCTCGCGGCCTCCTTCCGCTCCGCAGCGCGCCACCGATGACGAGCACCGAAGGGCGATCCCGGTGAGAGGACCGGCCCCCGAGAACCGGGGAGCGGCACCCCGATCCTCCGTGCCCGCGTCGAAGGGCTGGAGAAACGTCTCGGTCGTCGCGATGCGCGATCGCCTCGCCCAGCGCCTGAAGCAGGCGCTCTTCCGGCTCCTGCCGGACGACGCGCTGAACGCGCTGGTGCGCCGCCGCATGCCCCGCTCCGGCATGCTCGAGGCCACGGTCGCCTGCAATCTCAGCTGCCCCCTGTGCCCCACCCACATCGCTCCGCGCGATCACCCTCATCTGGCCTTGGAGCACGTCGAGAACGTGCTGCGGGCCTGCGGGAGCTCGCTGAGGACCCTGTGCTTCCACGTGCAGGGGGAGCCCCTGCTCAATCCCGAGCTCTTCGACATCATCCGCCGCTGCAGCCGGGCCGGCGTCCAGACCCTCTTCGCCACCAACGGCATGCTGCTGGATCGCCACCTCGACGACGTCCTGGAGTCGGGGCTCGACGGGATCTCGATCGCCATCGACGGCGCCAGCGCGGAGGACTACGAGAAGTACCGCGTGGGGGGCGACTACGAGAGGGTCCTGCGGAACACCCGGGCCCTCATCGAGGAGAGGCGGCGGCGGGAGGCCAGCTCGCCGACGATCCAGGTGCAGGCCCTGATGTTCGGCTACAACGCGCGGCGCGAGCGCGAGCTGTACGACTCGCTGCTCGAGCTGGGCGCGGACGAGGTCTGCCTCAAGCCGCCCTCCTACTTCTACGATCTCTCGGTGGCCAGCGAGATGGGTTTCGACCTCGACGTGTCCCAGCCCATGCGGGCGGCCGAGGAGTTCCGGGAGCAGGCGCAGCCCGGGGCCGAGGGCGGGCGCTGGGACCGCGGCCGCAGCGGGGCCAGGCCCTACCGGCTCCGGCGCCTGTGCCCGCAGCTCGAGCGGATCGCCGTGCTCTCCGACGGCCGGGCCGTGGCCTGCTGCATGGACGCCTTCGGGGTCACCGCCTTCGGCGACCTAGGCGAGGCCGACTTCGGCGACATCTGGCGCGGGGAGGAGCACCTGCGCGTGATCCGAAGCTTCCTCGAGCGGGAGCTCGCGGTGTGCCGGCACTGCACGCTGGGCTAGTGGGGTGGGCGGCCCCGCCCGCCGGCCATCAGCTCCCGACCGCGAAGGCGATGGCGTCCGTCAGGCCGGTCGTGCTCGGGCTCTGGGGGTCCCGTTGCCAGTACTGGCCGTGGACCTGCGCGCCGGGCCCCACCCCTGGATCGCTCCCCCCCTGCAGCCAGGCGTTGAAGTCGAAGGTGTAGGTGCCCGAGCAGTCGTCGGGAGGCGGGTTGCCCCCGGAGTTCTGGATGGGGGTGCGCTTGAGCGGCGGCTGCACGCACAGCCAGCCACCCTGGAAGGGGAGATTGTTGGGGCCGTTGAGCCCGTAGAAGAGGATCCCGTTCTTGTTGTTGATCACCATCGACGCGGTGACGTCGAAGGGTGTGGGATCGGAGGCGCTGGGCGTTCCGGAGGAGCCGATGAGCGGCGTGCAGCCCTGGGAGTTGACCTTGGCCGTGCAGTAGGTCCCGGGCGGGGCGAGCGGCTCGTAGATCACGACGTCGTCCACCGCCCACCACCAGTCCCAGTTGCCCGTGTACTTGAAGCGGACCTGCATGGCGTCGTTGATGTGCGCCGAGAGGTCCAGATCCACCGGGTCGGGCGCGCCCCAGTCCCCGATGGTGGCCGTGTAGGTCGCCACGTCCACCCACGCGGCGCCGTCCCAGACCTGCACGGTGCCCGCGTCGGTGACGTAGTGCCGGTAGTAGTGATCGAAGCGGATCCTCAGGCTCGAGGAGGCCGTGGCGTCGAAGGCCGGCGAGATCAGGTAATCCTCCACGGCGCAGAACTGGCCGGCTGCGTCGCTGTCGATGAAGGCGAACTCGGTCCCGTCCAGATAGTTGCCCGCGTACCCGCCGGTGGTGCCGTACCAGTTGGTCGCGGGGCAGGCGACGTCGAGGACGGTCCAGGTGGCGGGGATGCCCTGGTCGAAGTTCTCCTCCACGTAGACGAGCTCCTGCGAGCAGACGGCGCCGGTCAGCATCGCGACCGCCGCCCATGTCGTGGTGATCTTCATGGTTGTTCTCCTCGCGCGAGCCCGGGAATCCACCCGGGGCGACCCATCCAATCCACCACGAAGCGCGCGATCCCGCCAGGGCCGGCCCTCGAGGAGGTGCCTCGCTCGGCCCTGAGCGGCCGCGAGCCGGTGCCCCGCCGTCCGGGTGCGGACCGGCCCGGCCCGGCCAAGGCGGCTCCACACCCTCCGTGCTATCCTGCTCGCATGCCGGTGGGCGTCCGAGGAGGTGGTTCGGGGGGCCGAGGCCGCATCCGCGCCCGGCAGGCCCAGTGCCTGCGCTGCTACGGGCTGCTGGATCGCCCCGAGGCTGCGAGCGAGGTGTGCCCCCACTGCGGCTTCACCAACCTGGCCGCCTGGCGGAGGGTCTTCTGGACGCGCGAACCTCGGCTGGTGAGGATCGAGTGGGCGTTCAAGGCGGCGATCGCGGTCGCGATGGGTGGGCTCACCACCTGGGCCACGCTGAACATGAGCCACCTGGGCACCGGCGCGGGCTGGTTCCTGCTGATCCCCTCCCTGGCTGGGATCGTCCTGTGGTTCACGGCATCCAAGATGACCCAGCACGTCCACTACTTCGACGCGGGACTGCTCTGGAGCCTGGCCATCGCCCTGATCGGCTGCATCCCCCTGATGGCGATGCTCGGGTTCGTCTTCTTCGGTCTGGACGACGGACCGATCCTGGCCGACCTCCTCATGGGCATCCTGATCGCCCTCCCCTTCCTGCTGCCGGCCTGGGGCATCCACCTCCTCGCTCATCGGCTGGAGAGATGGAAGCGCGAGCGATTGAAGGGGGGTCCGGAGCGATCGGGCGCCGCGGCGGCGGGCGACCCGCGGCCGGGGCGTTGAGGAGCCGCTTTCGGGGAGAAGGTGCGCAACCGGCGCCGGGTCCGGCAATCCCCTGAGCGGGTGGGGGGTGGTGGGTGGGTTCAGGCCCCCGCGTACAGCGAGGGGAAACGCGCCAGGAAGGCGATGGCGTGCTGCAGCTCCCGGGCGTCCACGCACTCGCCGATCTTGTGGGTGTTCTGCTCGATGCCCGGCCCCAGGCCGAACATGGGGGGGTGCTTCACCGCGCCCGAGATCACCCAGCGCTTGGCCTCGCCCACCTCGATGCGCTCGTCGCCGACGGGGATCGGGAAACCCACCCCGTCGGTGGAGAAGATCCACCGATCCACCCGGGGCTCCCGCCGCAGCGCGCCGCCCTGGGCCGGGTTCTCGCCGAGCCGGGGCGCGACCACCCGGCGGTAGGTCTCCACCGCGACGCGGATGGCGGGGTGGTCCTCCGGCGTGACCCAGCCGGGGTAGACCTGCGGGTTGCCCGGCTCGAAGCCCCGCCAGGTGGGCGTACGGTAGCGCGGAACCCGCACGTCCACCTCCAGCCCGGCCGCGCGCGCGCGCGCCACGGCCTCGAGCGCCTCGACGTCGGCGAGGGCCTGCTCGGCCGTCTCTCCGACGGTCAGCCGCCGGTCGAGCCGGAAGGCGAAGCGCTCCGGCACCGCGCAGTCGCTGGGCGTGGCGAGCTCGGCGAAGGAAGCGGTGCGCGTGCCGTGGCCCAGGAACTCGTCGTCGCGGAAGCCCCGGCGCTCCTCGTAGGCGCCCGCCGCCTCGGCGATGATGGCGGCCCCGTGCTCGAGCGGGTTGAGCCCCTCCCAGGGCATCGAGCCGTGGCATGAGCGGCCGGTGACGATGACCTCGATCTGCATGCGTCCGCGCTGGCCGCGGTAGATGCCCAGGGCGCCCTTGGCGGCGTCTCCGGTGCCCTCGGTGAGGATGACCACGTCGGGAACCAGCTCGGGCGGCGCTCCCGGGAGCACGCGCTCCACCAGGAAGCGCGGGCCACCGCCGTCGTTGTCCTCCTCGGCCACCGTGCCGTAGCAGCGCACCACTGCTCCGCGGAGCGATCCCAGCTCGGCGAGCTCGAGCAGGATCCGGGTGGCGACGATCTGGGCCACCACGCCCGAGAGCTGGTCGGCCGACCCGCGGCCGAAGACCAGCTGATCCCACTCCTCGTCCGGCGGCACCCAGCCCAGCTCCCGGCGGATGAAGCCGCGATCCACCCTCGCGGCGTCGGTCAACCCCTCGTAGGCGTCCATGCCGGGGCCGATCCTCTCGCGCCACTGAGGGCGGAGCGCCTGCACGGTATCGGTGTGACCGTCGAGGTAGATCACCTTCTTCTCCGCCCGCGGCACGCCGTCATCCGGGTCCTCAACGGTCCACACCAGATTCCCGTAGGGGTCGAAGGAGACGTCGGCAGCGGAGCGCACCGCGCGCGACTCGACGATCGCGCTCCGAAGCTGCTCGAGCCGCGGGCGCTCGTGGTTGGACAGGCCCGTCAGGGGGTCGCCGCCGTCCTCGGGCGCGCGGTCCACCCAGTCGGCGGGGACGCGGATGGCCTCCCGCAGGATGGAGACGGCCAGTTCCCGATCGCGGGCCGCGAGCGCGGCCACGCTCCGGTCGAGCTCACTCACCTTCCACCTCCCTCGAGGCGCGCGGCGAGGCCCTCGACCTTGGCCGTGGCCAGCAGCGCCATGATGACGTAGACCTTCTTCTGGGCCTCCCGCGCGAGGTCGATCCGGAAGCGCTCCATCACGCCCGGCGAGACCTCGGCACCGATGTCCGCCGGCAGGCAGTGCAGGTAGAGCGCATCCCGGGTGAGCCGCATGCGTCTCTCGTCGCAGATCCAGTCGCGGTGACCGGCGTTGCGAGCCAGCATCCGCCCCTCGATTTCGGCCATGGCCGCCTCGTCGGCGCCCACCCGCTCTCGCATCAGGTCGATGGGCCCCCAGCTCTTGGGATAGACCGCCTCGGCTCCTTCGAAGGCCGCGTCCATCTCGTGCACCACGCGGAAGGAGCCGCCGCTGGCCCGGGCGTGGGCGCGCGCGGCGCCGAGGCACTCCTCCAGCAGCGGGTAGCCCTCCGGGTGGGCCAGGGTCAGCTCGGCTCCGGATCGAGCGAGTAGCATGATCAGTCCCTGGGGCACCGAGAGCGGCTTGGCGTAGGAGGGCGAGTAGGCCCAGCTCACGGCGATCCGGCGGCCCGCCAGCCCTCCCTCGAAACGCTCGCGCAGCCACAGCAGGTCGGCCAGGGTCTGCGTCGGGTGATCCACGTCGCACTGCAGGTTCACGACCGGTACCCGGCGGCGGGAGCCGGTCGCCGCGAGGTACTCATCGATCCCCCGCTGGACGTCGCGCATGAAGCGGTTCCCCTGGCCCAGGATCAGGTCGTGGCGGATGCCCAGGGCGTGCGCGTTCATGCCCAGCATGGCGCCGGTCTCGGCGGCCGTCTCGCCGTGGGCCACCTGGGTGGAGCCTCCGTCCACGATCACCGGCTGCATCCCCAGCCGGGCGGCGGCACCCGCCCAGGCGGACTTCGTCCGAGTGGAGTTGTCGAAGAAGAGGGCGTAGGCGAGCTCGTTCGGCAGCAGGTCCATCCCCGCGCCCTCGCGATCCAGTCGCTCGAGGGTCGAGGCGACGCCCAGCAGGGCCTCGAGCTCGGGATCGGTCAGGTCCTCGGTGGAGAGCAGGCTGCGCCCCCGCAGGGCGTCCACCCTCTCGGGATCCAGCGTCGGCGGTGTGGTCATGATCCTCATCCGTGCAGGGTCCTCGCCGTCCCGGGTCCGGATGGCCCGGCAGGCCGCCAGAGGATACGGCATGGGAGGGCCGAGGAGGCCCGCTCACCCGCGGTCCAGGGCCCGCGAGGCTGAGTTCGGGCTCACCTCGAGTCCTCGCCCTCCGGACCCGACCCAGCGGAGCCGGCCCCCAGGCCGTCCCGCAGCCTCCCGATGGCGCGCGAGTGCCGTTGCCGCGCGGCCTCGACCGAGATCCCCGCACGGGCCGAGGCCTCGCGGTAGCTCAGGTTCTCGTAGTCGACGAGCCGGATGATCTCGCGATCCGCGGCCGGCAGGTCGGCGTAGCACGCCTGCACGCGCAGCGCTTGCTCCTTGCGATCGAGGGCTCGGGAGGGCGTCTCCGTGATGGCGGCGAGCTCCTCGATCGGACTCTCAGAGCACATCGAACCACCTCGCGGGCCAGCGCCGCTCCTCTCCCGGAGCGGCGTCCTCTTCTGGGCGTGCTCGCGCTCGATCTCGTTGGCCAGGGTCCGGTCCACGATGGTGATCACCATCTCCCGGAAGGCGGGCATCCCCTGGTTCTCGAAGCGGTCGCGGAGCTGGACCAGGTCGGCCGCTGCGAGCTGGAGGATGTCGCTGGCGCCCAGACGGCGCCGGATCCGGCCCTTCATCCGGGCCCGAGCGCGGCGGAGTATCCGGGGGGTCTCCCGCTGGATCAGCATCCCGAGGGCCCGGTCCTCCCCGCGCGCGAAGCGGGAGAGCAGGGTCTCCGAGTGCTCGTCGCGGTCCTCGTCGTGGTCTTGTTCTCTGGAAGCGGACACGGTCCTCCGCGGCCGACGGTCGCCGGCCGCCATTATGGCAAATCCCGGCGAAGTCGGGGTTCTGACCCCCTTCCCGGCCCGCGGTGAGCGCGCGCCGCGCTACCATTGGGCTCCAATGGGAGGGTCTGAGGAAGCCGGTGCATCCCCTGGGCTGTCGGTCGTCGAACGGAAATTCATCCGCTTCCTGCTGACCGGGCCTGCGGAATCCGGGGACGATCCGGAGGCCCTTCCCGAGCGGGCCGACGAGCTGCGGGCTCTCTGGCGGCGCTTCGTGGAGCTCCGCCGCGGAGGGTCGCTCCCGGGCGCGCCACCGCCGCGATCCCGCGACGAGGAGCTCGTCGGGGGACTCAGCCTGTGGACGGCCGAGCCGGGTTCGTGCAGGCCCGTTGAGGGGCGGGAGGTCGCCGCCGGCAGCCGCTACCGACCCATCGACTCCCGGGCCGCGAGCCGGGCCTGGGTCGAGGCCTGGGACGATGACCTCGACCGTCCCATCGCGCTGCGCCTCCCCGCTGCCGGAGCCCCTCCCGATGCCGTCCTCCGGGAAGCCATGCTCACGTCCAGGCTCGAGCACCCCGGGATGCCGCCGGTTCACGAGTCCGCCCTCGACGCCGAGGGGCGTCCCTTCTTCGCCATGCGCCGGCCGCGGGGGCGGTCGCTGAAGGAGGTCTTCGCCCTCGCCCGCCGGGGACGGGACGGCTGGAGCGTCGAGCGGGCGCTGGACGCCCTGCGCAAGGTCTGCGAGACCGTGGCCTTCGCCCACGCGAAGGGCGTGACCCACGGAGGGCCGGTATCGGAGCGCGTGGTCGTCGGTGACTTCGGCGAGGTTCAGATCCTGGGCTGGGGGCGAGCCGGCTCGGAGCACCCGCTCGACCCGGGAAGCCTGCAGCCCAACGACTACCCCGACCTCGACCTCGAGCCCTGCATCCCCGCGGCCGAGCCCGGGGACGAGCCGCAGAGCGAGCCCGCGACCCACGACCCCCGTGAAGACGTGGCGGCCCTGGGGGCGATGCTGCGGGAGCTGCTCGGCGGCGCGAGGCGGGGCGCGCCGCCGGAGCTGACCGCGATCTGCGAGAAGGCCGCGTCCCCCGCTCCCGAGGAGCGCTACCCCAGCGCCGGGGAGCTGGCGGCCGACCTGAGGGCCTACGCCGAGGGCCGCGTGGTCCGTGCTCACGGCGCCGGCGCGTTGTTCGCGCTGCGGAAGTGGATCGGACGACACCGATCCGCAGCGACCATCGTGGCCCTGACCCTGGCCGCGGCCGCGGCGATGCTCGTGGTCACCGTCGGGACCCTGATCGAGTACCAGCGCGAGAGGGGGCAGCTCGAGGACCTGCAGCTCCTTCACAACCTCTGCGAGCAGGTCGAACGGCTCTGGGGCGAGGAGGGGATGCTCCTGGAGAGCTGGAGCGACTGGCACGAGCAGGCCAGGAAGCTGGCGGAGGAACGACTACCGCATTACCGGGCGAGGCTGTACGGCATGCGCCGCGGTCTCGAGCGCACCGAGCCGGATCCCGCTTGGACTCCCCCGGGGGCAGGTAACCGTGCCGCGAGCCACAGGGGGCTCTACGCGCAGGAGGAGGCGCTGCGCCGCAGGTTGGGACGGGAGGATGGCTGGGAGGCCGCCGGCTTCGAGGAGACCGGCCTCCCCAACCTCCAGGCCAAGTTCCCCAGGCTGGCGGAGGACAACGAGCTTGGACGCATCTGGTTCCGCAGGCAGGCGGGTCTCCTCGCCGCGGGCGAGGTCCTGCGCCGGCGTCATGCGAGCCTCGAGGAGCTGGTCGATGCGCTCGACGCCTTCGCGCGAGAGGAGCCAGCGCGGAACCACGAAGCCGCCACCGCGCCGAGGGGCGTGCTCGCCGACGCCGAGCGGGAGGTCGAGTACCTGCGCTGGCTGCAGAGCGGGTTCGCGCTCGAGTGGGGCGCGATCTGGGAGGAGGCGATCGAGTCCATCGCCGATCAGGGCGACTGCCCCCGCTACGACGGCCTGCGGATCCGGCTTCAGCCCGGGCTCGGGCCCCTCGGCCGCGATCCTCGTACGGGTCTGTGGGAGTTCGCGGACCTGAGGACCGGAGAGCTCCCCCGCTGGCGCCCGGGGGAGGACCCGATCGCGCGCGAGGAGGACGCACTGGTCCTGGTGCTCATCCCCGGCTCCGCGGAGCTCGAGCCCTTCCTCCTCTCCAAGTACGAGATGACCCAGGGGCAATGGGGCCGCTTCGCACTGCAGCGGAGCTACTTCAGCCCCGAGGGCCGGTACTGGGGTGATCTCGGTCTGAGCAGGCTGCACCCTGCCGAGCACATGAGCTGGGAGAGCGCCACCTGGCTGGTGCACCACCTGAGGCTCGACCTGCCGACGGTTGCGCAGTGGGAGCACGCCGCGCGCGGCGGATCGGAGTCCGGAGCGCTCATCGCGGGTGACGACTCCCATTCGGAACACAAGGAGATCCCCTGCGCGGAGCGAGCCCCCGGTACGTGGTTTCCGCACCTGAGACACCATCGGCCGGTGGGCCGGGGGGACCCCAACGGCTACGGGCTGTACGACCTCAGTGGAAACGTCTCCGAGTGGTGCCAGGGGCCCGTGCAGGCGGATGGGAAGCGTCCCGTTCGCGGGGGCAGCTACCGAAGCGCACAGAGGGGAGTCCAGCCCCCCAGCGGGCAGGCGCTCAAGTCCAGCTCGATCGGCCTGCGGCCGTCCCGGAGGCTGGTCCCATGAGTTCCGGCGGGAAGGGGCCTCCCCAGCGGATCGAGCCCGCGTTGAGCGAGGCCGAGGAGGTCTTCCTCCGCCACCTGCTCGAGCGGGACGGAGACTCGGACGAGGGCTTCGAGGCCCTGCGCGAGTCCCGCCCCGAGCTGGCGGCGGAGCTGCACGACGTGCGTGAGCGCTGGGCCGAGCTCCGCCGCGGCCCGGGAGAGCCGTCGATCTCCCTCGACTTCGCCCAGCACCTCCTCGACAAGTACGTGGACCGGAGCGCTCGTGATGAACGCCATGGCCCCGCCCGATCGGCGGCGCTCGAGCTCGGAGAGCTCGCTCGCTGGGCCCCTGAGGTGGACCGCTACCTCTGTCTCGGTGAGGTCGCCCGCGGCGGCATGGGCGTGGTGCTGCGGGCCCGGGATCGCAGCCTCGATCGGGAGCTGGCCCTCAAGGTGGCCCTCGATTCCCTGTCCCCGGCCGGCGACGTCCCGAGTCCGGGGAGCCGATCGTCCCTGGGTCGGTTCGTGGAGGAGGCGCGCATCACCGGGCAGCTCGACCACCCCGGGATCGTGCCGG
>CAZTTG010000042.1:0-53467 GCA_964615935.1 uncultured Planctomycetaceae bacterium | reverse complement strand
AGTCCACTGCCGGGCTCGCCGGCCGAAGAAGCGGGGTGGCGGAGAGGGAGGGATTCGAACCCTCGGTGCCGGGAACCGACACACACGCTTTCCAAGCGTGCTCCTTCAGCCACTCGGACACCTCTCCTGAGTCTCGTCGTTCGCTTGGGGGGGGAGGGTTGGCGGAGAGGGAGGGATTTGAACCCCCGGTGCCCGTAAGGACACTCTGGTTTTCGAAACCAGCCCGTTCAGCCGCTCCGGCACCTCTCCGTCGGGACCTTCGTTGGCAAGGCCCCACCCTCGGGGCGGGGCCAAGCGGCCGGTCTTGTACCAAAGAGGGCCCCCGGTGCTCCACGGGAGGAGGGGTGAATTCCGGGTTTCGGGCGGGAGAGGGAGGGGGGGTCCCCCGGGGGATCGCCCCCCTTCCGCCCGGGGGACTGCCCCGGCCGCCGGGGGTTGCGGCTCCTCGCCCGGGAATCGGCCTACCGCTTGCCGCGGAAGAACCGCACCATCAGCTCACCCGCCTCCTCGGCGAGGACCCCCTCGGAGGTCTCGGCGCGGTGGTTGAGCCGGGGATCGCTCAGCACCTCTCCCAGGGAGGCGCAGCCGCCGAACTTGGGGTCGCGGACCCCCCAGACCACCCGCCCCACTCGGGCGTGGGACAGGGCTCCGGCGCACATGAAGCAGGGCTCCACCGTGGTGTAGACCGTCGCGCCGACCAGGCGGATGGCCCCCACGGCCAGAGCGGCGGCGCGCAGGGCGACGATCTCGGCGTGCGCGGTCGGGTCGCAGTCCGTGCGCGTCCGGTTGTGCCCGCGGCCGAGCACCTGCTCCTCCGCGACCACCACGGCGCCCACCGGCACCTCGTCCAGGGCCTCGGCCCGCCGCGCCTCCTCCAGCGCCAAGGCCATGAATCGGCGATCACGGCGCGCCCGAGCCGCCTCGTCCACCTGGCTCACGTGCCGGCCCCCCGGCTGGATGGCCCGCCCGGCCCACGGGCAGGTCGGAGGTGGTACACCCGAGAGGATTCGAACCTCCAACCTCCTGATCCGTAGTCAGGTGCTCTATCCAGTTGAGCCACGGGTGCACACGGTGGTGGTTTGTAGCCGGGGCCCCCGGCCCCTGTCAAGCCGGGGCCCCCGACCCCGTCCCGGTCGGGGAGAGGGGCCCCTCCCGCCCCCGGGGCTCGCCCGGCTGCCCGGGCGAAGCCCGCGATCATCGGCTCGGGGCCGCCCCGAGCCGCGCCGCAGCGTGGACTCCCGGCCCCGCCGGGGTACCCTGGCTCCATGCTGGAGACGCCCAAGCACCTGATCCGCCTGGACGACCTCTCCCCCACGGCCCTGGACGACCTGATCGGGATGTCGATCCGGATCAAGAGTCGGGGCGCCCGCGCCACGCTGGCGGGCAAGTCCGTGGGGCTGCTCTTCTTCCGCGGCTCCCTGCGCACGCGCGCCTCCTTCACCGCCGCCGTGCACCAGCTCGGAGGCTGCACCATCAACCTGACCGCCTCCTCCGATTTCTGGGACCTGGAGGAGGAGGAGGGTCGGGTCATGGACGGCGTGGCGCCCGAGCACATCAAGGACGCCGCCGCGGTGCTCTCCACCTACTGCAACGCCCTGGCCGTGCGGCCGGCGCCCCCGGGGCGGTCCTGGAGCGCCGATCGGCGCGACGCCGGCATCCGCTCCTGGGCGGCACACTCCAGCGTGCCGGTGATCAACATGGAAAGCGCCCAGTGGCACCCCCTCCAGGCGCTGGCCGACCTGGTCACCCTGCGCGAGCACCTGGGCGATCCGCGGGGCAAGCGGCTCGCGATCGTGTGGACCCACTCCCCCACCCCCGCCTCGCATTCGGTCGCCAACTCCCTCCTCCACGCCGCGCTGCGCGAGGGCATGCAGGTGCGCCTCGCCCACCCGCCCGGCTACGAGCTGGACGAGGAGGTGATGAGCGACGCCCGGGAGGTGGCCGTGAGGGAGGGGACCGAGGTCGCGACGCACGGCTCCATGGAGGAGGCCGCCGAGGGGGCCCACGTGATCTACGCCCGCTCCTGGGGCTCCCTCGAGCACTACGGCAACCCGACGCTGAGCGCCAGCCGCCGCGCCCGCCACGCCAACTGGATCGTGGACCAGCGGGTGATGGACCTGGGCGAGGACGCGCGGTTCATGCACGCCATGCCGGTCCGCCGCAACCTGGAGGTGGCCGACTCGGTGCTGGACGGGGAGAGGAGCCTGGTCTACCCGCAGGCGGCCAACCGCCTGCACTCCGAGAAGGCCCTGCTCTCGATGATGCTGCGAAGCTGAGGCGGCTGCGCGGCGGATCGAGGTCGGGACTTCGTTCGCTCCCCCCCCGGGCTATCATCGACCGCCCCGACGGAGAGCTTCCCGACACCACAGCGCGCCACCCGACCCATGCCTGATCCCGAATTCGTCCACCTCCACGTCCACTCGGAGTACAGCCTCCTGGACGGAGCCAACAAGATCTCCCGGCTGGTCGAGGCCTGCCAGGAGGACGGGCAGCCGGCCCTCGCCCTCACCGACCACGGGAACATGTTCGGGGCGGTCGAGCTGTACCAGACCTGCGAGAAGGCCGGCATCAAGCCCATCATCGGCTGCGAGGCCTACGTCGCCAAGACCTCCCGCCTGCAGCCCCACAACCGGGATCACAACGGCTACCACCACCTCACCCTGCTGGCCCGCGACCGGGAGGGCCTGCGCAACCTCATGCGCCTGGCCACCCTGGCCTACACCGAGGGCCACCACGTCCGGCCGCGCATCGACAAGGAGGTCCTGGCCGCCCACGCCGGCGGCCTCACCTGCCTCTCGGGCTGCCTCTCGGGCGAGATCAGCCAGCTCTCGCTGAGGGGCCGGGAGCAGCAGGCCGAGGCGATCGCCGTCGAGCTCCGCGACCTGTTCGGGCCCGAGTTCTTCTGGCTGGAGCTGCAGCGCAACGGGATCGAGGCCCAGGAGCGCGTCAACGAGGCCCTGGTGGGCCTGCACCAGCGGACCGGGATCCCCCTGGTGGCCACCAACGACATCCACTACCTGCGCCACGAGGACTGCGCGGCGCAGGACGTGCTCCTGTGCATCAACACCGGGGCCAAGCGCGACGACGAGAAGCGCCTGCGCTTCGACACCGACTCGCTGTTCTTCCGGAACCGCCGCGAGATGGCGGAGATCTTCAGCGACCTCCCCGAGGCCCTGAAGGCGACCGTGCAGGTGGCCGAGCAGGTCGACCTGCAGATGGAGTTCGGCGCCTACCACGTGCCGGTCTTCCAGCCCGAATCCGGGGAGACCCCCGAGGAGCTCTTCGACCGCCTGTGCCGCGAAGGCCTGCGGCGGCTGTACGGCGCCGACCACCGGGAGGCCGTCGACCGGCTCGAGCACGAGAAGCAGGTCATCCAGGAGATGGGCTTCACCTCCTACTTCCTGATCGTCTGGGACCTCATCCGATGGTCCCGGGAGAACCGCATCCCGGTGGGCCCCGGCCGGGGCTCGGCGGCCGGCTCGATCGTCGCCTTCGTGCTGGGAATCACCCAGGTCGACCCGCTCCGGCACGGCCTGCTCTTCGAGCGCTTCCTCAACAGCGCGCGCATCTCGATGCCCGACATCGACATCGACTTCTGCAAGGAGGGGCGGGAGCGCGTGCTGCAGTACACGCGCGACAAGTACGGCCACGAGAACGTCGCTCAGATCGTGACCTTCGGGACCATGGCCTCGCGCACCGTGGTGCGCGACGTGGGGCGGGTGCTGGACGTGCCCCTGGGCGAGGTGGACCGGATCGCCAAGAAGATCCCCGCCGGCCCCGGGGCGCCGCCCCTGGGCGAGGCCATCGAATCGGATCCCGACCTGAGCGCGCTCCAGGACTCGGAGCCGCGCATAAAGGAGCTCTTCGAGCTCTCGGTGGGCCTGGAGGGGATAGCCCGGCACATCTCCACGCACGCCGCCGGGGTGGTGATCGCCGACAAGCCGATCGTGGAGTACGTGCCGCTGTGCACCCACGGCGAGGAGATCGCGACCCAGTGGCCCGCCACCCAGCTCGAGGCGCTGGGGCTCCTGAAGATGGACTACCTGGGCCTACGGACCCTGACCATCCTCTCGCGGGCCCTGGAGAACATCCGCCGGCAGGGCGGCACCCCCCCCGACCTCGAGCGCCTGCCCGAGGGGGATCCGCGGACCTACGAGCTCCTGACGGCGGGCGACACCGTGGGGGTGTTCCAGCTCGAGTCGGACGGGATGCGCAAGCTCCTGGCGAGGCTGCGGCCGGACTGCTTCGAGGACCTGATCGCGGTGCTGGCCCTCTATCGACCGGGGCCCCTGGAGTCGGGCATGGTCGACACCTTCGTGCGCCGCAAGCACGGCCAGGAGGAGATCGAGTCCCCCCACGGCAGCATCGAGGAGATCCTGGAGGACACCTACGGCTGCATCGTCTACCAGGAGCAGGTGATGCTGATCTCCAGCGCCCTGGCCGACTTCACGCTCAACGAGGCGGACAACCTGCGCAAGGCGATGAGCAAGAAGCAGCCCGAGGTGATGCGCAACTTCGCCGCGCAGTTCGTGGAGGGCGCTCGACGGAACGGCTGCCAGGAGCACGCGGCCGAGGTGATCTGGGACAACATCGTCAAGTTCGGGGGCTACGGCTTCAACAAGTCCCACTCCACGGCCTACGCCCTGATCACCTACCAGACGGCCTACCTCAAGGCCAACTTCCGCACCGCCTTCCTGGCCGCCAACATGTCCTGCGAGATGTCCGATTCGGACAAGATCAAGGAGCTGATGGAGGACGCCCGGCGCGCGGAGATCGCCCTCCTGCCCCCCGACGTGCGCCACTCCGGCTGGGAGTTCGAGCCCGAGGGAGAGGGGATCCGCTTCGGGCTGGGCGCGATCAAGGGCACCGGCAGCCGGGCCATCGAAGCCCTGGTGCGAGCGCGGGCGGAGATCCTCGAGGAGGGCCGGCGGCTCAGCCTGCACCGCCTGCTCCAGCACGCCAACCCGGCCGAGCTTCCCCGCCTCACCTGCGAGGCGATCATCAAGGCGGGCGCCTTCGATGGGATGGACTTCGACCGCGGGGCGCTGCTGCACGCCCTCGACGGGGCGCTCACCGACGGCGCCCGGGCGGCCCAGGACCGGCGGGCCGGGCAGGGATCCCTCTTCGGGGGGGACCCGCCGGGGGCCGAGGGCGCCGAGGAGGAGGGCGACGGCCTCGACGAGCGCCACGCCTGGGGCCGCGACGAGACCTTGAAGGCCGAGTACGAGGTCCTGGGCTTCTACCTCAGCGGGCACCCGCTCGAGGATCGCGCCGGCCTGTTCGAGGTGCTCTCCACGGTGCGCTCCTCACAGGTGGCCGGCTGTGCCGGAGGCTCGATCACCATGGGCGGCCTGATCGTGGGCTACAACGAGTCGCTGGTGCGCTCGGGGCGCATGGCGGGCCGCCGCATGGCGCGCTTCCGGCTGGAGGACCTGGAGGGCGGCGTCCAGGTCACCTGCTTCCCCCGCACCTTCGACGAGTACCGCGAGCTCCTGATCGAGGACACGGTGGTCGTGTGCCGCGCCAAGGTGGAGGAGGACACGGAGGAGCCGGCGCTGATCCTGGAGGAGGTCTACACGGTTGAGGAGGCCCTCTCCCGCTTCGAGGGGGGAGTGCTGGTGCACCTGGCGCCGGGGGACCGGGAGAGGCTGGAGGAGCTGAAGAAGCTGGTGAAGGGGCACCCGGGGCCCAATCCCCTCTTCCTGCAGGTGGAGGGGGAGGACGGGTGCACCCGCCGGGTGCGGGCGGACGCGCGGTTCAAGGTCGCGGCCTGCGCCGAGCTGGCGGCCGAGGTGGACCGGCTGCTGGGGCGGGGCAGGATGCGGCTGGCGCGGATGTAGGGGGGGGGCTTGGAGTGGCCGGGGGCGAGGAGCCTCACGGGTGGGCGCGGGCGGTCTACTCGGCGCGCCCGCGGAGCGGGAGCGGCCTCGTCATTGCCTCCCGGGACGCCGACGGGGTTCCTGCTCCCACGAGCGGTTCCTGTGGCCGTGAGGCCGCGACCGACGCAACGGCAGACGTGAGCGGTCTACTCGGCGAGCGCCCGCGGAGCGGGCGCGGCCTCGTCACAGCCTCCCGGGACGCCGACGGGATTCCTGCCCCCACGAGCGATTCCTGCTGCCGTGAGGCATGGCCTGCGCAACTACGGCGTCGGACGGTTCGACCGATGATCACGCCACATGCTCGGTGCGCTGCGCGCACCTCGCGTGGCGTTACGGCGCCACTCGGCGCCGGCGCGGCAAGTTTGCCGCGCGGGGCGGGGGGGCAGTGACGAGGCCCCGACCCCCCTACTCCTCGAGATCCTCCTCGGGCGTGCGCTCGACGAACTCCAGCACCGCGCGCTCGGCCCGGTCTCCCAACCTCGGCTTGGCCAGCTTGATGATGCGACAGTAGCCCCCCGGGCGGTCCGCGAAGCGAGGTCCGATGACCTCGAACAGCTTGCGGACGGCTTCCCGATCGCGCAGGCGCGCGAAGGCCAGACGGCGGCCGTGCACGCTGGACTTCCTCGCCAGAGTCACCAGCTTCTCGGCCACCGGCTTGAGCGCCTTGGCCTTGGTGAGGGTGGTGGTGATCCGCTCGTACCGTATCAGGGAGGAGGCCATGTTGCGGCGCATGGCCGCACGGTGGCTGTGGGTGCGGCCAAGCTTGGCCGTGGCTACTCGGTGTCGCATCGGAGGGCTCGCTTCAGAGGGTCATCCCGAGCGAGAGTCCGCGCTCGGCCAGCTTGGTCTTGATCTCCGTCAGGCTGGTCTTGCCGAGGTTCTTGAGGTTCATGACCTCGTTCTCGGTCAGCATGACGAGATCCTTCATGCACTGGAGGTTGGCCCCGTCCAGGCAGTTGCGCGCCCGCACCGAGAGGTCCAGGATCGAGATCGGCTCCGAGAGGACCTCGGTGATCTTGCTGACCTCCTGATTGAGCTCGTTGAACTCGGAGGTGCTGGGATCCTCGCAGACGGGCTGCTCGTCCCGGCTGGAGTCCAGCAGCACGAAGGGGTTCAGGTGCTTGCGGTAGATCTTGGCCGCCTCGATCAGGGCCAGCTCGGGGGTCACCGTGCCGTCGGTCCACAGCTCGAGGATCAGGCGGTCGTAGTTGGTGAACTTCCCGACGCGCGTGGCCTCCACGGCGTAGCGAACCCGATGGACCGGTGAGTAGATCGAGTCCACCGGGATGGTGCCCAGCTCCTCGATCTCGGGGGCGTTCTCCTCGGCGGGTACGTAGCCCCGACCCTTCTTTACGCTCAGCTCCATCGTGATCTCACGATCGGAGGTGAGGCTGCAGATGTGGAGGTCCTTGTTGACCACCTCGGCATCGCCCTCGCACTCCACGTCCGCACCGGTCACCTCGCCCTTGCCGTCCTTCTGGATCAGGCAGGCGATGGGCTCGGTTCCCTCGTGATGGATGCGGAGCCGCTTCAGGTTGAGGATGATGTCGGTGACGTCCTCGTAGACGCCGTCCAGGGAATCGAACTCGTGGGAGGCGGAGTCGATACGGACCGACGTCACCGCGGTCCCCTCGATGGACGAGAGCAACACGCGTCGGAGGCCGTTCCCGATGGTGTGCCCGAAGCCTTGCTCGAAGGGCTCCACAATGAAGCGGCCGTACTCTTCGGTCAGCGTGCCCTTGTCGGGCTCCACCCTGCTCGGTAGCTCGAAGTTGCGCCAGCGAATCCTCATCGAGGTCCTCCTCTATGTCTGCCGTCCGGCCTCAGCGGCCGACGATCGCGATCGTCCCCATGCCTACTTGGAGCAGATCTCGACCACGAGCTGTTCCTGGATCGGATGCGGGATGTCCTCACGCTTGGGCAGTCCAATGACCTTGGAGCTGAGCTCGTCGCGCGTGACCTCCAACCAGGTGGGGACGGGCTGCGACT
Organism: uncultured Planctomycetaceae bacterium; assembly: GCA_964615935.1. Classification (GTDB taxonomy): domain Bacteria; phylum Planctomycetota; class UBA1135; order UBA1135; genus CAZTTG01. Next base: position 45,599 of record CAZTTG010000042.1, on the reverse strand, counting down.
TGTTCACCTCCAGTGCCTCGGCGGCCATCTTGCGGGTCTTCTCCTTGGTGCCGGGGGTGACCACGTCACCCGGGCGCACCAGGAAGGAAGAGATGTCCACGCGCCGTCCGTTCACGGTGAAGTGACCGTGGTTGATCAGCTGGCGGGCGTGGTTGCGGGACAGGGCGAAGCCGCTGGCCAGCACGACGTTGTCCAGCCGGCGCTCGAGCAGGATCAGCAGGTTCTCGCCGGTGTTCCCCTTCTGACGCTCGGCGTCCTTGAAGTACAGGCGGAACTGTCGCTCCAGGACCCCGTAGATCCGCTTGAGCTTCTGCTTCTCTCGCAGGTGAACGCCGTAGTCGGTCACCTTCGTCCGCTTCTGGGCGTGGACGCCGGGGGGGTAGTCCCGGCGGCTGAGCGAGCACTTGTCGCTGAAGCAACGCTGCCCCTTGAGGAACAGCTTCATGCCCTCACGCCGGCAGAGCTTGCACTTGTTGGATGTGTAGCGGGCCATGTGATTCTCGCTCCGTAGGTCAGACGCGCCGGCGCTTGCGGGCGCGGCAGCCGTTGTGCGGGAGGGGCGTCACGTCCTCGATCGAGGTGATGTTGAGCCCGGAGTTGGACAGGGCCCGGACGGCCGACTCCCGCCCGGAGCCGGCTCCCCTCACGCGCACCTCCACCTCGCGCATGCCGTGCCGCTTGGCGGCGTGGGCCGCGTTCTCCGCCGCCCGCTGGGCGGCGAAGGGCGTGCTCTTGCGAGTGCCCCGGAAGCCCGCGCCTCCGGCGGCACCCCAGCTGATGGTGTCCCCGGTCAGCGAGGTGATGGTGATGATCGTGTTGTTGAACGAGGCCTTCACGTGGGCGATGCCCTTGGCCACGTTCTTCTTGGGTTTGCGTTTGGTCGACTTGCCCATGGCTTACTTCATGGCCTTCACCGACTTCTTGCCGGCGACGGTCTTACGGGGTCCCTTGCGTCCGCGAGCGTTGGTCCGGGTCCGCTGCCCTCTGACCGGCAGCCCCCTCCGATGTCGGAGGCCCCGGTAGCATCCGATGTCCCTCAAGCGGTTGATCGAGGCCGCTACCTGGCGCCGCAGGTTGCCCTCGACCATGTAGCTCTTCTGGATGTGGGTGGCCAGGATGGTGAGCTGATCCTCGGTCAGGTCCCGGGCCTTCAGCGCCGGGTCCATCTGGAGCTCGGCGCAGATCTGCTGCGCGGTCCGGTTGCCCACACCGAAGATGTAGGTCAGCGCTATGTCCAAGCGCTTGTTGTTGGGAATGTCGACGCCGATGACTCGCGGCATGCTGTCTACTCCGTTGGGCTACTTGCCCTGCCTTTGCTTGTGCCGGGGGTCCTTGCTGCAGATGACGCGCAGCACGCCTCGGCGGCGCACGATCTTGCAGCTGGGGCACATACGCCGAACACTGCTTCTTACCTTCATCGGCGTCTCCTTCGCCTGCGGTCTCCACGATAGACGATGCGGCCCTTGGTGAGGTCGTAGGGCGACATCTCCACGGTGATCTTGTCTCCGGGCAGGATGCGGATGTAGTGCATGCGCATCTTGCCGCTCACGTGAGCCAGGATCTCGTGTCCCGACTCCAGCTTGGCGCGAAAACGCGCGTTGGGCAGGGCCTCGGATACGATCGCCTCGACCGTGATGGGTTCTTCCTTGGCCAAAGGCTCCTACTCCCTCCCGGCTCCTTCCAGAGCATGGCGCCTGAGCTCCGCGAACACCTCGTCGGGGGCCCGGCTGCCGTCCAGATCGGTCAGCGTGCCCTGCGCCGAGTAGTAGTCCACCAGAGGTTGGGTCTGCTGGTGGTAGACGTCCAGGCGCTGCTGGACGACCTCGAGCTTGTCGTCGTCGCGCTGGTAGAGCTCGCCCCCGCAGTCGTCGCACTGGCCGGCCTGCTTGGGGGGCGAGAAGCTCTTGTGGTGGATCCGGCCGCAGCTCCGGCACATCAGGCGCCCGGTGAGCCGCTCGAGCAAGGCCTCGTCGGCCACCGCCAGGTTGACCACGCTCACCGCCGGCGCGCCGCCCTCCTGGGACTTCACGCGGGCGTCGAAGGCCTCGGCCTGGGGCACGGTGCGGGGGAAGCCGTCCAGCAGGTAGCCCTGCCGGCAGTCGTCCTCCGCCACCCGGGCGAAGAGCATGTCGAGGACCACCTCGTCGGGGACCAGCTGGCCCTCGTTCATGTACTGCTTGGCCAGCTTCCCCAGCTCGGTTCCCTCGGCCAGGTTGGCCCGGAAGAGGTCGCCGGTGGAGATGTGGGGGATGGACAGGGCCTCCGCCAGGCGCACGGCCTGGGTGCCCTTGCCGGCCCCGGGGGGCCCCAGAAGAACGAATATCGCGGTCATGGAATCAACCTCTGCTGGCCCAGCCGGCCCCACCGCCGCCGGACTTCATGAATCCGTCGTAGTTGCGCATCACGAGCTGCGCGTTCAGGCGCTCCACCAGGTCCATGGCGACGCCCACCACGATGAGCACCGAGGTGCCCCCCAGGAAGTAGGCCATGGCCGGCGGCATGGTGGTGTTGGCGGTCACGAAGTTGGGCATCACGGCGATCACCGCCAGGAAGGCGGCCCCCGCCAGGGTGATGCGGGTGAGCGTGCCCGACAGGTACTCGGCGGTCCTCGCCCCCGGGCGGATTCCGGGGATGAAGGAGCCGTGCTCCCTGAGGTTGTTGGCGATCTCCTCGGGCTGGAACATCAGGCGGTTCCAGAAGAAGGAGAAGCCGAAGATCAGGGCCATGTAGGTGGTGATGTAGACGAAGCCGGTGGGGTTCTGGAAGAGCTGGTTCAGGCGATCCAGGCCCAGGGAGCCGAACAGGATGCTGGGGACCACGAAGAGGATGGAGGCGAAGATGATCGGCATGACGCCGGCCATGTTGACCTTCATCGGCAGGAAGTGCTTCTGCCCGCCGTAGACCCGGCGACCCCGGGTCAGCCGCGCGTACTGGATGGGTATCCTCCGCGCGCCCTTGGTGATGTAGACGATCACCACCACGATCACCAGCCAGATGCCCACCAAGCTCAGCAGAGTGTGGTAGAAGTTCTCGTCCCCCGCGATCATCTGGATGTTGGTCGGCAGCGCGGCGATGATCCGCGCCATGATGATGATGGAGGCGCCGTTGCCGATCCCGTACTCGGTGATCAGCTCGCCGATCCACATCACCAGGATGGCCCCGGCGGTCAGCGAGAGCACCACGATCAGGAACAGGCCCACCGGTCCCGGGGCGCCCTCGGCGATCATCGCCGGGTCCTGCATGAAGATCCCGGTGTAGATGAAGATCGCCTGGATCAGCGCGATGGGCACGGTCGTGAGCCGGGTCCACTGGTTGATCTTCTTCTGCCCGGAGGCGCCCTCCTTGGCCACCGCCTCGATCCGGGGCGAGACCTTGGACAGCATGGAGAAGATGATCGAGGCCGAGATGTAGGGCATGATGCCCAGGCCGAAGATGACCGTCTGCCCCAGGGCCGCCCCGGAGAAGGCGTTCATCAGGCCGAACAAGGTGTTGCCGGCCATCCCCTCGCCCATGCGACGGATGAAGTCCGGGCTCATCCCCGGGATGGGCACCTGGAAGCCCACGCGGAAGGCCGCCAGCAGCCCGAGGGTGATGAGGATCTTCCTCCTCGTCTCGGGGATCCTCAGGAGCTGTATCGCCTTGTTCTCCACAGTCAGGCGTTCCCTTCCCCGGTTCCGGTCGCGGCGGCCATCTCACGGCCCCGGTGGTCCAACTCGATGGCGGACCCGCCCAGGGCTTCGATCTTCTCGCGCGCGCTGCGGCTGAACTTCTGGGCGCGGATCTGGAGCTTCCTCTTGAGCTCGCCCCCCCCCAGCACCTTGAACAGCGGGGTGTGCATGCTGACCAGGCCGTGGGAGATGACCGCCCCCAGGTCCACGCTGGCCCCGTCCTCGAAGCCGTTGAGGGCCTCGACGTTGATGATGGTGTACTCCCTGCGGAAGCGGGCGTTGGTGAAGCCGCGTTTGGGGATCTGGCGGTAGAGGGGCATCTGCCCCCCCTCGAATCCGGGTCGGCGGGAGGAGCCCGAGCGGGCGCCGTAGCCCTTGTGGCCCCGGCCGCTGGTCTTCCCGCTGCCGCTCCCGATGCCGCGGCCCAGCCGGCGGCGGGTCCGGTAGCGCTTGCCCTTCCTGCAGACGGTCTGGAGGTCCATGGTCGGTGTCTCGATCTGGGGTGATTCCGTCGGCTACGCGAGGTCCACTCCGCGCAGGGAGGCGACCTCCTCGCGGGTCCGGAGCTGAGTGAGCGCGCTCAGGGTGGCCTTGACCAGGTTGACCGGGTTGGTCGAACCGTAGGCCTTGGTCAGGATGTTCTTGATCCCCGCCATCTCGCACACCGCCCGCACCGAGGCGCCGGCGATGATCCCCGTGCCGGGGGAGGCCGGGATGATGCGGATGGAGGAGCCGCAGTAGCGGCCGGTGATCTCGTGGGGCACCGTGCCGCCCTCGGTGAGGGGCACGCGGACGAGGTGCTTGCGGGCGTCCTTGGCGGCCTTCTCGATGGCCCCCGGCACCTGCCGCGCCTTGCCGTAGCCCACTCCCACCACGCCCTCCCGGGTGCCGCTGATCGACAGGGCCGAGAAGGAGAAGCGACGGCCACCCTTGACCACCGCGGCGCAGCGGTTGATGCGCACGAGGACCTCGCTGAGCCCCGAGAGATCGTCCACCTCGGCGGGATCGAGGAACTGGTATTCTTTCTGCTTCATCGGGCTCCTAGAACTTCAAGCCGGCCTCGCGCGCGGCGTCGGCGAGGGCCTTGATGCGGCCGTGATACTTGCAGGGACCGCGGTCGAAGACGACCCGCTCGACGCCCGCCGCCAGGGCCTTCTGACCGATCTCGGCGCCGATGATCGCGGCGCAGTCGGTCTTGGACTTGCCGGTCAGTTGATCGGACATCGAGCGCGCGGTGCTGCTGACCGCGCACAGGGTCCGTCCCTGGCCGTCGTCGATCACCTGGGCCGAAATGTGCTTCAGCGAGCGGGTGACGGAGAGGCGCGGCAGGGAGCTGCGCTGACGCAGCCGGTTGCGCACCGACATCCTCCGTCGCCGGGTCCGCCTCTGTTTGAGGAGTGTGGCCTTCATCTCTAGGTTCCGAAGCTCTTGCCGGCCTTCTGTTTCACGAACTCGCCGTGGTAGCGGATGCCCTTGCCCTTGTAGGGCTCGGGGGGCCTGATCTTGCGGATGGTGGCCGCCACCTGCCCCACGGTCTGCTTGTCGATGCCCGTGATCACGATCTGGGTGGGCCGAGGGGTCTCGGCCTGGGTGTCCTCGGGCAGCTCGATCTCGACCGGGTGGCAGAAGCCCACGTTCAGGACCACCTTCCGGCCCTGGACGGCGGCGTTCCAGCCGACCCCCTGGATCTCGAGCCTCTTCTCATAGCCCTTGGTGACCCCCACGACCATGTTGTTGAGGAGGGCCCGGGTCATGCCGTGGAAGGCTCGGGAGGACCGCGGAGAGCCGACGCCGCTGGGCTCGACCTTCACCACCTTCTCCTCGATCTCCAGGCCGACCTCGGGACGCAGGCTCATCGACAGGGCCCCCTTGGGCCCCTTGACGGTCACCGAGCCGGAGCCGTCCTTCTGGACGGTCACGCCGGCCGGGATCTCGATGGGTTGTTTTCCGATGCGCGACATGGCTCAGAAGACCTCGCAGAGGATCTCGCCCCCCACCCGCTGGCTGACGGCGGTGCGGTCCGAGAGGATGCCCTTGGGGGTGGAGAGGATGTAGATCCCCATGCCGCGCAGGGCCCGCGGCATGTCATCCACGGAGGAGTAGACCCGGTGCCCGGGCCGGCTGACGCGGCGGATGGTGCGGATCACCTGCTCTCCGTCCGGGCCGTACTTGAGCCGGACGTCGAGCAGGCTCACGGGGCTGGACTCGGTAACGGTGTACTTCTCGATGAAGCCCTGCTCCACGAGGATCTGGGCGATGCCGACCTTGGTCTTCGAGGCGGGCATCTGGACTTTGCGCTTGCCGATCCGGTTGGCGTTCCGGATGCGGGTCAGCATGTCCGCAATGGGGTCCGTCATCATGGCCGTGTCCTCCTACCAGGAAGCCTTGCGCATGCCCGGGATCTCGCCCCTGAGGGCCAGCTCTCGCAGACAGATGCGGCAGATCCCGAACTTGCGGTAGACGGCGCGCGGCCGGCCGCAGATTCCGCAGCGGCGGTAGCCCCGCGTCTTGTACTTCGGCGGACGGGCGGACTTGACAATCAGGGAGGTCTTCGCCATGGCCGGGCCTACGCTTCCCTCTCTTCTTCGCCGGTCTGGAAGGGCATTCCCAGCTCCTTCAGCAGGGTGTAGCCCTGCTCGTCGTTCTTGGCGGTGGTGACGAAGGTGATGTCCATTCCCTGCGAGAACTCGATCTTGTCCAGATCGATCTCGGGGAAGACGCTCTGCTCGGCCAGGCCGAGCGTGTAGTTGCCGCGTCCGTCGAGCTTGCTCTTGACCCCCCGGAAGTCGCGGATCCGGGGCAGCACCACGCTGATCAGGCGGTCAGCGAACTCCCACATGCGATCGCGGCGCAGCGTGACCGCGCAGGCGATGGGCATGCCCGCGCGCAGCTTGAAGCCCGAGATCGCGTGCTTGGCCTTGCGGACGGTGGGCAGTTGCCCGGTGATCCGCGCCATGTCGCGGGCCGCCGCGTCGACCTTGGCCTTGTTCTCGACCGCCCCCTTGACGCCCATGTTGACCACGATCTTGGTCAGCCGCGGGAGCGCCAGGCGGTTGTCGATGCCGAAGCTCTCGCCGAGCTTGGGCAACACCTCTTCGAGGTACTTCTCCTTGAGCCGGGGGGCCATCTAGCTCTCCGATCCCGCGCGGGCGGGGCCGCGCCGCAGGCGCTTCTCGTTCTTCGCGTCCCACAGCATCACGTTGCTGGCGTGGATCGCGCACTCCTGCTGGACGCGCTGTCCCTTGGGGTTCTGCTGCGAGGTGCCCTTCTGGTGCTTCCAGCGCAGGTTCACGCCCTCCACCAGGACCCGGTTGCGGACGCGATTGACGTCCTTGACCGTGCCCGTCTTGCCCTTGTCGTTGCCGGCGATGACGATCACCGTGTCGCCCTTGCGCACGCGCATCACACCACCTCCTGGGCCAGCGACACGATCTTCATGTAGCTGCGGTCGCGCAGCTCGCGCGCCACGGCCCCGAAGATCCGGGTCCCCTTGGGGTTGCCGTCATCGTCGATCAGCACCATGGCGTTGCGGTCGAAGCGCACGTAGGAGCCGTCCTCCCGCCGGGTGTTCTTCCGCACCCGCACCACGACGCCGCGGACGATGGTGCCGGTCTTGACCTCGGAGCCGGGGATGGCCTTCTTGACCGAGGCCACGATCACGTCCCCCAGCCGGGCGTAGCGGCGGTGCGTGCCGCCCAGCACCTTGATGCACTGGGCTTTCTTGGCGCCGGTGTTGTCGGCCACGTCCAGGAAGGTCTGCATCTGGATCATGTCTGACCTCCATCCTGGACCTCATCGCCCTCCAGGCCCGCCCCCGAGGAGGCCACCATCACCCGCGTGAGCCTCCAGCGCTTGCTCTTGCTGAGGGGCCGGGTGGCGGTGATCTCGACGCGGTCGTCCACGCGAGCGACGTTCTCCTCGTCGTGGGCGTGGTACTTCTCGTGACGGCGCACGATCTTGCCGTACTTGGGGTGACGGAAGGTCCGCTCGACCAGCACCGTGATGGACTTGTCCATCCGGTCCGAGGTGACCCTACCCGTGAGGGTGCGCCGCGTGTTCCTCGTTGCTGTCATCTCAGCGCGGCTCCTGTCCGCGGATGCCCTGGTGGCGTTCGTACAGAATGGTGTTGATCCGCGCGATGGAACGCTTGAGCGTCCGGATGCGCGCGGGGTTCGCGCCGGTCTCGGTGGCGGCCTTGAAGCGGAGCTCGAACAGGTCCTTCTTCATGGTCTCCAGGTCGAAGGCCAGCTCGCTGTCCGTCTTGGTCCGGATTTCCTCGATCTTCACAATCACACCTCTACGTGGTCGGAAGCCGGTGGACCATCTTCACCTTGATGGGCAGCTTGTGGGCCATGCGCTTGAAGGCCAGCTTGGCCTTGTCCTCGGTCACGCCGCCGAGCTCGAACATCACGGTTCCGGGCTTCACCACGGCGCACCAGAAATCGATGTCCCCCTTGCCCTTGCCCATCCGGGTCTCGGCCGGCTTGGAGGACACGGGCTTGTGGGGGAAGATGCGGATCCAGACCTTGGCCTGGCCATCGGTGGCCCGGTTGGCGGCCACCCGGCAGGCCTCGATCTGGCGGGCGGTGATCCACCCCGCGTCGAGGCTCTGCATGCCGAAGTCCCCGAAGGAGACTCGGTTGCCCCGGGAGGCGAAGCCGCGGATGCGACCGCGCTGCACCTTCCGGTGTTTGGTCCTCTTGGGCATCATGGCCATGGCGGTCTCCTAGCTCGTGGCTCCGGAGGGACGGGGCTCGGGACGGCGCGGCGGCCGGCCACCCAGCCCGGGCGCTCGGCCGCCGCCGGAGCGCGGCATGCCGCCCTGCATGTGGCGGAAGTCGATCCTCTCGCCGGGATCCAGGTCGCCCTTGTAGATCCAGCACTTCACGCCGATGATCCCGTAGGTGGTGCGGGCCTCGGCCGTGCCGTAGTCCACGTAGGAGCGCAGGGTGGAGAGCGGGACGCGGCCCTCGCGCTCCTTGGCGGTGCGGGCCATCTCGGCGCCGCCCAGCCGGCCGCCCACCTCGATCTTGATGCCCTTGGCGCCGGCCTGCATGGTCGTCTGGATGGCCTTCTTGATCGCCCGCCGGAAGGCCATGCGCTTCTCGAGGGCCTCGGCCACCACCTCGGCCACCAGCTTGGCCTCCAGCTCGGGGCGCTTGATCTCGCGCACCGTCAGGTGGCAGGTCATGCTGGTGATCCGCTGCAGCTCGGCCTTGAGCTGGTCCACGCGGATCCCCTTGCGCCCCACCAGGACGCCCGGGCGGGCGGTGTGGACGATGACGTTGACGGCCTCGCCGGTGCGCTCGATCTCGATGCGCGGGATGCCGGCCGCCCGGTACTCCTTGTTGATGTACTTGCGGATCTGGTGATCCTGCAGCAGGAGCTTCGAGAAGTTGCGCTTGATCGCGTACCAGCGCGAGCGGTGCGGCTCGATCGAGGCCAGCCGGTAGCCGGTGGGGTGAACCTTCTGTCCCATGCTTTTCAGGCCTCCTCGGGCTGGTCGCCGGCGTCGGCTTCAACGGGTTCGGGCGGGGCGGCCTCGGGCTTCGCGGCCTCGGGCTCGAGCGGTGCGGGCTCCGCCACGCGGACCGTCAGGTGGCTGGTGCGCTTGCGGAAGGGCAGCGCCCGGCCCTGGGGACCGGGGCGCCAGCGCATGCGGTTGTTGAGCAGCGGGCCGTCGTCGGCGCGGCAGTCCACCAGGACCAGGTCGTTGACGTTGACCGCCTCGTCCTGGCTGGCGTTGGCGGCCGCCGATTGCACCAGCTTGAAGTAGAAGGCCGCCGCCCGCTGGGGGGCGAACTCCAGGAGCTCCAGGGCCTCGTTGAGCCCCAGACCGCGGATCTGATCGGCGATCAGCCGGGCCTTGCGGGCGGTGATGCGCGCGTAGCGGTGCCGCGCGGTGAACACCGGGGGAGATTCCGTGACCGTATCCATCACCGCTTCCTACCCGATTCCTTCTTGTTGGTGTGGCCGCGGAAGCTGCGAGTGGGAGAGAACTCCCCCAGCTTGTGGCCCACCATGTCCTCGGTCACGAAGACCTTCAGGTGCTGCCGACCGTTGTGGACCTTGAAGGTCAGGCCCACGAAGTCGGGGATGATCGTGCAGGACCGGGCCCAGGTGGTGATGGGATCGCGCTTGCCGGCATCGACCATCTGGCCGACCTTCTTCGCGATCTTGGCGTCCACATAGGGACCCTTCTTGATGCTGCGACTCACGGCGTCCTCCTAGCGCTTCTTCCGCCGGCGCAGAATGAACCTGTCGGTGGGGTGGTTCTTCTTGCGGGTGCGGCCGCCCTTGGCGAGCACGCCGCTCGGGGAGCAGGGGTGACGACCCCCGGCGGTGCGGCCCTCGCCGCCACCCATGGGGTGATCGTTGGGGTTCATGGCGGTGCCGCGGACCTCGGGTCTCCGGCCCATGTGGCGCCGGCGACCGGCCTTGCCGAGCTTGACGTTCTGGTGGTCGGTGTTCCCCACCCGTCCGATGGTCGCCCGGCAGCGCACGTGCACCCGACGCAGCTCGCCCGAGGAGAGCAGGATCAGGGCGTAGTCGCCCTCGCGGGCGGTGAGCTGCGCGGCGCAGCCGGCGGAGCGGCACATCTGGCCGCCGCGCCCGGGGTAGAGCTCCACGTTGTGGACGTGCAGGCCGATGGGGATGTCGGCCAGCGTCATGCTGTTGCCCGGTGTGGGCTCGGCGCCCAGGCCGGCCATCACCGTCGCGCCCACCTCCAGGCCCAGGGGGGCCAGGATGTAGCGTTTCTCGCCGTCGGCGTAGTGCAGCAGGGCGATGTGGGAGGAGCGGTTGGGGTCGTACTCCATCCGGGCCACGCGGGCGGGGACGCCCTCCTTGTTCCGCTTGAAGTCGATGAGGCGGTAGCGGCGCTTGTGACCCCCGCCGCGACGGCGCGAGGTGATCCGCCCCCGGTTGTTGCGCCCACCGGTCTTCTTCAGCGGCTGGAGGAGGCTCTTCTCGGGCCCCTCCTTGCTGAGCATGGACAGGTCGAGGACGCTGCCGTGGCGGCGCCCGGGTGAGGTCGGCTTGTAGGTCTTGACCGGCATGGATCGCGCTCCCTAGAGAATGTCGATGGTGCTTCCCTCAGCGAGGGTCACCATGGCCTTCTTCCAGGCCGGGCTTCGTCCGGAGGTCCAGCCTCGCCGCTTCCACTTGCCCTGGGCGCGCAGGGTGTTGACGCTGACGACCTTGACGTCGAACAGCTTCTCGACGGCCTTGCGCACCTCGACCTTGTTGGCGTCCAGCGGCACGCGGAAGTGGTAGGCGTTGCGCTTGCCGGTGTCATCGGTGGCCTTCTCGGTGATGACCGGCTTCTTGATGATCTGGTAGTGGCGATCGAGCGAGCTCATGCTTCACCTTCCCCCTCGGTCGCCTCGACGCCGGCCTCGGGGGCCGCTCCGTCGGTCGCCTCGGGGGGGGCCAGGCCGACGCGCGCCTGGAGCTGTTCCAGGGCGGGAGGCTCGATCAGGATCTGCCCCCCGCACACGACGTCGTGGGTGCACAGCTCGGCGGCGGTCCGGACGGAGACGCCGGGGAAGTTGCGGAACGACTTCCACAGCATCGTGTCGTGCTCGGCGATCACCAGCAGCGCCCGACCGCTGATCCCGCAGCCGGAGAGGACCTCCCGGGCGGTGCGGGCCGAGGGCGCCTCGAAGCCGGGCAGCTCCACCAGCATCACCTCCCCGTCCTGCAGCTTGCCCAGCATGGCGCTGCGCAGGGCCACGCGACGGGCCTTGGAGGGCATGTGGTAGCTGTAGTCCCTCGGCTGGGGGCCGAAGACCGTGCCGCCGCCGCGCCAGATGGGGGAGGCGCGGTCGCCGGCCCGGGCCCGGCCGGTGTGCTTCTGCCGATAGGGCTTCTTGTTGCTGCCCTGGATCTCCGAGCGCCCCTTGACCTTGGCCGTCCCCTGGCGCTGGTTGGCCAGGTGCATCACCACCGCGTCCTTCAGGGTGCGGTAGAGGACCTTGGCGCCGAAGGGGGCGGTGTCGACCTCGCGCTGCTCCAGGCTGCCGCCCGCGTAGAATTTGACATCCACCATGTCGCATCAACCCTTCTTGGGCCGGGGAGGGGTCTTGGCGGTTTGGACCTGGACGAAACCGCCGGGGGCCCCGGGCACCGCGCCGGACACCAAAAGGAGGCCGCGCTCGGCGTCCACCTTCATCACCCGCAGGTTCTTCTGGGTGTGGCGTTCGACCCCCATGTGGCCGGCCATGCGCTTGCCCTTGAAGACCCTCCCGGGGTAGGCGGAGCAACCGATCGAGCCGGGCCGGCGCACGTTCATGCACCCGTGGGTCGTGTTGCCCCGCGAGAACCCGTGGCGCTTGATGGTGCCGGCGAAGCCGCGGCCCTTGGTGGTGCCGATCACGTCGACCACCTCGCCCTCGGCGAAGGCCCCGACGGTGACGGCATCGCCCACCGACTGTGAGGCGGGAGCGTCGAGCCGCTCCTCGCGCAGGAAGCGCTTGGGCGCGACGCCGGCCGCCTTGAAGTGACCTCGCTGGGGCTTGGCCACCCGCTTGTCGGGCACGTCGTCGTATCCGAGCTGGACCGCGTGATAGCCGTCCTTCTCCGGGGACCGGACCTGGGTGACCACGCACGGGCCACACTGCAGCACCGTCACTCCCGTGACGGTCCCGTCCTCGGAGAAGACCTGCGTCATTCCGCGCTTGCGTCCTAGGATCAGCGTCATGATGCCTGAGAACCTCGTACGTCTGCCGGTTCGACCAGAAGCAGCCCCCGCAGGGACCGCCCGACGCCTGGCCACGCGGCAAAGGAGACGAGTTGGAAACCGAGCGGATGCGCCGACGTGAGGGCCGACACCTCCCTTGCTCGGAGGAACGATGGCTGTCTGGGGGGAAGGAGTGGTGGAGCCGGTGGGACCGGATCCGATCCAACGCGGGCAGCCCGTCGGGACGGGCGCGCGCTCGAGCTCAGGCCTTGATGCGGATGTCCACTCCTGCGGGCATGTTGAGGCTGCTCAGGGCGTCCACCGTCTGGCCGGTGGGCTCCGAGATGTAGATCAGCCTCTTGTGGGTTCGGATCTCGAACTGCTCGCGGGACTTCTTGTCGATGAAGGGCGATCGCAGCACCGTGTAGCGCTCGATCCGCGTGGGCAGAGGAATCGGTCCCGCCACGCGTGCACCGGTCCTCTTGGCGGTTTCGACGATCTCGAAACCGGCCTGGTCGAGGGCCTCGTGATCGTAGGCCTCCATGCGGATCTGGATTCTGTCCTTCATTCGGGTCGGGAGCCGAACTCCCGGATCGGGCCACGAGTAGATGGTCAGCCCGGGTTCGAACCTGGTCTGGGAATTGTCTAACCCCTTTTCGGGCACCGCTTTGCGAGCATGGCTGCGCCCAGCACTGCGGCATTGGGGCGGGGAATGCTATCAGCGTGCCAGGGGGGCGTCAACAACGCGGGCCTAGGAATGCCGCGGGAAGCCGCAACCACCGGTTGAGCCGGCCGTCCCCAGGTGGGTGGGGGCTGGGGATGGTTGGGAGATCCGCGGAGCCCGATCGCGCCGCGGATGGCCGGAGAACCGGCCCCAGGCGCCTCGAGCGCACCCGCCGGCGGGACCCGACCGGCATCCCCCCGGCCTCAGTGCCACACCAGCCCCCGGGCCTCCAGCTCCTCCGCGGGGACCTCGGCGAAGCCGGAGGGCTCCATCGAGAAGCTGGCCCGGCCCTGCGAGAGGGAGCGGACGGCCGTCGAGTAGCCGAACATGTGGGCCAGGGGCACCCGCCCCACCACCAGCCGGTCCTGCCCCTGGACGAGCAGATCGCTCATGTCGGCTCGGCGCCCGTTGAGATCGGCGATGATGCCGCTCACGAACTCGGCCGGCGACTCGATCTCGAAGCTCATCACCGGCTCCAGGAGGGCCACCCGAGCCTCCCCCATCGCGGTCCGCAGGGCGACGGCGGCCGCCTGTCGGAACCCCAGCTCGCTGTCCTTGCCCTGGCGGGATCCCCCTCCCACCACCCGCACCACCCCATCGACCAGCGGGAAGCCGAAGCGGGGTCCGACCTGGCCGCCCAGCAGGAGGGCCTCGGCCACCCCCTCGCGGAACGCCCGGGGCACGGCGCCGTCGTCGGCCCACTCGAGCCGGATCGAGCCCACGCCCGGCGCGGGGGCCAGCTCGACCTCCACCTCCCCGAAGATGTCCTTGCCCCCCAGCACCCGGTCGATGCGGCCCGAGCCGCACCCGGCCCGCCGGGGCGCCTCCCGATAGGCGACCCGGGGCTGACCGCGGCCGACCTCCACCCGGTGCTCGCTCTCCAGCCGGTGCAGCACGACCTCCAGGTGCAGCTCCCCCATCCCGGCCACCTCCCACTGGCCGGTCTCCTCGTCCTCGCACACGCCCAGGGTCGGGTCCTCGTGCTCGAGGCGCTGCAGGGCGGAGCGCAGCTTGTCCCGATCGCCCGACGAGCGCGGCTCCAGCATCATGGAGATGACCGGCTCGGGGAAGCCCGTCGACTCGAGCAGGATGGGTGAGGAGCGGTCGGTCAGGGTGTCCCCGGTGGCGGTGGTCTTGAGCCCGGTCAGGGCCACGATCTCGCCCGGACCCACCGAGTCCAGCGCCAGGCGCGCGTCGGCGTGCATGCGCAGCAGCCGGGCCACGCGCTCGATCTTCCGGGTCCGCGGGTTGAGGATCTGGTCCCCCGGCGCGAGCGTGCCCGAGTAGATCCGGACGAAGGTCAGGTCGCCGTGGGTGTCGGCGTGCAGCTTGAAGGCCAGGGCGGACAGGGGCTCGTCGGCGCGGGGGTGGCGGACCTCCCCGGGCGTGCCGTCGGGCCGACAGCCCTCCACCGCGGGGAGCTCGGCGGGCGAGGGCAGGTAGTCCACCACCGCGTCCAGGACCGGCTGCACCCCCACGTTCCGCAGGGCCGCGCCGCACAGGACCGGCACCAGGCTGCCGGCGATGGTCCGCCGCCGGAGAGCCGCGACGAGCCCCTCCAGGGCCGGCTCGCGGTCCTCGAGGACTTCGGCCAGCAGCTCCTCGTCCTCCTCCGCCAGGGACTCGACCAGGTCGGAGCGCAGGATCTCGACCTCGTCAGCGAGCTCCTCCGGGACCCCCACCTCGACCCACTCCCCGCTGCCGTCGGCCGCGTACTCGCGACCCCGGCGGGTCAGCAGGTCGACGGCCCCGCGCACCCCCACCTCCCCCATCAGGGGGACCTGCAGCGCGACCGCCGGAGCGTCCAGCCGCTCCCGGAGGCTGGCCACGGCCGCCAGGAAGTCGGCCCCCGGCCGGTCGCACTTGTTGACGAAGGCCAGGGCCGGGACCCCGTGGCGGCGGATCTGCCGCCAGACCGTCTCCGACTGGGCCTGGACTCCAGCCACGGCGTCGATCACCAGGATCGCCCCGTCCAGCACGCGCATGCATCGCTCGACCTCCACCGTGAAGTCGACGTGGCCGGGGGTGTCGATCAGGTTCACGGCGAAGCCCCGCCAGTCCAGGCGAGTGGCCGCCGCGGTGATGGTGATGCCGCGCTCGCGCTCCTCGGGCATCCAGTCGAGGACCGTGGTGCCCTCGTCCACCTGACCGAAGCGGTGCTCCACGCCCGAGAAGAACAGGATCCGCTCGGAGACCGTCGTCTTGCCGGCGTCGATGTGCGCCACGACCCCGATGTTGCGCAGCTTGGCGAGGTCCATGGCGCCCCATCCTAGGAGGGGAGGTCCGGATTGAGTCGCAGGAAATCCCCGGCCCAGGGGTAGGCGGAGAGCAGCTCGGGGCGCGGACTGCCCAGGATCGCCAGGGCGGCGAAGAGCGCTTCGACCGAGGCCAGGCCCCGCTCGGGATCGACGAAGGTCTTGCTGCGCCGCGGGTAGGCCGTGACCAGCGGGGGCAGGCTCCGCCGCGTCGGCTCCCCGTCCAGGACGGCCATCAGCGCCCCCACCCGCCGCCAGGCGCAGTCCAGGAGCAGGAGGCCGGGCCCCGCGTCCGCGGTGGAGAGCTCGGGGCCCTCCGGGTGAAGGAGGATCCGGCCCCCCACCTCGATGCGCGCGTCGGGGCGATAGCTCGCGAAGCGAATGCCGGGCATGCCTCGCAGGGGCGAGAGCGAGCACTTGCGGGTGGACTCGCGGGGATCGCGGAGGACGAGGACGTCCATGGGGGTGGTGGTGTGGCCGGGGGGGAGATCGGAGCGCCCCGGTGTACCGAGCCCCCGCTCGCCGGCGCCACCCCCCCGGCGGGCGCCTCCCTACCGCGCGTAGTGACTGTACGCCTTGTTCGCCTCCGCCATCTTGTGGACGTTTTCCTTCCACTGGACCGAGGCGCCGGTCCCGGTGAAGGCGTCGGCCAGCTCCTCGGCCAGGCGCGCGGCCATGGGCTTGCCCTTCTTCTTGCGGGCGTTCTCGACCAGCCAGCGGATGGCGAGGCTCTGCTGCCGGGTGCGCTTGACCTCGCGCGGCACCTGGTAGTTGGCGCCGCCGACGCGCTTGGAACGAACCTCCACCGAGGGGCGGATGTTTTCGATGGCCCGGACGAAGACCTCCTCCTCCTCCTCGGCGTCGGTCTTCCTGTGGGCGCGCGAGACCGCCTCGTAGAAGATCTGCTGCGCCGTCGACTTCTTGCCGTCCAGCATCAGCTTGTTGATGATCTTGGTGGCCAGGATGGAGCCGAACTTGGGGTCCGGCTGGACCAGGCTGCTGGTGGATTTGTAGCTGCGGGGCATGGTCGGGTCCTACTTCTTCGGGCGCTTGGACCCGTACTTGGAGCGGCCCTGGTGGCGGTCGTCCACCCCCGAGGCGTCGAGGGTGCCGCGGATGACGTGGTAGCGCACGCCGGGGAGGTCGCGCACGCGGCCGCCGCGGACCAGGACCACCGAGTGCTCCTGGAGGTTGTGGCCCTCGCCGGGGACGTAGGCGGTGACCTCCTTGCCGTTCGACAGCCGCACCCGCGCCACCTTCCGAAGCGCCGAGTTGGGCTTCTTGGGGGTCTGCGTCTTCACCTGCAGGCAGACGCCCCGCTTCTGGGGGCAGGCCTCCAGGACCGGGGATTTGGACCGCTTGCGCTTGCTCTTGCGGCCCTTGCGGATGAGCTGGTTGATGGTCGGCATGGATCTCTCCGGGGCCTCCCGGGAAAATGGGAGGCGAGCATTCTAGGGGCTCGGCCGCTCGGGTCAAGATCCCCGGGGCGGCTACCCCCGTCAGGGGGGGGGCTAGGGGGTGTCGGCCTCCTCGGTCGGCTCCTCCTCGGGGGGGGTGGCCGGCTCCTCGACGACGGCGGCCGGCTCGGTCGAGGGCGGAGCGGCGGGCTCCTCGGCGGTGGCCGTTCCCAGCAGCCCCGCCGGGGCGGCGGCGTCCTCGGAGCCGGTCGCCGCCAGGATGGAGGCGGCCGGCTGGGCCATGGGATCCACCGAGCCGGTGAGCAGGGACTCCATGTCGGGCTCCGAGCTCACCGGCGCGTAGCCGCGCAGCGAGCCGATCTCGCCGAAGTCGATGTTCTTCTTCACCCGGGTCCGGTGGTGGTCCCGGAAGCCGGTGCCGGTGGGCACCATGTGCCCCAGGATGACGTTCTCCTTGAGGCCCACCAGGTAGTCCCGCCGCCCGGCGATGGCCGCCTCGGTGAGCACCTTGGTGGTCTCCTGGAAGCTGGCCGCCGAGATGAAGGACTCCGAGCTGAGGGAGGCCTTGGTGATGCCCAGGAGCAGCGTCTCGCCGGTGGCCGGCTTCTTGCGCTCCCGGCGCAGGCGCTCGTTGGCCAGGCGGAACTCGAACTTGTCCACCACCGCGCCGGGCAGGAACTCCGAGTCGCCGGGATCGTTCACCTGCACCTTGCGCATCATCTGGCTGAGGATGATCTCGATGTGCTTGTCGTCGATGTTCACCCCCTGCGAGCGGTACACGTTCTGGATCTCCCGCAGCAGGTAGGTCTGGACCTCCTCCTCGCCGGTGATGCGCAGGATGTCGTGGGGATCCAGCGGTCCGTCGACCAGGGGCTCGCCGGCGGCTACCTCGTCGCCCTTGTGGACGCGCAGGTGCTTGCCCTGGGGTACGGCGTGCTCCTGCTCCTGGATGACCTCCTCCTTGGGGCCCAGGGCGCGCACGATGATGGTGCGCTTGCCGCGCTTCTTCTCGCCCAGCTCGACCACGCCGTCGATCTCCGAGATCACCGAGGGCTCCTTGGGCCGTCGCGCCTCGAAGAGCTCGGTGACCCGCGGCAGGCCGCCGGTGATGTCCTCGGTGCCGCCGATGGAGCGGGGGGTCTTGGCGAGCAGGTCGCCGGAGCTGATGGTGACCCCCTCCTCGACCTCCACGTAGGCCTTTTCGGGGATCGGATACAGGGCCAGGGGCTGGCCGGCCTCGTCCTCCAGCACGACCTGCGGGTGCAGCTCGCCCTTGTGCTCGATCACCTGGCGGCGGACCGTGCCGCCGCGCCGGTTGTCGCGCTCGATCTTGAGGGTCTTGCCCTCGATCAGGTCCTCGTAGCGGACCTTGCCCTCGAACTCGGCGATGATCGGCACGTGGTGCGGGTCCCACTCGCCCAGCCGACCCTCCGCCGCGACCAGCTCTCCGTCCTTGACGAAGACCACCGCGCCCACCGGGACGGGGTAGCGATCCAGCTCCCGACCGCGTTCGTCGAGCAGGCGGACCTCGCCGTTGCGGTTGAGGGCCACCATCTGGCCCTCGTGGTTCTTCACCACCTGCAGGTTGGAGAAGCTCACGGTCCCCGGACGCCGGGCCTTGACCTCGGACTCCTCGATGGCCCGGCTGGCGGTGCCTCCGATGTGGAAGGTCCGCATGGTGAGCTGGGTGCCCGGCTCGCCGATGGACTGGGCGCCGATGATGCCCACCGCCAGGCCGCGCTCGGCGAAGCTGCCGCGCGACAGGTCCATGCCGTAGCACTTGGCGCACACGCCGAAGCCGGCCTCGCACACCAGCGGCGAGCGGACCCGGATCTTCTCGTGTCCCAGCTCCTCGATGCGGCGCGCGGCCTCTTCCGAGATGAGCTCGTTCTCGCGGACGATCACCTCGTCGTTGACCACGTCGATGATGGTGTCACGGGCCACCCGGCCGCGGATGGCGCGGGCCAGGGTCAGGACCACCTTCTCGCCCTTGTACACCGCGCCCTTGGTGATGCCGTTGGGCGTGCCGCACTCCTCGACGGTGATGACCACGTTCTGGGCCACGTCGGTCAGCTTGCGGGTCAGGTAGCCGGCGTCGGCGGTCTTGAGCGCCGTGTCGGCCAGGCCCTTGCGAGCTCCGTGGGTCGAGGAGAAGTACTCCAGGACCTTCAGCCCCTCGCGGAAGTTGGCCTTGATGGGCGTCTCGATGATCTTGCCCGAGGGCTTGGCCATCAGTCCGCGCATCCCGCCCAGCTGGCGGATCTGGTCGATGGATCCCCGGGCCCCGGACTGCACCATGCAGTAGATCGGGTTGACGTAGTTCTCGCCCTCCCGGAAGTCCCGACCCAGGACCTGCATGAGGTCGTCGCCCACCTTCTCACGCGCTTGGGTCCAGTGGTCGATGATCTTGAGGTAGCGTTCCCCCTCGGTGATCACGCCCTTCTGGTAGGCCTTCTCGACCTTGTCGATCTCCTTCTGGGTGGCGGCCAGGATTTCGGGCTTGGTCTCGGGGACCCGGATGTCGTCCTTGGCGAAGGAGAGGCCGGCGCGGGTGGCGGCCTTGAAGCCCAGGTCCTTGAGGTCGTCCAGCAGGTTCAGCGTCGCGTCCCGGCCCAGCAGCCGGTGGCAGTCGCTGATCAGGCCGTTGATGGCGCGCCGGTCGAGCTCGTAGTTGTAGTACGGCATCCCCGGGGGGAGGATGTCGTTGAAGATCGCCCGGCCGATGGTGGTGGTCAGGAAGACGCGCTTGCCCTTGATCGTGAGGCGGCCGTCCTCGTCGGCCGCGATCTCGCGGTCGGTGCGGCCCAGCTTGGCCAGGGCGCCGGGGGGCATGCGCACGGCGCAGGGACGGTGGGTCTCGGCGAAGCCGTGCCCGTAGGCCACCCACAGCTCGTCCTCGTTGGCGAAGCGCTTGATCTGCTCGGCCGGCGTCGGCGGGGGGTTCTTGGTCAGGTAGAACAGCCCCAGCACCATGTCCTGCGAGGGCGAGATGACCGGGTCCCCGTGGGCCGGCGAGAAGATGTTGTTCGAGGCCAGCATCAGGGTGGAGGCCTCGATCTGCGCCTCGTAGGACAGCGGCAGGTGCACCGCCATCTGGTCGCCGTCGAAGTCGGCGTTGAAGCCGCCGCACACCAGCGGGTGCAGCTTGATGGCGTTGCCCTCGATGAGCACCGGCTCGAAGGCCTGGATGCCCATGCGGTGCAGGGTCGGCGCGCGGTTGAGCAGCACCGGGTGGTCGCGGATGACCTCCTCGAGGATGTCCCAGACCTCCTCGTCGCGGCGCTCCAGCATGCGCTTGGCGGACTTGATGGTGTCGGCCAGGCCGAGCTCCTTCAGGCGCCGGATGATGAAGGGCTGGAAGAGCTCCAGGGCCACCTTCTTGGGCAGACCGCACTGGTGCAGCCGCAGCTCGGGACCCACCACGATGACCGAGCGCGCGGAGTAGTCCACCCGCTTGCCCAGCAGGTTCTCCCGGAAGCGCCCCTGCTTGCCCTTGATCATGTCGGTCAGGGACTTGAGCGGGCGGTTGGAGGAGCCCAGCACCGGGCGCCGGCAGCGGCCGTTGTCGAAGAGCGCGTCCACCGACTGCTGCAGCATCCGCTTCTCGTTGCGGATGATCACCTCGGGGGCGTTGAGGTCCAGCAGCTTCTTGAGCCGGTTGTTGCGGTTGATCAGGCGTCGGTAGAGGTCGTTGAGGTCGGAGGTGGCGAAGTTGCCCGAGTCGAGCAGCACCAGCGGGCGCAGGTCGGGCGGGATGACCGGGATCACGTCCAGCACCATCCACTCGGGCTTGTTACCCGAGTCGCGCAGCATCTCGACCGTCCGCAGGCGCTTGATGATGTCCTTCACGCGCTGCTTGGAGCGCGTCGATAGCAGCTCCTCGCGCAGCTCGCGGCTGACCTGCTCGAGGTCCAGCTTGCGCAGGATCTTCTTGATCGCCTCGGCGCCCATGTCGGCGTCGAACTCCGAGCCGTACTTGGCCCGACCCTGGCGGAACTCGTCCTCGGTCAGCAGCTGCATCGCCTGCAGCGGCGCGCCCCCGGCGTCGATGACCACGTAGTCCTGGAAGTAGACCACCCGCTCCAGGTTGGAGGTCTGGATCCCCAGGAGCGTGCCCAGGCGGCTGGGCATGGCCTTGAAGAACCAGATGTGCGCGACCGGTGCGGCCAGGTTGATGTGCCCCATCCGCTTGCGGCGCACCCGGCTGTGGGTGATCATCACCCCGCACTTGTCGCACACGATGCCCTTGTGCTTGATGCCCTTGTACTTTCCGCAGAAGCACTCCCAGTCCTTCTCGGGACCGAAGATGCGCTCGCAGAACAGGCCATCGCGCTCGGGCCGGTAGGTGCGGTAGTTGATCGTCTCCGGCTTCTTGACCTCGCCGTAGGACCACGAGCGGATGTCCTCGGGTGAGGCCAGGGAGATGGTCACACTCCCGTAGTCGTTGATCCGATTTATGTTTGCCTCGACCACGTGTAGCTCCCCCGCTCCTAGAGAGTGGCTTTCTTGTGGAGTTGCATGTTCAGGGCGAGGCCCTTGATCTCGTTGGTCAGGACCTCGAAGGAGACCGGGGTACCCGGCTCCAGAATGTTGAGCCCCTTGACCATGGCTTCGTAGATCTTGGTCCGGCCCTCGACGTCGTCGGACTTGACCGTGAGCTGTTCCTGGAGAATGTGGGAGGCGCCGTAGGCCTCCAGGGCCCACACCTCCATCTCCCCGAAGCGCTGGCCGCCGAAGCGCGCCTTGCCGCCCAGGGGCTGCTGGGTGATGAGGCTGTAGGGCCCCGTGGCGCGGGCGTGTACCTTCTCATCCACCAGGTGGTGCAGCTTGAGCATGTACATGATGCCCACCGTGACCTCCTGCTCCAGCGTGGAGCCGGTGCGACCGTCGTAGAGCCGGAACTTGCCGGTGGTCGGCAGCCCGGCCTCGGTGAGCATCTCCTCGATCTGCGCCTCGCTGGCGCCATCGAAGGCGGGCGTGTGGGCCCGGCAGCCGAGCTTGTCGGCCGCCAGCCCCAGGTGAGTCTCGAGGATCTGGCCGACGTTCATCCGGCTGGGGACGCCCAGGGGGTTCAGCACGATGTCGATCGGCGTGCCGTCCTCCAGGTAGGGCATGTCCTCCTCGCGCATGATCTTGGAGATCACGCCCTTGTTGCCGTGCCGGCCGGCCATCTTGTCCCCCACCGAGAGGTTGCGCTTGGTGGCGACGTAGACCTTGACCATCTCCAGCACGCCGGTGGGCAGCTCGTCGCCCCGGCTGAGCCGGTTGACGACCTTGTTCTTCTCGCCCTCCTTGTCCTCGATCTTGGCCTGGAACTCGGCGACCGCCTCGAGGGCCTTCCCGCGCGGAGCCTTGCGGGTGCACTCCTGCGCGGCCGACATGCACAGGAGCCGCACGCGGCGCAGCTCGTCGTAAGTGGCGGTGTCGTCGAACTCCACCGGCTTGCCGGTGAGGTCGTCCATTACGTCTGCGTCCAGGGCGACCTTCACGTCGCGCAGCATGGCCGCGGTGTAGTCGTGCAGGGCCCGCAGGAAGTCCTTCTCCGCGTCGCGGATCTGGGCCAGGGCCTTGCTGCGCTCGGCGTCGGTCAGGTTGACCCGGCGGGAGAACTTCTGGGCGCCGATCACCACCCCCCGGGTGCCGGGGGGCATGGTCAGCGAGGCGTTCTTCACGTCCACGCCGGCCTTGCCGAAGATGGCGTGCAGGAGCTTCTCCTCGGGGGTCAGCTCGCTCTTGGACTTGGGGGCCACCTTGCCCACCAGGA
Organism: uncultured Planctomycetaceae bacterium; assembly: GCA_964615935.1. Taxonomy (GTDB): domain Bacteria; phylum Planctomycetota; class UBA1135; order UBA1135; genus CAZTTG01. The sequence continues at coordinate 23,090 of CAZTTG010000042.1, read as the reverse complement.
TGTCGCTGGCCTCGACGAAGGTGCCGGTGAGCACGATCCCGATCTCGTCCAGGTTGGCCAGGGCCTTCTCGCCGACGTTGGGGATGTCGCGGGTGAACTCCTCCTTGCCCAGCTTGGTCTCGCGCACCTCGACCTCGTACTCCTCGATGTGGATCGAGGTGAAGACGTCGTCCTCCACCAGGCGCTGGGAGACCAGGATGGCGTCCTCGTAGTTGAAGCCGTCGAAGGGCATGAAGGCCACCAGCAGGTTGCGGCCCAGGGCCAGCTCCCCGCTGTGGGTGGCGGCGCCGTCGGCCAACAGCTCGCCCGCCTCGACGGTCTGGCCCTCGACCACCCGCGGCTTGTGGTTCTGGCAGGTGCGCTCGTTGAGCCCCCGGTACTTGGTGAGCTTGTACTCCTCCTCGTCGACCAGGATCCGGCCGGAGTCGGCGTAGCGCACGGTGCCGGCCTTCTCGGCGAAGACCGGCATGTTGGAGTTGCGCGCCACGAGTTGCTCCATGCCGGTCCCCACCGTGGGCGGCTCGGTGATCAGCAGGGGGACCGCCTGGCGCTGCATGTTGGATCCCATCAGCGCCCGGTTGGCGTCGTCGTGCTCCAGGAAGGGGATCAGGGCGGCCGAGATGCCCACGATCTCCTGGGGCGAGACGTCGACGAAGTCGAGCTCCTTGGGGGGCACCTCGAGGTTGTCGCCGTCCTTGCGGGCCAGCACGCGAGCGTCAACGATCTTGCCCTTCTCGTCGATGGGCATGTCGGCCGGGGCCATGACCAGCCCGGCCTCCTCGTCGGCGCGCATGTACACGACGTCGTCGGTCAGCTTGCCGTTCTTGACCCGGCGATAGGGCGCGGAGAGGAAGCCGTACTCGTCCAGGCGCGAGTACAGCGAGAGGGAGGAGATCAGCCCGATGTTCGAGCCCTCGGGGGTCTCGATGGGGCACAGCCGGCCGTAGTGCGAGAGATGCACGTCGCGCACGTCGAAGCCGGCGCGCTTGCGGTTCAGGCCGCCGGGGCCCAGGGCCGAGAGGCGCCGCTCGTGGGTGAGCTGGGACAGCGGGTTGGTCTGGTCCACCACTTGCGAGAGCTCGCCCCGCCCGAAGAAGTAGTCGACCGCGCTGGAGAAGGTCTTGGAGTTGATCAGGTTGCGCGGCGAGACGGTCTCGGGGTTCTCCAGGTTCATGCGCTCCTGGGCGGTCCGGCGCAGCTTGAGCAGGCCCTTGCGGAACTCGTCCCCGGCCAGCTCGGCGATGGTGCGCACCCGCCGGTTGCCCAGGTTGTCGATGTCGTCGATCAGCCCCCGGCCGCCCCGCAGGCCCAGCAGGTACTGGATCGAGTTGATGATGTCGTCGGGCTGCAGGATCTGGACGTCCTCGTCGATGGACTGCCCGAACTTGCGGTTGAGGCGGAAGCGCCCCACCCGACCCAGGCGGTAGCGCTGGGGGTCGAAGAACTTCTCGCGGAACAGGTCGTGGGCCTTCTCCAGCTGGGGCGGGTTGCCCGGGCGCAGGCGGCCGTAGATCTTGAGCAGCGCCTCGTCGTGGCTCTTGGTGGGATCCTCGTGCAGGGTGTTGATGATCAACATGTCGAGCTCCTCGATGCTGGCATCGATGATCTCGACCTCGGCCAGGTCGCTGCGGGCGACCTCCAGGGCGGAGGTCTCCGGGACCTGGTGACCCGAGCCCACCAGCACCTCGCCGGTCTTCAGCACCACGATGTCCCCCACGGCGGTGCGGTCGGTGATGGCCTTGGCGAAGGCGTTCTCGGTCTGGGACTTGGTCTTCTTGACGATCTTGGTCTTGTAGAAGCGGCGCAGGATGTCCTGGTCGGTGGAGAGCGACTCGTCCAGGGCCCGCAGCAGGGTGACCGCCGAGAACTTGCCCGACTGGTCGATGCGGACCGTCAGGATGTCCTTCTTGGTGACGTTCAACTCGACCCACGAGCCGCGCTCGGGGATGATCCAGCAGTTGTGCAGCTTCTTCTCGGCGCTGGTGGTGTCGACCGAGAAGTCGACCCCGGGGGAGCGGTGGAGCTGGCTGACGATCACCCGCTCGGAGCCGTTGATGATGAACTCACCGCCCCCGATCATGATCGGGATCTCGCCCAGGTAGACCTCCTCCTCGATCGGCTCGGGCTTGATCAGACGCAGGCGGACCTTGAAGGGGTAGCCGAAGGTCAGGCGGAGCTGGCGGCATTCCTCGATGGAGTAGCGGGGCTTGCCCAGCTCGTACCCCACGTACTCCAGACACATCGTCCGGTCGTAGGAGTAGATGGGGAAGACCTCGCGCAAGAGCGACTCCAGCCCCCGGGCCTCGCGGTTGGCCGGGGGGACGGCGGTCTGCAGGAAGTCGCCGTAGGCCGCGGTCTGGATCTCGACCAGGTCGGGGATGTCGACGACGTCGGGATAGCGGCCGAACTTGCGAACCGGAACGCTTGTCTGGGTCATGGATCGGTGGCTCACCTGGGCGCCGGGGACCGACCGGGCCGGATCCGGGCGCGGAGGCATCGAGGCGGTGGGCGAGAGAGGCGCGGATCGCCGGATCTGCTGGCCGGCTGGACGACCCCGCCGCTCCTGCGCGAAGGACCGGCGGGAGTCGGACGATCTCCGTCAGGGGCTCGGCGACGAGGACCCGATCGGAGGAGGTCCCGCGGTCCCCTCCGGGCGGACTTCCGAGGAATCTGGGTGGCAAGCTGGGACTGCCGGCGGCCAGTGTTCCCAGATTCGGGAACCAGCGGTCGCCGTGGGCTCGAGCGGCATACGCAGCAATCCCCCGGACGCTGCGCGGACAGCGCCCCGGAGACCGTGCACGGGGGTTTTCGACGAAGGGTCGATCGGCGTCAGTCTATCTTGACGGTTGCGCCGGCGCCTTCAAGCTGCTCCTTGAGAGATTCTGCCTCCTCCTTGGAGACTCCCTCCTTGACCGCCTTGGGGGCGCTGTCGACCACCTCCTTGGCCTCCTTGAGGCCCAGGCCGGTGATGGCGCGGACTTCCTTGATGACCTGGATCTTCTTCTGACCGGCGCTCTCGATGATGACGTCGAAGGAGGTCTTCTCCTCCTCGGCGGCCGCCTCTCCGGCGCCCGGGGCCGCGGCCACGGCCACCGGGGCCGCCGCGCTCACGCCCCACCTCTCCTCGAGGTGCTTGACGACCATCGAGGCCTGCAACAGCGTCAGACCGTCCAGCTTATCGACGATTTCCTGGAGCTCCGGCTCGAGCTCCGCGACTTGGGTCTCTTCCGACATCGTGCGTCTCTGGGTAGGTGGCTCCGGGATGGGCCCGGAACCGGGGGGGTGGACTCGGGGAGCCCGACGAGCGGGGCCCGCGCCTGGCGGTGGGCTTCCCCGACGGGTCAGCCCGAACAAATCGCGAACATCCGGACGGGGTCGGTCAGGAGCCCTCCTCGGCGGCTCCCGCCCCGTCGCCGCGGTCGACGCGGGCTTGGAGAACACGGGCGATCGCCCCGAGCGGGGCGTTCAACACGGTCGCCAGCCCCCGAGCGGGTCCCAGGAGGACGCCGAGGAGCTGGGCGTTGAGCGTCTGGCGGTCGGGAATGTCGGCCAGCATGACCGCCTGGGCGGCGTCCAGCGGGCGACCTTCCAGGAGCCCCGCCCGGAGCTTGATCTTGCCGGTCCTGCGGATCTCGGGGGCGGTCAGGACCTTGGCCGCGCCGATGGTCTGCTCGGCGGTCCCGTAGGCCATGACGACGGTGCCCGTGAGCACCTCGGGGTCGATCTCCACGCCCTTCTCGGCCAGGACCCGGCCGACCAGGGAGTTGCGCACCATCCGCATGCGGGCGCCCTTCTCGGCCACCGCGCCGCGCAGGCCGTCGCTCTCGCTCACGGAGAGGCCGTGCCAGGCGCACAACAGGACGCCCTCGGCGTCCTTCAGCTCACGGTCGTACTCGCGGACCGTCAGGGTGTTGACGATGTTCGGCATGGCTCAGCCCCCGTAGGAGATCCAGGCCCCGGGGCCCATGGTGGTGCTGATCGAGATCTTGCGCATGAAGACGCCCTTGACGGACGCCGGGCGCATGCCGATCAGGTGATCGAGGAAGGCGCGGAGGTTCTCCTCGAGGTCCTCCACCGGAAAGGACTTCTTGCCCACCGGCGCGTGGACGTTGCCGCCCGAGTCGGTGCGGAACTCCACCTTGCCGGCCTTGAACTCGCCGACGGCGCCGGCCACGTCGGGGGTCACCGTGCCCGACTTGGGGCTGGGCATCTTGCCCTGGGGCCCCAGGAGGCGCCCGAGCTTGCCGACGTGCTTCATCATGTCGGGGCTGGCGATCACCACGTCGAAGTCCATCCAGCCGCCCTGGATCCTCTCGGCCAGCTCGGCCGAGCCCACCTCGTCGGCGCCCGCCTCACGGGCCTGGTCGGCCTTGTCCCCCTCGGCGAAGACGATCACCCGCACCTCCTTGCCCAGCCCCTTCGGCAGGGAGACCGCCCCCCGCACGAGCTGGTCGGATTTGCGCGGGTCGATCCCCAGCTTGATGGCGACCTCGACCGACTCGTCGAACTTGGTCCCGGGCAGCTCCTTGAGCAGCGTCAGGGCCTCCACGGGCTCGTAGACTCGGCCGCGATCCACGCGGTCCTCGGAATCCCGATAGCGTCTGCTGCGCGTTCTCATGGTTCGCTTCCGGGGCTAGCCTTCCACCTTGATTCCGATGGAGCGGGCGGTGCCCTCGATGATCCGGCAGGCCGCGTCGAGATCGCGGGCGTTGAGATCCTTCATCTTGGTGCTGGCGATCTCCTCGACCTGGGCCCGCGTGACCTCTCCGACGATCTCCTCGCCGACCAGTTCGGCGCCCTTCTCCAGCCCGGCGGCCTTCTTCAGCAGCACCGAGGCGGGCGGGGACTTCATGATGAAGTCGAAGCTCTTGTCCTTGTGGACGCTGATCACCACCGGGATGATCAGGCCCACCTGATCGCGGGTCCGGTCATTGAACAGCTTGACGAACTCGGCGATGTTCAGGCCGTGCGAGCCCAGGGCCGGGCCCACCGGGGGTGCCGGCGTCGCCTGTCCCGCGGGGCAGTGCAGCTTGATCTTGGCAGTGACTTCCTTGGCCATGTCGCTTCCGTCTGGGCTGAGCTCAGACCGACTCCACTTCCCAGTATTCGAGTTCCACGGGGGTGGGACGGCCGAAGATGGTGACCACCACCTTGACCGTGCCCTTCTCGGGGTTCACGTCCTCGACGGTTCCGTCGAAGCCGTCGAAGGCGCCCGACTTGATCTTGACCATCTCGCCCTTCTGGAGGCCGATGTTGACCTGGGGGCGGGACTCGGTGTCCGACATCCGCGCCAGGATCCCCGAGACCTCGGTCTCGGAGAGGGACACCGGCTCGCCCCGGGGCCCCAGGAAGTCCCCCACGCGGGGGGTCTCGCGGACGGTCGCCATGGCGGTCAGGGAGCGCTCGTCCTCGGGGTCCTCCACGTCGGCCTGCATCATCAGGTAGCCGGGGTACAGCTTGCGGTTGACGATCCGCTTCTTGCCGCCCTTGAGGTCGGTGACCCGCTCGAAGGGCACCAGGATCTGCGGCACGATGTCCTGCAGCCCGGCCATCTTGACCCGGAGCTCGAGCTGCTTGCGCACGCTGTCCTCACAGCCCGACTGGCAGCGCACGAAGTACCACTTGTGACCCATGAACGGTGCTCCTAGCTGAGCCCCAGCAGCCTGCCTGCGATCCTGCCGATGACGAAGTCGGCCAGGGCCAGGAAGCCCATGATGATGAGTACGCTGACGATGACGATCATCGAGGAGTTGACCACCTCCGGCCCGGTGGGCCAGGTGACCTTCTTGAGTTCGCCCTCGGTGTCGATCAGGAGATCGGCGTTCTTGGGCTTCTCCAGCCAGCGGTAGAGGAGGAAGAGGCCGGTCCCGAAGATCGCCGTCGCGATCAGGAAGGCCGGACTCAGCTCGATGCCCAGGACGGGGATGACGATGTCCCCGATCGGCGCGCGCAGCGCCGCCCACGTCCCCGCGAGCTCGGCTCGCAGCGAGTAGCACCCGTAGAAGATCAGGACCGCCAGCGACCAGAAGACCGCCAGGCGGGCCATGCGTCCCTGTTCGGGCTTGTAGCGCGCCATGTTCTGTTGCTTCCGTGGGTTCCGGATCGAGACGGGGGGAGCTGCTGGAGGGTCCACCGGGTCCTGGCCGGCGGACCGGCCGGCTAGAGCTTGTGCTCCTTGTGCGGGGTGTGCTTGCGGCAGAAGCGGCAGTACTTCTTCTTCTGCAGCTTGTAGCTGGCCTTCTGCCGCTTGTGCGTCGTGTAGTTGCGGTTACTGCACTCGGTGCACTGCAGGAAGACGTATCTTTCCTTGGTCTTCATGTTCGCATTCCGCGAGGGACGCGGCCGGGGCGCCGGCGGGGCGAGGAGCGCTCCCCGTCCCGCCCGCGTCCGCGCGCCATCGCTACTCGATGATCTTGGTGACCACTCCGGCGCCCACCGTGCGGCCGCCCTCGCGGATGGCGAAGCGCAGCTGGTCGTTCATGGCGATGGGGGTGATCAGCTCCACCATCATCTTGATGTTGTCGCCGGGCATGCACATCTCGGCGCCGCCCAGCAGGGTGGCGTTCCCGGTCACGTCGGTGGTCCGGAAGTAGAACTGGGGGCGGTACCCGTTGAAGAAGGGGGTGTGGCGGCCGCCCTCCTCCTTCGAGAGGACGTACACCTCGGCCTCGAACTTGGTGTGCGGTTGCACCGTGCCGGGCTTGCACAGGATCATCCCCCGCTCGACCTCGTCCTTCTTGATCCCGCGCAGCAGGCAGCCGACGTTGTCGCCCGCGCGACCCTCGTCGAGGGTCTTCTGGAACATCTCCACGCCGGTGACGGTCGTCTTGCGGGTCTCCTTGATGCCGACGATGTCGATCTCCTTGCCCATCTGGATCACGCCCTGCTCGATCCGACCGGTGACCACCGTGCCGCGTCCCTCGATGGAGAACACGTCCTCGATGGGCATGATGTAGTCCTTGTCGATCTCGCGGGCGGGCTCGGGGATGAAGGAGTCGATGGCCTCCATCAGCTCGTAGACCGGCTTGAAGACGTCGTCCTTGACGTCGGTCCCGGCGTCGAGTGCGTTCTGCATGTCCAGCGCCGAGCCGCGGATGATGGGCGTGTCATCGCCCGGGAACTCGTACTTGTTCAGCAGCTCGCGGATCTCCATGTCGACCAGGTCGAGCAGCTCGGGGTCGTCGACCTGGTCCACCTTGTTCATGAAGACCACGATCGCGGGCACGTTGACCTGACGGGCCAGCAGGATGTGCTCCCGGGTCTGGGGCATGGGGCCGTCGAAGGCCGACACCACCACGATGGCGCCGTCCATCTGGGCCGCGCCGGTGATCATGTTCTTGATGTAGTCGGCGTGGCCCGGGCAGTCCACGTGGGCGTAGTGCCGGTTCTCCGTCTCGTACTCGACGTGAGCGGTCGAGATGGTGATGCCCCGGGCCTTCTCCTCGGGCGCCTTGTCGATGTCGTCGAACTCCATGGCCTTGGCCTGGCCCTTGGTGGCCTGGACTCGGCACATCACGGACGTCAGCGTCGTCTTCCCGTGGTCGACGTGACCGATGGTGCCGACGTTGACGTGCGGTTTGGTCCGCTGGAAGACTTCCTTTGCCATCTCAGGTTCTCGGTTCCTTCTGCGGGCCGGGGCCCGGTTTCTCGTGTGGGACACAGGGCCCGACCGCCCCGGAAGGGCGGCCCAGGCCCCCGCAACTGGGGTCTGGAGCTGCTGATGGGACTTGAACCCATGACCTCTTCCTTACCAAGGAAGTGCTCTACCACTGAGCTACAGCAGCACGCGCGCGGCGCGGGCGGGTGCCCGGCGCCCGGTACTCGGGGGGCTCACCCGGCCGGCGCTCGACGAGGGGGAGCGGAGCTCCCCCCGGAGCGGCCGGCGGCCGGATGGGCCGCGGCGGGATGGACGGTGGCTGGAGCGGGCGATGGGAATCGAACCCACGCGATCAGCTTGGAAGGCTGACGTTCTACCATTGAACTACGCCCGCGCGGACGCCTCCTCGGGTCTCCGAGGAGTGGGTTCGGATCGTTGCCGATCGGCGGGAGGGTCGGTGGGCGGGTTCGCGGCGGGCCGGGTACAGCCCGCTTCCAGGCTGGTGGGGAGAACAGGATTCGAACCTGTGAAGGCTGTGCCATCAGATTTACAGTCTGACCCCTTTGGCCGCTCGGGAATCTCCCCGTGTACGCAGGTGCCCGGTCCGCGCAGGCTCTCCCACGCGCGCCGCAGCGGACCCGTTACCGGGAAGAGCCGGCGCAGCGCGGGAGCGCACTGCTCCCGTGCCATCCTAGGCGTTCGTGTTTCCATGGAGCGAACCGCCCGGAGCGCGCCGGGCAGGCAGAGTCCCTCGTCGGGCACCGCGGCGCGCTGGAGCCAGCGGTGGGAGTCGAACCCACAACCTCCTGATTACAAATCAGGTGCTCTGCCGTTGAGCCACGCTGGCCGTGGGAGTGCGCATCCTCCCGGGCCACCGGCAGGAGCCAGCGGATCCGACCTCTCACCGGGCGGCGAGGGGAGGGCGAAATGGTACGGCCCCCCCCGGTCGGGTCAAGCTCGCCCCCCGAAAACTCCCCGCCCTCGGGTCGCTGGCCGCCCGGCGGAGGCCGCTCCCCTCGGGGTGGAGCCCTCCTCCGGGCGCTCCCCGGCGGCCGGATCCGCGGGGGGCCGGCTCCCACCCCGCCCCCGCAGGTGGTCGAGGAGGGCGCCGATCCGGGTCTCGAGCTCCCGGAACTCGAAGGGCTTGGCCAGCGTGCCGAGCACGGCCGGCACGGAGCAGAGCTCGCGGGTGAGCTGCTCGTCGAGGTAGCCGGAGACCACCAGGGTGGGCGGGAGCAGCCCCTCCTCGCTGAGCCGGGGCAGCTCGGTGCGGGCGCTCTCCCCCGGACCGAGCTCGACGTCCGAGAGCATCAGGTCGGGGCGAACCCGCCGGAGCAGGGCGCGCGCCTCGGCGAAGGAGACGGCGCGCCGCACGCGGTGGCCGCGGCGGCGGAGGAACCACGCGAGGAGGTCGGCGATCCGCTGGTCGTTCTCCACGACCAGGATGTCGGCGGGGGTCCCCCCCGAGGGGTCGGATTCTCGCGAGGCGCTCACGCTGGTGCGAGGATACCGAGCCCGCGCGGGGAGGGCCGTGCCAATCGCGGGAATCGTCCAGCTGCGGGTCTTGCGGTGGGTCTCCTCGAAGAAACCGCCAAGGCGCCCGCCTAGATCCCCTCGTGCCGGGTCAGCTCGTCGAAGGACACCTTCACCGGCACCTTGCCCATGCGCACCGTCACCTCCCGGCGAGTCCGGTCGATCCGGCTGACGACGCAGCGCTTCTTGAAGCGCGGCAGGTACACGTACTGGCCCTTGGCCAGCCCGTCGAGGAACTCGCGCCGGCGATCGGTCAGGGCCGCGCCCGACAGGTGCTCGTCCACCCGCCGCAGGATCCCCCGCAGCTCCTCGCGCACCCGGCCGGGGGCCTGCTCGGCCAGGGTGGTGGCGCCTCCCAACTCCCGGCGGGCGTCCCGGACCCGCCCCTCCAGGTCCCGCTGCGCCTCGGCCTCGACCAGGTCGCGGCGGCGGTCCAGCTCGCCCTCCTTGGCCTCGAGCTTGCGGCCCTTGCGGGCCAGGTCCTCGAGGCGCTCGTCCACCTGGGCGCGGGCCTGCTCCACGGCCTGGCGGGCGCCGCGCATGTCCTCCATCAGGCGGGCCACCTCCCCGGCGCGCCGCACCTGGCGCTCCTGGGCCGCCTCGACCAGCTCGGAGGGCATCCCCAGCCGGGCGGCGATCACCAGGGCGCTGGACTCGCCGGGGGTGCCCACCAGCAGGCGGTAGCGCGGCTCGAGGGTCTTGGCGTCGAACTCCACGCAGGCGTTCTCGGCGCGGGCGTGGCGGTAGGCGAACTCCTTGAGCTTGCCGAGGTGGGTGGTGGCCAGGGTCGGGACGGCCCGCTCCAGCAGGTGCTCCAGCACCGCGTCGCCCAGGGCGGCGCCCTCGTCGGGGTCGGTCCCACCCCCCAGCTCGTCGAGCAGCACCAGGGTCGAGGGGGTGGCGCGCGCCAGCCCGTCCCGGATGCGGACGAGGTGGGAGGCGAAGGTGGACAGGTTCTGGCTGACCTCCTGCTCGTCGCCGATGTCGGCGCAGATGCCCTCGTAGAGGGGCACGCGGCTGCCCTCGGCGCAGACCACCGGCAGCCCGACGCGGGCGAGGAGGACCGCCAGGCCCACGGTCTTGAGGGCCAGGGTCTTGCCCCCCGTGTTGGGGCCGGTGATGACCAGCATGTCGAAGTCCTGCCCCAGCCGCACGTCGATGGGCACCACCTCCTCCAGGCGCTCCTGGAGGAGGTGCTCGGCCAGCAGGGGGTGGCGGGCCCGCCTCAGGAGCAGCCCCCCCGCCGCACCCCTCTCCTGCGCGATCTCGGGCACGCGGGCGCCGTGTCGCTGGCAGAAGCGCTGCGAGATCAGGGCCAGCTCGAGCTCTCCCAGGCGCTCCGCCGCCGCCCGCAGCTCCCCCTCGTGATCGAGGAGTTCCCGGCACAGCTCGATCAGGACGCGCGCCTGCTCGTTGCGCTCGTCGATGCGCGCGGTGGCCAGGCGGTTGCCGGGCTCCACCGCCTCGCGCGGCTCGACGAAGACGGTCTGCTCGCTCTGCGAGCGATCGTGGACGATGCCCTGGAGGCGCCCCGCGCTGCGGACCTTGACCGCCAGGACCCCCCGCCCCGCCCGCCGGTGGACGTTGGTGTCCGAGAGCACCGAGCGCAGGCCCGGCCGCGCCATCACGCGCCGCAGGATCACCCCGATCCGCTGGTCGAGCTCGCGCATGTCCCGGCGCAGGCGGGCCAGGCGCGGCGAGGCCTCGTCGCGCACCACGCCGCGCTCGTCCACGACCCGATCCAGGAGCTGCAGGACCCCCGAGAGGTCCGGCAGCCCGGCCCCCAGCGCGCCCAGCCGGGGGGACTCCTCGGCGCGATCCGCCAGCCAGCCGGCGAGGCGCGCGTTGGTGCCGAGGAAGGCCCGCAGCTGGATCAGCTCCTCCTTGTCCAGGGGACGGCCGTCCCGACGGACCCGCTCCAGCACGGGCACCGGATCGGTCAGCCCCCCCAGGCCGGGCAGGTCCCGGGCGGCCGCGAGGTCCAGGACCTCCGTCAGCCGCGCCAGCCGCTCGCGGATCACCGCCGGCTCGGCCGGGGACAGCTCGTTCACGGTGCGCCGGCCCAGCCCCGTGAAGCTCAGGCCGCGGAACAGCCCGCGCACCGCCTCGAAGTCGAGGGCGTCCGCCGAGAACTCGCCCAGCCTGTCCGCGTGCGGATTCACCGGCTCGGTCGACATGCGAACAGCTCCACGGTGCGCGGACCGATCAGCGCGACGCCCGCGCTCTCGCGGCTCCAGCCCAGCTCGCCGACCAGGCGCTCGACGTAGCCCGCGGTGAAGGCCCGATCGGAGCGCGCCTTGAGATCGGGGGGATCGGTCGCCAGGATCACGTCGAAGCCCGCCGCGTAGTCCGCGAGACGACTCCCGTCCCACCCCGGATCGACCCCCTCCAGGGTGATGAACGACGGCCGGTGCGCGTCGCGCAGCAGGCGCTCGGGCGAGCCGCCGCGGGCCACGAGCCCGATGTGCAGAGCGGCCGGCGAGAGCTCGGAGCTGATGCCGATCCACCCGATGCGCTCCCGCGGGCCCACGGCCCCGGCGGCGAGGTCGAGCAGGGCATCCGCCTCCGCCCTCCGGGGGCCCGCGGTCGCGAGGGGGCGCGCCGGGTGGAGGCTGCGGAGGGCGGGGAGCTGGGCCAGCGCGTACTCCCAGTGGCGCTCCTCGACCAGGCTCCGGGCGATCCGGCTGGAGTCCCAGGACGGCGCGATCGCGGCGGCGGCCGCCAGGCACGCGGCGCAGGCGGCCCGGACGGGGAGGCGGCCGGGAAGGAGCCGCGCCAGCCCGAGGCCGGCCAGGCCCCACAGCGCCAGCGAGCCCGGGAGCAGGAGGCGGTCGAGATGGAAGGGATGCAGGGCGGGGGGGACCGCCAGGGCCAGGAAGACCAGCCAGAGGGGGCGCGAGCCCTTCGCGCCCAGGGATCCGGCCAGGCCGGCCCCCGCCAGGAGGAGCACCCGCGGCGCGAACACCAGGAAGAGGAGCCAGTGGCCGGCTCGCACGTCCCAGGAGGTGCGCGCGACCTCCTGGTTGCCGGCCATGAACCCGAGGAAGGCCCGCGCGTGGGCCATCCCCCGCGCGGGGCCGTCCGGGATGGGCAGGAGGAACCACCAGGCCAGGGCCACCGCCGGAACGAGCGCCAGCCAGGCCGCCCGGCGCAGCCACGCCCGGCCCCGGCCGGAGCGCTGCTCCCCCACCCCCTCCACGAGCAGATCGACGAGGAGGCCCGCCCCCAGCATGGCTCCGTAGTTGAACTTGGTGAAGAAGGCCAGGGTCACCCACGCCCCGGCGATCAGCTCCCGTCCGCGGCCGTGCTCGGGCCCGCGCCGGATCCAGGCCCGCAGGGCGAAGACCGCGCAGCAGGCGAAGGGGACCTCGAGGAAGAGCGTGCCCGAGAAGGCCAGGCCCATGGGGCTGGCGGCGGCGAAGGCCATGGCCAGCCAGGGCGCCAGGTGGTCCGCGCCCCCTCGCCCGCGCCGGGCGACCTCCTGCACCAGGAGGAAGACGCCCAGGCAGGTCAGCGCCCAGAGCACCCGGCCGAAGGCGCGGCAGGCGAGCTCGGACACGCCCGTGAAGCCCTGCAATGCGGCCAGCGCGGCCGGATAGGCGAAGGGGTACTGCTGGCAGTCCAGCAGGGCGCCGAAGGCCTCGCCGGGCTCGGCCGCGCGCGCCGCGAGCAGCATGCGCACCGCCGGGAGCTCGGCGTGCATGGACTCGTCCCAACCCCAGGTGTGCTCGCGCGAGACGGGCAGGGCCCAGACCAGGGCCAGGAGGGCGCCGACCGCGGCGGCGGCGAGCCGGTGGCGGCGGAGGGCCCGGGCCTCCTCGCTCACGGCGGCTCGCTCGGCGTCCATCCGGCGGATTCTAGCAGCTCGCCGGCCGGATGCGGCCCCGGGCGTCGGTTGGGGTTATCCTGCACGGCATGAAGGACCCGAAGAGTCAGCAGCAGTTCGAGACCCGCGCCATCCACGCCGGCCAGGAGCCCGTGTCCGAGAACGGGGCCGTCATGACCCCGGTCTACCTGAACAGCACCTACAAGCAGGACTTCCCCGCCGAGCTCCGGGACGGCCACGACTACTCGCGCACCAAGAACCCCACGCGCACGGCCCTGGAGGCCAACCTGGCCTCGCTCGAGAACGCCTCCTGGGGGCTCACCTTCGCCTCCGGCCTGGCGGCCTGCAGCGCCCTGATGGATCGCCTGTCCTCGGGCGATCACGTCGTGGCCGGCAACGACCTCTACGGCGGCACCTACCGGCTCTTCACCCGGGTCTTCGAGCGCCACGGCCTGCGCTTCACCTTCGTCGACGCCTCGGACGCGGAGGCCATCGAGGCGGCCCTGGAGCCGGCCACGCGCTACGTCTTCCTCGAGACCCCCAGCAACCCCCTGCTGAGGCTGACCGACATCGGCGCCGCCGCGCGCATCGCCCACGACCGCGGCGCCCTGTGCGTCGTCGACAACACCTTCGCCACGCCCTACCTGCAGCAGCCCCTGGCGCTCGGCGCCGACCTGGTGCTGCACTCCCTGACCAAGTACCTGGGCGGCCACTCCGACGTGGTCGGCGGCGCGCTGATCGGCGACGATCCCGGCCTGCGCGAGGAGCTGGGCTTCCTGCAGAACGCCGTGGGCGCCATCCCCGGCCCCATGGACTGCTTCCTGGTGCTGCGCGGCACCAAGACCCTGGCCGTCCGCATGGAGCGGCACTGCGCCAACGCCGGCGTCGTGGCCCATCACCTGGAGGCGCACCCCCTGGTCGAGCGGGTGATCTACCCGGGCCTCGCCTCGCACCCCCAGCACGAGCTGGCCGAGCGGCAGATGAGGGCTCCCGGCGGCATGGTGTCCTTCGAGCTCCGCCGCGGCAGCGTGGCCCAGGCCAACGCCTTCGCGGCGGCCACCCGGGTCTTCACCCTGGCCGAGTCCCTGGGCGGCGTGGAGTCCCTGGTCGAGGTCCCGCCCAGCATGACCCACGCCAGCATCCCGCCCGAGACCCGCCGCGCGGCCGGCATGGCCGACGGCCTGGTGCGCCTGTCGGTGGGCATCGAGCACGTCGACGACCTGATCGCGGACCTGGATCAGGCGCTGACGGTCGCGGCGGGAGCTCGGGCCGAGGCGGCGCCGGCGTCCTGAGCGGCCGCGCGTCAGAAGGGCGAGTCCGACTTCGGCGGCCGGGGCGGATCCGGCTTGGGGGCCGGCGGCGGCGAGGCCGGCCGGGAGCGGGTCGGGAGGGTCCGGGTGATCTCGGGGGGGGGCTCGGAGGCGTCCTCGCACACGCGCTCGCGCATCATGCGCCCCACCTTGAACTTCACCACGCGCTTGGCCGGCACGTAGACCTTCTCCAGGGTGCGGGGGTTCTGCGCGCGGCGCGCGGCGCGCTCCCGGACCTCGAAGACGCCGAACTCCCGGAACTCGAGGCGGTTGCCGCTGGAGAGCTCGGTGATGATCTCATCCAGGAACCGCTGGATGATGTCCTTGACCACCACCTTGGTCTGCTGGGTGGTCTCGGCGATCCGATTGACCAGCTCCTTCTTGGTGATCGTCTGGGGTTCCGGACGGGTCATCTCCGGGGGTCCTTTCCTCTCTCCTCGGCCACGATCCGGGGGGGTCTCCGGGGGCTCTCCGCCCGGCCAGGAGGCTGCGAGGCCTCCGGCGGCCGCTCAAAGTGAGTATCGATATGCACTATCTTCCTGTCAAGCAAGAACTTGTGACGACAGCGCGAGTGCGGATGGGGCGGTCGGGCCCCCTCGAAGGTCCCCGGGCCGGGCCGGGGCGGATGGGCTCAACCCCTTGTATCGCAAAGGGTTGCGGTGGACCTTGAGGTCGAGGGGGGGAGGAGTCCCCCTTCCGGGCCCGCTCGGTCGCGCCAACCCCTTGTCTCACGGCCGCTTAGCTCGGGAGGGAGCTTCGAGGCGGGGGCTCCTCCAGCGAGAAGGTGACCGGCCCGTCGTTGGCCAGCTCGACCATCATCATGGCGCCGAAACGCCCGGTGTCGGTGGCCAGGCCGAGGTCGCGGAGGCGCTCGACGAAGAGCTCGTAGAGGGCCTCGGCCCGCTCGGGGGGCGCGGCCCCGTCGAAGGAGGGCCGGCGGCCGCGGCGGCCGTCCGCGGCCAGCGTGAACTGGCTGACTACCAGGGCTCCCAGGCCGGCGTCGATCGCCGAGACGTTCATCCGG
Organism: uncultured Planctomycetaceae bacterium; assembly: GCA_964615935.1. Classification (GTDB taxonomy): domain Bacteria; phylum Planctomycetota; class UBA1135; order UBA1135; genus CAZTTG01. Next base: position 7,800 of record CAZTTG010000042.1, on the reverse strand, counting down.
CCGGCCTCGTCGCGGAAGAACCGGAAGCGGGCGATCCTCTCGGCCAGCCGCCGCGCCTGCTCGGGGCCGTCGCCGCGCATCACCCCCAGGAGCACCAGCATGCCGGGCCCGCACTCCCCCACCACCTCGGCGTCGACCCGGACCCGGGCCCAGCCAACCCGCTGCACGACCGCCTTCACGGCCGGCCTCCGCCTCTCCCCTCCCGGGCGGCGCGCTCCTCGTGCCGCTCGATGGCGATGCGCGCTCGCAGCCTCAGGAACAGCCCCCCCAGGTCGGCCCGCCCCTCGGCCTCGGCCAGGACGCGCTCCCACGCCTCGCGGGCCGCGTCGGGATCGCCCAGCCACTCCTCGTAGAGCACGGCCTGCTGGATCAGGGGCAGCGGATCCCCCGGAGCCAGTCGCTCGGCCTCCTGCGCGGCCCGCATCGCGTCCCATGGCTCGTCCAGGGCCTGCAGGGTGGCGGCCAGGATGGCCAGACCCTCGGCCTCGCGCAGGGTTCGATCCTGAATCCGGTCGAGTGTCGACAGGGCCTCCTCGGGGTGGCCGAGTTCGACCAGGATGTGAGCCAGGTCGAGCTGGGCTCCGACGCGCACCCGGGGATCGACCCGGGGATCGTCCCGGGAGTTGTCCAGCCACCGCCGCAGGGCGCCCGCCGCCAGGACGGGTCGTCCGCCTCGGGCCATGGCCGCCGCCTCCAGCCGCCGGGCCGCCACGTGCCCGGGCTCGATCTCGAGCGCCATCTCGAGGGACGGACGCGCGGCGTTCCAGTCTCCGGCGGCGGCGCGGAGGTGGGCCATGCCGTAGTGCGCCCAGGCGCAGCGCGGATCGAGCTCCAGGGCCTGCTCGAGGAGGCGGAGCGCGGCGACCCGGTCGACCTCGAGGCGAGCGGCCAGGACCAGCCGGGCGGCCGAGGGGGCGCGCAGAGCCCACTCCCGCCACTCGCGAGCGAGGCTGAGCTGCAGGTCCCGCTCGCTGGCCGTCTCGTCCGCGCCGGCCGCGCGGAGCCGGAGCTCGACCTCCTGCAGGAAGGCGGCCGCCGGGACGTTCCGCGGGGCCCTCAGGGCGAGGCCGCGGAGGAGCTCGGCCGCGGCCCGGTGATCGCCCGCCGCCACGAGCCTGCGGGCGTCGCGGAGCTCCTCGAGGTCCCGCGGCGCCAGCTCGTCGTAGGGTCCGAGCTCGGGCAGCCAGGGGGGCAGCTCGGGCGAGCGGCAGCCGGCCAGGCTCAGGAGCGCGACCGCGAGGAGCGCGGTCGCCCGGCCGGCCCTCAGCGGGGCAGCCGCCCCCGCAGCACCACCTCCGCGCCCGTGCGCCGATCGGCCCCGTCCACGCGCTGCCAGACGGCCTCGCCGCGGGCGCGGACGACCACCTGCTCCGCCAGGGGCCGCTCGAGGACCTCCAGCCGCCGGGTGGCGGCGATCGCCAGGCCGTCGAGCTGGCAGCGGGCCAGGGCCCCCTCGGCCCCGGGACGGACGGAGGCCTCCTGCAGGAGCCCCTCGGGGGTGGTCCTCACCTCGTGATCGCAGGTCTGCGGATCCTGCAGGATCGCCACGTGCGCCAGGAGGCCGGGTGGACCCTCGACGCTCACCTCCCGCGCCACGAGCAGGGACTTCTCCCGGAAGGCGCGGGTCCAGGGGCGGGGAGGATCGGGAGCCGGCTCCTGCGGGGGCGCGGTCGGGGTGGAGGGCCGGGCCTCGGCGACCGGGCCGGGCGGCTCGGTCCCCTTCGCGGTCGTGCTGCAGGCGGCCCCTGCCCCCAGCGAAGCGAGCAGGAGCACGGGCGGAGCGAGGGAGGACAGGACCGCCGTCAGGCGGGGTTTGGCTTTCCTTTTCATGAATGCGTCGCGCGCGACTCGCGATCCGGCCCCCGGCCGGGGCTCGGTGATCGTCGTTGTCGCGTCTCGCTTCCATCGGCTGGATCGCAGCGCCGCCTGAGCGGGGGAGGGGCCCTAGCGGAGGCCGCAGGCCGCCAGGGCCCGATCGCGGGTCGCCACCGCCCGCGCGCGGGCCTTCTCGGCCCCCCGGGCGAGGATACGGTCCACCTCGGCCGGATCGGCCAGGAGCTCCTCGCGGCGGACGCGCGCCGGGGCGAAGCGCTCCTCGATGGCCTCCCGGATGCGCTGCTTCAGGTGGCCGTAGCCCGGCGCGTCGGGCCCGCCCTGGCGCACCCGCTCCTCGAGCTCGGCCAGCTCCCCGGCGCTCAGGAACAGCTCGAGGAAGCGGAACAGCAGGAGCTCGTCGGGGTCCTTGGGCTCCTCCGGGTCGCGGCTGTCGGTGGTGATGCCGGCCACCCGCTTCTTCAGCTTCTTGCCGGTCTCGAAGATCCAGATGCCGTTGCCGTAGCTCTTGCTCATCTTCCCCCCGTCGACGCCGGGGACCAGCGGGACCTCTCCGATGAGGGGCTCGGGCAGGGTGAAGACCTCGCCGTAGAGCTGGTTGAAGGTCTGGGCCATGTCGCGGGTCATCTCCACGTGCTGCTTCTGGTCCCCGCCCACGGGCACGAAGTTGGAGTCGTAGGCCAGGATGTCGGCCGCCTGCAGCACGGGGTAGAGGAACAACCCCACGCTGTGCTGGATGCCCTTGTCGCGCTTGTCCTTGTAGGCCACCGACCGGCTGAGGAAGCCCATGTTCGTCACGCAGGCGAGCAGCCAGGCGAGCTCGTTGACCTCGGGCACGTGGCTCTGGCGGAAGAGGGTCGCGCGCTCGGGGTCCAGGCCCAGGGCCAGGTAGGTGACGGCGACCTCGCGGATCCAGTCGCGCAGCTCGGCCGGGTCCTTCGCGGTGGTGAGCGAGTGGAGCTCGGCGATGAAATAGAAGTGCTCCCCCCCCTGCTCCTGCAGCTCGATGTGGCGCCGGATGGCGCCGAAGTAGTTGCCGAAGTGGAGCAGGCCGGAGGGTTGCACCCCGCTGAGGTAGACCGTCATCTTCGGGTGGGCTGGGAAGGGGGTTGGGACGGGGGTGCGCCGCGTCGATTCGAGGCCGGCCCGCAACCGCCCGTGGTGCCGGACGTCCCCGGGGGTGGGTGGGGGGTGGTGGGCGGGTCGAGGCCGGCTTCGAGCCTCCCGCTCTCGGGGTCATCGCCCCGGCGGAATGGCCCGGGACCGTACCACCGGCCCCGAAGGGCGGCAAGCCGCGGACGCCCACGAGGCTTGCAACCGGGAGGAGGGGGCCCACAATCCGCAGCAGGGTATGGCGAAGTGCAGCGAGCTCGCGGGGGGAGAGGCGAGGGGCGGGGCGAGGTCCCTGCCCCCGAGCCCGCTCGTGGGGACTCCCGCCCGCCACCGGCCGTGCCGGCCCCTCCTCCGGGCGGCCCTCTTCGCCCTGGGCCTCGCGGGATGTGTCAGCCCCGGGAGGGACGTCAACCTGGCGCCCCTCTACTCCGAGCACTACCGGGCCGGCGGCGAGCGCGAGGTCGAGGCCCTGGCCGGGATCGTGCGCGTGCGGCGGCCGGCGCCCGGAGCCCCGGTGAGGGAGTGGGCCATCCGGCCCCTCCTCGGACACGCGAGGACGGAGGACGGCTCGCTGACGCGCTACCTGGTTCCCCTCGGCACCCATCGAGGTCGCGGGAACGAGACCATCACCCAGCTCCTGCCGGTGTTCCGCTACGAGCACCAGGGCCACGAGCTGGAGCCGGGGGAGTGGATGTTCTACTCCCTGCCCGGGATCTTCTGGGCCCGCCAGCGCGGCGGTCGGGTGGTGCGCGCGGTCTTCCCCTTCGGCGGGATCATCGAGAGCTTCTTCACCTACGACCGGCTCACCTTCGTCCTCTTCCCCCTCTACGCCGTGTCCCGCCGCGGCGAGCAGACCTCGCGCAACTTCCTGTTCCCGATCTTCAACTGGACCGTGGGAGGGCGCACGAAGAAGGCCCGCTTCTGGCCGCTCTACGGCCGCTCGCAGCGGGAGGGGAGCTGGGACCGGCTCTTCGTCCTGTGGCCCATCTTCCACCTGCACCGCAACGAGCTGGGCTCCCCGCCTGGGGAGCGCGAGATCAAGTGGGCGGTCCTGCCCCTCTACGGGTACTCGAGGCGCGGCAGCCTCACCGCCCACAGCCTCCTGTGGCCCTTCTTCGGCTGGGCGCGGAACCCGGAGACCGGCTATTGGGCCTGGGACGGGCCCTGGCCCCTGGTGCGCTTCCACGGGGGCGGCCAGAGCCCGCCGTCCGAGATCCGCCGCCGCTTCTGGCCCTTCTGGTCGCACTACCGGGGCGACGGGCTGGACTCGCGCTGGTGGGTCTGGCCGATCTTCAACCTGCGCCGGCACGAGCTCGGGGATCACGTTGAGAAGGGCAGCTACCTGATCCCGCTCTGGCAGCGCTGGCAGCGCACCGGGCTCGACGGCGAGCCCCAGGACGGCTTCCTCAAGGTCTGGCCCCTCCTGCAGAGGAGCGACGTCGAGGGCCTCCAGCGGACCGCCACGCCGACCCTGCTGCCCACCTGGCACACGCCGGTCATCGACGACTACTACGCCTGGATCTGGGAGGTGTACACCAGCGAGCGTCGGGGGACACGCCACAGCCAGCGCTCCTGGGGCGGCATCTGGCGCCGCGAGCGGGACGAGGTCGAGGACCGCTCCTCGCTCTCGGCCCTGTGGGCCCGCCGCCGCTACGGCGAGCCCGACGAGAGGATCACCGAGACCTCGCTGCTCTTTGGCCTGATCCGCTGGAGGAAGGGCCTCTCCGGCGGCGTGGACTGGATGACGCCCTCCTTCCCGGGCCCCGGCTGGCCGCCCCAGCCGTACAGGCCGGTGGGGTCGCACCCGGAGTCGCCGCCCGAGCCGGAGGAGGGCTCCCACTAGCACCATGCACCGGAACCTCCGAGACCTCCTGGTCAACGTCGGCTACCAGATCGAGCTCCTCTTCCGGGTGACCTGGCGGCTGAACTCGGTCCCCAAGCGCCACGCGCTGATCGCCGAGCAGCTCTACCAGTCGGGCATCAAGGTGCTGCACGTGGTGCTCCTGGTGGGTCTGGTCATCGGCATGATCGTGGCGCTGCAGACCGGGCTGGAGCTGCGCGACCTGGGCCAGCAGAACCAGATCGGCACCATCGTGGCCCTGTCCATGTGCCGCGAGATGGGGCCCTTCATCACGGCCATCATCCTGGCCGCCACGGTGGGCGGGGCCCTGGCCGCCGAGCTGGGCACCATGGCGGTCAACGAGGAGCTGGCCGCCCTGGAGGTCATGTCCATCGACAAGCTGCGCTTCCTGGTCATGCCGCGCATGGTCGCCCTGGCGATCGTCTGCCCGCTGCTGACCGTCCTGTGCGACACGGTCGGGATCATCGGCGGCGGCCTGATCGCCGAGTCGCAGCTCAACGTCAGCACCAGCGGCTACTACAACAAGGTGGTGCTCGCCCTGCAGAGCGGGTCCTTCCTCTTCGACCTTCCCAAGGACGTCTACAGCGGCCTCCTCAAGTCCTTCATCTTCGGCACCGCCATCGGGCTGATCTCCTGTTCCGCCGGCCTGCAGGCCACCGCCGGAGCCATCGGGGTCGGCAACGCCACCCGCCGGGCGGTGCTGGAGTCGATCGTCGCCATCATCATGGCCAACTACTTCCTGTCCTGGCTCTTCTTCCAGGCCTGAGCGCTGCGGCAATGAACGACGAGATCGTCATCCGCATGCAGGGCGTGGCCAAGTCCTTCGGGGACAAGGTGGTCCTCTCCGACTTCGACCTGGACGTCCACCGGGGCGAGAACTTCTGCATCATGGGGCAGTCGGGCATCGGCAAGTCGGTGTGCCTGCGGCACGCCATCGGCCTGCTGGTGGCGGACGAGGGGCGGGTGGAGGTCGAGGGGCACGACATGTCCCGCATCGAGCCGGCCGATCTGCGGGCCCTGCGCGCGCGCATGGGCTACGTCTTCCAGGAGGCGGCCCTGCTCAACTGGCTCAGCGCGGGCGAGAACGTGGCCCTTCCCCTGCGCGAGACCACCCGGCTGGCGGACCAGGAGATCCGCGACCGGGTGCACGAGAAGCTGGCCCTGGTGCAGGTCCCCGACGCCTACGACAAGATGCCCTCGGAGCTCTCCGGCGGCATGAAGAAGCGCGTGGGGCTGGCTCGCGCCCTGGTCACCGACCCCGAGATCATCCTCTACGACGAGCCCACCGCCGGGCTCGATCCCGAGATCGCCTCCTCCATCAACCACCTGATGCGCGAGCTGGCCGACCGACTCGAGACCACGGCCCTGACCGTCACCCACCACATCGCCACGACCCGCATCGTGGCCGATCGGGTCGCCCTGCTCGACGGCGGCCGGCTGAACTTCGTCTCCGCCCCCGAGGACTTCCTCGGCTCCGAGGAGCCGCGCCTGCTGCGCTTCCTCGGAGACCGACTCGACTGAACCGATCCCGGCAGGCCTCCCATGAACGTCAAAAGGCAGTTTGCCCTGGGGCTCTTCTTCGTCGCCACCCTGTCCATCCTGGGCTACTACACCCTGTTCCTGACCGACTTCACCCTGTTCTCCGAGCGGGTCGAGACCACGGTCTACTTCCACGAGGGAGGCGGCCTCCTCAAGGGGGACGCGGTGCTGGTGACCGGGATCCGGGGGGGCAAGGTGAAGCGCCTGGAGTACGACCGCGGGGCCCCCACCGCGCGGCGCGTGACGGTCACCCTGCTCCTGGACGACCCGCTGGAGCTGCGCGAGGGCTTCAGCATCCGCATCGAGGACGCCAGCCTCCTGGGCGGCAAGCAGGTGGCCATCGACCCGGGGCCCGCCGAGGGGCTGCCGGTCGATCCCGACCTGGAGCTCTTCGGCACCATCGCCGCCAACGCGCTGGAGGGGCTGGGCGAGATGGTGGACGAGAACCGCGAGCGGGTCGAGGGCATCCTCGGCAACCTCGAGACCGCCACCCTGGACGCTCGCGAGCTCCTGAGCGGCGTGCGCGCGGGGCGGGGGGCGGTGGGCCGCGCCTTCACCGACGAGGAGATGGCCGAGGCCCTCTCGGCGGGGATCGCCGACGCGGCCGCCACCTTCGACAACGCCAGCGCGATCATCGCCGGCGTGCGCGAGGGCCGCGGGCTCATCGGCCAGCTCTTCCAGGACGAGGGGCTGCGGGCCAAGACCGACGAGATCGTCGAGCGCTTGCGGGTCCTCTCGGGCGACCTGCAGGGTGTGGTGGACGACGTACGGGCCGGCAAGGGGGCGGTGGGCATGGCCTTCGTCGACCAGGAGGTGGCCCAGGACCTCAAGACCGGGATCAGGCGCTTCCGCGAGATCGGCGACAAGATCAGCGAGGGTCAGGGCACGGTGGCGCGCCTGCTCAACAACGACGCCATCGCCCGGGACGCGGAGGAGCTCATGGCCAACCTGAACCGCGGCGACGGCACCCTCCCGCGTCTCCTGCGCGAGGACGAGATCTACGACAAGCTGGATCTCGTGGCCGACGACCTGATGGCCATCTCCACGCGCGTGCGCGAGGGCCGCGGGACGGTGGGTCGCCTGCTCATGGAGGAGGGGGTCTACGAGGACCTCGAGCGGGCCCTGTCGGTGGTGAACCGGACGCTGGAGGAGTTCCGCGAGACCGCCCCGATCACGACCTTCACCAGCGTGCTCTTCGGAGCGTTCTGAGCAAGGGGCAACGGACCTCCCGGCGCGGCAAACTTGCCGCGCCGGCGCCGAGTGGCGCCGTAACGCCACGCTCGGTGCGCGCAGCGCACCGAGCGTGTGGCGTGATCATCGGTCGAACCGTCCGACGCCGAAGTTGCGCCGGCCATGCCTCACCGCTGGAGCCATCGCCCGTGGGGGCAGCAATCCCGTAGGCGTCCCGCGAGGCTGTGACGAGGCCGCGCCCGCTCCGCGGGCGCTCGCCGAGT
>CAZTTG010000041.1:0-54296 GCA_964615935.1 uncultured Planctomycetaceae bacterium | reverse complement strand
GGCGCAGGCCGGTGTAGATGACCTCCATGCCGGCGTCCATCAGCGCCCGGCAGACCACCTTGGCGCCCACGTCGTGTCCGTCCAGCCCGGGCTTGGCGATCAGGACGCGCACCGGGCGGCCGGCTCCCTCGCTCTCGCTCATGACCTCAGCCCCCGGGCGATGTTCACTCGCAGGATCTCCGACGTGCCCCCGCCGATCAGGGTGAAGCGCACGTCGCGCAGGTAGCGCTCCACCGGGTAGTCCTTCGCGAAGCCGTAGCTCGCCAGGATGCGCGCGGCGCGGTCGCAGATGCGCAGGGCGGCCTCCGAGGCGAAGAGCTTGGCCATGGCCGCCTCGTGCTCGTTGGGCACCCCCTGGTCGCTGCGCCAGGCGGCCCAGCGGGTCATCTGGCGGGCGGCCTCCAGATCGACGGCCATCTCGGCCAGGTGCGCCTGGATCGACTGGAAGCGGTTGATCGGCCGGCCGAACTGCTGGCGCTCGGCGGCGTAGGCCAGGGAGTCCTCCAGCGCGGCCCGCGCCACGCCCAGGGCCAGGGCGGCGGTCATCACCCGGATCTCGGCCAGCACCTCGCGCAGGTAGCCCATGCCCTGGTGTAGCTCGCCCAGGAGACAGGTGGCCGGGACGTCCTCGAAGGAGACCTCCGAGGTCACCGAGGCACGCACGCCCATCTTCTCGATGTTGCGCCCCACCTCCAGGCCCTCGGCCCCGCGCTCCACCAGGAAGATGGAGAGCTGCTTCTCGCCCGTGCGCGCGAACACGGTGAACATGTCGGCCACCGGGGCCGAGGTGATCCAGGTCTTGCGGCCGCTGATGCGCCAGGTGCCGTCCCGCTCCTCGGCTCGGGTGCGGATCGCCCCCAGGTCGCTGCCGGCGTCGGGCTCGGTCATGCAGATCGTGCCGATGACCTCGCCGCGCAGGGCCGCCGCCAGGAGCCGCTCGCGCACCTCCCCCTGCGCGAAGCGCTGCACGAAGGTGGTGCCCATCAGCGACTGCATGCAGCAGGCGGCGGCCACCGAGAGGCTGCCGCGGGCCAGCTCCTCGACCGCCAGCACGTAGGCCAGCACGCCGGCGCCGCTGCCGTCGGGCTCGGGATAGCGCATGCCGAAGAAGCCCATCTCGCCGGCGCGCAGCAGGAGCTCGCGGGGGAAGCGCGGGTCGCGGTCCAGCTCGTCGGCCACCGGCCGGATCTCGCGCTCGGCGAAGGCGCGGAAGGTGTCCCGGATGGCGCTCTGCTCGTCGGTCAGGGAGAAGTCCATGGCGGTCCTCGAAGCGACGGCCTCAGGCCTCGGGCTCAGGTGGCAGAGGCGGTATGAGGGGTTCGATGGCGTGGATCAACCGCGGAATGTGCGCGCTGGCCACGTCCCAGATCTCCTCGGGCCGGATGGCGGCGTATTCATGCACCAGGACATTGCGCTGGGCGATGATCTTGCGCCAGGGGATGCCGCCGTGTTCGCTCTTCAGGTCCTCGGACACCTTGCGCGCGGCCTCGCCGATGATCTCGATGTTGCGCTCCACTGCGTCCCGCAGCAGCTCGTCACCCAGATAGTCTTCGTAGCTCTTGTCGGCTACGTAGCGCTGCACCTTCCGAGCCGCGGTCAGCATATCCAGTAGATACGCCGGATCTCGCGGATCAGGCGGCATAGATGACCTCCCTGCTGGTCAGGATCGAATGCCGTCGGAAGGGATTCCGGATCAGACGGCTGTCCACCAGGTCCACCTCCCGCCCCAGCAGGTCCGAGATCTCATCCACCATGTCCACGCGATTGTCGAAGGTGAATCCCGCGCCCGAAGTAAAGGTGACCAGCACGTCCACGTCGCTGTCCGGACCGAAATCGTCGCGCAGCACCGATCCGAACAGGGCCAGCTCGGTGATCTGCCACCGCCTGCAGAAGGCGGCGATGCGGTCCTGCGGGACGTGGATTCGGGAGTGGGTCATGGGCGACGTCTCAGTGTACGGAAGGCGCGGCCGCGGTTGAATCCAGAAGGCCTCGGTGTCCCATCGAGCGGCCGGTTCCCCGCGACGGGGCCGGGGCTCACCCTCTCCTGAGCCGGGCGGTCTCCTCCTCGAGCAGCTCCAGCGTCCGCGGGTCGAGGGCCACGCCGTAGAGCTCGCGCGCGGCCTCCAGCGAGATGATCCCGGCGCGCACCTCCTCGCGCACGGTCCCGGCCGGGCGCTCGGTCGGGGGCCCGTAGCCGCCCCCGCCGCCGGCCTCCTGGACGTAGAGGGTGCCGGCCGGCACCCCGCTCACCAGGTCCTTGGTCGTGGTGGCGTAGCGCTCGCCGTCGGGATAGCGGAGCTCGATCCGGTTCAAGCTGCCCTCCCCCCCGCCGAAGAGGCCGAAGGCCGGCTCCACGTCGCCGTCGCCGAAGGTGACGATCTGGGTCTTCTCCCCCCCCACCAGGTAGCGCGTCTCCACTCCCAGCCCGCCGCGGTGCCGCCCGGCGCCGCCCGAGTCGGGGATGTACTCGTGCTTGATCAGGCGGTGCGGCGTCATCTGCTCGAACATCTCGTAGTCCTGGTCGAGCACCCCGCCCGAGGCGTCGATCATCCCGATGTGGTCGTAGCCGTCGCAGTCGCCGCAGGCCCCCGATCCCCCCTTGAGGCCCATGAACAGGATGTCCACGTAGGTGTCCTCGCGCTGCGGGTTCCAGCCGGTGGACAGCGAGCACAGGAGCTGGTTCCACCCGGCGCCCACGCGGTCGGGGATCACCGGGGCCAGGGCCCGGATGATGGCGTCGGCGTTGGGCGGGCAGAGGTGGTTGCCGAAGGTGGTGGCGGCCGGATAGGCGGCGTTGAGCAGGGTGCCCTCGGGGATCTCGATCTCGATGGGCTGGATCATCCCGTCGTTGTGGGGGATGTCGGGGTTGACCATCTGCAGGAAGGTCAGGATGGTGGCCGAGGCGCTGGAGGTGTAGGTGCCGTTGACGAAGCCGTCGGTCTGCGCGTCGGTGTCGGAGTAGTCGAAGCGGATGCGCTCGCCCTCCACGCTCACCTTCACCCGGATCGTGTACCTCGAGCCGGGGGTCTTGCCGTCGAAGTAGACCGTGCTCTCGCCGCGGTACTGGCCGTCGGGGATGGAGCGGATCTCGGCCTCCATCATCTTCCGGGCGGCCTCGAAGAGGTAGCGCTTGTGGGCCTGGAAGCGCTCCAGGCCGTACTTCTCGATGAGGCCCAGCAGGCGCCGCTCGCCCACGGTGCAGGCCCCGATCTCGGCGCGCATGTCCTCCTGCACGATGTCCAGGCGGATGTTGGCGAAGATCAGGTCCCACACGTCGCGGCGCAGCACGCCGCGCTCGTAGACCTTGACCGCCGGGATGCGCAGGGCCTCCTGCCACACCTCGGTGGCGTTGGGGTTGTACCCCCCGCGCACGGCCCCGCCGATGTCCGCCTGGTGCCCCTTGGCGGCCGCCCAGGCCACCAGCTCCTCGCCGCAGAAGATGGGCTTGAAGGCGGCCACGTCGTTGTTCTGATTGCCCAGGCTGAAGACGTCGTTGTGGAAGAAGACGTCGCCGGGGTAGACCTCGCCGCGGAAGCGCTCGGCGATGTGCTGGCACACCGGCGAGAGGGAGAAGGAGAGGATGGGCAGGTTCTCGGTCTGCTCCAGCATCTTCCCCTCGGCGTCGTAGAGCCCGGTCACGAAGTCCTTGGCCTCGCACAGGATGGGCGAACGCGTGGTCTTCTCCATGGTCAGGCTCATCTCGTCGGTGATGGCCTTGAGGGCCCGCCCGATGATGGCCGCCAGCACCTTGTCCACCGGCTCGGCGCTCATGCCCCCGCCTCCTTCCGCTCCATCAGGATGCTGCCGCAGGCGTCCACGCGCGCCTCGTAGCTCTGGCTCACGAAGATGGCCGTGTCCGTCCGCTCCACCAGGGCGGGGCCCTCGAGCCGGTTCCCGGCCCGCAGGCCGTGACCATCGAAGACGGGCACCTCGGCCCCCGACCCGAGCTCGGGCACGAAGACCCTCCGCCGACCCTTCAGGGCCGGCGAGGGATCGCTCCCCCCCTCCTCGACCGAGGGCAGGGGTGGACGAGCGGTGCGGCCCAGGGAGCGCACCCGCACGTTGATGAGCTCCAGGCCGGTGCCCTCGGCCTCGAGCTGGTAGCCGTACAGCCGGTCGTGCTCGGCGTGGAAGGCGGCGGCCATGCCGCCGGTCTCGCCGCGCTCCAGCGCGCCGCGGTCCACGCCCACCGTGACCTCGTGGTACTGCTTGAGGTAGCGCAGGTCCAGCGACACCTGGTGCGCGATCTCCTCGGCGCCCTCGGCGCGGAGCTCGGCCTCGCCCTCGCCCGCCATCTCGTCCACCAGGGCCCGCAGGCGCTCGGTCTCGATGGCCTCCAGCGCTCCCACACAGGAGCGCACGAAGTCGTGCTGCAGGTCGCACATCAGCATGCCCGCGGCGCACAGGATGGAGGCCGCGCCCGGCACGATCAGGGTGGGGATCTCCAGCTCGCTGGCGATGGCGCAGGCGTGCAGGGAGCCCGCGCCCCCGGCCACCACCATGGGGAACTCGCGCGGGTCCAGGCCGCGCTTGACCGTGACCTCGCGCACGCCGTGGGCCATGTTGGCGCAGATCACGCGGTACATGCCGGCGGCGGCCTCCTCGAGGTCGAGCCCCAGCGGCTCGGCGACGCCTGCGCGGATGGCCGCCTCCGCCCGGGCGCGGTCGAGCTTCATCTGGCCGCCGGCGAAGAAGTCGGGATCCAGGTAGCCCAGCACCAGGTCGGCGTCGCTGCAGGTGGGCCGCTCGCCGCCGCGCCCGTAGCAGGCCGGGCCCGGCAGGGCTCCGGCCGAGGCCGGCCCCATGCGCAGGAGCCCGCCCTCGTCGATCCAGCCGATGCTGCCCCCGCCCGCGCCGATGGTGGCGATGTCCAGCATGGGCAGGGCGATGCGTAGCCGGTCGATCTCGCCCTCGGTGGCCGTGGCCGCGGCCCCGTCGCGCACCAGGGAGGCGTCGAAGCTGGTGCCCCCCATGTCCACCAGGATGCAGTCCTCGCGGCCGTGCACCCCGGCGAAGGCGGCCGCCGCGCGCGGGCCGGCCGCGGGCCCCGACAGCAGGGTCGCGGCGGGCCTCGCCTGGGTGGCGGCCGGCAGGGCCACGCCGCCGCCGGACTGCATGATCAGGAGCACCCCCTCGAAGCCGGCGGCGCCGAGGCGCCCGGTGAGGCTCTGGAGGTAGTCGCGCAGGACCGGGCCCACGTAGGCGTTGAGCGCGGTGGTCGAGATGCGGTCGTAGAAGCGGATGGTGGGCAGCACCTCGGAGGAGACCGAGAGGTAGGCCTCCGGCAGGAGTGCGCGAACGATCTCCGCCGCGGCCCGCTCGTGCTCGGGGCTGGCGTAGGCGTGCAGGAAGCAGATGGCCACGGCCGCCACGCCCTCCTCGCGCAGCGCCTCGGCCGCCGCGCGCACCCCGTCCTCGTCCAGGGGCTCGATCTCCTCGCCGCGGAAGTCGAGCCTCCCGCCCACCGGCAGGCGCAGGCGCCGCGGTACCAGGGGGACCACGTTGGGATAGCGGTTGTCGTACTGTTCCTCGCGGATCCCGCGGCGCATCTCCAGTGCGTCGCGCACCCCCTCGGTGGTGATGAGCCCCGTGGAGGCCCCGCCGCGGGTCAGCACGGCGTTGGTGGTGACCGTGGTGCCGTGGACGATCAGGCGCGTGCGGGCGGCGAACTCCGAGAGCTCCAGGCCCTTGGCCTCGGCCATCAGGGTCAGGCCGTCGAGCACTCCGATGGAGGGGTCCTCGGGCGTGGAGAGGACCTTGTAGCTCTCGACCCCCTCGCCCTCGGACCACAGGAAGATGTCGGTGAAGGTGCCCCCCACGTCGACGCCGATCCGGTAGCCCTCAGCCATCGTCTCCGACTCCGCTTCTTCCGCGTACACCGCCCCTCGGGCCGAAGCGCCCGAGAAGCGCGGCCCCTAGTACACCCGCGCGAGGCGCGCATTTCCAGCCGCATGCCGCCCCTCCGGCGTCGGGGCCTCTCGGGCTCGGGCGCTGCCCGCCTCGCGGCGAGGCGTCAGGGCAGGACGTCGAAGGCCACCGCGTCGCTCAGTCCGGTCGTGCTGGAGCTCTGTGGATCGCGATACCAGTACTGGTCGTACACCGACACGCCCGGCACCAGGCCGGGATCGGCCCCGCCCTGGATCTGGCCGTTGAAGTTGAAGGAGAAGGACCCCGAGCAGTCGTTGGGCGGCGGGTTGCCCCCGCTGTTCTGCACCGGGGTTCGCTTGATCGGCGGCTGCACGCACAAGTACCCGCCCTGGAAGGGCAGGTTGTTGGGCGCATAGCCGTAGAACAGGATCCCGTTCTTGTTGTTGATGACCTGCACCGCGCCCACCGCAAAGGGGTCCGGATCGCTGGCGCTGGGGATGCCCGAGAACGTCACCTCCGGCGTGCAGCCCTTGGAGTTGACCTTGGCCGTGCAGTAGGGCACGGGGAAGCCGGCCGGGGGCAGGAAGGTGCCCCACACGTCCCCGGTCTCGGGCACCATGGTCCCGTCGTTGAAGACCATGAGGAACTTGCCCGCGCCCAGGGCCAGGGCGGTGCCGAACTGGTCGTCGTTCCAGGTGACGATGGGCCACTCCGCCCCCATCGGGGTGCCGAGGGGGGTGAGATAGCGCCCCCACAGGTCCCAGCAGCTCTGCTCCCCGGGATCGCACGTCTGGTTCCCGTTGGCGTCGTTGGCCATGTCGGTCCAGGTCACCAGCCAGTGGACCCCGTCGGTGCCCAGACAGGGGAAGACCTGGGCGCCGGGCGTCGCGCAGATGGGGATCACCCCCCCCACCAGGGCTCCCGCCGGTGAGACCAGCTGGCCGAGAATGTCCCACTCGCCCGCGCCGCCCACATCGTCGGCCCAGGCGACCAGGTGGCTGGCCCCGTCGAAGAGGACCGCCGTCGAGAACTCGTGGTTCTGGGCGGGACTGACATTGATGGGGAATTCCGCCTCCAGACCGCCGGTCGGGCTCACGAAGCGCCCCCAAACCTCGAAGCCGTTCTGATCGTCGTTCCACACGACGAGGTAGTTGACCCCATCGAAGGCCGCGTTGCCGGATCCCTCGACGACGCCGTAGCCGCTGCTGAGCACGAGCTCGGGACCCACGCCGCCGGCGGGGGTGACGATGCGTCCGAAGACACGGTGGAGCCCGGGGGTGGGATCCCCCTCCCGGGTGTAGGCCACGAGGAAACCGGTTCCATCCGAAGCCACCCCCACGGGCACCTCGGGCAGGGGCTGCGTGGTGATGGGGAAGGGAGCTCCGACCAGCCCGCCCGCGGCGGAAATGATCTGGCCGTATACGTGATCGTTGGGATCGGTGAGGTCGTCCTCCCACACCATCAGGTGCACCGAGCCGCTGTAGGCGACCAGCGGCGCCCCCCCGCTGCGCCCGACGTAGGTCGCCTGGCCGACCAGCGTCCCCGCCGGGGACACGCGCTGGTAGCCCACGTCGGACTGGCTCGCGTTGCTGCCCTGGATCGAGACCAGGAAGTTCACCCCGTCGAAGTCGAGGCTCCTCGACATGTCCGCCTCGGTCGTGGCGACGATCGGGAACTTGCCGCCCTGGGCGGCGGCCGGGACCGCGACTGCGAGGGAGGCGAGCGCGCAGAGCGCCCACCTCCACGAGCTGGAAACGGGTCTCTTCATCCGGGTGGCCTCCTTCTGCGCTGCGGCGCGAGGCCCGATCGTACCACCCGGTCCCGAGAGCGGGGCGAGTCGCTGCTCAACCCGCGGGCGCCGACGCGACGGCCTCGCGGCCCAGCTCGAAGGCCCTCCGCGCCGCCTCCCGCCGGCTCTCGGCCAGTCTCCGCTCGAGCGAGCCCCACAGGGCGCCCTCGGGAAGGGGCAGGCCCCCCAGACCGTCGAGCGCTCCGAGCAGGATCACGTTCAGCGAGCGCAAATCCCCGGCGCGCCCCACCAGCGCCGGGCCATCGAGGATCACGACCTCACCCGCCACCGATCGGATCCCCTCCAGGATCGCTTCCATCTCGGGGTATCCCTGCCCCGCGAGTCCCAGGGTGAAGGGCACCACGATCCCCAGGTTGACCAGGACCCGGGTGCGCCCGGACATCTTCGGCCGCGCGCGCAGGACCTCCATCGGCTCGAGGCCCAGCACCAGGTCGGCCTCGCCGTCGGCGATGAACGAGCTCTCGCCCGGGCCGATGAGCACGGTGGACTGCACGCTGCCTCCCCGCTGGGACATGCCGTGCAGGCCGCCGACCGCGACGCCCAGGCCCGCGTCCATGGCCGCGTCCCCGATGGCCCGGGCAGCGGTGATCACGCCCTGGCCCCCGACCCCCACCGCCAGGATCCGCGTGCGCCCGCTCATGGCGTCGCCTCCTCGACGCGATGGATGGCCCCGTTGGGGCAGTAGATCGCGCACACCCCGCAGGCGTTGCACAGCTTCGGATCGATGCGCAGGCGGCCGTCCTCCAGATGGAAGGCCGGGCACCCGAAGAGGTCGAGGCAGGCGCGGCAGTTTCCGCAGCGGCCGCAGGCCGCGCAGCGGCGGGCCTCCGCCTGCGCCCGCTCCTCGTCCAGCGCTCCGACCACCTCCTCGAAGCCCGCGAGCCGCCGATCGACGGGGATCTCGCCGGGCCGCTCCCGCCGGCCGGGGACGCGCGTGCCCGCGCTGGACCCGAGCTCGCCGGGCGTCCAGGCCTCGGGTCGCGGCGGCGGCGGCCGGCGATCGGCGATCTCCTCGCCACGCAGGCTGCGGTCGATGGCCCAGGCGGCTCGCTGCCCCCAGGCGATCGCGTCGGTCACGGTGCGCGGGCCGCCGGCCGCGTCGCCGCCGGCGAAGATCCCGGGATGGGAGGTCGCGCAGGTCTCGGGCTCGACCTCGAGGTCGCCCCGATCGGTGGTCGCGAGCTCGAGGCCGGTCTCAGCATAGGAGAGATCCGGATCCTGCCCCACGGCCGCGATCACGAGCTCCGCCGCGAGGCAGGTCTCCGAGCCCGGCACCGCCACCGGCCGGCGCCGGCCGGATTCGTCGGGCTCGCCCAGCTCGGTGGCGAGGCAGGTCAGGCCGCGCCCCTCGCCTCGCTGAAGGAAGGCGGGCTGCAGCAGCTCGCGGATCGCGATCCCCTCCCGCCCGGCGGCCTCGATCTCGTCGGGCAGGGCGGGCATCTCGGCGCGGCTGCGGCGGTAGGCCACGGTGACCTCCTCGGCGCCCAGCCGCAGGGCGGCGCGGCCCGCGTCGAAGGCCGCGTTGCCGCCGCCCGCCACGACCACCCGCCGCGCGCGCGGGACGTCGCGGCCCTGCGCCACGTCGGCCAGGTAGGAGAGGGCGTCGACCACGGTCGGCCCCTCGCCCTCGCCCTCCTCCGGTACCCCCAGCCCCCGCGGGCGGTGCGCGCCGGTCGCCAGGAAGACGGCGTCGTATCCGCCGTCTCCGAGCAGCTCGTCCGCGTCGAGGTCGCGCCCCAGGGCTCGGCCGCCCTCGAAGGCCACCCCCCGGGCGAGGATGCGCCGGACGTCGCACGCGAGGGCCTCGCGCGGCAGGCGGAACTCGGGGATGCCGTAGCGCAGGAGCCCCCCGGGCTCCTCGCGCTCGTCGAAGAGGGTCACGCGATAGCCGCGCATCGCGAGGTCGTGGGCCGCGGCCAGCCCGGCCGGCCCGGCGCCGATGGCGGCCACGGCCCGGCCGTTGGGCTCGACCGGCGACGCCTCGCCCTTCGCCCGCTCCATGGCGAAGCGCTTGAGATCGTTGATGGCCACGGGCTCGCCGCTCGGCGCCCAGATGCAGGCCGCCTCGCAGGGGCGGTGGCACACCCGGCAGACCGAGTCCGGCAGGGGGCAGCGCTCCTCGATCAGCTCCACCGCCTCGCGGTACTGGCCGGACGCGATGTGCCCGGCGTAGCCCTGCACGCACAGGGCCAGGGGACAGCGCGTGGCGCAGGGCGCGACCCGCGCGCCCTCCTGCGGCTCGCAGCCCGAGAGGGCCCGGCTGCGCGACATGTGCCGCTCGAGCCCCTCGGTCGTCTCCTGGCCGCAGCGCAGGCCCTCGCCCTCGCGGCCGCAGTGGCCGCAGAGCTCCGGGTCGATCTCGTAGGTGACTCCCGGCGCGAGCGGCCCGGCGCGGCGCGCCGCGTCCACCGGGCAGGCGCGCTCGGCCACGATCACGCTGACGCCCCTGGCGTCCCGCGCCCGCTCGAAGGCGCGGATGGCCGCGGGCAGGTCGGCCGGGTCGATGGTCTCCACGTGCCGCGCGCCCAGGGCCCGCGCCACGCCCTCGATGGAGACCCGGCGGATGGCCTCGGCTCCCCGGACCTCGACCGTCGGGCTCTCCTGGAAGCCGGTCATGGCGGTCACCTGGTTGTCCAGGATCACCGCCACCATGTTCACCTCCTCCTTGATCGCGTCGAGCAGCGGCGGCATGCCGGCGTGGAAGAAGGTCGAGTCGCCCAGGACGCCCACCGTGCGCTCGCCGGTGACCCGGCTGACCCCGGCGGCCAGGGTGAAGCCCGCGCCCATGCACAGCAGCGCGTCGCAGGTCCCCAGCGGCGCGCCGTAGCCCAGGGTGTAGCAGCCGATGTCGTTGAAGTAGAGCTGGTCCGAGCCGAAGGCGGCGCGCGCGGCGAAGAAGGTGGAGCGGTGCGGGCAACCCGGGCACAGGACCGGGGGCCGCGGGGGGACCGGCTCGAAGGACCGCGCCTCCCGCGGCGCCGGCCCGAGCTCGAGGGCCTCGTGCAGGCCGCGCTGGATGACCTCGGGCTC
The DNA here is from genome assembly GCA_964615935.1 of uncultured Planctomycetaceae bacterium. Lineage (GTDB taxonomy): Bacteria > Planctomycetota > UBA1135 > UBA1135 > CAZTTG01. The sequence goes on along the minus strand of CAZTTG010000041.1, from coordinate 43,588 downwards.
GTACTCGAACTCCACCGGGAGGTGGCCGCTGCGCTTGCCCAGGATCCGGGTCTTCAGGCCGTGGCGTCCGCACAGGACCAGCAGCGCGTCCTCGACGAAGGGCGAGAGCTCCTCGACCACCAGCACCCGCTCGACCTCGCGCAACAACCCGATGAGCTGGTCCTCGGGCAGCGGCCACAGGCCGCCCACGCGGGCGAAGACCACCCGCTCCGCGAGCCCGTGCTCGGCCAAGAGGTCGGCGCAGGTGGCGGCCGGGGCCCCGGCGGCCAGGATGGCGCTCTTCCCCGACCCCTTGCGCTCGAAGAGCCCGGCCTCGGCCATCCACCGCCCCGCGGCCTCCAGGCGCTCGGGGATCAGGAGGCGCAGGCGCCGCGCGTTGACCGGGATGGGGACCAGGCGCTGGGGATCGCGCTCGAAGCCCTCCACGCGGGCTTCGACCAGCGGTCCGTAGCTCACCGGCGCGCGGGAGTGCGCCACCCGCGTCGTGACGCGCAGGATCACCGGCAGGGAGCTCGCCTCCGAGAGCTCGAAGGCCGAGCGCGCCATGAGGTGGGCCTGCTGCGGCGTGCTCGGGTCGAGCACCGGGATGTGCAGCATGGGCCCCAGGTGGCGCTGGTCCTGCTCGTTGGGGCTGGTGTGGCAGGAGGGATCGCCGGCGCTCACGATGACCATCCCGCCGCGCGTGCCCACGTAGGGGATGGTCGACAGGGGGTCGCCGGCCACCATCAGCCCCAGGTGCTTCATGGCGCAGATGGAGCGCGCGCCGGCCAGGGAGGCGGCGAAGGCCATCTCCAGCGCGACCTTCTCGTTGACCGAGTACTCGAAGGCGATCCCGCGCGCGGCGGCGACGCGGGCGAAGGAGTCGGTCACCTCGGAGGAGGGCGTCCCCGGGTAGCCGCTGGCGAAGCCCACGCCCGCCTCCAGGGCCCCCCGCACGATCGCCTCGTTGCCCAGCAGGCACTCGGAGTGCCCCCGCTCGTCCACCAGCAGTGGATCCCGCGTTCCCCGCGATCCTCGCGATCCATCGGAGGGATCTGGATTCGCAGTTCCGTCGCCTGATATCTTGCAGTCCAACCGAGGAGGCCTTCCGCGAGGAGGTGACCCCGGAGTATGGGGCTTGCGGCACGACCGTCAAGGCCGCCGGCACGCCGCCGCCCGAGCGGTACATATTCGGAAGGAGACCCGAGAACATGGCCCTCGAGAACTGCTGGATCCCCTACGGCGCGTACTGGAGCACTCCCTTCTGCCGCTGGCAGGGCAGCCTCGGCGGGCTGCACTCGATGAGGCTGGCCGCCGACTCGACCACGCGCTTCCTCGCCGAGCGCGGGATCGCGCCGGAGACCTTCGACGGCCTGGTCCTGGGCATCACCGTCCCCCAGCGCCACGGCTTCTACGGCGCGCCCTGGCTGGCGGGCCTGATCGGCGCGGGCGGCATCACCGGCCCCACCGTGGCCCAGGCCTGCGCCACCTCGGCGCGCATGCTGGCCACGGCGGCCATGGAGCTCGAGCACGGCCAGCGCGAGTGCTTCCTGGCGGTGGCCTGCGACCGCACCAGCAACGGCCCCCACGTGTACTACCCCGACCCCGGCGGCATCGGCGGCCTGGGCGTGGCCGAGAACCCGGTGCTGGACAACTTCAACAAGGACCCCCTCGCCGGTCAGGCCATGATCCAGACCGCCGAGAACGTCGCGCGCGAGGCCGGGATCGGCCGCCAGGAGCAGGACGAGGTCGCGCTGTTGCGCTACCAGCAGTACGTCGAGTCCCTGGCCGACGACCGCGCCTTCCAGCGCCGCTACATGCTCGGGGTCGAGCTCAAGCGCCGGAAGAAGGTCGTGGGCGCGGTGGAGGAGGACGAGGGGATCCACCCCACCACGGCCGGGGGGCTGGCCGGGCTGCGGCCGATGCTCGAGGGCGGGAGCGTGACCTTCGGATCGCAGACCCACCCCGCCGACGGCAACGCCGGCATGGTGGTGTGCACCCGCGAGCGCGCCCGGAGTCTCGCCCGCGATCCGGCGATCGGCGTGCAGCTCCTCTCCTTCGGCGAGGCGCGCGTCGAGAAGGGCTTCATGCCCAAGGCGGTGGTCCCCGGGGCCTTTGCGGCCCTCGCGAGCGCCGGCGTACGCCTCGAGGACTGCGCGGCGATCAAGACCCACAACCCCTTCGCGGTGAACGACGTGTACTTCAGCCGCGAGACCGGGGTCCCGGCCGAGAAGGTGAACCGCTTCGGCTCGCCGCTGGTCTACGGGCACCCCCAGGCCCCCACCGGCCTGCGCGCGGTGATCGAGCTGATCGAGGAGCTGGCCCAGGCGGGCGGCGGCCTGGGCCTCTTCTCGGGCTGCGCCGCGGGCGACACGGCCATGGGCCTGGTGCTGAAGGTCGACCTGGCCTGAGCCTCCACGCGAACAGGGATCGCTTCGACGCCGCGGTCGTGGGCGCCGGGCCCGCGGGCTGCGCGGCGGCCCTCGAGCTGGCCTCCCGCGGCGCGCGCGCGGTCCTGCTCGAGCGCCAGGCCGTGCCCCGCTACAAGGCCTGCGGCGGCGGTCTGACCGGCCGCGCGCTCGCGGCCCTGCCCGAGGGGCTCGACTGGAGACCCGAGCGGACGTTCTGCGCCGCGGAGATGCGCCTCCTCGACGAGCGGCTCCGCATGGAGGTGACCCGGTCCGAGCCCCTCGTCGCCATGACCATGCGCGCGAAGCTCGACGGCGCCCTCTTCGAGGCCGCGCGCGAGGCGGGCTGCGAGGTGCGCAGCGAGTGCCGTCTGCTGGACGTCTCCCGGCGGCCCGACGGCCTGGAGCTCACCACCAGCCGCGGCACCCTGCGGGCCGGCCTCCTGATCGCGGCCGACGGCGCGCTGGGGACCGCGGCGCTGCGCGCGGGCTGGCCCGAGGCTGCGCGCGGCCTCCCGGCCCTCGAGGGCGAGCTCGCCCCGGACGCGGACGACATGGCGCGGCTGGGCCACGCGCCCCGCTTCGACTTCGGCCTGCCCGGTCGCGGCTACGGCTGGGTCTTCCCCAAGGAGGAGCACCTCTCGGTGGGCGTGCTCGCCGCGCGGCGCGGCCCGCTGGCGCCCAAGCAGCTCCTGCGCGAGTACCTGCGACGGGTGGGTCTGGCGGACCGCCGGCTCTCGAGCCTCGTGGGCTCGGCCATCCCGGTCCGACCGCGGCCCGGCGGCCTCGCGCGCGATCGGGTGCTGCTCGTCGGCGACGCGGCCGGCCTGGCCGATCCGATCACGGGCGAGGGAATCTGGGCCGCCCTGGTGAGCGGACGCCTCGCCGGGGCGGCCTGGGCCGAGGGCGGGGGCGATCCCCGCCGGGTGGAGCGGCTCTACGAGCGCGCGGTCGGCCGCGGGATCCTGAGGGACCTGCGCGCGGCGCGAGTTCTCGCGCGCATCCCCTACGGCCCGCCTCGCCTGCAGCGGACGATGTTCCGCCGCTTCGGGCGCGGCATGTGCGAGGCCCTCGCCGAGGTGATCGCGGGACGCCGCACCTATCGCAGCCTCTTCGCGAATCCCGCGGGCTGGCTGCGGCTCCTGCGTCGGGGCTGAAGCCGCATTCGCCCGGCCGCGATCCGGGCCTTTCATCGGCCCGCGCCTTGCCGGGCGCCCACGGTCGTGTAGGCTCGATCCCCGGAGGGAGTTGCATGCGAAGAGCCGGTCTCGCCCTCGCCGGGCTGTTGGTGGTCGCCCTCGTGGTCGCAGCCGTGCTCTGGCCCGACCCGTCCGGGGGCCCCGCGGCCGCCGGCCTCCAGCCGGAGCCGGCCGCTCCCCCGTCGGCCGGGGCGGAGCTCGAGGAGGTGCCCTCCGAACCGATCGACCGGGACTCCGGGACTCCCGCGGGGGCTGGCCGAACCGCGGCGTCCGCGCCCGAGCAGGTCGCCGCCTCCAAGCCGGTCGATCCGGACGAGCTCGAGATCCGCGGCTCGATCGCGGTCGTGGACGAGAGCGGGGTCGAGCACGCCTTCGAGGACGGCTCCTTCCACCTGATCGCCCGGCGCGGCCGAGGCGGGCGGTCCAGCGAGGTGGCGGTCGAGGCTGGCGCCTGGCGCGCGCGCGTGCCGAGAGGCTTCGAGCTGAGCGTGCGGGACGTCGAGCTCGGAGGGCGCCTCGCCATCCTCGAGGATGCCGACGAGCCGCTGCGGATTCCGCCCGATCGGTTCCTCGAGCTGCGAGCCAGCTGGCTTCGCGGCACGTGGGTCCACGTGCGCGACGCGCTGACCGGGACCACCCTCAACGAGGTCGACGCCGTGCGCGCCCCGGGCTGGCCGCGCGGCGGCCTCCCCCACCCGGGCGAGGTGAGCGCCGACGGCCTCATCGTGCGCGGCGCGAGCTCCCCGGTGCTCCTGCCGGCGGCCCGGAACCGCTACCAGACCTTCCAGCTCTCCTGCCCCGAGCACACATGGGGCCGCCTGCAGGCCGAGGGCGGATCGGGCGGAGAGCACGTGGTCCTCCTGGGACCCGGCGGGGACCTGGTGGTCGAGCTCACCGGCGGCGATGCCGGCCAGGGTGCGGTCCTGCGCGTGCGCGATCCGAGCTGGACGCTCGTGGCCGAGCTGGACCTGGCCGGCCGCCGGCGGATCCCGATCGAGCGGCTACCGGTGGGGCGCCTGGGTGTCGCGGTCGAGATCGGCGACTGGTGGAACGAGCCGTTGGTGCTCGGCAAGGGGCAGGTGGATATCCGGGCCCGGGAGCAGGCGAGGCTCGTGCTCGAGCTGGAGGCCGCGCCGGGTTACGAGCCGGTCCCCCTCGGCGGCGAGATCGTCCTGCCCACGACCTGGAAGTTGAGTCACTTCCTGCTCGTCGTGGAGCTGCTCGACAAGTCCCTCGATGGCCGCGATTCCCACCGCCGCATCTCCTCCGGCTCGATGTCGCGCGACGACGACCGGCCCGAGGTCTGGAGATGGAGGATGGACGACGCGCAGCCGGGGCGCTACGAGCTCGAGCTGCATCCCCTCTACCACAGCATCTCCCTGGAGGTCGGCCCGGGCGGTCGCGAGGACGTCGTCTTCGAGATCCCGCCGCCGGGCGTGGTGCGCGTGCGCGTCCTCGACGCGGCCACCGGGCTCGAGGCCGAGGTGGAGAACGTGGTGTGGACCGGGGTTCGACCGGAGTGGGTACGCGGCGGCGGGATGGGCCGCGCCGAGCGCGATTCCGGGACCGGCCTGTGGGAGCTCCGCGCGCCGCAGGGCGAGATCGAGGTGCAGACGACGGGCGCGGTATTCCGCGGGGAGCGCAAGACCGTGCAGGCCGGCCCGGAGCCGGTGGAGCTCACCCTCATGGTCGAGCGCATGCACCGCATCGAGCTGAGGCTCTCCGACGGCTCGACGCCGGTCTTCTGGCCGCGGGGCACCCAGGTCGAGAGCCGATCGGCCGACGGCGGAGAGTCCCGGCGCGGCTGGACGGGCGGCTCGCAGATCTACTTCCTCGCCGTGGAGGGGCCGGGCACCTACCGCATCGCGATCCCCGACATCCCCGGCTGCGAACCGATCCCCGAGCAGGAGGTCTACGTGGGCGAGTCCGGCCTCGCCGAGCTCGAAATCGAGCTGGTGCGCACGCCCTGATCGGTCGTCTCAGCCGTCCAGGGCCGGGATGGGGAAGACCGTCGAGCTCGTGCGCGCTCCGAGGAGGGCCGCCTCGAGCCGCTCGACGACCTCGGGGTGCTCGGCGGCCACGTCCCGGCTCTCGGCCGGGTCGCGCTCGAGGTGGTAGAGCTCCAGGGGCTGGCTGGGGCTCCTGCGCCGGGGGTAGGCCGCGCCGTCTTTGCCCACGACCGGGGCTTTCCTGCGGCCCTCTCGTTGCCAAGCGCATGGGGCCCGGTAGGCTCCACTGCTGGAGAGGAACCCTTGAAGAGAGTCGTCCTCGCCTTCGCCATCCTGCTGGTGGTCGTCCTGGCCCTCCTACTCGCACTCCGGGGGTCTCGCTTCCAGGGCTCGACCTCCGAGCCGGGTGCATCCGGGCCGATCCCGTCGGCCGCGGACGGAGCGGAGCTCGAGCCCGCGCCCGTCCCGCCCGGAGTCGCAGTCGCCCGCGACGCCGAGCGCGTGCCGCAGCCCGAGCCCGAGGCCTCTCCCGAGCCCGCGGGACCCGACGAGGTCGAGATCCGCGGCACCCTGGTCGCGATCGATGAGCACGACGTGGAGCACGCGACCGAGGATGGCTGGTTCGTGCTGGTCCTTCGACGCAACTCGGCCGAGCCCCCGACCGGGGTCCTGGTGGAGGACGGTGCGTGGCAGGTGCGCGTGCCCGTCGGATCCAAGCTCCGCGTGGGCACGATCGAGCTCGGCGGACGCGTCGCGCTCCTCGAGGGCGGGCAAGAGTCTCTGCCGATCCCGCCCGATCGCTTCCTGGAGCTGCGGGCGCACTGGCTGCGTGGAACGCTGGTGCACCTGCGCGATGTGGATACGAACGCGACCCTGAACGACGTCACGGTCGTGGACGCCGGGCGCTACCCGCGCATAGGTCTGCCCCACCCGGGCGAAGTGACTCCCAACCGCACCGTCATGACCGGCGCGGATTCTCCGGTGCTGTTGCCCGCGGGCCGGGATCCCGATCGGGTCTTCCTGCTCACCTGCCCGGGCCATACCTGGGGGCGAGTCCGCCACGACGGCTCGTCGGGCGGGGAGCGGGTGCTCCTACTGGGCCCGGGCGTGCGCCTACGCGTGCGGGATCCGGAGTGGTCGATGGCCGCCGAGCTCGACCTGGCCGGACGGCGCTTGATCCCGGTAGAGAGGTTGCCCGTCGGAACCCTGCACGTCTCCGTCGAGATCGGAGGGTGGTCGGACATCCCGCTGGTCCTCGGCCGCGGGGACGTGGAGATCGTCGCCGAGGAGCGCACGCACCTGGAGATCGAGCTGAAACCCGGGCCGCCGCTCGAAGAGGTGCCCATCGGGGGCGAGATCGTCCTCCCCGCGGCCTGGAAGATCGAGATGTTCCTGCTGTGCGCGAACCTGCTCGACAGGAACCTCGGCGAGCAGGCGACGAATCGCAGCATCGCGTCCACCTCGATGGAGCGCGATGAGGAGCAGCCCGAGATCTGGCGCTGGAGGCTGGAGGAGGCGCAGCCCGGCCGCTACGAGCTCCAGCTCTTCCCCATCCAGCACCGCATCTCCCTCGAGGTCGGCCCGGCGGGCCGGGAGGACATCGTCATCGAGGTCCCCCCACCGGGCGAGGTCCGCGTCCGGGTGGTGGATGCGGCCACGGGCCTCGAGGCTGCGGTGGACCGGGTCATGTGGTCTGGCACCCGGCCTCGCTGGGTGCGCAGCAGCACGATGACCGGCGCCGAGTGGAACGCCGGAGCCCGTCACTGGGAGTTCCGCGCCCCGCAGGGCGAGGTGATCGTGGGTGCGGACGGCGGTGGGTACTACGGCATGGACGAGGTGGTGCAGGTCGGCCCCGAGCCAGTGGAGGTCACGCTGACGGTCGACCGCGACTGGCGCATCGAGCTGCGCCTGACGGACGGCTCGACGCCGATCCCCTGGCCGCCAGGAGTGCAGGTCGAGATCCTGGCCGACCCGAACGGGGAGCCCGGGCTCGCCTGGGGAGGCGACTCGCTGGTCTACGAGATCCTGGTCGAGGAGCCGGGCACGTACCGCCTCGCGGTCCCCGACATCCCCGGCTACGAGCCAATCCCCGAGCAGGAGGTCTACGTGGGCGAGTCCGGCCTCGCCGAGCTCGAGATCGAGCTGGTGCGCACGCCCTGAGTCAGCGCTCAGCCTCCGTCCAGGGCCGGGATGGGGAAGGCCACCGAGGTCGTGCGCGCCGCGAGCAGGGCCTCCTCCAGCCGCTCGACGATCTCGGGGTGCTCGGCGGCCAGGTCGCGGCTCTCCGCGGGGTCGCGCTCGAGGTGGTAGAGCTCCAGCGCCTTCTCCCCCTTGCCCAGCCGCGGGCGCACGCCCTTCCAGGGGCCCATGCGGATGGCCTGCTGGCCGCCGTACTCCCAGTACAGGTAGTCGTGCTCGGCCTGTTCGCCCCGGCCGAGCAGCGTGGGCGCCAGGCTGATGCCGTCGATCTCGCCCTGCCAGCTACCACCGGCGAGCTCCAGGACCGTGGGCAGCACGTCCTGGAAGCCGGACACGGTCTCGCTCACCGTTCGCGGAGCGATTCGATCGGGCCAGCGGGCGATCATGGGCACCCGGATGCCGCCCTCGTACACGCTGCACTTGAGGCCGCGCAGGCCGCCGGCGCTCTCGAAGAACTCCGAGTCGGTCCCGCCGTTGAAGGTGGGCCCGTTGTCGCTGGAGAAGACCACCAGGGTGTCCTGGGCCAGGCCCAGCTCCTCCAGCAGGTCCAGGATGCGGCCCACGTCGCGGTCGAGGCGCGCGACCATGGCCGCGTAGCCCGCGCGGGGCCGGGGGTGCGGCAGGTAGGCCTTCTGGCCCAGGTAGGGCTCGGCGTCCCACTCGCTCGGCCAGGCGTCGAGGTCCTCGCTCGGCACCTGGATGGCGGCGTGGGGGATGGGGCTGGCGTAGTAGAGGAAGAAGGGCCGCCCGCGGCTTTTGCGGATGAAGTCCAGGGCCTCGCGCGCCATGAGCTCGGGCGCGTACTGCTCGGCGGAGAAGCGCTCGGCGTACTCGGACTCCGACTCCAGCGGCTCCTCGAGCTTCTGGTGGGCCGAGAACCAGGCGTTGCCCTCGAGCATCACCTTCTCGCCGTTCCGCCACAGGTGCGTGGGGTAGTAGTTGTGCGCCTTGCGCTGGCAGAGGTACCCGTGGAAAAGGTCGAATCCCTGGCGGTCCGGCTGTCCGCTGGTACCCGGCCCGCCCAGGCCCCATTTCCCGATGGCGGCCGTGCGGTATCCGATCGCCTTCAGCCGCCCGGCGATCGTCTGGGTGCCCTCGGGGAGCGGGAGCTGCCCCTCGGGCTGGTCGGGCCCCCACCCGCCGTTCTCCCAGTTGTTGCGCACCACCGCGTGCCCGGTGTGCAGCCCGGTCAGCAGCACGCAGCGCGAGGGCGCGCACACCGGGCTGCCCGAGTAGTGCTGCGTGAAGCGCATGCCCTCCCGCGCCAGGCGATCGATGTTGGGCGTGCGCATCTTCTCCTGGCCGTAGCACGAAAGCTCGGCGTAGCCGAGGTCGTCGGCCAGGATGTAGACCACGTTGGGGCGGGGCCGCTCGATCGCCGGGTCGCCCAGCGCCGGCGCCGCACATCCGAGCGCCAGCGCGCCGACCAGCAACAGGGGGAGGAGGGACCTCCTCAGGTTCGCTCGCATGCGATCGCGCCTCACGCTCTCACCTCCATTCCGGGGTTCCGAAGGAGGCGCAAGTGTAGCGGCGGCGGCGCGGCCTTCACGGCAGGATGGTGAATGTCGGCCCCTGGACCCGCTCCTCCTTCGCGGCGGTGTGCACGCGGTAGAGGAGGACGCAGGTGGTCGACTGGACGCCGGTGGGCACGAGGACCTGGGCCCGGCCGCCGTTGGGGACGCCCGTGGCCAGGGGGGTCCAGGGCGGGCTGCCTCCCGAGGTCGAGAGCAGGAGGTCGACCGTCCCGAGGTCCGCGCCGGGCACAGCGGAGGCCCACTCGACGAAGCGCGCCTGCCCGCCGCGCCAGACCCGGGATGGGGTCGGGGAGAGGGCGCGGATCGAGAGCTTCGCCGGGGCGCTGGACTCGAGGTAGACCCGGTGGGCGTTGCGGTAGTTGACGAAGCCCCACCTCTCCTCCATCACCAGGGAGACGTCCGGGTAGCCGTTGTGGTCGAGGTCGATGCCCGTGCGCAGGGCCACCCCGGGGCGGCTGCCCAGGCCGGGGACCTCGGCGAGGAAGGCCGGCCACCAGCCGCCACCGCCGTCGTTCCCGAAGACCGCCAGCACGCCGGCGCCGAAGGTCACCAGCTCCGGGTCCCCGTCCGCGTCCATGTCGGAGAGCTGCACGCGGTGGGCGGGAGCATCGATCAAGGGCAGCGTGCCCGTGCGCGAGACCCACTGGTTGCCGGCGCCCCACGACCAGACCTGCGGGAGGTCGTTCACGGTGATGGCCAGCTCGTCCCGGCCGTCGCCGTCGATGTCGCCCGCGGCGATGCCCCCGTAGTACGGGCCCGGCAGGTTGCCGTCGGCCGCAGAGAAGCCGCCCGCGCCGTCCCCCAGCCGAACCCGACCCAGGGAGTTGGCCGCCACCAGGTCCAGGTGACCGTCGCCGTTGAAGGCGGCGAAGAGGAAGTCGTGGTCCGAGTTGCCGCCCAGGAAGCCGAAGCTCTGCACCCAGGTGCCGTCCATCTGGTTCAGGTACACGTGCACGCCGGAGCAGCAGCCGAAGGAGCTGGAGCCGAGGTCCAGGTCGCCGTCGCCGTCCACGTCCCCGAAGTCGCAGCCGGCCATGCCCCAGTCCTCGCCGTTGGTGGCGAGGCCGTCGTCCCAGGCGGTCCAGCTCGTCCCGGTGCCGTCCCCCAGGGCCACCTCCAGGATCTGGTCGCCGAGGTCGACGCCGGACTAGTTGTGGTGCACGCCGTAGCCCACGTCCATCAGGCCGTCGCCGTCGGCGTCCCCCAGCGCCAGGCCCCCGTAGCCGAAGTCCCCGACCTGGACCAGGCTCCAGCCTCCCGCGCAGTCCCCCAGCCAGAGGGTGACCCCGTGCTGCTGGGTGTTGATGAAGGGCGAGCCGTGGTCCCCCACCGAGGCGATGTCCGGGCAGCCGTCGCCGTTCACGTCGGCCATCTCGTGCTCGATGGTGCCGCCGTCGAGGGGCAGCGTCGCGATGGCCCCGGTCGAGTCGACGTAGTCGAGCAGGTGGGCGCGCGGCACCTCCTGGGCCCGCGTGTACTGGGCCAGGGCCGGGGCGGCGAGCGCTCCGATGGCGGTCAGGGTGGCGAGGGCGCGCGTGAGAGGGCGCTGGGACATGGCTGCCTCCTGGGGTCGAGTCTCCGCGTGGCCCATCGTAGCGAGCCCCGCGCCGCGCGGAGCGCGAATCGAGCTCGGCGCGACTCAGCGCGGCAGCCGCAGGCTCAGGCGGCGGCGCGGCCGCCCGTCCAGCTCGACCGTCCGCGAGGCGCTGCGCCCGTCGATCGCCTCGGCGGTGATCCGGTAGGTGCCCGGCGGGAGGGGACCCACGCTCTCGAGGAGCCGGGCCATGGTCCCGCTCTGGTAGGCCTCGATGGCCTCCGAGAGGGTGTACAGCCCCTGCCAGGCCCGGCCCTGGGCATCGACCGCGCTGACGGCGGCGGGGATCGGATGGCCCGACTCGCCGCGCAGGCTCACCTCGACCACGGTGCCGGCGGCGACCACCAGGTCCACCTCGCTCGCCCGACCCTCGCGCACCTGCGCCTCGGAGTCCCAGCCGCTGGCGAGCGCGCCCGCGCGGGCCGCCAGGGCGTAGGTGCCCGGCTCCAGCCCGGTGCAGCGGAAGCGCCCCGCCGCGTCGGTCCGCGTCCAGCTCACCCGCTCCACGACGCGCCCGGCCGCGTCGCGCAGGAAGATCGAGGCGCCCTCGATCGCCAGCCCCGCCTCGTCGCTCACCGTGCCCGCGATCTCGCCGGCCGCCTCCAGGCGGAAGTCCACGCCCTCGAGGTGCTCGCCCTCCTGGAGCTCGACCCGCTCGCGCACCTTGCGCCCCCAGGCTCCCTCGGCGCCGACGAAGCCGCCGAAGGGCGCGCCGCCCGCGCCGAGCGTGTAGGTCCCGGCGCGCAGCCAGTCGACGGTGTAGCGACCCTCCGCGTCCGCGCGGATCTCGCTGAAGCGCCCGCCCCAGAACTGCCCCGCGGCCGAGCCCGCGCTGACCAGGGACACGCGCGCCTCGGCCACCGGCCGGCCGTCGGAGCCGGTCACGCGCCCCGAGATCCGGCCCACCGGGAGGTCCACGTCCAGCTCGTGCTCCTCCACCTCGGGGATGGAGATGCGGTACTCCAGGCTGGCCTCGGGGTGCGCGGGCCCGATCCGCTGCACGATCATCAGGTACTCGCCCGGCCGCGGCAGGAGCACGTCGAAGCGGCCGTCCTCGTCGGTCCCGTGGAAGCACTGCGACTCGCTGGCGCCCGCCTCGTCGGACATGAAGAGCAGCACCACCCCGGGACAGGGCTCGCGGTCGAGCGTGATCCGACCGTGGACCCGCACCGCGGCCGGCGCCGGCTCGCCGATCACCACGTGGGTCTCGACGCCGTCCTGGATCTCGGCGAAGGCCATGCGCATGCCGCTCATCATGCTGGCGAAGCCGCCGCCCTCCGCGATCATGGCGGCCAGGCGGTCCTCGTCCGGCAGGGCGACGACCATCCAGGTGCCCGGCGGCACGTGCTCCACGGAGAAGGCGCCCTCCTCGTCGGTCGTGGCCTGGAGGATCTCCTGGGTCCCCGGGGGCTGCGCGACCACGTTCTCGCCCACCGCGGGCCGGCCGTCGTCGCCGAAGACCTCGCCGGTGAGCAGGCCGCCATGCCGCAGGTGCAGCAGCAGGTCCTCGCGCCGCTCGCCCCGACCCAGCTCGAGCATGGCCGGCGCGCTCTCGGCGAATCCCTCGGCCTCGGCGATCAGGCTCACCGGACCGGGCAGCAGACCGTCGAGGAGGAAGCGGCCCTCCCCGTCACAGCGCGCGGCCGGCACCTCGGTCCGGTGGAAGGCCAGGGCCATGCGCTCCATGGTCTGGAGCTTCAGGGTGACCCGCGCGCCCGCGGCGGCCTGGCCGTCGGGTCTCAGGACCAGGCCCGATGCGCTCGCGGCCCGGACCAGGGCGATCACCAGGGGTCCCTCGGATCCGGAGCGCGGCAGGGCCACCGCCACCGGCTCGGAGAGCTCGAAGCCCTCGCCGAGGGCGCTCACCTCCCAGGTCCCCGCGCGCAGGCCGGGGAGCTCGAAGTCGCCCTCGGGACCCTCGAAGAGCGCCTCGCGGACCTGACAGCCGAAGCCGGGGGTGAGGCCGCGGTTCTCGCTCTGCGCCCGCACGCGAAAGCGCGGCACCGGTTCCCCGCCCCGGTCCACGACCCGGCCGACGAGCGAGAGGGACTGGCGCAGCTCGAGCACCACCTCCCGGCCGCCGGGCTCGACGCCCTCGGCCCGGGCCCGGGGCGCGCCCGGCGCGCCGAAGTCGGCCCAGGGGTTGGCCTCGAACTCCTCGGCGGTGGGCGCCTCCTCGCCGGGGGGGATCCGCACCGCCTGGAGCACGAAGGGTCCCCCGCCGAGCCCGCTGATCCGGAAGCGCCCCTCCTCGCTCGCCACCGCCCTCGCGGCCCAGCCCCGGATGGCGTTGAACCCGCCCAGCCCGCCCACCGCGGCCATGTCGAAGGCGCAGCTCACGAACGCCCCGTCCGCGGGCTCGCCCGAGGGCAGGAGCACGCGGCCCTCGATGGAGCGGCCCCGCGTCAGGGCGAGCTCCACGCCCTCGCGGGTCTCGCCGGACCGCAGCTCCAGTCGCGCGGAGACCTCGACCCAGCCCTCGAGCTGCGCGCGCACGCTCACCACGCCCTCCCGCACGGCGGAGAGGTCGAAGCGGCCCTGCCCGTCGGTCTCGACCTCGCGGACGCTGTGGCCGAAGCGGCTGGCCACGAAGTTGGCGTCCTGCATCGCGACCACGGTGGCTCCGGCGAGGGGCTGGCCCTCGGGGTCCACGACCCGGCCGCGGACCCGGGCCCCCGGGGAGAGATCCAGGGCCACGCGCAGGTGCTCGCCCGGCGCGGGCTGCAAGGGCCTCGCTCCTGGCCGCCGAGTGCTCTGGCGGCACGATCAGGACGCGCAGGACCGAGCCGGTGGCCACCCCCCCGAAGTCGAAGCGCCCCTGCGGTGAGAGCGCGACCCGGCGCCGGAAGAAGGCGCGGCCGCCCATGGCGTCCACGCCGTCCCGCGGGTCGATCATCAGCTCGGCGACGATCCCGGAGAGGGACGGCAGCGCGGCGCCGGGAGCGGCGCGGAGCTCGCCGGTGATCCGGGCTTCCAGCAGGGGACGCAGCTCGATCTCCCCGGCCTCCCGGGGATCCACCTCCTGCGAGAGGGGGCTGTAGAGGTATCGACCGCGCACCGCGAGGTGGCCGCGCTCGGTGCCCGAGGCGAAGGCCACCCGAAAGCGGCCCCGCTCGTCCACCCCGGAGTGGGAGTGCAGGCCGGCCAGTCGCCCGGGCTCGACGTCCTCCGGCCCGCCCCCCAGGTCCGAGGCGTACACGCCCCCGGCCAGGGCCAGGACCCGCGGCACCGCGTCGGCCGGACAGCCCGGCGGGAAGAGGACGCGCCCCTCGACCCACAGCCCCTCGTCCTCGCGATCGAGGGCGAGCACGGTCCCCCGCGGGTCCATGGCGGCCCGGGTGCGGCCCGAGGCTCCGGCCGCCACGGTCTCGGGATCCCCGCCGACCCCGACCTCCTCCAGGGCCGTGAGGAAAGAGCTCCCGGCCGCGCCTCCGCTCCCCTCCCCCTGGACCACCGGGGGAGCCCCGGCCTCCCGCCGGACCGCGTACGCGACGATCAGCGCGCCGACGATCGCGATGAGCAGCAGCAGAGCCCCACGTCGAGCCATGGTCGCACCTCTTGAAGAAGAAGGCCGGCCGGGGCGCGAGCTCGCGGAGCGGACCTCCCGCCCCTCTAGCGGCCTTCGATCGCGTCCCCCGGCCGCCCGGCCGAGAACCGGTGTACCGTCGTCTGGGAGTAGAATTCCCCGGGCTCCAGGATCACCCGCGGAAAACCGGGGCAATTCACCGAATCCGGAAAGCCCTGGGCCTCCAGGCACAGGGCCGCGTTGCGCTCGTAGGTCCTGCCGCCCTTGCCGGGGAGCCCGTCGAGGCGGTTGCCGGCGTAGAGCTGGAGGCCGGGCTCCGTCGTGAGGAGATCCAGGATCCGGCCCGAGGCCGGGTCGCGGAGCCTCGCCGCGAGGGAGGGGGAACCGTCCCCGGGCCGCAGGGCGAAGTTGTGGTCGTAGCCCAGGGCGGGGGTGCCCTCGAGCGGGCCCACGTCCCGGCCCACCGGCTTGGGGCGGCGGAAGTCCAGCGGCGTCCCCGCCACGGGCTCGATCGCGCCGGTGGGGATCAGCTCCCCGTCGGTGGGAGTGTACCGGTCGGCCTGGATCGAGAGCTCGTGGTCGAGCACGCTCTCCGAGCCGGCCAGGTTGAAGTAGGAGTGGTGCGTCAGGCTCACGGGCGCGCTCCGATCGCAGCTCGCGCGGTACTCGATCCACAGCTCCCCGGCGCGGGGGATCGAGTAGGTCACCGACGCGGAGAGCTCCCCGGGGTAGCCCTCCTCGCCGTCGGGGCTCGTGCGCGAGAAGCGCACCGCGGGCGCCCCGCCCGCCAGGACCTCGGCCCGCCACACGCGCTTGTCGAAGCCGCCCTCGCCGCCGTGCAGGTGGTTGGGCGGCTCGTTGATCGAGAGGGCGTGCTCGACTCCGTCGAGCTCGAAGCGCCCCCGCCGGATGCGGTTCGCGCAGCGCCCCACCGTGCAGCCGAAGTAGGGGTTCTCCGCCGACTCGTAGCCGGCCAGATCGTCGAAGCCCAGCACGACGTCCGCGCGCTCGCCGCGGTGGTCGGGCACCAGGAGCTCGACCAGGGTCGCGCCGCGGGCCATCACCACGGCCCTCAGGCCCCCGCCGCCCTCGAGCGCGAAGGCGTCGACTTCCCGTCCGGCCGCGGTCCGGCCGAAGGCCCGCCTCTCGACCCCGGTCATGGTCGCGACACCCTACCCCGCGGGGAGCGCGGGGGGGACGGCCCCGGGCAGGAAAAGCGGCAGGGAGAGCCGGCCTGTCTCGGCCGGGTTGACAGATCGCCGCGGCGGCGCCCATCCTGGTGTCATGCAGCCCCTGCGGTGCACCCGCGCGGCGCGGCGAACGGCCGGCGCGGCCCTGGCGGCCCTCTCGCTGGTCGCCGGCGGAGCCCGCGCGGACACGGTGATCCTCGAGAGCGGCCGGAAGATCGAGGGGGTGATCGTCTCGCGCGACGACGACCAGCTCGTGGTCGTCAACCCGTGGAACTCCCGCCACCCCGACATGGTCTGGGAGATCCCGGACGCGAACTTCATCCCGCGCGAGAAGGTGCGCGAGGTCGTCCTCTCCGAGCCCCCGCTGGTCGAGTACCGCGAGCGCGCCCGCCGCTCGGCCGCCCTGCCCCGGGGCCGCCGCGACGAGGTGCCCCTCACCCGACTCAGCGAGGAGGCGCCGGGCGCCACCTACTGCATCTACGTCCCCAAGGACTACGACCCCCTCGCGCCCACGCCCCTGGTGGTGGGGCTCCACGGAGGCGGGCGCGGGGGACGGGACGAGACCCTGGTCACGGGCAGCGGCGAGTCGGCCATGAACTTCTACCAGGGCCTGGCCGAGTCGTGGGGCTGGATCGTCGTCTGCCCCACGGCCATCGCCGCCCCCTGGTCGGCCTCGCCCAACGAGGCCTGGATGGACGCCCTCCTGGAGGAGATGGCGTACCTGTACAACGTGGACGAGACGCGCGTCTACCTGACCGGGCACTCCATGGGCGGCTTCGGCGCCTGGTACTGGGGTCCCGCGCGGGCCGAGGTCTGGGCGGCCTTCGCCCCCTGCGCCGGCGGCGGGGGTCCGGGCGCCACCGCCTCGCTGGGGCTGCCGGTCTTCATCTACCACGGGACCGACGACGGGGTGGTCGGCCCGGGCTCCGATCGCAGCGCGGCGCGCAGCCTGGCGGCGGGCAAGGGGAAGGCGGACTTCGCCTACACCGAGCTCGACGGGGTGGGGCACGGCTTCCCCCGGGCGGTGGCGGACGAGCTCTTCCGCTTCTTCGCCGGCCGGGCGAAGGACCAGGGGCGCAAGCGCGCCGCGGCGCCGGTCTCCTCCTTCGACCGCAAGGTCGACAAGCACGAGGCGAAGAGCCTGGGGGATCCCTCGAAGCTGCCCGAGGCCGGCGAGGGCGGGGCCGGGCTGAAGGCGCTGATCGCCGACCTGAAGCGGGGCGGCGGGGCGGGAGCCCGGGCGGCCGAGGAGCTGGGCGGGCGCGGGGACTCCGCGACCGCGCGCGCCGTGGCCCAGGTGCTCAGGTCGCGCAACTCGAGCGCCGACGTGCGGGTTCTGGCGGCCCGCGCCCTGGGCGGGATCGGCGGCGCGGGGGTCATCCAGCCCCTGAACGCGGCCCTGTCCGACGAGGACTGGCGGGTCCTCGACGAGGCCACCACGGCCCTGGGGCGGACCGGCCTGCCGAAGGCCGCCGCGCCGCTGGCCCGCGCCGCGAAGCGGATCGGCGAGCGCTACGACGCGTCCTTCTTCGGCGGCAACCGGGCCACCCACACCGAGTACCGGATCCGCCTGGAGAGCTTCGGTCGGCTGGCCGACGCCCTGGCCGCGGTGGGCGACGCGAGGGCCGCCCTGCCGGCGCTGCGCGAGGAGCTGGTGGAGCGCGTCTTCACCCCGAAGGAGAAGCCCAAGGACACCGAGGACCCGCGCTTCTCCCGCGACCCCCCGGCGGCGCGGCGGGAGCTCGCCGAGAGGCTGGCCGCCTGCCTGGTGGAGCTCGGGGACGCGGAGGGCATCGAGCTCCTCCTGGCCGTGGCCGAGGCCTGGCCCGAGGAGCCGGCCCTCGGCGGGGAGGCCCGGCGGGGGATCGAGGATCTGCGCGCGAAGCTGGACGGCTGAGCGCCGGCCGCGGGCTAGGCCGCGGACCGCCGCAGCCCGACCCAGGCGCCCAGGAGGACCGCCGCGGCCCCGGCCGCCTCCTGGCCCAGGGGCGTGCGCCCCAGGATCAGCCACGCCAGAAGCGCGGCGCCCACTGGCTCGATCAGGAGAACCACCGACACGGTGTGGGCGGGCACGTGCCGCACCGCCCAGTTGAAGAGCCCGTGTCCGATCGCGCCCGGAACGAGGCCCAGGTAGAGCACGGCCAGGAGCTCGGTCCTTCCCGCTCCCTGCGCGAGCCACGTGGTCCCCGCGGCCAGCGCGAACAGGGCGACGGTCAGCCCGGCGGAGAGCTGCACCAGGGCGAAGTAGCCGCGCAGCGGCAGGATCTCCTTCACGCTCCGGCCGATGAGCAGGTAGAGCGCGCAGGCCGCGGCCGCGGCCAGGGCCAGGGCGTCGCCGCGGAGGGAGGCCCCTCCCCCGGCGCCCGCGTCGGGCGCGCCGCTCACCATGACCGCGGTGCCCGCCGCGGCGATGGCCACGCCCAGGTAGAGGCCGCGCCCGGCGCGGTCCCCCACCGCACGGGCCAGGAGCCCGGTGAACAGGGGAACGGTGGAGACCAGGACCACGCTGCGCACGACCGTGGTCAGCTGGAGCGAGCTGATCCAGCAGGCGAAGTGGATCCCCAGGAAGACGCCCGCGAGGGCCGTGCGCACGCCGATCCCCGGCCTCCCGGCGCAGCGTTTCGCGGCCTTCCAGAGGGACGCCGGTCCCGCGGCGACCGCGGCCAGGAAGGCCACCCCCAGCCGGCCGGTGGCGATGGCGAGCGGCGCGAGCGGCGCCGCGATCAGGATGGCTACCGCGGCGCTGGAGGCCGACAGCATCGCGGTCGAGAGCCCGGTCGCGATGCGCGCCCGCGATGGCCCGCCCGATTCCGGGGTGCGGCGCGGCTCGGCCTCCGGACGGCGGGCTCCCCGAGGATCGTGCACGTCATCGAGGCCGCTGGGGAAACGACCGCGGAGCGCCTCGGGATCGGGGCGCTAGCCCCCGCCTTCCCAGGGCGGCCGGTTGTCTTGCCCGCCGCCCTCTTCCTTGTACGGGTAGAGGAGGTTGCCGTCCTCGTCCACGGCGTCGGGATCCAGGCCCTGGGCCTTGACGTCCCGGCGGTGCTTGAGGCGCTTCTGCTTGTCCTCTTTCTTGCGCTTGCGGTCGAGCTCCCGCCGGCGCTTGGCTCCTCTGAAGTTGGTGGCCATCTGGATCCCCGAGGTAACCGCCTCGGCCGCGGGTCGTCAAGGTCGGAGCGGGATCTCTTGCCCCCCCCGGCCCCGCCAGGCCCGATTCCGGCCGTCCACGGCCGGGGGCTGGAGCGGCCTCAGCGCCCGACGCAGTCGGCCAGGGCCGGCAGGAGGGCCCGGCGGCGGCGGTCCCGCTCGCGGCTGGCCTCCCGGTCCTGCCCGGCGAGGATCCGGTTGCTGGAATCGTAGAGCCCGTAGTAGGCGAAGACGGCGATGGAGCCGACCTCCCCCCACGCCGCCCGCACCTGCTCGGCGCGCAGGCCCGGATCCCCGCTCGTGGCCATGATCCCCATCGCCAGCTCGCAGCCGCGGTCGCTCCAGGCGGCCAGTCGCTCGGCGAAGGCCTCGGGATCGGCGGTGTAGTTCATGGGGAAGACGCGGTCGAGCAGGCCCTCCTCGATCCACGCCTCGACGTCCTGGAAGTGCCGCAGGGCCAGCTCGGGCACCGAGCCGACGGCGGCGGAGAGCTCCAGGCTCGGCGCCTCGCTGCGGACGGCGGCGCGGATGTCCCGCAGGAGCCGCGTCACCTGCTCGCTGCGCCACGCGTCCCAGGCCCGCGGGTCCTCCTCCGGGGCCAGCCCGGTGGCCCCGCGGAAGAGGGCCAGGGTCCTCGCGTCCCGAGGGGGGTCGGCCCCCGAGCCGACCGGGATCGCCGGGGGCTCGTTGGGAAAGCGCAGGTAGTCGAGGTGCACGCCGTCGAGCTCGGGGTGGCCGCGGACCAGCTCCACGAGCACGTCGACCAGGTACTCGCGCACCTCGGGCAGGCAGGGGTTCAGGCTGACGTAGAAGTCCTCGCACAGGGCCTGCCGCTGGCCGTGCCGGTCGTACCAGAACCACTCGGGGTGGGCGTGGTAGACGTGATCGGGATCGGACGGCGGCTCGAGCCCCCGCCAGGCCGGAACGACGTTGGCCCAGGCCTGGATCGTCAGGCCCCGCTCGTGGGCCAGGCGCACGGCCAGCTCGAGGGGATCGAAGCCGGGATCGCGTCCGCCGAGCTCCTCGGCCCAGGGCTCGATCTGCGACGGGTAGAAGACGGTGGCGTTCCCCCGCACCTGGAAGAGCAGGGTGTCGAAGCCGGCCGCGGCGCAGCGCTCCACCATCAGGCGGACGTCGGCCTCGGTGCGCCAGTCCCAACGGGTGATCCAGATCGCGCGGGTTCCCTCGTCGGGCTCGGCGAGCTCGGCGGGGGGCGCACAGCCGGCGGCGAGCGCCAGCCCGATCGACAGGGCGAGCCGCACCGCGAGCTCACGCACCGTCTTCCTCCTCGGAGCGGCGCGCCAGGAGGATGCCGAAGAGGAAGGCCACCGAGCAGCCCGCCGGGATGTACCAGGGCCACGCCAGCACGGCGCCGCCCTCGAAGGTGCCCTCCTGGACGATCCACAGGATCCCGGTCAGGGCGGCTGCCAGCGCGGCCGTCTGGGCCACGCCGAGCCCCCTGGCTCGCCGGTCCTCCCAGTCGGTCCGCAGCCGCAGGAAGAGCCAGGCGGCAAGCAGGATCGCGGCGAAGGCGAGGCACAGGTCGCGCGCCGCGGGCCCGTGGAAGACGATGGCGAAGACCGTCGCGACCGAGAGCGGCCCCGACCACAGGAAGCCGCTCCCGCCGGGAGGCCGGGGCAGGAAG
Source organism: uncultured Planctomycetaceae bacterium (assembly GCA_964615935.1). Lineage (GTDB taxonomy): Bacteria > Planctomycetota > UBA1135 > UBA1135 > CAZTTG01. The sequence continues at coordinate 23,217 of CAZTTG010000041.1, read as the reverse complement.
GCCAGGAGGAAGCCGGCCAGCAGGGCCCCGCCGGTGAAGCCCGCCATGGCCAGGGCCAGGTCGAGGATCGAGGGGTAGCGCTCGGCCGCGACCTGCATCGAGACGGCGGTGGCGCACAGGAGCACCGCCCACAGCACGACCAGGATGCGCGAGACCCGCACCAGGTGCCGCGCCTCCCGGTCCGGATCCGTCGAGCGCCCGGCCCGGGCGAGGGCCCGTCCGCGCCAGGGCATGTAGAGGGCCGAGAGGGTGGTCTGGGACAGGGCCGCCATGATCGAGTCCAGGCTCGAGATGGCGGCCGCGAGGACCCCGGCGATGACCAGCCCCTTGAGGCCGGTGGGGATCACCTGGGCGATGAAGAGGGGGAAGACGCGGTCGGGCTTCTCGGCGTACAGCGCCAGCGTCTCGCCCTGCATGGGGTTGCGCGCGTAGTAGGCCACCAGCCCCACTCCCACCAGGGCCACCAGGAAGACGATCGCCATGACGACGATGCTGGCGAGGACCGCCTTGCGGGCGTCGGCCGCGCTGCGGCAGCAGAACACGCGCTGGACCATGAGCTGATCGGTCCCGAAGGAGCCCACCCCGCCCCAGGTGGCGGCGATCAGGGCGGCCCAGAAGGTGTAGGCCTTGGTGGGATCGGTGTCGAAGTCCAGCAGGCGGAACTTGCCCTGCTCCCAGCCCTCGCCGACCACGCCCGCCAGCCCCGAGTCGACGTGCCCGGCGGCGACGAGGAGGGCCACCAGGCTGCCGACCGCGAACAGCAGGAACAGGATCCCGTCGGTCCAGATGACGGTGGCGATCCCTCCGATCAGGGTCCACAGCACGGCCACCAGGCCGATGGCGCCGATGGCCGCGACCAGGGGATCGATCCCCAGCCGGCCCTCGATCCAGGAGAGCTCGTCGTGGAGGATCACCTCCAGGGCCACGGCGGTCACGTACACGCGCGCCGACTGGCCCAGCACCCCTCCCAGGGTGAAGAGGGCGGTGGCCATCTTGCGGGCGGGCTGTCCCAGGCGGTGGCCGACGTAGTCGTAGGGGCTGTAGATCTCGCGCTGGTAGTAGGCCGGGACGAGCACGTAGCCCACGATCAGCCGGGCCAGCAGGTAGCCGATCAGGCCGATCTGCAGGTAGGTCATGTCGCCGCCGTCCTTGAAGACGACCGACGGCAGGCTCACGTAGGTCACGGCCGAGATCTCGGTGGCGACGATCGAGGCGCTGACCGCGTACCAGGGGAGCTTGCGGCCGCCCAGGAAGAAGTCGCGGGTGGTGCTCTGCTTGCCCGCCAGCCGCTCCCCGACGATGGTGGTGCCGATCAGGATGAGCAGGACGACGCCCCAGTCGATCCAGCCGAAGCCGCCCGCCGCGCCTCCGCCGATCAGTCCGAGGGCCCCCACTCAGCCGACCCTCCGCGCGTCCAGCCGCAGGGCCGCGGCCACCGCCCCGATGGCGGGCGCCGCGCGCAGCCTCGAGGGCGCGAGCCTGCCCGGCTCGAGGCCGTCGCCCGCGAGCCAGGCCTGGCCGAGGGCGCCCCCGCCCCCCTCCGCGATGCGCCCGGCCAGTCGTCGCTCGAGGGGCTCGCGGAAGTGGCAAGCCAGCGCCGCGTCGGCGAGAAGGCGCGCGGCGTGCTGTCCGAGCACCACCCGCTCGAGCACCGCTCCCCCCTCGCTCGAGGCCAGAGCCCGGACCCGCTCGAAGACCAGCTCGGCGATGCCGTTCGCGCACCCGCGCAGCACCTCCCGGGCGACCCCGTCGCCCTCGACCGCCCGCTCCTCGGGGAAGGGCGGTACCCGGGCCCCGCTCCTGCGCGTCCACTCGGCGCACAGGCCGGACATGGAGGCCCGGTCCTCCAGGAGCGCGCCGTCCGGGGCGGTGAGCTCCCAGGGCGGGGCGAGGTGCTCGCGTGCGGGCACCAGCCGCCCCTTCAGCTTGAGTGCCTCGGCCACCCCGGTTCCGCTGGCGATCAGGAGGGCGGAGTCCACGTCGCCGAAGCGCCCGCCGCACCCCGCCTCCTCCCCCCAGCCGGCGGCCTCTCCGTCGTCCATCAGGCGGGCGGGCCGGGGCGCGCACTCGAGGCCGCGGCCGGCGAGGGCCTCCTCGAGCCGGTCGAGGAAGCCCGGGATCCGCGGCCCGTGCCGCATGACCGCGATCCCGCGGCGGTCCGCGCTCTTGAGACCCGGCATGCAGAGGCCGAGGAGCACGCGTCCCTCGCCCCCCCGCCGGGCCGCCTCGGCGATGGCGTCGGCCGCGGCTCGGATCGAGGCCAGGCCCTGGGCCTCCTCGATCGCGCCGATCCGGAGGCGTCCCTGCCGGCGCTCGTCGAGCTGCGCGGCGAGAGGTACGGGACGGAAGCCCTCCAGGCGGTGCAGGGGGTGTTCGACCGGCTCCCCCACGGCCTCGAGCCATCCCCCGCGGCCGAACCCCAGGCGCCAGGCGCGGATCGCCGTCGCGCCGCCGTCCACGCCCAGGAGCTGGGGCCAGTCCGTTCCTGCGTCCACGGAGGGAAGGGTCGCAGCTCCGGCAGAAAAATCAACGCGCACCCGCAACCCTCGCGGCCAGGTGCGATCCCCCGGGTGGTAGGGGGGCGTTCCCCCGGGGGACCCCCACCCCTCCCCGAATCGCCCGCCCTCCCGCAGCTGGAGCCGGTCCCGAGCCGCGTCAGCGCCCCTCGCCGACCGCGACCACCTGCACCGCGTCCGCGATCACGTGCCCCTGCGTCTCGCGGTTGGAGACCTCCACCCAGCCCGGGCGACCCACCTCGAACCGGAAGGTGCCCAGCAGCCGCAGGGGTCCCTCGGCGGACGCCGGCCGGCGCTGATCGACCGTCAGCGCGTGCTCGCCGTCGGCGGCCCCCACCCTCACCGGAACCCGCGGCGCCCGGTTGGGGTGGTGGGACCAGGCCAGGAACACCCGATGGAGCCCCGACGCCTCCACCTCGAAGGCGAAGCGCGCGCTCTTCTTGCCCTTGCCCTCGCCTCCGTCGTGCAGGTAGCCGCTCCCGACGAAGGCCGGCACCGAGGAGCTGAAGGCCCACTCCCCGGCGAGCTCCGCCCGGTCCTCGTCCAGCACGAGCCCCGGAAGGGAGGCGGGATCGACCCGCGTTCCCACCCCGTGCTCCGGCCACGCCAGGACCTGTCCGTCCGCCCTCAGCCGCGCCTGCAGCGCCTCCACGTCCACCTCCTGGAGGCCGACCCCGGCCTCGATCGCCTGGCAGGCGGCCGTGGCCGCCGACTGGCCCAGGACCATGAAGACCGGCTCCATGCGGATCGAGCCGAAGGCGATGTGCGATGACGACAGGCACACCGGGACCAGGAGGTTCTCGCAGTCGGCCGCCCGCGGAACGATGGCGCGATAGGCGATCGGATAGGGCGGGAAGCCGCCGACCTGGACGTCGCCCTCGTTCTGGACCCGGCCGTCCCGCACGGTGCGCTGGACGTTGTGCGAGTCCATCGTGTAGGCGGCCAGCCCCACCGAGTCCGCGGCGCGCCGCCGGCCCTGGCAGTCGTGCTGGGTCACGACGTAGTCCGACACCATGCGCCGCGCCTCGCGCACGTAGAGCTGGTGGGGCCACCCGCCGGTCTCGACGAACTCGTCCCGGCACAATCCCCAGCGACACACCTCCTCCCGAATCTCGCGGGGCACGCGCGGGTCGTTCGAGAGGAACCACATCAGCCCCTTCTGATAGACCTCGTGCTCCTCGAGGATCGCCCGCCGCTCGGCGTGGTCGCCGTCGGGCCAGCCGTAGCTCATGCCGATGTTGTCGGTGGAGAAGGCCCCGCAGTTGTTGGTGTCGGTCTTGCGGTTGGGCATGGGCGTGTTGGAGCGGAAGGCGTCCCACACGCCGCCCTGGAGGTAGCGCAGGAGCAGCTCGTAGCGCAGGGGGTCGTAGCCCTCGGGCCGGGGGAAGGGCAGGCGGTTGCCGGGCGCATCGGTCAGGCACATCCGGAAGTTGTAGGCCTGCACCCGCGAGTCCCCGTCCCCGTCGCGGCCCGGTCCCCCATCCTGGATGCCGGGCAGGAGGCCGCTGGCGGGCTGGCCCGGCACGATCCAGGGATCCACCGGCACCTGGAACTGGTGGTGGCGAGCCTGGGCCACCTGCACGCCGTTGAGCGTCTCGCCGTGCTCGGCGTTCGACTCGCGGCCCACCCGGTAGCCCACGCCGGCCCCCGCCATCAGGTCGCCCTCGTAGGTGGCGTCGACGAACACGCGGCCGGGAAGCTCCAGCCCGCTCTCCATGGCGATCGATCGGATGCGGGTACCCTCCATGCGCACCCCGCCGTCCAGCTCCAGGCGCTCCCGGTAGAGCACCGGAACCCCCGCCTCGGCCGCCATCTCGCGCAGGATCGCCTCGGCCACGTGGGGCTCGAAGGTCCACATCTCCTCCTCGCCGGCCGCCTGGCGTCGGCTCCGGTAGGACTCGCGATCCTGCCAGACCCAGGCCTCCGGCCGGGCGTAGTGCTCCCCCACCCTCCGGTAGAACGACCGCGCCAGCCCGCCGATGGCCGCCTTGTTGCCGATGTCGGTGGCGCCCAGCCCCCCGGAGGTCAGGCCGCCCAGGTGCGCGCCCGGCTCGATCAGGACCACGCTCCGCCCCATGCGCGCGACCTGGATCGCACAGATCGCGCCGCCGGCGGTCCCGCCATAGACCACCACGTCGTGGAGAGGCCCGGCGGTCGATTCGCCCGGAGCCCGGCAGCCGGGGAGGAGACTCGCGGCCAGGAGGACCGCACCCTGCAATCCGAGCGAGCGGGTGATCTTCATGATCCGCCCAGTCTACCCACCCCACCATCCGCATCGACACCCGCCCGATCCCCGCTAGAATCGCGGCCCTCCCCCACCATGATCCTCGAGAAGACCACCCACCCGAGCTGGCTCGCCAACGCCTGGCTGGTGGCGGACCGGCCCGGCGGTACCGCGGTGCTGATCGACACCGGGGGACCTGCCGATCCCATCCTCGCCGCGATCCGGGAGCACCGGCTGAGCGTTGCCGCCATCCTGTGCACCCACCACCACGGCGACCACGTGGAGAACAACGAGTCGTACCAGCAGCGCTTCGGCTGTCCGGTCCTGGGCCACGCGCTGGAGGCGCCCCTCTTCGGCGGAGGGCTGGATCGCACCCTGGACCACGGCGAGGAGCTCGGCTGCGGCGAGCTCCGGATCCGCGCCCTGCACCTGCCCGGCCACACCGTCGGTCAGCTCGGCTTCCTCGTGGACGGGGAGCGCGTCTTCACCGGCGACACGCTGTTCCGCGGCAGCGTGGGGGGCACCTGCGGCGCCGGCCACGCCACCTTCGACGACCTGCGCCGCTCGATCATGGAGGTTCTCATGGCCCTCCCCGGCGAGACCCTCGTCCACCCCGGCCACGCCGGGGACACCACCATCGCCCGGGAATGGGCGGAGAATCCCTTCCTGCGCGTCTGGCGCGGCCTGGACCCGCCCGGGGAGCGGCGCTGCACCGCCTTCGACCGGCCGGCGACGCGGATGGTCGACGCGAGGGACTACGACGGCGGCCGCAAGTGCCAGGTGCGCTTCGACGAGGGCCAGCGCCTCGAGGTGGTGCCCGGCTCGCGCGTCCGGGTCGAGGGCTAACGGGGAAAGGGGGGAGCCGTGCAACGACCGACCGTCCGGCGCCTACGGGTCGAGGAGAGACCGCCGATGCAGGTCCTCCGCTGCGAGGCCCTGTCCGTCCTCGCGACCGGGGAGGGCGAGCGCCATCTCGTGCTGGACCTGGCCGGAGACGAGAGCCCATGAGCGGACCGGTGCGCATCTCCCTCTCGGACGAGCGCCGCCGGGACCTCGTCGAGGCGCTGGTGGACTTCTGCGCCGAGTCCTTCGGCGAGGAGCTGAGCTCCTATCGCGCCGAGCGCATCCTGGAGTATCTCCTGAGCCGGCTCGGACCGGCGGTCTACAACCAGGCCATCCAGGACGCGCGGGGCTTCATGCTGGACAAGTTGGAGGACCTGGAGGCGGAGTTCTACGAGCCCGAGCCGGACGAGCGCGACGGGGATCAGTCGCGCACGCGCTCGCCGTCCACGTAGAAGCCCGTGCGGCGGTCGACGGCACCGTTGGCGAACCAGAAGCACCAGGGGCCCTGGTAGAGGCCGCCGGCGAGGCGGCCCTCCTCCCGCGGCGCTCCGGTCGAGTACCAGCTCCGCCAGCTCCCGTGCCGGAGACCCCCGCGGTACTCGGCCTCCTTCTCGATTTGACCGTTCTCGTACCAGTGCCGCCACAGCCCCGAACGCAGCCCCTCGTCATAGGAGCCCTCGGACCGCCTGGCCCCGCTCGAGTACCACCTCGTCCAGCGGCCCTCCCGGCGCCCGAGCGAGAGCTGGCCCTCCGTCCGCCGCTCACCGCTCTCCCACCACTCCTTCAGGAGGCCGTCCTCCTCGCCGCCGCGATAGCCGACCTCGCGCAGGAGACCGCCCTCCTCGCTCCACTCGCGCCAGCGGCCCTCCTCGCGGCCCGCGGCGAAGGCGCCCCGCGCCCGCGGCCGCCCGTTCTCGTGCCAGAACGACCAATCGCCCGCGGGCTCTCCGCGGGCGAAGCGCCCCTCTGCGAAGCGGGTGCCGTGCGGGCCCCAGATGACCCATTCCCCATCGGGCCGACCCTCCACCAGCCGCCCCTCGGCCACCTCTCGGCCGGCCCGGTCGCGGAGGCGCACCCGCTCGGTCCCGGCCCGGGATGCGCCGCTCCCGGCCGCCTCGGCCTGGAGCGCGTCGCTCGAGTCCACCCCTTCGGGCAGGAGGCTCGCGCGCCACCGACCGGCGAAGACCGAGGCGGAGAGGCGGGCCACGGCCACGCCCTCGAGGCCGCGGCCGGGCTGAGGCGGCCGCGCCGGGTCCGCCGGCCCCGGGAGGGCCGCCAGGGTCTCGGAGCGGTCCAGGCTGCAGAAGGCCAGGCCCATCAGGAGCCCCGCCGCGAGGAGCACCGTGAGCAGCGGCAGCTCTTCGAGCCCCGTGCGCCTCGGTTGCATCCCTGGTCCCCCCGCTCCCGATCAGTGCCCGCTCCCCGGGGGGAGGGGAATGCGGGCCTCGTCGGCGGCCCGATGACCTTGGTCCTTCACCAGCTCGATCAGGAGATCGGTGACCGCCGCCTCCAGCGCGCGGCCGCGCGGGCCGACGGCGTGGATGACGCCCCGATGATCGAGCACGTACACGGAGGGCCACTCACGCACCCTCCAGGCCGTGGGCACGGCCCCCTCGGGAGAGCCCTCGAAGGAGCTGGTCCACGGGAGGTCGAGCTCCTCGATGCGCCGACGGAGCTCCTCCGGGTCCCGGTCGGAGTTGATGCCCAGCACGGCGAAGGGCGCGGTCCGGCGCTCGGTCTCCAGCGCGGAGAGCTCGGCCAGGAGCTCCTGGCTCGCGGGGCTCCAGAAGCCCCAGAAGCAGAGCACCACGACCTTGCCGCGGTAGTCGGACAGTCGGATCTCGTTCGCGTCCACGTCGCGGGTCTCGAAGTCCGGCGCGATCGATCCCGGAGCGAGGTGGGTGAGGCGCCAGATGGCGTCCCGCGCGCGCGCCGCCTCGGGCGCGTCGGGGTCGAACTCGACCGCCCGCTCGAGGAGCTCGAGGGCCCTCCCGCGGCGCTCGGCCGCGTCCCCGCTCGCCCCCGACCGCGACAGGACGCGCGCCGCGCTCGAGAGGGCGGCGGCGCGCGCGCTCGTCCGCCGCGAACGCTCGAAGAGGCCCATGGCGATGGCGAGGACCTCCTCCTCGGGGAGCTCGCGCGCCGCGCGCTCCAGGGAGAGGAGCACGTCGTCCTCTCCGCCCACCAGCCAGGGCTCGTCGCAGCACTCGCGCACCAGGCGGCCGAAGAGCTGCGGCGCGCGGTCGCGGAGCGGATCTCCGGCCTCGAGGTCGAAGAGGTGCGCGAGGCACCAGGCGGCGGCCCGATGCGAGCCCCGCTCGGCGAGGTCCAGGAAGCGGGGCAGGCAGGCCTCCGCCGCCATCCGCCGCGCGACGCGCTCCCGCGCGGGGGCCAGCGCGCGGCCCGAGCGCAGGTGGGGGTCGGCCGCGCGGCGCAGGGCCCCGAGCACCGCCTCGTAGTGCCGCGCGCACCGCGCCCGCTCGTCCTCCAGAGGGGCCCGCTCCGCCGCGGCCGGCGCGGCATCGGGTCCGGTCCCGCCCTGCGTCCCCGGCGCGAGGCCCGTCCCGGGAAGGACGAGCATCAGGGCGCAGGCGAGCCTCCCCCCGCGCCCCGCGAGCAGCGATCCCCCCCCGGGACCGCGGCGAGGGCGCTCCGGCGAGCTACCTCTCCCTTGCACGACTCATACCTAGGACGCCCGCCGGCCGGAGCGAATGGAATTGCCGGACTTTCTCGGGCGGCGACCCACATGCGGGATCCCCTCCCTTCACAGGGCCCTCCTGCGCGGGCATGATCCGCGGCCATGAGCACCCTTCGATTCGCCACCACCGTCCCCGCCCTGCTGCGCGGCGCCCGCGACCTGCTGGTCGTGGCGCCCGCCTCCGCCCTCACCGAGGAGGCCTTCCCCGCGGTCCTGGACGAGGACCTCGTCGGGCTCCTGCTGGAGCTCGCCGAGGACCTCGAGCCCGGCGACCTCGGAGCCTGCGCCTCCACCCTGACGGGAGTGCTGCCGCGCCGCCTGGTGCTGGGCGTGCTGCCCGACGGCGTCTCGCGCCACAACGCGCCCTCGCGGGCGGAGTGCATCCGCAGGGTGGCGTCCGATGCGAAGCTCTCGGGTCCGGGCAAGTCCGCGGTGCTATTCGTGCTGGACGAGCCCGAGCACCTGCTGGCGGCGGCCAATGCGGTGGGGCGCGCCCTGCCGGTCTACGCACGCAAGAGCACCTCGCGCAAGGTCGGCGCGGTGCAGCTCCTGGGCGTGGATCGCGACGGCAATCCCCTGAAGGCGGACCGGCGCGTGCGCGAGACGGTGGAGGCCGCGCGCGAGGTCGCGCGCCTGGTGGACACCCCGGCGGCGGAGCTCACGCCCCGGGCCATGGCCCGCGAGGCGCGCCGCATGCTGAAGGACCTCCCCGGGGTCCGCCTGCGCGAGATCGCCGGACCGGCCCTCCTGAAGGCCGGCTTCGGCGGGGTGCACGGGGTCGGCCGGGCGGCGCAGGATCCGCCGCGGGTCCTGATCGCGAGCTACGCTCCCGCGGGCCGGCGCAGGGGGCCGCACGTGGCGCTGGTCGGCAAGGGCATCTGCTACGACACCGGCGGTCTCTCCCTCAAGGTCGGCGGGAACATGGTCGGCATGAAGGGCGACATGGGCGGCGCCGCCGCGGTCCTGGGCGCCTTCCGGACCCTGGTGGCGGACCGCTGTCGCAAGCGGCTCACCATGGTCCTGTGCCTGGCGGAGAACGCCATCGGGCCCGCCTCCTACCGGCCCGACGACATCCTCGTGATGCACTCGAAGAAGACGGTGGAGATCAACAACACCGACGCCGAGGGTCGCCTGCTCCTCGCCGACGGCGTGAGCTACGCCGCGCGCGTCGCCAAGGCCGAGGTCGTCCTGGACGCGGCCACCCTGACCGGAGCCCAGCTCGTCGCCACCGGTCTCCTGCACGCCGCTGTCGTGACCAACGACGCCGAGCTGGAGGCGGCCGCGGTGCGCGCCGGGCAGGTTAGCGGCGATCTGACCCACCCCCTGCCCTTCGCTCCCGAGCTCTACAAGCAGGAGTTCAAGAGCGAGGTGGCGGACATGAAGAACTCGGTCAAGAACCGCATGAACGCCCAGTCGAGCTGCGCCGCCCAGTTCGTCTACTGGCACATCGAGGACGCCGGCGTCCGCTGGTGCCACGTGGACATGGCCGGCCCGGCGCGGCCGGGGGAGCGCGCCAGCGGGTACGGGGTGGCGCTGCTGGGGGAGATGGTGCGGGGGGTGAGGTAGGCCGCCGCACCCGAGCCCGGGCGGGGGCTCTGCGCTCATCCCCCCCGGTTCAGGTTGCCGCCCTCCCCCTCGGAACCCGGGAGCGGCTGGGACCGCATGAACCGCCGGACCTCCTCGATCTCCTCGTCGTTGAAGATCGCGGTGATCCGACCCACGTCGAAGGAGAAGGGGGCGCCGAACACCTGGGAAAGGGAGATCACGGCGGCATCACAGATGCGACCCTGCCGGAGATTGGTCGAGACCCCCGTCCGGAAGGCCTCCTGCCGGTCGTCCAGCAGAGGGGCCAGCGAACCGGCCACCGTCCCGTCCCCCACGTAGGCCACGTCCCGCACGGCCTTCAGGCGAACGCCGACCCGCGGATCCCGTAGCCGGCGGATCAGCTCTTCTCGCTGCTCGGCATCGCCCAGGCGGGCCAGGGCGAGCTCGATGTTCACCGCAACCACCTGGTCCTGTTCCTCCTCAAGGATCGCCTCGAGCGGCTCCACGGCGGTGCCGTCGCCGGTCAGGCCCACGATCAGCGGGACCTGCACCCTCGTGCCGTCGTGGGGATTCTCCCGGAGGCTGGCGAGGAGCTCCTCCGTGGTGGTGTCCCCCGGCTGGCGGAGGAGCCCCCGGACGGAGGTCTCCCGGACCGCGCCGTCGGGGTCGTCGAGGCCTCGGACGTAGGCATCCACGGCCTTCTCGCTGCCCACCTCGAAGAGCCCGTTGTAGGCCACCGACCTCACTCGCGGGTTGGGATCAGCGGTAGTAGGTCTGCTCGGTGACGCCTATCTGCTTGCTGGCGGCCTTCACGTTACCGCCCTGGCTGAGGGCCACCTCCGCCTCTCGGAGCTTGTGGATGATCTGCTCGGCTGTGTGCCGTCTTCTCGGCATGACTGTCCTCCTGGGTCTCGGATCCTAACATTCGGGGTGGATCCGGTTCCGGGGGGCAGGTCACCGTCGCCGAAGCTCGGCGCGGGCCCGCAGCCCGTCCTGCTCGAAGGTCAGCCCCAGGTCCGCGTCCAGGATGCGCTCCAGCATCGCGGGCAGCTCCACCGGGGGGCCCGGGGAGCCCGGGTGGCCGTGGGCAGTCGAGGCCATGGTGCCGGCCTCGGCGTCCCACTCGTAGGCGCCGCCGCCGGGGCAGGCCAGGCGCACGTTCCAGTGCTCCTCGTGCAGGGCCACCGGATCGCGGCCGGGGAAGCGGCGCGCCCACTCGTTCAGGATGGGCAGGTTCTTCCAGGCGCGCGCGCGCTCGCCGCGCGCCCACCCCTCGCCGAAGGCGGCCCGCAGGAGGTCCCCCACCCCCTCGGTGGCTCGCAGGGCGGCGCTGGCGCCCAGCCACGGGCGAGCCTCGAGCTCCGGGGCTCCCTCCGAGCGGCGGTCGATGGCCCGGTGGATGAGGTCCTCGCGCAGGCTGACGACCAAGGCGTCGCGCAGGGCGACGTAGTAGACCGCGACGTTCTGGGCCTGCTCGTCGTCCACCATGTCCTCGTCCACGGTGACCCGGGCGTAGCTGCGCCCGGCGTGCTCGAAGGTCTCCCAGATCAGGATGTCGCCGCTGGCTCCCTCGGCGAAGGTGCGGAAGGCCACCAGGAAGGCCGCCAGCCGCATGGGATTGCGGACCCCCACCTGCAGCGCGACCGGCGTGCGGTGGAAGTTGTCCTCCATGAAGGCCTCCGCGTCTCCGGACTGGCCCAGCTCGGCCCAGAAGGGATCGGCGTCGGCGTAGATCGCGAGGTGGTCCCCCACCCAGCCCAGGGCGCCCTCGCCGCGGATCGGGATCATGCTGCTGGCCATGCCGTCGATCTCGCGGAAGATGGACGAGTCGGTGTCGATCGACATGGCGAAGTGCACCAGGGCCTCCGGATGGGCGTCCCCGGCCCCGGCGGGCAGCTCGGCGCCGCGGGTGACGTCGACCAGCTGGCGGTAGTCGGTCCCCGCGATCAGCGGGATCACCGTGAGGTCCAGCCCCAGGCGCTCGGGCTCCACGGAGATGCGCACCCCGATGGGATCGAAGACGTCGCGCCAGTTCCGCTCGTAGCGCTCCCGGAAGCGGTCGTAGGCGTCGCGCTCGGCCAGGGTGACGCGCTCCAGCTCCAGCTCGGCGATGGGCGTGAGGAAGTCGAGCTGACCGTACACCTGCGAGCGCACCCCTTCGGGCTCGAGGCGCACGGCGCCCCCGCCGGGGACGGGCAGGAGCTCGTCGAGGACCGCCGAGGCGGCCCGCCCCTCGACCAGCTCGTCCAGGTGCTCCGCCGTCCAGGCCGACAGGATCGCGGCCGCGCGGGTACGCCGCGAGGCCCCGATGCGCCAGCGGGGACCGGCCCAGCGGCGGATGGCGGCGTCGGTGAGCATCAGGAAGGCGGTCTCGTCCGCGTGGCCCCGCTCGTAGCGGTGGCGGAACCAGACGTACTCGTCCTCACCCGCCAGGGCCTCGGCCTCGCCCCGCGCGACCCGGCCGAGCCGCAGGAGCTGGGCCTTCGAGTTGGTCACGCAGATCGCGTCCTCCGAGAGCCGGGCCAGGTAGGAGCACACTGAGCGATCGGGCGCGACCACCGCCTCGTACTCCAGCTCCCCCACCCGGCCGCTGCGCGCCTCGGCCCCGGGCGAGGTCTCCAGGGCCGCCTTCTGCCGGGCCCTCACGAAGGCCAGCAGCGCCTCCGGCCGGCTGGCCTCGAAGATCAGGGCCACGTCGGAGCCCGTGCGCAGGTAGGGATCGGAGCCGGTGAGCGCGACGCTGGCGACCGCCTGGCCGCCCAGCATCCGGGCCAGGGCATCCAGCACCAGGCACAGCTGCCGCTCGTAGCGCTCCTGGGTGCGCGCGTCCTCGGAGCGCGGCTCGAGCAGGTGCAGCAGGGGCGTGCCGCTCTCGCGCGCCTCGTCCACCAGGCTCGTCATGGCCGCGAAGGAGGGGAAGAAGAGCGCGTGCTGGTCGTGCGGCACCCAGCGCGCCAGGGGGTCGAGCTCGGGCTCGAGGCCCTCGATGCGCGCGGTCCAGTCGATCGCGCGGGTGGTGACCGCCTCGATCTCGTCGATGGGGTGCACGTCCTCCATCTCCTCGTCCAGCCGGCCCGTCGTCAGCTCCCGGTCGAGCTGCAGGTTCTCGGACAGGGCCCGGCCGCCGGAGAAGAGCCCGAGGGTGTCGTCCAGGTCGTCGGAGGTCCGCCAGCGCCTCCGGCCTCGCACCGGTCCCTCCACCTCGCTGCTCTCACCGGTGCGCAGCCGCCGTGCCTCCTCGGCCTGATACCGAAACCAGCCGGCGCCCGGATACTCCGCGTCGACGAGATCCCGGTAGTGCCGCTCCTTGCCGCGCAGGAAGCCCTCGCGGGCCTCTTCCCGCGCCGCATCCGCGGGCAGGGTGAAGGGGTGCCGGGTGAAGCCCCCGAGGTCCTCGTCGGGCAGGTACAGCTCGCCCGACACCGGGGCCCCGGCCGGCGCGCGCGCGCCGAGCCGATGTCCGACCATCTCCTCCGAGAAGCGCCACCGCTGGCCCGTGGGCAAGGCCCCCCCGGTCCGCCTCGAGTCGTAGACGTAGGCCTCCCCCTCGCCGCGCAGCACGACGTAGGGCCGGTAGGCGGGGACCAGGTCCCGCTCGATCCAGGGCCAGTCCCGCTCCTGCGGCTCCTGCCCCGGCTCGAACTCCAGCGCGTGCAGGGCTGCGTTATACCACGCGTCTTCGGCCTCCGCCGGGGCGACCTGGGCCGCCGCCGGGCCGGCCGCTCCCAGGGCGATCGGCAGCGCCGAGAGCGCCGCACAGAGCCATCCTCCGGCCATACGCCGACCGCGCCTCGATTCCGTCCTCGCGCTCATCCTCGAGCTCCTTTCGGGTCCGCTGGATCCTGGGCGGCGGGCCCATCCGCCGTCCCGGTCAGGGTATTCGACGGCCGCCCCCGCCCGGCCATCATTCGACGAGAGGCCGTCGCAAAGCGCGGCTTATCGATGCTCCCCCTCGCCCTCTCCCGCGCTACTCCTCGGGCACCTCCAGGCGCGAGAGGGCCATCAGCGCGAAGGCCGTGCCGTAGGGCTTGTGGTAGCTGTACAGGGGGTAGTCCCAGTACGAGCCGTCGGGCTGCCGGCAGTGGGTCAGGGCGCGGAACACTTCCGGCGAGATGCGCCGGCGCTCGTCCGGCGGCAGCCCCTCCAGCACGTAGCCGGCGTAGGCGTGCCCGTAGAGGTAGAAGTAGCCCGAGATGGCGTACCACGACTCGTGCGGGATGGGCCGGCGCAGGCTGGCGACCTGGAAGCGCGCGTGGCGCACCAGCAGGTCCTGCAGGGCGCGGCGGTGGTCCTCCAGGGGGATCTCCCGGCCGAAGAGCTCGAGGGCGTACTGACACACCGGCGTGCGGCAGGCGGCCCCCTTGATCTGGTTGATGCCCCGGCCGGGCCCGCGGTTCCAGATCTCGCCGTAGGTGTAGGAGCCGGTGGGCGTGCGGCAGCGCGCCACCGAGTCCAGCGCCCGCTCCAGCAGGCGCGGGGGCAGCTCGACCCCCACCGAGCGCGTGCGGTCGAGCCCCACCAGGATGGTGGCGGTGGTGAAGCTCATCGAGGTGAAGGAGGGCTGGTAGGTGGTCGGCGGCTCCAGGCTGAGGTAGCCCCAGCCGCCGTCCAGGCACTGGTAGCGCCCGAGCTTCTCCACCAGGCGCGCGCAGGTCGCCAGGATCTCCTCCGAGCGGGGATCGTCCGGGTGCCTGGCCAGGAACTCGCCGAAGGCGTGCAGGGCGAAGCCGAAGGCCCACACGTTGTAGTGCTCGAAGCCGCTGGGGCGCTTGGCCTCGGAGTACTCGAGCAGGTGGTCGATGCCCGCGCCGACAGCTTCGCTCGCGCGCGCCGACTGCGCCGGGGTGTCCATCAGGGCCAGGACCGCGAGCCCGGTGGTCCCCACCCGGAAGGCCTGGTGGGAGCCGGGCACGTCGCACAGCACCTCGATGGGCCGCGGGGAGTGGTGCGAGCCCCAGCCGCCGTCGGGGCGCTGGTTCTCGATCAGCCACTCGGTTGCGCCCACCACGGCGGCCCTCAGCTGCTCGCCGTCCAGGACCGGGAGATCGTCCGCAGCCGCGGCCGGGAGGCAGAGCAGGACCGCCGCCAGGGCCGCCGCGCCCCCCCGGCCGGATCCGGAGCGGATGCCTCGCGTCCTCATCTCGACCCCTGGCCCTGGGGCTTCGCCAGGAGCACTCGCTGCCCGGCCTCGATCCCGCTGGTGACGACCCGCTCCTCGCCGCGGGCCGGGCCCAGCTCGACCTCGACCCGCTGGAAGGGCTGATCCCCGCCGGCGCTCGCCCAGCAGTGCGGCTCCGAGTCACCCCCGAAGACCGCCGCCGCCGGGACCAGGATGGCGTTCTTCAGGGTCTCGGTCTCGAGCACCGCCTGGGCCCGCATCCCGAACACGATGCCCGGGCTCCCACGCTCCAGCTCGACCCGGGCCCGGTAGGCGTTCTCGGGGCGGGCGGCGCTGGCGGGGGTGAGGTAGCGCTCGACCCGCAGGTTGCCCACCAGCTCGGCGCCCTGGTCGACGACGGGCTCCACGCGCGCGCCCATGCCGGTGCGGACCTCGCCCAGCTGGGACTCGGACACCGTCAGCGCGAGGGCCAGCCGGTCGGGGTTGGCCACGGTGAAGAGCGCCGCGCGGGCGCTCCCGCGCGAGCCCCGCCGGTGGTCGGGGCGCACCTTCGACGGCCCCAGCTCGTCGGCGCCCCCGTGCAGCACCACCCCCGATCGGGGGGCGCGGATCTCCATGGCCTCGCGATCGCGGCGCAGCCGCTCGAGCCGCAGGGCCTGCTTGTCGAGCTGGGCCTGGCTGCGCGCCAGCTCGTCCCCGCTGGAGCGCCGGGCGATCGCCTGCGTGCGCGTCAGCCGCTCCAGGGTCCCCTCCTGCCGGGCGACCGCCTCGTGCCGCCGCCGGGTCTCGGGGCCCACCTCGTAGGTCAGCTCGAAGGCGTCGCGATCGTGCTGGAGCTTCAGGCTGGTGCGGCTCCGCGCCAGGTCACGGCGCGACCGCTTGATGACGATCTCCTCGGTGGCGTCGACCAGCTCGTCGTCCCCGTACATCAGCTCGAGCTGGGCCAGCTCGTCGGTGGCGTCGTCGATGGCGTGCTGGCCGTACTGCCGGCTGAGCTCCTCCTGGCGCCGGCGGAACTCCAGCTCGTGCTTCTCCCAGCCCTCCAGCGAGAGGCGCGCCCGCTCCAGGGCGGAGCGCGAGTCGGAGAGAGAGGCCCGGGCCGCATCGGCCTGGACCGCCGCGTTCTCCTGCGTGTTCTGGAGGCGAATCTCGGCCGAGCGCAGCTCCCGCTCCGCGTCCGCGATGGCCTCGTCGATGCTGCGCAGATCGAGGGTCGCCAGCCGGTCGCCCTCGTTGACGAAGGTGCCGTGGGGAACCACCTCGAGGAAGAGGATCTCCCCCGAGAAGGCCTGGGGCCACAGGGACACCTCCTCGAAGTCGGCCGGGACGAAGACCCCGTCGAGCTCGGTGAGGGTGGAGACGTCCTCCCGGACGGCCACGGCCGAGGGGGGGGACGTCGCGTCGTCGGCGGCCCCGGCCTCCTGGGGCGCGGGGGAGAAGGAGGCGAGGAGCAGGCAGAGCGGCAGGAGGGCGGATCGCATGGGGATACCTCGGGTCGTTGTGCGGGAAGCCGCCCGCCGGCGCGGCTCGGCGGGCCGACCCCAGGATAGCGCCGCGCCCCCCCCGCGCCCGCGCGCCTACGTCAAGGATGGGTCAAGGAGCGCGGGTGTACCGCGGGGGAGGCGGCGCCGACGAGAGCGGACCGCCCGCCCCCCGCGCGGGGGAGGCGAGCGGTCCGCGAGAACCCGTCGGGCCCGGCTACTTGAGCCTCTCCCAGTACTCCTCCGGCATGTCGTGGGCGATCTTCAGCGCGCCGTTGGCGCCGCCGTACATGGCCTCCTCGATGCGCAGCACCTTGCCGCTGCCCAGGCGCTCGTGCATCTCGACCTCGACCGCGGTGTCGAGCCCCTTGATCTGGCTGCCGCCGCCGGCCAGCAGCACGCGGTTCTTCAGCCGGTCCTGGAACTCGGGGTCGAAGGTGGCCACCAGCTTGCCCAGTCCCTCCACGATGGGCGGGATCATCTTCTGGCAGCTACCGCGCATCTCCTCGGTGATGTCGAAGGTGGTGGGCTTGCCCTGCACCGGCAGGTTGACGATCACCGGCTCCATCTGCTCGACCACCGAGGAGTAGCGCTCCTTGATGTCCTTGAGCATCTGGATGGTGAACTGGGCCTCGGGGTGGCTCTTCTGCACCGCCTTGAAGAGCTCCTGGTCCACGAAGTCGCCGCCGGTCTTCAGGGTGAGCTGGTCGGTCTCCTCGGGCATGGTGCCGTGCATCCGGCACAGGTCGATGGTGCCCGCCCCGATGTCGATCACCAGCACGTCCTCGAGCATGTCCAGGCCGTAGGCCACCGAGAAGGGCTCGGAGCACAGCATGACCGAGTCCACCGACTCGCGGGCCGCGTTGATGATGGCCTCCTTGTTGCGGATGGAGGCCTCGGCCGGCACGCCGATCACGGCGTAGATCAGCTCGTCCCGCCGCGGCTTGGCGCGGCGGATGATCTCGCGGATCAGGTCCACGGAGGCGCGCAGGTTGCCCTCGCCGTCCTCCCCGTCCTCGCTGCACTTCAGGACGCCCTTGGCCAGGGGCCGGAACATGTTGAGGGAGAGGCGCTTCTCGATGGCCTCGGCCCCGAACAGGACCTCCTTCTTCAGCAGCTTGCGGCTGACCACGTCCTTGGGGTAGCCGACGTAGGACGCGATCGTCTCGCGCACCCCGTTGGAGGCCGAGACGGACGTACGGGACGTGCCCAGGTCGACACCCAGGTAGAGGACGCCGTGGTCCTTGCTGACCTGCTCCGATTCGCCCTGCTCGCTCTGCTCGGGGGCGTCCATTTGAGTGCTCTCCGACATGAGAATCTCCGTGAAGCCTTGAATACTCTTCCGTTCCACGAACCGGCGCGGGACGCCGGTGGGGGCTGGGCTCTAGTCTTCGACCACCCGACCCCCCGATTTTAAGACATCTTGCAGGGCAAGATTGGCCTGGAAAATCTCGCGCATCATCTCCCGCTTGCGCTCGAGCTGGGTTTCCGCGTCCGGGAGGCCCTGCACCTCCCGGTAGATCGAGGCCAGCCCGTCGATGCCCAGCTTGAGCTCGGCGAGGCGCCGCAGCTCGTCCTCGGTGGCCCCCAGGGCCGCCGTGAGCTTCGCCACCCGCCTCTCCAGGGTATCGATGGTGGTCAGGTGCTCCCCCACCTTTTCCTGGATGAGGCGATCCCGCTCCTCGGCCGCCTGGCGGCGGGCCAGGGCGAGCATCTCCTCGCGGATCCGCTCGAGGTCCGGCGAGGGCTCGGCCGCCCCCTCCAGGGCGTCCTCGATTCGCGCGGAGGCCAGCTTCTCCCGCCGGGCCTGCTCCGCCCGGGTCTCGGTCACTAGCTGCTCCTGATCGATCTGGAGGCTGCGGTTGGCGGCGAGGAGCTCCTCCTGGAGCTCCCGGAGCTCGCTCTCGATCCCCTCCCGGGCCACCAGGCGGTCCCCTCCGGAGCGGATCGCCACCTCCAGGCCGGCCTCGGCCAGCTCGACCAGCTCCTCGAAGGTCTCGGGCACGGCCTTGCCGTTGTGGGCCACCCCCACGCTCAGGCTGACCTGGATCCGGCGGCCATCGATCTCGAAGCGCAGCCGGCGGGCCCCCTCCAGGAGGCGGGCGGCCAGGGGCTCGGCGCCCTCGACCGGCAGGTGGGTCAGGAGCACCAGGATCCGGTCGTCCAGCATGCAGCCCAGGAAATCGCTGGCGCGCGTGTGCGAGGTGACCAGCTCGACGATCGCCTCCAGGATCTCCCGGCGGGACTCGGCCCCGTAGAGGTCGTGGAGGTTCTCCAGGCGATCCACCCCGATCAGGAGGCCCACCAGGGGATAGCCGTAGCGCCGGGAGCGGTCGAATTCGACGCGCATCAGCGCCCGGATCTGCCCCGAGGAGAAGAGCCCCGAGGCTCGACCCCCGAAGCTCGAGGTGTGGAACTCCGACATGAGGGGACCTCGGCGCACCGGGGATGCCGCCCCACCCCCGCGGGTCGGGTCGGGGATCGATTTGCGAGCGCCCGGGGGTGGCCGAGATGCGCTGAGGGTGTCGACCATAGCAAAGGGGCGGCTTTAGCCGCCACCGGCCCTCCCCGCGCGCCGGGCCCGGTCGCCGCCAGAGAGAGCGGTCCCCCGGCCCGCGGGGGCCGGGGGACCGTGCGCAGTGGGCTCTCGCCCGGGGGCCCGGGCCAGCCGGGCTAGCGGTAGCTCGTGGCCGGCGACCCGGCCGTGCCGGCCGCCGGCTGGCTCTTGCGGGCCTCCAGGAAGCGCTCCAGGGCGGCCTCGGCCTCCCGCTGGCGGTCGTCCCCGGCGGCCAGGTTCACGGCCTTGCGCTGGAGCTCGATGGCCTCGTCCAGCTTGCCGCGCTGGGCCTGGGCGTGGGCCAGGGTGTCCACGTAGATCCAGTTGAAGAAGTCGGTCATCTGGTTGGAGCGATCGGACATGCGCCAGGCGAGGTCGGTGTAGCTGCCGGCGTAGGGCTCCTCGGTGAGCAGGACCCAGGCGGTGGTGTTCAGGCGCGCCGCGTCGTTCCAGCTCATGGCCAGCAGCCGCTCGCCCCTCTTGTGGGCCTCGGCGTCCGAGCCGGGGGTGCCGGCCAGCTTCCAGAACTTCTTCTCGAGCGTCTCCACGCCGTTCTGGGCGGGAGCCTTCGCGGGGCCGGAATCCTCCCACTTCGCCTGGCTGACGGCGGAGGCGGTCCGGATCATCGGCGGGTGGCCGCCGAAGTTCGCCGCGAAGGCGTCGGGCCCGTTCTCGAGCAGCTCGGCCACCAGGCCGTCGAGCTTGGGCAGGCCGGTCACCATGGTGGACAGGTTGAGGCGGCTGGCCGAGTGGTTCACCGCCACCGAGACCACGGTCTCGCTCAGGAGATCCAGGTAGGGCTCCATCTCGGCCCTCTCCCGGGAGCTCATGAAGGGGGCCGCCATGGCGGCGCAGCGGCCCGGGTGGGCGAAGAGGGCGTCGGTGGTGTCCCCCGAGAGGCAGGCGGTGTTGGGGGCGAAGACCTCGTCGTCCAGGACCGAGCGGCCGGAGCGCCGGCCGGCGAGGGTGCTCTCCAGCGCGGCGCGGCTGGTGGTGACGATGACGTCCCGGCCGTCGTTGACGAACCAGGCCGTGATGCCCTCGGGGAACTCGTAGCTCCGGGCCGCCAGGCCCCCGGATACCTCGACCTCGGCGCCGGGCGTCGGGGAGGCGCCGCTGGCCATGCTGCCGACTCCCAGGAGCAGGGTCCACAGGGCGGTGGACTTGGCCGGATCGTTGACCGTCAGGACGAGGCCCACGTCGGGGATGGGCGGGCCGCCGGCGGCCTGGCCCTCGGCCGGCGGCATCCCGAAGACGGCCGCGCCGACGATGTTGCCGAAGACCTCGCGGCCGATGTCGGCCGCCATGACCACGTCCGGCTCGGAGGACTGGTAGGGGTGGCTCTCGTTGAGCGAGAAGGCGCCGAAGAAGGCCGCGCCCTCGGGGACGCCCTTCAGGATGGACGGATCGAGGACCGGGCTGCGGATCAGGTTGTAGGCCACGTTCTGGTGGCCCTCGTCCAGGCGCAGCTCGAGGTCGAGCAGCAGGCCCTCGTCGCACACCCCCATGCGGCCCGAGAGGGACTGGAGGGAGTTCAGGTCGAGGAACTGCCGGGCCAGGGCGATCTCGGGGTTCTGGGCGGCGGCGATCCCCAGCCCCATGTTGACCATGGGCATGATCGCCTTGGCGTTGACGCAGAAGTACAGCAGCGAGTCGTCGCGGCCCTCCAGGGTCTCGGCCAGCATCTCGTTGTCGGCCAGGGAGGCCTCGTCCTCTCCGGAGAGGCGCGCGACCGCCTTCTTGATCTCGCGCTTGGAGTCGCTGATCAGCACCAGCTTGTGGGTCAGGGTCACGTACACCTGGTCCTCGACCCTCCAGGTGGGGTAGCCCTCGATGGCGGTCTTGGGCTCGGCCCCGGCCGGCAGGGCGGTCTCGATCAGCCCCCGGACGACGTCCAGGTCGCCGGGGTGAAGGGCCAGGATGCCGCTCGGCATCTCGGTGTTCGGGTTGAAGTTGGTGATGGCCACGGCGGCCCCGCGCACGCCCAGGAGGCCGTCGATCAGCTCGGGGCTGATCTCCAGGCGCCGGCTGGCATCACCCAGCGAGACGCCGGTGCCTCGCATGAGGCCGAGCTGCGAGAGCAGGCGCTTGAGCTGCCCGCCCGGGCGGTTGATCTCGACGTAGGCCCAGGGCTTGGGCGGCATGATGTGGGCGAAGTCGGAGCAGGCGATCTCCTCGCGGCAGCTGGCCAGGCGCTCGCCGGCCCGCTCCGCGAGCTTCGTGTCGCCGCTGGCGGCGACCTCGGCGTACAGCTCGGCGGCGGCGGCGAAGTCGCCCTTCTCGCACTCCAGGTAGTAGGCCTTGTAGTACTGGGTCTTGGCCGAGTCCTCCACCCAGCCCAGGGGGAGCAGGATCGACCCGATCAGGGCCACGCAGGACAGGGATCGTAGGGTGCTCATCGTTCCAGCCTCGTTTCAGTCGGTGCTCGATCGCTCGAGGTTCCGGGGACCGCAGCGCCAGGTCCGCGCGGGTCTCGCGGGGCCGTGCGAGACCTGCACACACCGGCAGCCTGCGGTGTGGGGTATGCCGTATTTTTAGGAAAGCGGGCGCCCCGCTTTCGCCCGCCGGGGCCGGACGGCTCGCCGCTCCGCGGACCGAGGTGGGCAGCAACCGCCCAACGGGCAGACGCCGCTCCCCCGCGGGTCGCCGTCATCGCGTCCGGCGGCCCTTGCAGCGAAGGTCGTTCCAGTGCGAGCAGCGCCCCCGCGGGCGCGCAAGACTCTGGTAGCATGACCGCTCCCGGCCTGGAGCGCGCCCATGACCCGGATCCTCCCCCTCCTCCTCGCCTTCCCCTGCCTGACCGCCCCGGCCGCCGGGCCGGCCTCCCCGGCGCGAATCCCCCCCGACCTGGAGGCCTACCGCGAGGCGGCGGGAGCGCTCCTGGCCGAGGCCGCCTCGCGCGGCCAGGCCTGGGACATGCTGGCCGAGCTGTGCCGCACGGCCCCGCACCGCCTCTCCGGCTCGCCTGGCGCGGCCGCGGCGGTCGCGTGGGCCGAACGCCGCATGCGCGAGATCGGCCTGGAGGAGGTGCGCCGGGAGGAGCTGACGGCCCCCTGCTGGGAGCGCGGGGCGCCCGAACGCCTGCGCATCGTCGCCCCGGCCGCCCTGGCCGGGGATCCCCTGCGCTGCCTGGCCCTGGGCGGCAGCGTCGGCACCCCCCCGGAGGGCGTCCGGGGGGAGGTCATCGAGGTCGACGGCCTGGCGGGACTGGAGGCGCTCGAGCCCGGCGAGGTCCGCGGGAGGATCGTCTTCCTCTACGGCCGCATGGACCCCTCGATCCCCGATCCCATGCGGGCCTACTCCATGGCGGCGGGCCAGCGCGTCCACGGCGCCTCCCGCGCCGCGCGCAAGGGCGCGGTGGCCGCGGTGGTGCGCTCTCTCACCTGCCGCCTCGACGACGTCCCCCACACCGGCGCCCTGCGCAACGCGCTCGGCGCCGAGCGCATCCCCGCGGCGGCCATCAGCACCCTGGCCGCCGAGCGCCTCTCCTCCCTCCTGGCGACCGGCCAGAGGGTCGAGCTGGAGCTCACCATGGACTGCCGGTGGAGGGATCCCGCCCCCGCGCACAACGTCGTGGGCGAGCTGCGCGGCCGCGAGCTCCCCGAGGAGATCGTGGTGCTGGGGGCGCATCTCGACGGCTGGGACGCGGGCCAGGCCGCGCACGACGACGGCGCCGGCTGCTGCCACGTCCTGGAGGCGGTGCGCCTGATGAAGGCCCTGGACCTCTGCCCCCGGCGCACCATCCGGGTGGTGCTCTTCGCGAACGAGGAGAACGGAACGGCCGGCGCCCGGGCCTACCGCGCGGCTCATCGCGAGGAGCTGCCCCGCCACGTCATGGCCCTCGAGTCCGACCGCGGCGGCTTCTCCCCCCGCGGCTTCACGACCACCGCCGGCGACGAGGGTCTGGCGGTCCTGGGCTCGATCGCCGCGCTGCTGGAGCCGATCGGCGCGGACCGCGTGCGACCCGGCGGAGGCGGGGTGGACATCGGCCCCCTGGGCCGCCACGGCGTGCCCCTGGTGGGCTTCCTGTGCGACTCCCACCGCTACTTCGACGTGCACCACTCCGAGCGCGACACGATCGAGTCGGTCCACCCGCGCGAGCTGAACCTGGGCGCCGGCGCGATCGCAGCGCTAGCGTTCGTGGTCGCCGACATGCAGGAGCCCCTGCCGCGGTGAAGCGGGGCCCTCCCCGCGCGGCACACTTGCCGCGCCGGCGCCGAGTGGCGCCGTAACG
>CAZTTG010000040.1:0-54481 GCA_964615935.1 uncultured Planctomycetaceae bacterium | reverse complement strand
GCGTGGCGTTACGGCGCCACTCGGCGCCGGCGCGGCAAGTTTGCCGCGCGGGGGGGGGCCGAGGGCTATGCGGGGGCCCGGGAGTCCTCGGGGCTCACCACCCACGCGCGTACTCGATCCAGCGCCCACAGGGCGACTCCCGCGCACAGGAGCGTCAGCAGCGGGTCCACTGGAACGCGGTAGCGCTCGGTGACGTGCGTCACCAGGTAGGCCAGGGGGAAGAGCAGCAGCGCGCCCCGGATCAGCACCGCGTCCATCTCCCTGAACCGCAGGGCCAGCAGCCCCACCAGCGCGATGGCCCCGCTCAGCATGTGCAGGACCCACTTCGACCAGGTCCGGGCGTCCCTCTTCCCGGGTGGCGGCCAGTCCCACGAGCCGCCGACGAGAGGGTCCCGCCCGATCCAGAAGATCCGCAGTCGGTACAGCGCCAGCTCGGCGAAGGCCGCCGGGTTCTCCCGGATCCACCGGATCCCCTTCCCCATCGCCTCCCTCGAGTAGGCCGCCTCCCCCAGCTCCCGGTAGAGCGCCAGCTCCCCGGGATCCTGGCTGGGATGGCTCCAGGGGTGGAAGCTGCCCTGGGCCAGGTCGTTGTTCCCCACCATGACCTCGACCCCCAGGTTCGATCGCAGCCCGGGCGAGCCGATGACGAGCTGGTTGCGGATCATCCAGGGGCCGCAGACCAGCAGCGCACAGGCCGCGAAGCCCGCCCCCGCCGTGCTCGCCGCCCTCCAGCCCCCGCGCCGGCGGCAGAGGTAGTAGAGCACCACCGGCAGGAAGGCCGCCGGCGCCGGATTGACCAGCAGCAGCGCCCCGTAGCCCAGACCCAGGAGCCGCACCCGCGCCGGCGAGGCCCCCGGACCGCTGGCGACCAGCGCGCTCAGGTACCAGGTGATGCCGAAGGCCACCAGGGTGGTGTCCCAGACGAGGTACACCGCGTAGTAGATCGCCCCCGGGTGGAGGGCGTAGAGCCAGCCCGACAGGCGCCCCAGCCGCGGGCTCCCCAGGCCCCGGCCCAGCCTCCAGAGGAAGATGCAGGTGGCGGCCGACAGCAGCGAGTGGACCGAGGCCAGCGCCACGGCCAGGGCGGCGCTCATGCTCCCGAAGAGCCGGATCAGGAGGGCCGGGTAGGCGGGAGCGACCCAGGCGGTCGCGCCGGTTCCCTGGGCGAAGGCGTCCGCGAAGCCGTCTCCGCGGGCGAGGGACTCGGCGATGGCGGCCTGCTCGTAGCCCCAGTTCCAGGGGCTAGCCTTCTGCTGGATCAGACCGGGGCTGTCCAGCGCGAAGACGGCGGCCATCCGCAGCAGGAGCGCCGCCGCGAAGAGGATCCAGGTTTCCCGCTTGAGGCCCATTCCGCAACCGCCCTCCGGCGGTCGCCCCTGGATCGGCACCTCGGACCCGCGGTATGGAGGTCAGCCGCCGGAACCCGGTCGGATCCGCGCCAGGAGCGCGGCCCCGGTGCTCGCGCGCGGTCCGGACACGCGAAGAGGGGCGCCCCGGCGGGCGCCCCTCCTTCTCGCGATCGCGGGCCAGCCGGAGCTAGCTCTGGATGCCGGCGGCCTCCTCGAGCATGGCCGTGGTGAGCGACTTGGGCCGCTCGATGGGGTAGCCGAGAGCGCGGTCCCAGGTGATGTTGGCCAGCGTGCCGATGGCCCGGCCGATGCCGAAGAGCACCGTGTAGAAGGCGTAGTCGGTCACGCCGTAGTACCACTGGATGACGCCCGACTGGGCGTCCACGTTGGGCCAGGGGTTCTTGGCCTTGCCGTGCTCCTGCAGGACGCCGGGCGCCACCTGGTAGATCATGTTGATGACCTTGAAGAGCGGGTAGTCCGGCAGGTTCTTCTGGCAGAACTCCATCTGGGAGACGTAGCGCGGGTCGGTCTTGCGCAGGACCGCGTGGCCGTAGCCGGGGATGACCTGACCGCTGTTGAGGGTCTCCCACAGGGCTTCCTTGATCACGTCCTCGGTGGGCTCCTTGCCGCCCAGCTTCTCCATGAAGGCCTGGGTCCAGCGCAGCACCTCCTCGTTGGCCAGACCGTGCAGCGGGCCGGCCAGGCCGTTGATCCCGGCCGAGAGGGCGTAGTAGCAGTCCGAGAGGGCCGAGGCCACCAGGTGCACCGTGTGGGCCGAGACGTTGCCGGACTCGTGGTCCGAGTGGAGGATGAAGTACATCCGGGCCACGTCGTCGTAGGGGTGGCCGATGCCCATCATGTGGGCGAAGTTGCCCCCGAGGTCGAGGTTCGGATCGGGTTGGATGGCGGAGTCACCCTTGAACTTGATGCGGTAGATGTAGGCGCCGATCTCGGGCAGCTTGGCGAGGAGGTTGGAGCAGTCCTCGTA
Organism: uncultured Planctomycetaceae bacterium; assembly: GCA_964615935.1. Lineage (GTDB taxonomy): Bacteria > Planctomycetota > UBA1135 > UBA1135 > CAZTTG01. The sequence goes on along the minus strand of CAZTTG010000040.1, from coordinate 52,144 downwards.
CATCGGGTCCCAGTAGTCCATCTTGCTCATGCCCTTGCGGTACTCCTGGGCGAAGAGGGACTCGCGCTGCATGGACAGGATGGCCGCCGAGAACATGGTCATCGGGTGCGTGTCGCGGGGCATGGCGCGCAGCACGTCGAAGACGTACTGGGGAACTCGGGAGCGGGTCTTGAACTCCTCGGTGACCGCCTGGGCCTGCTCGAGGGTCGGCACGTCCCCGGTCAGGATGAAGTGCCAGAAGCCCTCCACGTAGGGGTACTCGCTTCCGGGCACCTTGGGCAGGGCCTCGAAGGTCTCGGGGATGGTCTTGCCCCGGAATCGAATGCCCTCCATCGGATCCAGGTAGGAGGTATCGGTCACCAGGCAGCGGACCCCCCGGGCACCACCGATCGCCTGGGTGATCGTGACATCGCTCAGCTTCACGTCTCCGTGCTGTTTGAGGAGCCTCGTGGTGCGCTGGCGATGCGCCTCGATCTTCTGGAACAGGGTTTCCTTGAGGGTGGACATGGGGCGTCTCCTTGGACTTTGTTGCACGATCGCGAGAGCCTTAGATTCTAGTGCTCAGCGCATCGCAGTACAAAGCGCCGGTGCCCCACTCGGCGCAGCCTCCCGCCGGGCGAGCACCCCGCCGATTCGCCATTTGTTAGGGCGCGCCGGCGCCGCGGCGGGAGCCGGGCGGGTCGCGCCCGGAAGCCGCGCCCCCGAGCGGGCCGGTGTGCGAGGATGGGCGGCCATGAAAGCCCATCCGACCCACGCCGGTCCCTCGAGGCCCGGACGCGCCGCGCCGGGACAGCCTGCGGCGGCGCCTATCGACCGGCGCGAGCTCATGCGCCGTGCCTCGATCCTCGGCCTGGGCGCCCTGGCCCTCCCCCGCCCCCGGACGCCCCGGCCGCCGGCTCCCTTCCCCGAGCTCGAGGTCCGGGGCAGCCGGAGGGCGATCGGCCGCGCGCACGGAGAGGCCTTCGCCGAGCGCATCCGCCGCAACGCGGACTTCTACACGAGCTGGCTGGCCGCCTCCACCGGCTCGAGCCGGGAGCGGGTGCTCGAGCTGGCGTCCCTCTTCGCGCCGGTCATCGAGCGCCACCTGCCCGCACAGCTCGAGGAGATGGAGGGCATCGCCGCGGGATCGGGGCGCAGCCTGGAGGAGATCCTGGCGATCAACGCCCGCTCGGACCTGCTCACCCTGGGCCGGCGCGAGGAGCCCGAGGGCGACAAGCCGGGCTGCACCGCCCTGGCCCTCTCCGGCAGCTCGGGGCGCGCGCCGCTCCTGGCGCTGGGACAGAACTGGGACTGGAAGCCGGAGCTCGCGGGCAACACGGTCCTCCTGCGGGTCCGCCCCTCCTCCGGGCCGGACCTGGTCACCCTCACCGAGGCGGGGATGGTGGGCAAAATCGGGTTCAACCAGCACCGCCTGGGGGTCTGCCTGAACTTCCTCAGCCACCCCGCCGACGATCCCGAGGGCCCGGTCGGGGTCCCGGTGCACTGCCTGCTCCGCGGGGTCATGGAGTGCTCCAGCCTGGAGGAGGCCGTGAAGCTGGTCTCCTGGGCGCCCCGCTGCGCCTCGGCCAACTTCCTGATGGCGCGGGCGGGCCGGGAGGGCCCGCGGGCCCTGGACCTCGAGTGGACCTCCGCCGCCGTCGGTCGGCTCCCCATGCGGGAGGGCGTCCTGGTCCATACCAATCACTTCAAGAACCCCTGCTTCCCCTCGCGCGAGGAGGAGAGCTCCACGTGGGGGCGGGACCGCCTGGCGACGGACCTGGCCCGCCGGCTGCGCGAGGAGCTTCCCGATCCGGTGGAGCGGATGCAGCGCATCCTCTCCTCCTGCGCGGAGGAGCCCTACCCCATCAGCCGGCCCACCACGCTGGCGGGAGTGGTCATGGACCTCTCGCGCAACCGGATCCACCTCGTGGCCGGGCAGCCCCATCGGAGGAGCTGGGAGGCCCGGCCCGGCGTCTGAGTCAGAAGGACACCAGGCAGTGCCAGACGTAGGTGTAGGCCAGGGAGTCGACCTCCTCCCACACCTCGCGCACGAGCTCCTCGTCGCCGCTGATCGGCGGCAGCTCGGCGAGCTTCTCCTCCCAGGGGATGCACACGCCGGGCGGTCGCTCGGGGGGGCTCGGCTCGCTCGAATCGGTCATGGCTCTCGCTCAGTAGACCCCGTACTCGCGGGTGAAGTCGGTCAGGGCCCGCAGGTTCTCGGTGCGGGTGTCGTTCTGCATGATGGCGCTGGCGTCCATGATGTAGCCGCCCTCCCGCGCCACGCCGTCGATCACCGCCCTGCAACGGTCGCGGACCTCCTGGGGCTTGCCGAAGCTGAGCAGGAAGTTGGGGATGCCCCCGCTCAGGGCGAAGCGGTGGCCCACCGCCCGGTGGACCTCGAAGATGTCGTCCTGGTCCACGTGGAGGACGATGCTGCCCTCGGGGAGCTCGGCGAAGGCGTCCAGGTGGGCCCCCCAGCGCCCCTCGGCGTAGAACAGCACCTGGTGGCCGCGCCTCCAGATCTCCTCGATGATCGGCTTGAGGGTGGGCCAGTACAGGCGCTCGAACTGCTCGGGCGAGATGAAGGGCACGCAGCCGCGGTGCATCCAGATGGCGATGGGCACCCTCTTGTCGGGGTCCGCGCCGCTCAGGGCCACGTGCAGCAGGTGCGGCATCAGCGCCTCGCAGGCGGCCAGGACCTTGTCGGGCCGCTCGAGCACGTCCAGGCTGAGCCCCACGTAGCCCCGCAGCTTGTCGGCCAGGATGTCGAAGGGGGCCTTGAGGATCCCGGCGATGGCCGAGACGGTCCCCGACTCGCGTCGCAGCCGCTCGGCCTGCCCGGGGAAGGCGTGGAAGTAGTCCAGCATGGCCATCCCCCCCTTGAGGAAGGCCAGGTTGCTGCGCCAGGTGGCGGGCGCGCCGGGGGCCACGACGTCCCCCGACACGCGCGGCAGCCAGACGTTGAAGAGGAAGCCGGTGGGGTCCTCGATGAGCTGGTCGTACTCCTCGGCCTTCATGAAGGCCTCGTCCTCGGGGGGCTCGCGGTACTGGAAGCCGGTGTCCGCGGGCACGTCGATCCCGGGCACCCCGTAGTACCGCAGCCCCATGGCCTGGGTGAGCCCGGTCCACACGTAGACCATGTTCCCCACCACCGCGTCCCAGTCGAAGTCGGCGGCGCAGCGCCGGACGGCCTGGAAGGCCTTGCGGTAGTCGTGGGTCACCTCCTGGCAGGTGAAGCCGGCGTGGCGCGCGGTGAACTCGGCCACGAAGGGCCGGATGGGCACGCGGTCGGGCTGCCCGTTGCGCATCGCGGTCGCGTAGCGCTCCAGACGCCGGGCGTACAGTTCCTCCGTTTCGGCGCTCATGTCGGGTCTCGGTCCGACATTCGAACCTCCCCGGGGGTCGGTTGTCCAGGGCACTGCCCCCGGAGGGCTCAGGCGAGCGGCTGCTCCGTGCGCGAGATGATCTCGTCCTGCAGGGCCCGGGAGAGGTCGCAGAAGTAGTCGCTGTAGCCGGCCACCCGCACGATCAGGTCGCGGTGGGAGTCGGGATCGGCCTGGGCCTTCCGGAGCTGCTCGGCCCCCACCACGTTGAACTGGATGTGGTGTCCGCCCAGCCGGAAGTAGGTGCGGATGAGCGAGGCCATCTTCTTCAGACTCTCCTCGCCCTCCAGCACCTGGGGCAGGAACTTCATGTTGAGCAGGGTCCCGCCGGTCTTGACGTGGTCCATGCGCGAGGCCGACATGAGCACCGCGGTGGGCCCCTGCCGGTCCATGCCCTGCACCGGCGAGATGCCCTCGGAGAGCGGCGTCCCCGCCGCGCGGCCGTCGGGGGTGGCCCCGGTGACCGAGCCGAAGTACACGTGGCAGGTGGTGGGCAGCATGTCGATGTGGTAGCGCCCCCCGCGGGTGTTGGGGCGCCCCTCCACCGCCTCGTGGAAGGCCTCGAAGGCGGCCCGCATGAGCTCGTCGGCGCGCTCGTCGTCGTTGCCCCACTTGGGCGAGCGGTTGCGCAGCAGGCCGCGCAGGCGCTCCTCGCCGGCGAAGTCGGAGGCCAGGGCCCTCCGCAGGCTCTCCAGCTCGACGGTCCCTCCCTCGTCGAAGACGTGCTGGCGCAGGGCCGCCAGGCTGTCGGTCAGCGTGCCGATGCCCACGCCCTGGATGTAGCTGGTGTTGTAGCGCGCGCCACCGGCGTTGTAGTCCTTGCCCCGCGCGATGCAGTCGTCGGTGATGAGCGAGAGGAAGGGCGCGGGCATCTCCTCGGCGTAGAGGCGCTCGATGATCCGGTTGCCGCGGATCTTGATGTCCAGGAAGAAGCGCATCTGCGCCTCCCAGGCCTCGAACAGATCCTCGAAGCTGGCGGGCTCACCGGTGCGCGGCCCGAGCTGCTCTCCGGTGCGCGGGTCGCGACCGCCGTGCAGCGCCAGCTCCAGGAGCTTGGGCAGGTTGAAGTAGCCGGTGAGGACGTAGGCCTCCTTGCCGAAGGCCCCGCTCTCCACGCAGCCGCTGGTGCCGCCCTCGCGCGCGTCCTCCAGGCTCTTGCCCTGGCGCACCAGCTCCTCGACCACGCAGTCGGAGTTGAAGACCGAGGGGTAGCCCCAGCCCTTGCGGATGAGGCGGCAGGCGGCCTCCAGGAAGCGGTCCGGGGTCTTGCGGGAGATCTGCACGTTCTGGCTGGGCTGGAGGACGTGCAGCTCCTCGATGACCTCCAGCAGGAGGTAGGACACCTCGCCCACGCCGTCGGTGCCGTCGCGCCTCTGGCCGGCGATGTTGATGTTGGCGAAGTCGGTGTAGGTGCCGCTCTCGGCCGCGGTCACGCCCACCTTGGGGGGCGCCGGGTGGTTGTTGAACTTGAGGAAGAAGCACTCCAGGAGCTCCTTGGCGCGCTCGCGGGTGAGGCTGCCGTCCGCCAGGCCCGCCTGGTAGAAGGGCTCCAGGTGCTGGTCCAGGTGGCCGGGGCAGAAGGAGTCCCAGCCGTTGAGCTCGGTGATCACCGCCAGGTGCGCGAACCAGTAGGCCTGCAGGGCTTCGTGGAAGTCGCGCGGAGCGTGGGCCGGCACCCGCTCGCAGACCTCGGCGATCCGCTCCAGCTCGGCGCGGCGCTCGGCATCGCTCTCGCCGGCGGCCATCTCCCGCGCAAGTGCGGCGTGGCGCGCGGCGAAGAGGATGGCGGCGTCCGCGGCCACGTCCATGGCCTCGAGCTGCTGCGCCCGGCTGGAGGCCTCCGGGTCGCCCAGCCAGTCCAGCGCCTCCACGGCGGCGGCGATGTCGGCCTTGAAGTCCAGCAGCCCGCGGCGGAAGACCTTGCCGTCGGCCACAGTATGGCCCGGAGCGCGCTGCTCCATGAACTCGGTGAAGATCCCCGCCTCGTAGGCCCGGTGCCACTCGGCCGGCAGCCGCTCGAAGATCCGATCGCGCAGGCTGCGGCCGCGCCAGAAGGGGATGATCTCCTCGCGGTAGGTGCGGATGGTCTCGGGCGATACGGCGTAGCTGGTCTTCTCCCGCCGGTCCAGGATCTCGAGGTCCTCGACGCTGTGGCAGGTCAGCTCGGGGTAGGTGGGCGTGGCCAGGGCCTCGGGGCCGCGCTCGCCCACGATGAGCTCGCCGGGGGCGATGCCGATGCTCTTGTGCTGGCAGAGGTGGTGGAAGGAGCGGGCCCGCAGCACCGGCGCGGAGTGCTTGCCCAGCTCGTCCCGACAGAAGCGGGTCATCAGCAGGGCGCGCTCGGCCGAGAGCGCCGGCCGGCCGGCCAGGCTCCTCTCCCGCAGGGCTCGTACTCTCTCGTTCATCGTCATCCGCCCGTGTGCACGTCCAGATCGCAGGCCGCCAGGATCTCCACGGCCTCCTCCACCGCCCCTCCCGCGAGCGGCAGGTGCCGGACCGCCCCGGCGCCCCGCTGCAGCGAATGGTACTTGCACTCGCCGTTCCGGTGGAAGGGGAGGACGTGGACCCGGCGGGTGGCGCGCAAGGAGGCGGCGAAGCGGCCGATGGCCTCCAGGCTCGCCGGGTCGTCGTTGAAGCCCGGGATCAGGGGCACCCGGATCCAGATCCGGGCGCCGGCGGCGTCCAGGGCGCGCAGGTTCTCCAGGATGGGCGCGGCCGAGGTCCCCGCCCGCTGCTGGTGGCGCTCCTCGTCCGCGGTCTTCAGGTCGTACAGGAAGAGACCGGTCCAGCGGGCGCACTCCAGGACCAGCTCCCGGGGGGCGAAGCCGCAGGTGTCCACCGCGGTGTGGATCCCCCGCTCGCGGCAGGCCTGGAGGCAGGCCAGGAGGAACTCGCCCTGGGCCAGGGGCTCGCCCCCGGTGAAGGTGACCCCGCCGCCGGACTCCTCGTGGAAGGCGCGGTCGCGCTCCACCCGCTCCAGCAGCTCGTCGACCGTGAAGCGCTCCCCCGCCAGGCGCCGGGCGCCCGCGACGCAGGCCTCGACGCAGCTACCGCAGGCGCTGCAGCGTGCCGGATCGGTCTCGGGGTCCCCGTCCGGGCCCTCCACCGACGGGTTGGGGCAGGCCTCCAGGCAGGCGCCGCAGCGGACGCAGTGGGCCGGCAGGCGGATGAGCTCGACCTCCTCGGCCCGACCCTCGGGGTTGTGGCACCAGTCGCAGGCCAGGGGACAGCCCTTGAGGAACACGCTGGTCCGGATCCCCGGTCCGTCGTGGATGGCGTACCTCTGGATGTCGAAGCACAGGCCGGTCGTGTCTCGCGCTCGCACGTCTGCTCCCAGCCCGGCGATTCTCGCCCGGGTCCGCGCAGGACACAAGGGGGCTGGCTCAGTCGAGCGGCACTACCTCGAGGGCATCCGAGAGGGTCACGCCGTTCGGCGGAGCGAAGCCCCGATCGCGCCCCCAGGCCTGAACCAGGTAGCTGTTGCCGAGGACCAGGAGCCCGGGGTCGGGGTTGCCGCCCGCCAGGCCGGCGGCGAAGGCGTTGAAGTCCAGCAGGAACCTCCCCGAGCAGTCATGCACCCACGGCGGGTATCCGCCCGAGCTCTGGACCGGCGTGCGGCGGACGCCCGTGGGCCCCATGCAAAGCTTGCCACCCTTGAAGGGGATCGAGGTCTGGGTCCCGTTCACCTGGTAGATCCAGATTCCCGGCGTCTGGTTCTCGACGTTCTCCACCTGGATCCAGAAGGGCCGTGCGTTCACCGTGCTCGGCGTTCCCGTCCCCCAGATCCTCGGCAAGCACCCGAGGGAATTGAGCTTGGCAGTACAGTAGTGCTCCCAGCCGCCCGATCCGCCTCCCAGGTGGACGTGGATGCTGTTGGTCCACCCGCTCACGGTCACCACGTCGTGGATCCCGTCCCCGTTCACGTCCGCGCCCTCGGCGTGGGTGGGCCTCTCGGTAATCGGCGAGGTGTGGGCGATGCCGAAATCGCCACCCCCAATGCCCACCAGCACCTCCAGGGTCTTCGACGAGCCTCCGGCAATGATCAGGTCCGGCCGGTCGTCGCCGGTAAACTCCCCGATCATCACGTCAAGAGGGCCGTCTTCCGTGTAGTAGCTCATCTTGTGGTGGAAGACGCCGGTGCCTGTCCCCAAGTAGACGCCGATGTAGTCGTTGCCTCTCGTGGCCACGACGTCGAGGACGCCGTCGCCGTTGAGATCGCCGATGTCCATGTCCCCGGTGTTTCCTGCGTAGAAGAACGGGCCCTGAGCGAAGGCGCCGTTCCCATCGCCGACCATCACCCTGACGCGGTCGCCGGAATTGCTCGCGGACAACACGTCCAAGTCCCCGTCCCCATCGACGTCGCCCAGGGCGATGTCGTCCGGGGAGTAGTCCAGGGGGTAGTAGCTCGGTGCGGAGAATCCCCCGGCGCCGTCACCCAGGAATACGACCAGCTTGACCGTGGACTGGGTCGCGGCCACCATGTCGATGTTCGCATCTCCGTCCAGGTGCCCGAAGGCGACGCACACCGGGAAGGAGAACTGGCCCGTGGAGTAGCCCTTCAGCCCGGAGAAGCCGCCCTGCCCGTCCCCGAGCTTGACCGAGATTCGGTGGGATGAGCTGCAGGCCGCGGCGAGGTCGGCGTTCCCGTCTCCGTTCAGGTCCGCAAGGGCTACGGCGCGCGGACCGTCGGCCACCTTGGTCGGGGCCTGCTCCCGGAAGGGCCCCGTGCCGGACCCGAGAAAGACCGAGATCTGGTCCGTGAGGTTATTGGCCACGACGAGATCGAGGCGCGCGTCGCCGTTCAGGTGCGCCATCGCGCTCCCCCAGGGATGGTTGATGGCCGGGTACTCGTAGCTGATCGGGAAGAGCGTCCCCTGCGCGGCGGCCGGGCACGCGAGCAGCGCCGCGAGCAAGGCGATGCGTGGGAGCGAGCGGGTATTCATGCGGGTTCTCCTTGTCGGCTGCCCTCGTTCAGTCGAAGGGCACGACCTCGAGGGCGTCCGAGAGGGCCACGTTGTTCGGCGGAGCGAAGCCCGGATCCCGCCCCCACACCTGGACCAGGTAGTGGTTGCCGGGGACCAGGAGGCCGGGGTCGGGGTTGCCGCCCCCCAGGCCCGCGGCGAAGGCGTTGAAGTCCATCCCCCACACGCCCGTGCAGTCGTACACCGGCGGCGGATAGCCGCCCGAGCTCACCACCGGCGAGCGCCGGATGCCCGGGGGGGTCATGCACAGCGTGCCGCCCTGGAAGGGGATCGAGGCCTGCGCGCCGTTCACCTGGTAGATGAAGATGCCCGGCTTGGAGTTGAGCACGTTCGTCACGCGGATCATGAAGGGCCGCGTGTTCCTCGTGCTCGGCGTCCCCTCGGCCCAGATCGCGGGCACACAGCCGAGGGAGTTGGACTTGGGCGCACAGTAGCGCTCCCAGGCGCCCGTTCCGCCCCCCATGTGGACGCGGAGGCTGTCCTTGGTCTGGTTCGAGGTCACCACGTCGGAGATCCCGTCGCCGTTCAGGTCCGCAGACACCGCGTGATAGGCGGGCTCGGGAACCGGCGAGGTGTGGGCGAATCCGAAGTCACCCTCCCCCACGCCCACCAGCACCGTCAGGGTGTCCGACGAGGCCTCCGCGGTGATGAGGTCCGGCCGGTCATCGCCGGTGAACTCCCCGATCATCACGGCCGTGGGGTAGTCGCCGACCGGGTAGTCCCGCGGGGCCAGGAAACCGCCGCCCCCCGTCCCGATGAAGACCTGGACCATGTCGAACTGACTGCTCGCGATGGCGATGTCGAGGACTCCGTCGCCGCTGAGATCGCCGACGGCCAGGCCCTTGGGATTCGGAGCGTACAGGTTCGCGCCCGGGACGAAGCCGCCGTTCCCGTCGCCGAGCCGCACCGCGACCTTGTTGGTCGAGCTGTTGGCCGTGGCCAGATCGGGATTCCCGTCGCCGTTCAGGTCCGCCACGGTCAGGGAGCGGGGCTGCCCGCCCACGGTGACCGTACCCAGGGGCGTGAAGAGCCCCGTGCCGGTCCCGAGGAAGATCGAGACCGTGTTCGTGTAGTAGTTGGCCACGACGAAGTCGAGATGCTCGTCTCCGTCCACGCACGCCAGCGCGCTCCCGTAGGGCGCGTTGCCGCCCTGGTACCAGTAACTGGTCGGGAAGAGCGACCCCTGCGCGCCGGCCGGGCACGCGATCAGCGCCGCTAGGAGGGCGGCGCGCCGAAGCGAGCGAGTATTCATGTGGGTGACCTCCGTGTCCGCGATGCAGTCCTCTGGCCGTTCCTGCCGGGCGTCGATCGAGTGGACGAATCCGTCCCTGCCATCAATCGAATCGTCGCGCCGCACGAGCGCTTCGGGACAGCGCCGTGGATGGAGATTGTACCAGCCTCTCGTCCCCGCAGCCACCGGTCGGAAGACCGGCCCAGGGCATCGTATCGCCCTTCGGCTATTTCGACTTGAGGAGCTTGATGTCGAGATTGAATCCAGCGCCACCCTTCGCGTCGATTCGGGAGGGGCTGCTGGCGATGGGCCGAGGTCACCTCCCGCGCAGATCGCCGAGCGCCAGCACCGCCATCGACGTCGCGTACGCCCGGCCGACGACGGGATTGTCGATGAACGATCCGTCGGCGAGGCGGCCGGTGAGGATCAGCTCGCGCAGGCGGAAGGCCGTCGCCGGATCGGGATCCAGCAGGGTCAGGGCCTCCGCCGCGCCCTGGTAGTCGAAGAGCAGGTAGTGGCAGCCGATGATGTACGGCCCCGCGTGGGCCAGCGCCTTCCCCGTCTCGGCGACGTAGAGGTCGGAGTGCGCCAGGAAACCGCTGATCGCCTCGCGCAGGCGTTCCGCCGAGCCCCTGCCGGCGCAGTGCAGGGCCAGCTCGCACACGGCCCCCCGCCCCGCCGCGCCGGCGATCGGAGTGTCGCGGGCCGCGTCCTCCCGAGCGTGAGTCAGGCGGTACTCGAACCCGCCGTCGGCGTTGCGCATCCGCTCCAGGCACGAGGCCGCGTCGTCGAGCATCTCCTCCGGGACGTCGAAGCCGGCGTCCCGGACGCGGCACAGGGACCGCACGACCGCAGCGGTGAGGAAGCTCAGCGAGTGGCTGGGGGGCGCCCCCTCCCGCACTTGGTCGGTAACCAGGTAGGCCCACCCCCCGCCGCGCTGCTGGCGGGACCGCAGGTCGCGCAGCAGCGAGGCGACAGCGGGCGAGAACGTGTCCGCATCCGCCAGCCCCGCCCCGCGGGCCTCGGCCAGGAACGCGAGCATGTAGCAGTCGCTCCACGGGGTGTAGTCCATCACCATGGTGAAGGGCGGGATTCGTTCGCGGCTGGCCACCGAGGCGAGCACGAAGCCGAGCGCCTCGCGCGCCGCCTCCTCGCAGCCCTCGCTCTCCCGCTGCGACAGGACGGCCAGGCCCCCGAGCGCGGCGATCGAGTCCACGAAGGGCTCCGGGCCGTGGCCATCCTCCCCCAGCACCTCCGTGGGGCTGACCCATGATCCGTCGGCTTGCTGCGCCGCGAGCAACCACTCCACGGCTTCCTCGAGCACCTCATCCGCCCGCGTGGCCGCGACCGGCGCGGGATCGCGAGGCGCCAGGACCTCGGCGATCGCCTCCTCCTCGGGCCAGCGGAAGAGGGGGGGATAGAAACCTCCCGCGGCATCCGCCTGCAGCGCCGCGGCGGCCCGCCAGGCGGAGCGGCTCTCGGGATCCTCCTCGACCAGCGAGCGCCATCGCTCCCTGGCCGAGCCCGACTCCCCCTCGGCGACGTCGAGGAAGCTCAGGAGGAGGGCGGCTTCGGAGGCCTCGGCCTTGACTACGCCCTCGCCAAGGACCCGCTCGAGCCGACGCCTCGCCTGGTCCCCCTGGCCGAGATGCAGCCGGACGCGGGCCTCCTCGACCAGCAGCGACGACTCCGTGGCCGGCGCCGCCTCATGAGCGGCCGCCAGGGCGGCGAGTGCGCCCTCCCCGTCCCGGCGCAGGCGCAGGATCTTCGCCCGCAGCCGGTGCGCGGGAGCCGATCGATCCCCCTCGAGGAGAGCCTCGGCTCGATCGAGCTCCCCCCGGCCCGCGTGCCGCCGGGCTCGCTCGATCGCCGGCAGATCCTCGGCGACGGGCGTCCCCCCGTACTCGGGATGGCGGGCCAGACGCTCGCGCAGGAACTGATGGGCCACCGTCGGCGAGTCGAGCTCGTGCGTCTGGAAGATCGTCTCCCCGTCGGCGGTCACGGCGATCAGCGCCTTGCCGAAGGCCGTGCGGCTCAGCCCGTACTTTTCGACGAAGGCGCCGGTCATCCCCCGCTCGTACCACAGCGGGACGAAGCGCTCGTTCACCAGCTCGATGACGTCGGGATCGCAGAAGATCCCGTGCCGGGCGGTCTGCGCGCCGGTGAAGCTCGCCAGCAACCAGGCGGCGACCAGGACCGGGCGATCGCCCTCGCGGGCGCGCTCGGCGGCCTCCTCCCAGTCCGCGGCCCAGTCGACCTCGCTGCCGCACCGCGCGGACAGCTCGGCCAGGCGCTGCTCCGCCCGGCCCTCCTCGGAGAGGTCGATGAAGGCGAAGCTCCCGACCACCCGATCGAAGCTCTCGGCCCACTCGTCGAACTGATCGGTGGGAGCGTTCCGCTGCACGACCCAGCTCGAACCGCCGTGCACCAGGTGGCTGCGGTGTACCCGGTAGACGGCCGTGGCGCCGCGGTAGTCCATCCTCAGGGTGGGCGCGGGCTGGCCCGCGACCTCGATCTCGTACTCCTCGAGGCCCGAGTACCGCTCTCCGCTCCGCATCCGCTCGAGGTCGCGGCCGCACAGCTCCCGCGGGGGAGCGCCGCTCTCGTTGGGCGAGATCGTTGCACCTCCACCCCGATCCCGGGGCTCGCCTCGGGGGGGCGGAGGGTCAGGGTGAAGGCCACCTCGGAGCCGCCGAGCTTCTCCTCGACGGTCCACCCCTGCGGGACCTCGATCTGGAAGCCGCGGTGGGTGTCGGTGTGAAGGTCGCCGGCGAGCGGCGACGCGAGCAGGGCCAGGATCGCGGGTAGGCTGAGCATTCCTTCCTCCTGGGTTTCCGTCCGATCGTATGCGGCCGAGGGGCGCGGGATCCCGTCTCGGTCATCGAGGGACGGTAAGTGCCACGTAGGCCATTGCTCGCCAACGGCTTAGGTGTCCCTCGCGGGCTCGTCCGACCGGTCTCATCCTCACCTCCCCGGGGCCGGGCAGCCGTCGCCTGACGGAGGGCGGCCGAGCTGGATCGGCGCCCGCGCCCGCCCTAGAGTCGGCGGGTCGCGCGGTGAAGTCCTCGCCCCCCGCGCGAGCGGAGCCCGACGAGGAGGCGAGGCGAAGGGATCCAGGTCCGAGATGATGCACCTCCTGCTGTGCCTCCTGACCGCTGTCGCGCCCCAGGACACCGGGGACGACCGCTCCACCCTCTGGCAGATCGGCGAGCCGGACGGCGACACCTCGGAGCTGGCGCTGGGGCCCGGCGGATACCGGGAGTACGAGCACGAGGCGATCTTCGTCGCCGGCCAGTCCCGGGCCGAGGCGGACTGGCCCTACGTCCATCCCGGACCCGTGGACGCCTGGGCCGGCGGCCGCTCCCACACCTTCGCGGTTTGGTTCGGCCTGCGGGAGCCGATCCCCGATGGGCGCTATCGCCTGGTCGTCGAGCTGGTGGACACGCAGAAGCCCCACCCGCCCCGGCTGGGCGTGAGCCTCAACGGCGAGGCGATCGCCGAGTACGACACGCCCCCCGGGGCTTCCGACAGCTCCATCGAGGGGGATCCCTCGGCCGGATCGCCCCACCGCTTCGAGGTGGAGATCGAGGCCGCGGCCCTGAGGGCCGAGAACCGGCTCGAGATCACCACCCTGTCGGGCTGCTGGGTGCTGTACGACTCGCTGCGCTTCGAAGCCCCGCAGGGCGCAGAGCTGGTGCGCGTCGGAGAGGGCTGCCTCCTGCGGGGCGCGGTCGCGCAGTCCTGTTTGGTTGAGCGAGAGGGGCGGCTGACCCAGCCGATCGCCCTCGACGTCCTCCGCCTGGGCGAGGCCTGCCGGGCGGAGTGCCGGGCCAACGGCGAGCTCCTCGAGGTCGTCGAGCTCGTGCCCGGCAACCAGACCCTCCGGGTCCACGCACCCGCCGTCCGGGAGACGACGCCCTGCCGCGTGGAGCTTCGGGTGAGGGGCGAGGCCCTTTTGGAGGCCGAGGTCGTCCTCGAGCCGGTGCGGCAATGGGTCCTCTACCTGATGCACCACACCCACCTGGACATCGGCTACACGCACACCCAGGAGGAGGTCGAGCAGCGGCAGATGCAGTTCCTGGATCGGGTCCTGGAGCTGATCCGCGAGACCGACGACTACCCCCCCGAGGCCCGCTTCACCTGGCTACCCGAGGGGTTGTGGGCGGTGGAGAGCTGGTTGAAGGCCGCCAGCGAGGAGAAGCGCGCCGCCTTCGTCGAGGCCGCGCGGACCGACCGCATCGGGCTGGACGCGCTCTACGGCAACGCGCTGACCGGGCTCTACTCCCAGGAGGAGCTCTACGAGCTGGTGGACTACGCGCTGCGGCTGAGGCGGGAATTCGGCATTCCCATCGACTCGGCCATGATCAGCGACGTGCCGGGATACACCTGGGGCCTGGTGCCGGTGCTGGCCACGAGCGGAATCCGCTACCTCTCGGCCGGGCCCAACACCGGCCACCGCATCGGCCACACCCGCATCTGGGGGGATCGCCCATTCTGGTGGGTCTCGCCCTGCGGCCGGCACGAAGTCCTATTCTGGATGGCCGGGCAGGGCTACGCCTGGTTCCACGCGGGATCGCACACGCTCAACCGGCGGCGCCTCTTCGGCTACCTGGAGCAGCTCGAGCGGGACGGCTATCCCTACGACATGGTCCAGCTCCGCTACAACATCGGAGGGGACAACGGCCCGCCCGACGAGGGCCTGAGCGACTTCGTCCGCGAGTGGAACGAGGAGTACGCCTGGCCGAAGATGATCCTCTGCACCACGAGCCGGATGTTCCGCGACTTCGAGGAGCGCTACGGCGACGGGCTGCCGGTCGTGCGCGGGGACTTCACGCCGTACTGGGAGGACGGGGCGGCCTCGACGGCGGCCGACACCGCCGCCTGCAGGAGCGCGGCGGAGATGCTGGTTCAGGCCCGCACGCTGTGGGCCCTGCTGGCGCCTCGGCCCTGTCCGGACGGGAGTTTCTACGACGCCTGGCGCAACGCGGTTCTCTACGACGAGCACACGTGGGGCGCTTACAACAGCATCTCGCGACCCGATCACCCATTCGCCAAGCGACAGGTCGAATACAAGCAGCAGTTCGCGCTGTTCGCGGAAATGATCGCCAGGTCGCTCACCGAGAGGGTGCTCCGGGAGCGGATGTCGCCCAAGCCACCGCTTCAGGCTCTGGAGGTGCTCAACACCCACTCCTGGCCCGTCACGGACCTGGTAGTCGTGCCGAAGGTCGCGTACAGGATTGAGCTCGGGCCAGGTGACGCGACGAAGCGGGCCAGCGACCTGGTCACCACCTCGGATGGCGTCGCGGTTCCTTCACAGCGCCTGTCGGACGGATCACTGGTGTTCGTGGCTTCCGAGGTTCCGCCCCTGGGCTCGATCCGCTTCGAGGTGCACCCTGGCGAGGCGCCGCGGATGGGCTCGGTGCGGGCCGGGGACGCGAGCCTGGAGAGCGACCGCCTCAAGGTCGTGCTAGATCCCGAGAGCGGGTCCATCGCCGAGCTGCGCCTCACCGGGCTGGAAGCCAACCTGGTCGACGGGGGCACCGACCGCCTGGTGAACGACTACGTCTACGTCGCCGGCCGGGATCCCTCGAACCAGCAAATGGCCGGGAAGGCGTCGATCGAGGTGCTGGACGCCGGGCCGCTGGTCGGGACGCTGCAGGTGAGCGGAGAGGCGCCGGGGACCCAGGGCCTCGTCCGCCGGATCCGGATCGTCGACGGCCTCGATCGCGTCGACATCGAGAACCTTGTCGACAAGCTCCCCATCCGCGAGAAGGAGGGCGTGCACTTCGCCTTCCCCTTCAACGTGCCCGGCGCGACCGTGCGCATGGACATGCCCTGGTGCGTGATCCGCCCCGAGGCCGATCAGATCCCCGGAGCCTGCAAGACCTTCTACGCGGTCCAGCGCTGGGTGGACGCCTCCAACCTCGACTGGGGCGTGACCCTGGTGACCCTCGACGCCCCCATGGTCCAGATGGGCGAGATCCGCACCGACGTGCCCGCGCCCTGGGGGCCCGAGGGCTGGCTCGAGCGCGCCGAGCCCTCGGCCACCTTCTATTCCTATGTAATGAACAACTACTGGGAGACCAACTACAAGGCCGACCAGGAGGGTCAGGTGCGGTTCCGCTACTCACTCCGACCGCACGCGGGCGTCTACGACCAGATCGAGGTCATGCGCCTGGGCCTCGAGCAGCACCAGGGCCTGATCGTCATCCCGGTGTCCGCCGAGGGTCCGCCGGCCCTCTCTCCGGCCTTCCGGCTCTCCAGCCGGGGCGTGATCCTCAGCTCGCTGCGGCCCAGCGAGGACGGCGAGGCCTGGATCGCACGCCTCTTCGCCGCCTCCGGTCGACCCGAGCGTGTGGAGCTGATCTGGCCCGAGGGGCGCGAGCGAGCCGTCTACGAGAGCGATCCCGACCAGACGCGCGGCCGCCGGCTCGAGGGCCCCCTCGAGCTTCCGGCCTACGGCATCGCCACCCTGCGCATCGAGCGCGAGGGCCGATGAGCCGGCTCGACGTCCTGGCCATCGCGGCCTACTTCGCCCTCGTCCTGGGGGCCGGCTTCTGGTACCGCCGGCGCGCGGCCCAGAGCCTGGAGTCCTACTTCCTGGGCGGCAAGCGCATCCACTGGTCGCTGCTGGCCATGTCGGGCGCGGTCTCCAACTTCGACATCACCGGCACCATGTGGATGGTGTCGGTCCTGTACCTGCTGGGCATGCAGTCCTGGTGGCACCACTGGATGTGGGGCGTGGCCCTGCCGGCCTTCGCCCTGGCCTACATGGCCCGCTGGGTGAGGCGCTCGAAGGTCATGACCGCCGCCGAGTGGATGAAGACGCGCTTCGGCGACGACGCCGGCGGGCGCGCGGCGCGCTACGCGGCGGCGGTCATGGCGGTGGTCCTCACCGCGGGCCTGATCGGCTACGCCTTCCAGGGAATCGGCAAGTTCGCCGCCGTCTACATCCCCCTGGAGCCGGTGGCGGCCTGGCTGCCCATCGGCGGCGACTACGTGCTCGCGCACCAGCCGGAGGTGCTGGCGATCCTCGCCTTCGCGATCACCACCCTGTACGTGGCGATGGGAGGCCTGTACAGCGTGGTCATCACCGACGTCATCCAGACGGTCATCCTGACGGCCGCCGCCATCCTGATCGCGGTCCTGGCCTTCACTCAGCTCTCTCCGGAGCTGATCGCCGAGCGGGTTCCCGCGGACTTCGACCGCCTGATGCCCACCTGGCGCAAGCCGCACCTGCCGGCCACGGAGGACCACGGCTCCTACGAGATGTTCGGTGTGCTGGTCATCGCCTGGATCGCCAAGGGGCTCCTGATGAACGCCGGCGGCCCCGCTCAGCAGTACGACTGCCAGCGCTTCCTGGCGACGGCCAGCCCCCGCGACGCGGCCAAGGCCGCAGCGGCCTGGCCCTTCTTCCTGGTCGTTCGCTGGGCCATGGTGGCTGGCATCGCGCTCTTGGCCATGACCGGCCTCCTGGAGGTCGACGATCCCGAGCAGGTCATGCCCAGGGTGCTCGAGGAGTACCTGCCCGCCGGTGTCCGCGGGGTGGTGATCGCCGGGCTGCTCGCGGCCTTCATGTCCACCTTCAGCTCGACGGTGAACGCCGGCGCGTCCTTCGTCGTGCGGGACCTCTGGCAGCCCCTCTTCCGCCCGGAGGCCGGCGAGCGCCACCTCGTGCGCAGCGGCTACGCGGCCACGGTCGGGATCGTGCTCGTGGGCCTCGTCATCGGCTTCCAGGCGGATTCCATCGCGCACATCTGGGGTTGGCTCATGATGGCCCTCACGGCCGGCGCCATCGTGCCCAACATCCTGCGCTGGTACTGGTGGAGGCTGAACGGTTGGGGCTACGCCTGCGGAACCCTGGGGGGGATCGCGCTGGCTGTCGTCGCCTGGCTCCTGCCGAAGGACACCCCCGACTTCGCGATCTTCGCGGCGATCTGCCTGGGCTCCCTGGTGGCCTGCATCGCGGGCTCCTACGCCACCCCGCCCACCGACTCGCGAGTGCTGCGGGCCTTCCTGGAGAGCGTTCGTCCCTTCGGTCGCTGGGGCCCGGTGCGAGCGCAGGCCGATCTCGAGGCGAAGCCGGAGGCGCACCCCGGCGAGGGCGCCGGTCTGGCCCTCTTCAACACGGCCATCGCCATCGTCGGCATGACCGGGCTGTACCTGGGGCCGATGTACCTGATCGGCCACTGGTACGCCAAGGCCGGCGCGTGTCTGGCGTGCGCCGCGGTCGCCGTGGCAATCCTCTACCAGAGCTGGTATCGCCGCAGCCTCTGCGCGGCCGACTCCTCCTAGTCGTCGTCCTCCTCGGGGATCCGGAAGGCGTCCTCGGCGACCTCGAGCTGGGTCTCCACCTCCTCGTAGCGGGTGACGATCGTGCCGATGAGCGGCGTGACCGCCCGCGAGGTCCACAGGAAGGGGATCCGCGCCCCCCCCACCTCGCGCCAGTCCTCGAGCTTCACGAAGGCCCCCACCATGCCCAGGCCGGGGAGGAGCGCGATCCGGTCCTCGGCGAGCAGCAGGCCGGTCTCGGCGTCCAGGTACTTGGTCGAGGCCGGCCCGACGTGCGGCACGGTGCGGACCACCCAGGCCTCGTTCTCGAACACGTCCGGCAGGCGATAGAGGACCCGCACCTCGCGGTAGTCCTCGCGCCAGTCGCCCAGCAGGCACCCCAGGCTGTTCAGCCGCGCCTGCTCGGCCTGGATGCCGGTCTGCTGCTTGCGCCCCTGCACGCTGCTCATCTGCCAGACCTCCTCGCCGTCGATCGCCAGGTGCTGCTCCAGCGTCTCCCCGAAGCGGGTGGAGAGGCGGCGCTGCCGCCGCCCCCGGTAGAGGTCCTCGATCTCTCCCTCCATCTTGCGCGCCTCGACGGTCACGGTGCCCTTCAGGCGGAAGGCGCCGAGCTCTTCGAGGTTCTCCGCGCTGCAGGCGGCGAGGTGGCGCTCCACGAGCTCGTCCACCGATGGCAGATCGTCGGCCGGCTCGAAGCGCCGCAGGTACTCCTCGGCCAGGGGACCCGAGGAGTGGATGCCGGTGATCTCGCCGGACTCGGCGCGCTCGAAGCGCAGCTCCTGCTTGGGCATCAGCTCGACCGTCCAGCGGTCCGGATCGTCGGTCGGCGCCAGGGTGAGGACCCGCACGCCGACCAGCTCGACCGCCAGCTTCCCGTCCTGGACGACGATGGCCACGTAGAGGTCGTGCCCTTCGACCCGGTAGAGCCCCGGGTAGGGCCGCATCGCCTCGGGCGCGATCCGGGCCGTGAGGGCGGCGGCCTTCTCGGGGTCCGGGTCCAGGATCAGGGCGTCGAGCGCCCGCTCGAAGGTTGGCAGGGTCTGCTGGCCGCGGGACTGGGTGAAGTAGAGGGCCATCAGGTCGCGCTCGGGGAAGGCCACCGCCCAGGTCCCGTCCGAGCCGCCGTGCCCGAAGGCCTCCGGGCTCTCCCCGTCGGGAGCGTCCGGCTCGACCCACAGCATCCACATCCTGCCGTAGCGCACCTCCAGCCCGTCGAAGCCGCAGGGATAGGACATCTCCGACACGGGCTCGTGCGCGCGCGCGACGGCCTCCGGCGACAGCAGGCGCTCCTCCCCCACCCGACCGCCGTCCATCCACGTCGCCAGGAAGCGCGCGTAGTCCACGGGGGTGCAGTAGACGCTCTGCGAGCCCATAGCGAAGGGATAGAAGGGCTCGCCGCCCGGCTTCCAGTAGCGGCTCCACGAGCCCTTGGAGCCCATGTGGTTGCTGGCCGTGCGGGGCGTCCGGGGATCGGCGGCCTCGAGCCTCGCCGCCGCGTCGGCCATGCCCAGGGGATCGAAGATCCGCCGCTGGTAGAGCTCGGCCAGGGGCGCCCCGCCGACCACCTCGAGGATCGCCCCCAGCGAGTCCGAGCCCGCGTCGCTGTACCCGAAGCGGCTCCCGGGTTCGAAGTCGAGGCCCGCAGCGGCGGCCTGCTCGGCCAGGGCCCGCAGGCCCGAGTAGCTCTTCAGCTCCCGGTTCACGCAGGTGAGCGGCAGGCCGCTGCGGTGGGTGAGCAGGTGGTCCACGAGGATTCCCGCCGACTCGCCCTCGGCGAAGCACTCGAGGTGCTCGGAGGCGGCGTCCTCGAGCGCCAGCCTCCCCTCGTCGATCAGCATCTGGGCCAGGGTGCCGGTGACCGGCTTGGACATGGAGCGGACGTTGAAGAGCGTGTCACGCTCCATGGGGATCCGCTCGTCGGCGTCCTTCCAGCCGATGGCCTCGTGGAGCACCGTCCGGCGGTTCTGGATCACGAGGAGCTCGGCGCCGGCGATCTCGCCGTCATCGAAAAAGGACTGTACGAGCTCCGTCAGGGAAGCCAGCGCCTGGGGATCGAGCCCCTGGCTCTCGGGATCGGCCGCGGGAAAGGCGCGCTCCGCCTGCGCCCCGAGGGGGGCGAGCAGGAGCAGCAGGCCGAGGGTCGACGGTACGGCGCGGGGCAGGTGCGTCATGGCTCCATTCCAGGTCGGGGAGGTCGGGCGGTACCCGGTGGACCGGTTCGCGTTCAGTTCTTCGCCGCGGCGTAGTAGGCCCACAGGCCGAGGGTGAACAGCACCGCCAGCACGGTGATCAGGACCAGGGCGACCGCGGGCTTCGCGGACTGGAGTCCGCTGGCCTGCACCTGCACCACCGCCTCGCGCTGATGGTAGGTCCGGGCCCCCATCCGCCACCGGAGGAAGCTGAAGAGGACCAGGGCGGGTCCCACCAGCCATCCGGAGAAGCGCCCCATCCAGGCCTCGTCCAGCAGGTACAGACCGAGCCCGCCGAGGATCACGGCGGGGAGCTCCCACAGCCAGCTCAAGTCGTCCCGGCCGTGCATCCCCGCCGAGAGGGCGAAGCTCTCGACGTACAGCGCCAGCGGCGAGGTCAGCGCCAGGGCGGTGAAGGTCGGGCCGCTCATGCTCGCGAAGTAGGGCGGCGGCTCGTCCACGGCGGGCATGGGCATGGACAGCAGTGCCCCCAGGCTCCGCGGCAGGTCCGTGAAGCAGGTGAGCACGCCGATGACGTACAGCGCCGCCATCACGGCCAGCCCGAAGAGGAAGCGCACGAGGTAGCGCTCCCGGCGCAGCGGCGGCAGCGAGAGGGCGTACTCCTCCTCGCCCTCGAGCCAGTCCGCCCTCCCGAGCCCCAGGCCCACGCCCAGGCCCATGAAGACGCTGAGCCAGAAGAAGCGGGCGGCCCCCGAGGCCGTGTCCACCCCGATCACCAGCATGCCGATGCCGACGGCGACCACCGCGATGACGGCGCCCAGGCGGTGCCGCCGCCAGTCGATCCACATCAGGCCCCGCAGGACCTCCCAGTCCAGGGCCGAGGCGGCCGCACCCTCGTTCGTGCTCTTCATTGCGCCGTCACTCCCTCCCCCTCGAGGGGATTCCACACGACCGAGCCGCCGGCCGGCCCGACCAGCTCGATGAAGATGTCCTCCAGCTCCATGCCGAAGAGGTCCACCCGCGCGCCGGCCGTGGCGCGCACCCGCTCCAGGGACTCCTCCGACTCCAGCTCGGCGATCGCGGTGACCACCGAGCCGGCCCGCTCCGTGCGCAGGGCGCCGGGGACGGCGAAGCCCGCCGGGGGCTCGCCCTCGAAGACCACCTGGACGCGGCGGATCCTCTCCTTCAGCCGGTCCAGCGCCTCGGCGCGGAGCATCCGGCCCGCGTGGAGGATGCCCACGTGCTCGGCCAGGCGCTCGACGTCGTGGGTCAGGTGGGTGCTGAGCACGACCGAGCAGCCCTCGCGGCTGCCCAGGAGGTCGACCAGCACGTCGATCAGCTCGCGGCGCGCGACCGGGTCCAGGCCGGCCCCGGGCTCGTCGAGGATGAGCGCGTTCGGGCGCGCCGCGAAGGCCAGCAGCACCGCCGCCTTGCGCTGCTCACCGCCCGATAGCAGGGCGAACTTCCGCTCCCAGTCGACCTCGAAGCGCCGCGCCAGCTCGCGCGCCAGCGAGGCGTCCCAGCGGGGGTAGAAGTGGGAAAGCAGGCGGCTGTGCTCGGAGGTCGAGAGCCGGCCGTACAGACGCGGCATCTGAGCGACGTAGGCCACCCGCGCTCGGTGCTGACGGCTGGCCTCGCGCATGTCGCTGCCGAGCACGCGGCTCTCGCCGGAGTCGGCGCGCAGGAGCCCCATCAGGATCCGCAGCGCGGTGGTCTTGCCGGCCCCGTTGCGGCCCAGGAGGCCGAAGAAGGAGCCCGCCGGGACGCAGAGGTCGAAGCCGTCCAGGGCGAGTACGCTCCCCCGAAAGGTCTTGCGCACGGCGCGGGCTTCGAAGGCTGGCTGGGTCATCGCTTCTTCCTCTCGGGGTTCAGGGAGCTCAGCTCCTCGCGGACCACCCGCAGGACCAGCTCCTCGGCGGCTCCCATCTGCGTCGCCTCCACCGCGAGCTGTCGGGCGTGGCGCCGCAGGGCCCGCTCGAGCTCCCGGCGCGAAGGGCCCTTCGCGCGGCGGCCCACGAAGACGCCCTTGCCGTGCTTGCGCTCGATCACCCCCTCGTGCTCGAGCTCGGTGTAGGTCCGCACCACGGTGGTGGGGTTGACGCCCAGGTACTTCGCCAGCTCCCGGATCGAGGGCAGGCGATCCCCCTCCTCGAGGGAGCCGGAGGCGACGTAGTACTTGAGCTGATCCATGAGCTGCCGGTAGGCCGGCACGGCGCTTCGGGAGTCGAGCTCGAGGTGGAGCATGGGTCGGGATCTCAGATGGTCTGTATGGTAACAGCCATACAGTTGAGCGCGACCCCTTCTTCGGTTCTTCGGGGCGAAAACCCATGACGCAGCCCGCCCCGGCCTCCCCAGCCGACCGGAGAGTCAGACGTAAACCATTTCCGGACAATGGATTACGGAAGCTGCGGGAACCGCGGATGGCGACCGCCCCTGCCGCCGGGAACCCTGGTGCCCCCCGGCCCGACCGAGCCGGACCACTCGATATGGAAGGAATCCCCTACGCCGGCGAGGCCTTTGCCCTGGCCGCGGCCCTCTGCTGGTCCACGGCCACCATCCTCTTCCGCAAGACCGGAGAGCGGGTCACCCCCCTGGCCCTCAACCTGTTCAAGAACGTCCTCTCGGTCGCCCTCTTCTCGGTCACGCTCCTGGCCATGGGTCAGACCGCGCCGGAAGGCGTCACCGGGAGCGACTACGCGCTGCTCCTGGCGAGCGGGGTGATCGGCATCGGCCTGTCCGACACGCTCTTCTTCATGTGCCTCAACCGGATCGGGGCCGGCCTGCAGTCCATCGTCAACACGAGCTACAGCCCCTCGGTCATCCTCATGGGCGTGCTGTTCCTGGGGGATCGGCTGAGCTTCCTACAGGTAGTGGGGGTGGCCCTCATCCTGAACGCGGTGGTCTCGGTAGGCTGGATGAAGGAGCCCGGCGGAACGCGTAGCCGGCGGACCGTGATGGCGGGCGTGTTGCTGGGCGTCACGGCGACCTCCACCCAGGCGATCTCCATCGCCATGATCAAGCCCCTGCTAGACCACTCGCCGCTGATTTGGGCCACCTGGGTGCGGATGCTCGCGGGCCTGGTGGCCAGCGTCTTCTTCCTGCCGCTCATGGCCAATCCCCAGCGGGAGTTGGCCGCCCTGCGCGATCTGCGGATATGGCCGGTGAT
Source organism: uncultured Planctomycetaceae bacterium (assembly GCA_964615935.1). Classification (GTDB taxonomy): domain Bacteria; phylum Planctomycetota; class UBA1135; order UBA1135; genus CAZTTG01. Next base: position 28,961 of record CAZTTG010000040.1, on the reverse strand, counting down.
GATCCCCGGCGCCATCATGGGCACCTACGTGTCGCTGCTCTTCTGGATGGCGGGGATGAAGTACACGCAGATCTCCACCGCCGCGGCCCTCAACCAGATGTCCACCATCTTCACCTTCGTGCTGGCGGCGCTGCTGTTGCGCGAGCCGGTTACCCGCATGCGGGTCCTGGGGGTGATCCTGGGCACGGCCGGGGTGCTGATGGTGATCCTGTGCGCGCCGGCGGCTCAGTAGGTCTGAAGCTCGCCGATCTCGGCCTCCACCGCCTCCAGGATCTCGAGGCGCTTCACCGACTCGGCCATGGCGTTGTGGTCCGGGTACAGGGGACGGTCCACGTCGAGGAACTCGACCCGCCGGCGCACCGCGGCCTTGGCCGCCAGCGTTCCCCGGCCGGGGGTGTAGTCGCGGAAGTCCAGCGCCTGGGCGGCGGCCATCAGCTCGATCCCCAGGACGCCCGGGGCGGTGTCCAGGATCTCCCGCGTCTTGAGCGCCGAGTTCATCCCCATGGACACGAAGTCCTCCTGGTCGGCGGCCGCCGGGATGGACTGGAAGAAGGCCGGGGTGGACAGGATCTTCTGCTCCACGATCTGCATGTCGGCGGTGTACTGGCTGAGCATCATGCCCGAGAAGAGCCCCGCGCCCTTGGTCAGGAAGGCCGGCAGCCCCGCGCTGAGGGCCGGGTTGGTGAGGCGGTTCAGGCGCCGCTCGGAGAGCACGCACACCATGGTGATCGCGCCGCCCAGGGTGTCCAGCGGCATGCTGATGGGCGTGCCCTGGAAGTTGGCGCCGGTCAGCACCAGCCCGTCCTCGGGCAGGAAGATGGGGTTGTCGCCCACGCCGTTGGCCTCGATCTCGAGCTGCTCGCGGGTCCAGCGCAGGTGATCCCGGGCGGCGCCGATCACCTGCGGCGTGGAGCGCATGCTGTAGGCGTCCTGTACCCGGGTCTTCTCTTTGCCGGTGGTGAGATCCGAGCCCTCGATGACGCGGCGGAGGTTGGAGGCCGAGGTGACCGCCCCGCGGAAGCCCCGCAGCCGGTGGAGCCGCTCGTCGTAGGGTTTCATGTTGGCCTTGAGCGCCTCCAGCGTCATGGCCGCCGCGATCTCCGCCTGCTTCAGCCACAGCTCGGCGTCGTGGACGATGAGGCAGCCGATGCCGTTGGTCAGGTTGGAGCCGTTGATGATCGCCAGCCCGTCGCGGGCCTTCAGGCCGGGCACGGGGATCCCGGCCTCCTCCAGGGCCTTCCGGCCCGGCAGCCGCCGCCCCTCCACGAAGCACTCGCCCTCGCCCAGGAGGACCAGGGCGATCTGGCTCATGGGCGCCAGGTCGCCGCAGGCCCCCACCGAGCCCTTGCGGCAGACCACCGGGGTGAGGCCGACGTTGAGCATCTCGACCAGGGTCTGCGTGATCTCGGGGCGGCAGCCGGAGTGCCCCTTGGCGTGGACGTTGATCCGCAGCAGCATGGCCGCGCGCACGTGCTCCTCGGGGGCCGGCTCGCCGATGCCGGCGGCGTGGTTGGAGATCAGGTGCCGCTGGAACTCCACCAGCTTGTCGTCGTCCAGCGCCACCTCGGAGAACTCCCCGATTCCGGTGTTGACGCCGTACATGATCTCGCGCGCGGCGATGCGCTCCTCGATGAAGGCGCGGCAGCGCCGGATGCGCTCCAGGGCGTCGGGGTCGAGCTCGATCGGGGCGCGCTTGCGCGCCACCTCCACGACGTCCTCGATGCGGAGCTCGCTGCCGGTGATGCGGATGGCCATCGGGATCCTCCTGTCGCTCGGGCCCGGCCGGGCCAGAGCGATGTCAACGATTCTGGTTGATCGCTCCCACCCACCCCGCAGCGACCGAGGATCCCGGTCCGCGTACCCAGAGGGTAGCCTCCCGGCGGCGGCCGGCGTCAAGCCGAAAACCCGGGGGGGGCACGGATGGCTCAGTACAGCCGCCTCTCCTCCCGCCAGTCCTTCTCCCGGTCCCAGCCGTACTCCTCGACCCGGGGCCGGCGCTCGCGCAGGCGGACCGAATCCAGCCCCAGCCAGCAGCCCTCGGAGAGGGGATTCTGCCCGGCGCACTCCAGGCGCAGGACGTGGTGTCCCGCCTCGGGCCAGAAGTCCAGCAGGGGGAACTCGCTCACCTCGGTCTCGGGCGTGTAGAGGTCCAGGCCCTCCCGGAGCAGGACGCCGTCCAGGGAGACGTCCCAGATCCCGAAGTCGTACGAGGTGGTCAGCTTGAGCACCAGCCGCCGCGGCTCGCGGCGCTCGACCTCGAAGGGGACCTCCACCCAGGCATCCTCGGGGGCGTCGGGCTGGTAGAGCATCTGCGAGCACTCGCGCCACAGGCCGCCCTCCTGGACCCTCGCGCGGCCCTGCCCGTGGTGCTCCTCCCCGACGAGGTCGCGTCCCGGCAGGACGATGTCGATCTCCGGGAGCTTCCGCTCGGCGCAGGGCGGCACGCTGGCGAAGCGCAGCGGCTCGCCCACCTGATACCAGTAGGCCACGCTGGAGTAGTCGTCCTGGCGCTCGTTCCAGCTCCGGCTGGCGTAATCGGAGTTCTCGTCCCGGGCGATCCATCCCCAGTGCTCGAGGGCCACGCGGAGGCTCTCCTGGAAGACGATCGGATCGGAGAGGTGCCAGCGGTAGGCGCAGGTCTTCCCGCCCAGGTGGAAGCCCCCGTCGGTGAGCGGCACGCCGAAGGACGGGCGGCAGCCCTCGCGCAGCCCCCAGGCGCAGAGGAAGTAGTCCTCGGTGCCGGTTCCCCAGATGGACGGTTCGTCGTCGCCGTCGATCCACATCTTCTCGTCCCCCTCCCCGAACCAGCCCGGGCTGCGCGAGCGCACGCACAGGAAGGTGCCGACGTAGTGCCCGCGGCCGCGGCCCTCGAAGACCAGGTAGTCCCGCCCGGGGGTCACCGGGTACTCCTGTCGGTACTGGGCGTGGAAGTAGGGCGTGTCGGCCGGCAGGGAGGGCTTCTCGATCCAGTCGACGTTGTAGTAGAGGAGGGCGATCTCCTTCTCGCCGTCGTTCTCGATCTCGATCCGGGCCGAGCGGCGGAAGGGCATGCGCCAGAAGCAGTTGTAGGAGGCCCCGTTCTCGACCTGCACCGGCTGGCTGTCGACGTCCATGCGCTGGCCGAAGCCGGAGGCGAAGAAGTCGCCCACCGGGGCCTCCACTCCCGGCTCGGCGCGGCCGTCCCAGTAGATGCGCAGCACCATCTCCTTGTGGTCGGCGGCCCCCTCGCGGGCCCAGGGGTGCGGCTCGGGGCCGAGGAAGGTCATCCAGACGTGGGTGATGACGCCCGGGCCCCCCAGATCGGCCAGGACGTGCGTCTGGCCGGGCGCGACCCGGAGGTTGTCGGCGTTGCTGTCCGGGTCGGGCCGGCCGTCGGGCAGCGCGTGCGTGGAGGTCACCCGGCGGCTGCGGCCATCCTGCAGCCGCAGCAGCCCGTCGGCGAAATCGGCCGTCCGGCAGGAGCCCGCCATGGCCGCGGCCAGCAGCGCGATCGCGCCCGCGCGCGTCATCCTCTCGATCCCGGTCATCTCCCGCCCCTTCCCCCTCCGGCGAGGGCCTCTCAGCTTCGTCGTCCCGGCGCCGTATACTACCGGCCATGAGCTTCCAGGAAGTCGTGGACCGCTGCTTCCCCGGATCGATGCCCCAGGACGAGTTCGTGCAGCGCTCGTTTGCCGCTCTGGGCGGCCTGGGCTTCGACGCCGACAACACCATCGCCTGCGCGGGCGTCTGCCGGGACGAGATCTGCCGGCCCCTGGTGGGTCGGGTGCGCGAGGCCTGGGGCGAGGCCTTCAACTTCTCCAGCCTGGGGGGGATGCTGACCCTGGGGGCCGCCGGCTTCCGGGCCGCCCACCACCACGCGCCGCTGGTGGGGGGACGCGAGCGCTACGCGCACTTCGCCATGGCGCACATCGCCATCGGCGCCGAGGGCCAGCTGGGCCGCTGCTTCCGCGCGGGCCGCCCCGAGCCCTCCTCGGCCTGCGGAGCCCTGGTGGGCTTCCACGCGGAGCTCTCCTCGGGGCGGGTGAACCTCGAGCTGGATCCCGACGACGTGGAGTTCAGCATCCTCAAGCAGCGCTTGGTGCGGCGGCTGGACTGGGGGGCCTCGCCCGACCTGGCGCAGCTCACCCTGGAGGCCCACGGCCAGATCCGGGACGACCTGGAGCGGATGATCGGCCTCACGGTCGACGATTCCTCGGCCGACTGGGCGGTGCTCACCGGCGTGCAGATCCACGCGCCGGACGGCGGCACGCTCCTGTGGCCGGGGACCCTCTACGCGGTGGTCGAGGGCCAGCGGCAGGAGGTGCGGATCTAGATCCGACTACTCCGGCTCGGTGATCTCCAGGATGCGGTCGACCGAGTCGACCTCGAGCCACTGAACGCGCCCCGAGGGCCAGCGGATCCGCAGAGCCCTGACCTCGGGTCGATCCCCCAGGCCGAAGTGCAGCCGGGAGTCGTTCTGCGACAGGTAGGAGCCGCTGCGGGTGACCTCCCGGACCTGGGTCCGGCCGCCGGCGAAGAGCTCCACCCGCGCGCCGATGGCGTCGCGGTTGCTGCGGGTGCCCGTGAGCTTCAGGATCAGCCAGTGGTTGCCCCCCGGCAGGTCGTTGCGCACCACGTTGGGGGTGCCGGCGATGTCCTTGCGGTTGATCGCGAAGTCCACGTCTCCGTCGTTGTCGAGGTCGCCCACGGCCATACCGCGGCCGACGTTGCGGCTCTGGAAGTAGCTTCCCAGCGCGGCGGAGGCGTCCTTGTACTTCCCGGTCCCGTCGTTGAGGAAGAGGCGATCGAGCTCCGCCGCCTCCACGCTGAAGGCGCCGCCGAAGGCGATCAGCAGGTCGAGATCGCCGTCGTTGTCGAAGTCCTCGAACTGGGAGCCCCAACCGCTGGCCTGGACCTTGGTGAGGCCCATCGACTCGTGGACCTCCTGGAAGCTGAACTCGCCCTGGTTGCGGTACAGGCTGCCGAAGCCCAGATCGGGCACGAAGATGTCGAAGTCGCCGTCGCCGTCGAAGTCCCCGATGCTCCCGTGCATGGAGGCGGAGGTGTTGCCGTCGCGGTCGTAGGCGGCCCCCGCGATCTCCGCCAGCTCCTCGAAGGTCCCGTCGCCCCGGTTGCGGAACAGGTAGTTCTGCATGTCGTCCACGGCCTCGAAGAGGTCCATGTGGCCATCCCCGTCGAAGTCGGCGATGCTGGCGCCCATGGTCTTGCCGCCCTCCCGGGCCAGGCCCGACGCCTGGGTGACATCGGTGAAGGACCCGCCGTCGTTGCGGTAGAGCTGGGAGGCCTGGCCGGGGTAGGACTCGGGCCCCGGGTAGGGGAACTCCTCGGGCATGTTAGGGTCGACGAAGGCCGGGTCGAAGGCCAGGTAGTTGGCCACGTAGAGGTCCAGGTCACCGTCCTCGTCGTAGTCGAAGAACAGGCCGTTGACGCTCCACTTGAGGAAGCCGTTCAGCTCCGCCGGCCCGGCCATGCCGAGCTCGGCGGTGACGTCGGTGAAGGTCCCGTCGCCCTCGTTCCGGTAGAACACGTTGGGGCCGTAGTTGAGGACGTACAGATCGGGGTCGCCGTCGTCGTCGTAGTCGCCCACGGCGGCGCCCATGCCGTAGGCCGGGTCCCCCACCCCGGCCTTCTCGGTGACGTCCTCGAAGCGGAAGCCCCCCAGGTTGCGGTACAGCCCGTTGCGCGCCTCGGCGTTGGGCCGGCCCGCGGGGTCGTTGATGCCCTCCAGCCAGGTCCCGTTCACGAAGTAGAGGTCCAGGAGGCCGTCCCCGTCGTAGTCGAAGGTCGCCACTCCGGAGCCGGTGTCCTCCAGGATGTAGCTGAACTCCTCGTCGCCGAAGGTGCACCGGAAGTCGATGCCGCTGCTGGCGGTGACGTCCTCGAAGCACCAGCCCGCCGCGGTCTCGGCGGGTGCCGAGCTTCCCCCGAGGTCGGAATCCGAAAGACCGCAGCCGGCGATCGGGATCGTGATGGCGATGGGCAGGAGGGAGAGGAGGCGATGGACCATGGGAAGACTCCGGATTGACGACTCCTGTCTCGCGGGTTTCGCGCCCCGGCAAGACATGGCGATGCAGAGCCTACCGGCTGAGCATCCTCCTCCCAAGCGGGATCGCATTGTGCTGCCGCCGAGGCGCCGCGCGACGGGCCGGATGCGCTCGAGTTGACACTCGCGGCCGGCCTCATGTAAAGTGAGCGGGGTTGAATCGGACCATCACGAAGGAGTCCATCATGGCCGGTTTCGAGGGTGTGAAGTGGGCGAGCCAGCAGATGCGCTACTCGCTGGACGATCGGCGCTTCGATCTGCTGGAGCCCGACTCGACGGTCTTCGCCGTCTCGCGTTCGGTTCACTACGGCCTCTTCCTGGCCTTCGAGGGCATCCGCTTCTTCTGCAGAAAGAGTGAGGCGGGAGAGCTCGAGGTGGTCTTCCTGAGCCTGGACCACAACCTGGACCGCTTCCGCCGGGGCATCGCCTTCAACCTGGGCCGGGAGCAGCAGCACATGGTGCCCACCCTGGACGAGCTGGTGGACGTGCTCGTGGGCCAGTTCTTTCGGGCGCCCCAGATGCGCGACTTCTTCCAGGAGATGGCCGAGATCGGCGGTCAGGGCTACCTGCGGCCGTTCACCATCGACGAGGACCAGTCCATCGGCGTCACCTTCCCCAGCAAGCCCTCCATCCGGGCGGTGGTGTGCCGCTACGACCGCTACCTGGGAGAGCCCTTCAGCGGAGTCGTGGTCCCGGGCATGGTGCGCGCCGTCGGCGCCAACGGCACCGGCTGCCTGAAGCTGGGGGGCAACTACCTGATGAGCATCAAGGCGGTGGACGCCGCCAAGGCCATCCTGCCGGGGGCCGCCTGCGCGCTCTTCCTGGACGATCAGACCCACCTCCCCCTGGAGGATCGGGTCGTCAGCGAGTGGGACACCTCCTGCTGCCTCTTCGCCCTGCGGGACGGCACCGTGGTCAAGATCCCCGAGAGCAACCTGATCCTGCCCTCGGTCACCATCCAGGGCATCACCTGCATCCTGCGCGAGATGGGCGTGAACGTCGTCGAGCGGGACATGACCTACGGCGAGCTGATCCGCCGGGCCAGCGCCGAGGAGCTGGTGACCATCTGCAGCATCGGCACCGCGGGCATCCTGAACCGGTGTGAGAAGCTCCTGCTGGTCGACGAGACGGGCTCGACCCTGGCCACCCACCTCGCCGATCCCGAGCACGAGCTCTACGGGAAGCTGGGCCAGGCGCGGGAGACCTACTGGGACGTCTACCGCGGGAAGGCGCCGGTTCCCGCCGGCTTGAAGCTGTACACCTACGACATCTCCTCCAACGCGCCGTCGGTCGCCCCCGCCTGATCCCCCGGGAGGAGCGCCCCTCCGGACAGCCTGTTCGAGCGAGAACCGATGAAGGAGTCCACCATGTCCCTGGAGCTGGTCGGGAATCCCAACGTCATCGAGATGGAGTACGCGGTCCGCGGGCCCATCCCCATGCGGGCCGCCGAGCTGCGCCAGCAGGGAATGCGGACCATCCCCTGCAACATCGGGAACCCCCAGGCCCTGGGGCAGCGCCCCCTGAGCTACTACCGGCAGGTCCTGAGCCTGCTCGAGGATCCCTCACGCGTCGAGCGCGAGCGGGGGGAGGCGGGCCCGATCTCCGACTACGTGCTCGATCTGGGCCAGCGGATGCTGGCCGAGCTGGAGGTCGGGGTCGGAGCCTACACCGACAGCAAGGGCCCGGCCTTCATTCGCCAGGCGGTGGCGCGCTTCATCGACGCCCGCGACGGCGTCCCCGGCTCGGGGGGGGTGCCCTCGGACCCCGAGGCGATCTTCCTGACCAACGGAGCCAGCGAGGGGGCCCGCTTCATCCTGGAGATCCTGATCTCCGGGCCCCAGGACGGGATCATGATCCCCATCCCGCAGTACCCCCTCTACTCGGCCACCATCAAGCGCTGCGGAGGGGTGCAGGTCGACTACCACCCCGACGAGGAGAGCGGCTGGACCCTGAGCCGGGCGGCGCTGGAGGAGTCCTACGAGCGGGCCACCAGCCGAGGGGTGAAGGTCAAGGGGATCGTGGTCATCCACCCCGGCAACCCCACCGGAGCGATCCTCCCGGAGCAGAGCGTCCGGGAGCTCCTCGACTTCGCGGGCGAGCGCGGGCTGGTGGTCATCGCCGACGAGGTCTACCAGGACAACGTCTACGGGGCCGAGTTCGTCTCCTTCGCCAAGGTGCTGGGGGAGCGCGAGGTTCCCCTCTTCAGCCTGCACAGCGTCTCCAAGGGCTTCCACGGGGAGTGCGGGCATCGGGGTGGCTACGTGGAGCTGCGCAACCCGCCGCGGATCGCCGGCAGCGAGCTGGGCTTCGCCGACCTGATGGTCAAGATGGCCTCGGTGAGCCTGTGCTCGAACACCATCGGGCAGGTCCTGACCTACCTGATGGTGAGCCCGCCGGAGGAGGGCAGCGAGCCCTGGCCCCTCTACGTCCAGGAGCGGGACGGCATCCTGAAGGCCCTGGAGGAGAAGGCCATCATGATCAAGGCCGCCTTCCGGGAGATGGAGGGCGTGCGGTGCTTCGGCCGCATCGGCGCCATGTACCTCTTCCCCCGGCTCGAGCGGCTGCCGCGGGGCACCGGCGACTTCGAGTACTGCATGAGCCTGCTGGAGGAGACCGGCCTGTGCACCGTGAACGGCTCGGGCTTCGGACAGCGGGAGGGGACCCACCACCTGCGCATCGCCTTCCTGCCCGACAAGGAGCTCCTGCAGCAGGTGCTCCCCCGCTGGATCGAGTTCCACAACGGGTACGTCGGTCGATCCTAGCCGGACTGCTCGGGATCCGGCTCGCTCCCCGGCCGCAGGACCGCGGCGTGCCCCCGGCGCCCGTCCAGGATCACCTGGAGGGGGCTGGGGAAGCGCACGTGGCGGACGAAGGTCGACTCGCCCACGGCCGGCATGGCGTCCAGACCGTCCCAGTCGATCCAGGCGTCCTCCCGGCCCTCCTCCACGGTGAGGTAGCCGATCTGGAAGGCGGTGATGTTGTGGAAGAAGTGGGAGCCCTGGGAGGGTTCGACCGTGAAGCCCTCGGTCCCGCCCTCCACCATGACGCGCGCCTGGGAGATGTCGTTCCAGGTGACCGGGATGCCCAGCCAGTGGTCCTCGGTGCCCCAGCGACCCAGGCCGATCAGGATGTACTGCCGACCCTCGGCCAGCAGCGCCGCGTTCACCTTGCCCACCTCGTGGGCGATCTCCACCGTCCGGGAGGCGTCCCAGCGGGCGGGACTCACGTACACCACGTCCCGGATGTCGGAGATCGTCCCGCTGCCCAGGCTCTTGCGGGTCCACACCAGCGCGCGCTCGGGATCCGCCGAGTCCAGGGAGACGCCGCGGGTCTCCCCCGCCAGCGCCAGCGGCCGGCACTGCACCAGGGCGAACTCGTGCGGCTCGTCCGGGGTGTCGGAGAGGTTGGCGGCGAACTCGATCTCGACGTCGATGCCCATGCAGCTCTTGCCGATGCTGAGCAGCTCCCGGAGGATCGCCGCCAGGGGGAAGAGCTCGCTCTTGAGCACGTGAGCGAAGGTCACCAGCCGGAGGCCCTCGTGGAAGATCCCGTCGCGGATCACGCCGTCCTGAGGGACGAAGACCGAGCCCACCGGCGCCAGCGTCCCGTCGGCCTCGGCCCGATCCAGGCCCAGCCGCAGCAGGGGGCCCTCCTGAGCGGAGGTGATCTCGGCCGCCGGATCGGACAGGTCCAGCGCGTAGAACTCGGTCTGGGAGCTGCGGATGATGTTGCGCACGGTCGAGAACTGCGGCAAGGCGTTGGGCCGCGCGGGCGAGAAGCGCAGCGTCTTGCCCCCCTCGGCCACCATCTTGCCCAGCCCCAGCGCCACGTGGGCCAGCCCCTCCTCGGTCTGCATCCGCCCCATGGGGTAGAAGTTGTACGACTGGGCCACGCCGGCGAGGTTGGGGTAACACAGATCGCCGTGGCGCCGGGCGGCCAGCCGCTGGATGACCACGCCCATGCGCTCCTCCTCGACGCGCAGCGGAGTGGAGCGGATGTAGGACTTGGGCGCCTGATAGAAGGTGGAGGCGTAGACCAGCTTGATGGCGCTGCAGAGCTGCTCCAGCCGGACCTCGAGGTCCGGGTGGTTGTTGGGGATCATGTAGGTGGAGTACAGCCCCGCGAACGGCTGGAAGAGGGAGTCCTCCGCCAGGCTGGAGGAGCGCACCGCCAGGGGGTAGGTCACCGAGGCCAGGAAGGCCCGCAGGTCCTCGATCAGCTCGGGGTCCAGCGCGCCCGCCAGGAAGGCCCGGGCGATCGCCTCGTCGTCGTCGGCCCGGATGGCCCGCCGCTGCAGTCGGTTGTGCTCCAGGAAGCGCGTGAAGTAGTCGGTCCCGATGGCCGTGCTCTGGGGGACGGTGATGCGCACCCCGGGGAACTTGTCGGAGAGGTCCAGCCGGGCCAGCAGGGCCACCAGGAAGGCGATCCCCCGGCCCTTGCCCCCCAGTGAGCCGCCCCCCACCCGCACGAAGGCGGTGGTCGGGTCCACGTCCGAGCGGGAGAAGTCCGACAGGGCTCCGCGCCGCCGCTCCACCCTGAGCCGCCGCAGGGCGTCCCGCACGAAGTCCCGGGCGTGCTGCAGGTCGTCGAACTCCGACAGCAGTTTGGCCCGCAGCCGCTTGGCCAGGGTGTGCTCCCCCCGGGCCCGCAGCCAGGTGGAGAGGTGGTGGCGCATGAAGTGATAGGTGATCGACTCGTCGGGAGCGGTGTCGATCTTCCGCTCCATCTCCCGCAGGTTGCGGGCGCGGTCCAGCTCCTCGCCGTCGAGGTCGCGGAAGACGAAGTCCCCGAAACCCAGGTCGGAGGTGAAGAACTCGTGCAGGTCCTGCAGCCAGGTGAGCGAGTTCTTGTCCAGGAAGTAGCTACCCTCCGCCTCGGCCCCGGCGCGGTTCTCGGGATCCGCCGAGTGCAGCACCACCGGGAGGTGGGGGCTGCGTGAGCGCATCCACCGCAGGAGGTCCAGCCCCGCCTCCGGGTTCATCCGCCCCTCCCTGGGGAAGCGGACGTCGGAGATCACCGTCAGCATCCAGGGCTCGTACTTCTCGAACAGAGAGGTCGCCTCCTCGTAGTCGCGCGCCCTCAGGATCTTGGGCCGAGCCTGCATGCGCAGCAGCTTGTCCAGGTTGTTGAGCCCCTCGGCCATGACCTTGCGAGTCTGGGTCACCAGCTCGGTGTAGATCATCGGCAGGAAGGAGGACAGGCGGCGCACGGAGTCCTCGACCACCAGGATGGTGCGGACCATCCCCTCGCGCGTGTCGTTGTCGACGTTCCAGCGGTCCTCGATCAGCTTGATGGTGGCCAGCACGATGCGGGAGTCCCCGGCCCACACCAGGAGGTGATCGATAGCCGACTGATCGGCGGAGGCCAGGATCCGGGCCAGCCCCACGTTGTCGTGGGCCAGCACCACCACGGGCGTGCCCCCGTGCCGCTTCTTTACCTCCTCGCAGAAGGCCAGGATGTCCATGTCGGGCAGACGGATCCGCGAGAGGACCAGGTCGAAGCGCCGCAGCCGCAGCATGGTGAGGGCGTCCTTGGCGGTGGACACCCGGGTCATGCGCGGCGCGTGCAACAGGTGCAGATCGGCGTAGTCCGCCAGCAGGCGGTCGCCGAGCTGACCGTCCTCCTCCAGCACGAAGGAGTCGTAGAGGCTGGAGACCAGGAGGATCTCGCTCACCCTGCGCTGCATCAGGGTGTGGGCTCCGCCCAGACCCAGCTCGCGCTCCTCGATGAAGCCGTAGCGACTCTGGTTCGATCCGGCTGGCTGCTGCATTTCGTTCATTCGGGGACAAGGTAGGGAATCGGCTCGACCGGCGGAGCCCGATCCTCCGTTTTGCCGCGGGGCGCATTCTCCCGCCCGGATATTGACCTCCCCGGCGGCTTGTGATACTTGGTGCTGCCCGTAATCACGGGGCGCATGCGACCAGACCGCCTGCACAGCCAACCCTTGACCCGTTAGACCCCAGATGGGGAGTAGGAAGTAGGCAAATGCTTGACGACGTAATGGCCCAGACCAAGCAGCGGGACCCCCACCAGCCCGAGTTCCATCAGGCGGTGGGCGAGGTGCTGGAATCGCTGGAGCCCGTCATGGAACGCCACCCGGAGTACCGCAGCTCCAAGCTCCTCGAGCGCATCTGCGAGCCCGAGCGCGCCATCCAGTTCCGCGTGCCGTGGGTGGACGACGACGGCACCGTTCAGGTCAACCGCGCCTTCCGCGTGGAGTTCAACAGCGCCCTCGGCCCCTACAAGGGCGGGCTGCGCTTCCACCCCTCGGTGAACCTGAGCATCATCAAGTTCCTCGGCTTCGAGCAGATCTTCAAGAACTCCCTCACCGGCCTGCCCATCGGCGGCGGCAAGGGCGGCTCCGACTTCGACCCCAAGGGCAAGTCGGACCTCGAGGTCATGCGCTTCTGCCAGAGCTTCATGAGCGAGCTCTACCGCCACATCGGCGCCGACACCGACGTGCCCGCCGGTGACATCGGCGTGGGCGGCCGCGAGATCGGCTTCCTCTTCGGCCAGTACAAGAAGATCACGAACCGCTACGAGGGCGTGCTGACCGGCAAGGGCCTGGACTACGGCGGAAGCCTGGTTCGCACCGAGGCCACCGGCTACGGCACGGTCTACTTCGCCGACGAGATGCTCAAGACCAAGAACGACTCCTTCGAGGGCAAGAAGGTCGTCATCTCCGGATCCGGCAACGTCTCCATCTACGCCACGCAGAAGGCCCAGGAGCTGGGCGGCAAGGTCATCGCCGTCAGCGACTCCGGCGGCTTCGTCCACGATCCCGAGGGGATCAACCTGGACACCGTGCGTCGCATCAAGGAGGTCGAGCGCGGCCGCATCAAGGAGTACCTGGACGCCCACCCGGCAGCCGAGTACAACCCCAACTGGCGCGAGATCTGGACGGTCCCCTGCGACATCGCCCTGCCCAGCGCCACCGAGAACGAGATCGACATCCAGGCGGCCCAGACCCTGGTCAACAACGGCGTGATGGCCGTGGCCGAGGGGGCCAACATGCCCTCCAGCGCGGAAGCCGCCGAACACTTCATCAACAGCGGCGTCATGTACGGCCCGGCCAAGGCGGCCAACGCCGGCGGCGTGGCCACCTCCGCCCTGGAGATGAGCCAGAACAGCCAGCGCCTGTCCTGGACCTTCGAGGAGACCGACCGGAGGCTCCACGACATCATGATCAACATCCACAAGATCTCCGCCGAGACCGCCGAGCAGTACGGCAAGCCCGGCAACCTGGTGATCGGCGCCAACATCGCCGGCTTCATGAAGCTCGCCCGGGCGATGACCGCCCAGGGCGTGGTCTAGACCGAAGAGGGCTACCCCATCCCTCACCGCTGAGGCCTTCAGCGGTCGCCTCCCCCCGGCGGCCGCACGGCCGCCTCTCAGCGGAGGCCGCCGCGGTCTCTCCTCCCAGCCAGCGGCCTCACGTCACCGGAGCGCGACTCCGGTGCCGTGGGGCCGCTTTCCTGTACCACCGCCATCCCGAGCTCGTTCCCGGAGGTCGACCATGCGCATCGCGCGCTCATCGCTCGCACTCGTCTGTCTGCTGCTCGCCGTCACCGCGACGGGCGTCCAGGTCAACGGCGAGCCGCAGGGGGACATGCCTCACCCGCGACCGGGCGGCTGAGCGGTCGACGGGCGGGCCAGCGCGCTCGCCGGATCAGCGGCGCGGCGCGAGGGCCTCGACCAGCACCCAGGCCGCCTGCAGGTAGGAGGTCGGGCAGAGCGGGAAGCACTCCTTGCAGCCCTCGCACTCCACCGTGGCGATCTCGGGGAGGAAGCTGATCTCCTTGCGGACTCCGCGGTCGATGAACCCGACCGCGTGCTTCTGCTTCACCTCGGCGCAGTAGCGGACGCACAGGCCGCAGTGGATGCAGAAGGAGGCCTCCGCCTCGAAGCGGTCCGCCTCGGCCCCGTACTCCTTCGCCATCTCCTGCAGTTGCGGGGCGTGCGGAGCGTGGGACAACTGCAGCTCGAGGAGCGTCTTGCGAAACCGGTCGATCTTCTCGGATCGGGTTGCGACCACGCAGTCCCCCTCCGCCGGGGCAACGCAGGAGGCGATGAGCTTCGCCCCGCCGCCGCCTTCCACCTCCACGATACACATCCGGCAGGCCCCGAAGGGCTCCAGCTTCTCGTGGTGACAGAGCGTGGGTATGGAGATGCCCGCGCTCTGGGCCGCCTCCAGCAAGGTCATCCCCTCAGTGGCCTTGACTTCCCTACCGTCGATCCGAAGGAGGATCTCGCTCATACCTTCTTCTTCTTCCTGACGACTACCCTCTCCTCTTCGGGGATGGGAGGCGGAACCGGCTCGCCGGACAGCTTCCTCACCGCATCGAAGTGAGAGGGGCAGACCTCGAGGCAGGTGCCGCAGTTGTTGCACTTCTCCTGGATGATGAAGTGGATCTTCTTCTTGCCGCCGTCGATGGCATCCTGAGTGCATTCCCTGAGACAGATCAAGCAGGCCTGGCACTTCGCCGGGTCGATGTAGTGCGAGATCAGCCCCTTGCAGGACAGGGCCGGGCAGCGCTTGTCCTTGATGTGCGCCTCGTACTCGTCCCTGAAGTAGCGGAACGTGCTCAGGAACGGATTGGGGGCCGTCCGACCCAGGGCGCACAGCGAGGTCTCCTGGGCCAACTCGGACAGCTCCTGCAGGCGCTCGAGGTCGTCCTCCCTTCCCCTTCCTTCGGTGATCCTCGTCAGGATCCCGTGCATCTTGCGCAGGCCCTCGCGACAGGGAACGCACTTGCCGCAGGATTCATCGGTGAGGAAGTCGATGAAGTACCTGGCCACGTCGACCATGCAGGTATCTTCATCCATCACGATCATCCCTCCGGAACCCATCATCGAGCCGGCCTTGGTGAGCTCATCGAAATCGACCGTCAGATCCAGTCGATCCTCGGGGATGCACCCGCCGGACGGCCCCCCGGTCTGCACCGCCTTGAACTTCTTCCCTCCAGGGATGCCGCCGCCGATCTCGTACACGATCTCCCTCAGGGTGATGCCCATCGGGACCTCGACGAGGCCGGTATTGGTGATCTTGCCGACCAGGGAGAAGATCTTGGTCCCCTTGCTCCCCTCGGTTCCGGTGGAGGCGTAGGCATCGGCCCCCTGCGTGATGATCGAGGGAACGGTGGCCCAGGTCTCCACGTTGTTGATGTTCGTCGGCTTGCCCCAGAGACCCCTCACCGCGGGATAGGGTGGCCTGGTCTTCGGCTCGCCCGGCCGACCCTCCAGGGAGAGCAGCAGCGCCGTCTCCTCGCCGCAGACGAAGGCTCCGGCCCCCCGATGGACCTTGACGTCGAAGTCGAATCCGGAACCGAGGATGTCCCTTCCCAGGAAGCCGTGCTCCCGGGCTCGTTCGATCGCGATCCCCACGTTCTCCACCGCCAGGGAGTACTCCTGGCGAACGTAGATGTAGCCCTCGTGAGCGCCGATGGCATAGGCCCCGATCATCAGGCCCTCGAGCACGCAGAAAGGATTGCCCTCCATGAGGGACCGGTCCATGTAGGCCCCCGGGTCTCCCTCATCGCAATTGACGACGACGTACTTGGGCTCTCCTTCGGCGTTGCGCGCAGCTTCCCACTTCACTCCCGTGGGGAAGCCGGCTCCACCGCGGCCCCTCAGCTTCGCCGCCTTCACCTCTTCGATGACCTGCTCTGGGGTCATCTCGGAGAGCGCCTTGGCCAGGGCCTCGTAGCCGCCGATGGCCAGGAAGTCCTCCACGCTGGTGGGGTCGATCGACCTGTTGGGGCCGAAAACGACCCGCTTCTGGTGCTTGTAGAAGGGGATGTCGGATTCCCTGACCACCTTCTCGCCCGTGGCCGGGTCGACGTACAGGAGGCGATCGACGACCCTCTTCTCCTTCATGGTCTCGGAGATGATCTCGGGAATGTCCTCCGGCGTCACCTGGAGGTAGCAGGTCTCCTCCGGATCGATGACGACGATCGGGCCTCTCTCGCAGAAGCCGTGGCAACCGGTTCCCCGGGTCTCGATCGCTGCGTCCAGGCCCTGCTTCTCGGTCTCCGACCTGAAGGCGGCCACGACTCGACTCGCGCCGGTGGCCAGACAACCCGTGCCGGCGCACACAGTGATCCGGGGCTGGCCGGGGTCCCTTCCGGACAGGACTCTCCGTCGGGCCTCAGCGAGCTGTTCGAGCGAGTCGATCCGCGCCATCACGAGCCCCCTATCCATAGGTCGACAGCACGTCGGCCGTCTCGGCAGTCGAGAGCCGGCCGTGCGTGTTCCCGTCGATTTCCATCACCGGGCCCAGAGCACAGCAGCCGAGACAGTTGACGGTCTCCAGGCTGAACTTCAACTCGAGGTCCGTTTCACCCGGCTGGATCCCGGTCAGTACGCTCACCTTCTCCAGGACGCGCGGCGCGCCGCGAACGTGACAGGCCGTCCCCATGCAGACGTGGACCCGGTGGCGACCCTTGGGAACCAGGCTGAATGCCTTGTAGAACGTGGCGATGTGCTGGACCCGGGCGAGTGGAACCTCCAGCCGTTCGCTTATCCGATCCAGAGCCTGCTTGGGCAGCCAGTGACTCTCGTTCTGTATCTCCAGCAGCACCTGAATCAGGGAGCTGGGCTCGCCTCGGTGCTCGTCGATGATCTGATCGACTCGATCTTGATCCATTGCCGGTCTTCCCAATCCGCTGTCTGCTTCGATCAGGCCAGGGCGTAGCAATGCCGATCCAGGTCGTACCGGACCAGGCCCTGACGGGAGGAGTCGTTCATGCGCCTCGAGACCTCGGACGGATTCAGACCCAGCCGCTCGGAGATCTCCCCGGTGGTGAGGGGACCTTCCCGCAGCAGCGTCGCGATCTGGCTGATGGTCAGCTTCTCGGCGAAGAGGTCCTGGAACAGCCGGTCCACCTCCTCGCTCTCGTAGAACTCCTTGTAGGCCTCCTCCGTCTTGACCGGGACCCGCAGCTTCTCGCGCTCCACCAGCTTCAGGTAGGGGACCAGCTGGCTCAGGGAGTCGAGCTTGAGCTGCAGGTCGCGGGCCTCGATTCCCTCGCCCCCCCCCTCCCGGCCGAGGGGTCCGAGCTCCCGCAGCTTCTCGACGAAGTCGCTCATGACCTCGGCGAAGCGGGTGCCCTCGGAGGCGGCGATCCACTCCAGCCGCACGCGCTCGGGGTCCACCCCGATCTGCTTCAGGAGCTTCTTACACACGTACATGTTCCCCAGGGCGTCGTAGTTGCCCTCGGTCACGTAGTGGCACTCGCCCGGCCAGCAGCCGCCGATGATCACCCCGTCGGCGCCCTTCTGGAGGGCGCGGAGCACGAAGGCCAGGTCCACCCGACCCGTGCACATCAGGCGGATGATCCGAATCTCCGGTGCATAGCTTTGTCTGGTAACTCCAGACAGATCCGCAGCGGAGTATGCTCACCAGTTGCAGAGGAATGCGACGATCCTCGGCGTGTGCCCGAGTCCGGTCATGTTCCTACCTCCTGTAGCTCGTCGCGGCACTCCCCGCACCCGGAGCTCCACGAGTCCGAGAGGGCCGCGTCGATCTGGTTGAAGACCTCTTCGTTGGTGAAGTGCTTCAGGACGACGGCGTCGGTGGGGCACTTGGCGCAGCAGAGGCCGTCGCCCTTGCACAGGGCGGGGTTGACGCTGGCCTTTGGGCCAGCGGGCGTCTCGCGCCAGTGGATCGCGCCGTAGGTGCAGGCGCTGATGCACGCCCCGCAGGACACGCAGTCGCTCTCCTCCACCGCGCAGACGGCGCCCGAGGCGGTCACGGTCTCGTGGGAGAGGAGCGTCACCGCCCGTCCGGCCGCGCCGTAGGCCTGGCTGATCGTCTCCGAGAGGTGCTTGGGATAGTGGTTGGCCCCGCACAGGAAGACGCCGTCGGCGGCGAAGTCCACCGGCCGCAGCTTCACGTGGGCCTCCTGGAAGAAGCCGTCGGGGTTGGTGGGCACCTTGAAGAGCCGCGCGATCTCCGGGTTGCCCGCCGAGGGGACCACGGCGGCCGAGAGGGCCAGGAGGTCGGCCTCGATGGCGAGGTTCTGGCCCAGGATGGCGTCGGGCACGGTGATCCGAAGGACGGCCTTGCCCTCCTCGTCCTTGGCGGCCTCCACCTCGGGTCGGCCGGATGGCTCCCAGCGGACGAAGCGCACGCCCTTCTCGGCCGCCTCGAGGTAGTGGTCCTCCTTGAAGCCGTAGGTGCGCATGTCCCGGTACAGGATCCAGACGTCCATCTCGGGGCGCCGCGCCTTGAGGGCCAGGGCGTTCTTGACCGCCTCGCTGCAGCAGACGCGGGAGCAGTAGTCCCGCCCCTCTTGCCGGCAGCCCACGCACTGGATCATCGCCAGGCTCCTGGCCTGGGCGAGCCCCTCGTCGTCCTCCGCCGCCGCGATCCGATCCTCCAGCTCGAGTTGGGTCATCACCCGCTCGTCCTCGCCGTAGAGGTACTCGGTCGGCCGGTGCTCGTCGGCCCCGGTGGCGAGGAGGATGGCGCCGTGGTGGATCGTCTCGACCCGACCCTCCGACTCCACCGTGGTGACGAAGCTGCCCACGTAGCCCGAGGCGTCCGGGATGGTCGCTGCGTGGTACACGCGGATCAGGGGGTGCTGGTAGACCTGGCGGATCAGGCCCTTCAGCCAGGCCTGGACGTCCAGCCCCTCGATGGTGGCGTGGATCCGCCGCGCCAGGCCGCCCAGCTCCTTCTCCCGCTCCACCAGGTGGACCTCGAAGCCCTGGTTGGCCAGACCCAGGGCGCCGCTCATCCCGGCCACGCCGCCGCCGACCACCAGCGCCGCCTTGTTGACCGGCAGCTCGAACTCCTCGAGGGGCTCCAGGCCGATGGTGCGGGCCACCGACATGCGGACGATGTCCTTGGCCTTGCGGGTGGCCTCCTCCTTCTGCTTGGAGTGCACCCAGGAGCAGTGCTCCCGGATGTTGGCCATGTCGAAGAAGTACTGGTTGATGCCGCCCTCGCGCAGGGTGTCGCGGAAGAGCGGCTCGTGGGTCCGGGGGGTGCAGGCGGCCACCACCACGCGGTTGAGCCCCTTCTCCCGGATGGTGTTGGCGATCTGCTCGGCGGCGTCGGTGGAGCAGATGAAGAGCCCCTCCTCGGCGTGGGCGACGTGCTCCAGGGTCTTGGAGTACTCCACCACCGAGGGCACGTCCACCACCCGACCGATGTTGGCGCCGCAGTGGCAGGCGAAGACGCCCACCCGGACCTCCTCCTCGCTGGTGTCGCGCTCCTCGGGGTAGACGCGCTCCCGGTCCAGCTTGCCGCGCCGGGACTTCAGCAGCGCTCCCGCCAGGGCGGTGGCGCCGCTGGCGCTCTGCACCGATTCGGGGATGTCCATGGGCCCCACGAAGGCGCCGCTGACGAAGACGCCGGGCCGGGTGGTCTCCATGGGGTTGACCGGATTGGTCCGGCAGAAGCCGTGCTCGTCCAGCTCGATGCCGAACTGCTCGGCGAGGTGCTGGGCCTTCTCCGGCGGAGCCAGGCCCACGCCCAGGACCACCAGGTCGAACTCCTCCTCCTTCACGCCCTCCGAGGCCGTGGAGTAGCGGATCGTGACGTTCCTCGTCTCCGGGATCTCCCGGCCGATCTCCACGTAGCTGCGGATGAAGCGCACCCCGGGGAGGTTCTCCGCCCGGCGGTAGAAGCGCTCGAAGTCCTTGCCGAAGGAGCGGATGTCGTTGTGGAAGATCACCGCCTCGGTGTCGGCGTCGTGGTCCTTGGTCAGGATCACCTGCTTCTGGACGTAGGAGCAGCAGACCGAGGAGCAGTAGCCGTGGCCGCCCTCGAGCACCTGCCGGGAGCCGACGCAGTGGATCCAGGCGATCTTGTGCGGGTGTTCGTGGTCGGAGGGGCGCAGGATCTCGCCCTCGTGCGGGCCGGTGGCGCACAGCAGCCGCTCGAAGTCGAGGCTGGTCACCACGTTGGGGATCGTCCCGTAGCCGTAGTCGCCCCGCGGCAGGGGATCGAAGGCCCCGTAGCCGGGAGACAGGACGATGGCGCCGACCTGGATGACCTGCTGCCGCGCTTTCTGGTGCAGGTCGATGGCCTGGTTCTTGCAGACGCTCTCGCAGATGGTGCACTTCTCGTCATCCAGGAAGCGGCACCGGTCATCGATGTAGGGGACCAGCGGCACGGCCTGGGAGAAGTAGATGTGGATGGCCTTGTTGTCGGAAAGCTCCTGGTTGAAGGGATCGGGGATCGGGATCGGGCAGTACTCGGCGCAGACCGTGCAGCCGGTGCAGAGGTCCTCCTTCACGTACCGGGGCTTGCGGGTCAGGGTGACCTCGAAGTCGCCGGCCTGGCCCTCGACCTTCTCGACCTCGGTGTAGGTCAGGATGTCGATGTTGGGGTGTCGGTCGCACTCGATGAACTTGGGCGACTCGATGCACATCGAGCAGTCGTTGGTGGGGAAGGTCTTGTCGAGCTGGGCCATCTTCCCGCCGATGGTCGGCGCCTTCTCGACCAGGTAGACCCTGTAGCCCGAGGTGGCGAGGTCCAGCGCGGCCTGGATGCCGCTGATGCCGCCGCCGAGTACCATGACGTCGCCGAAGCCGGTGTCGGGAGTGCTCATGAGCTCTGCTCGCCTCCCTCCAGGGCTTCCTGGACGAGCTCGGTGAGGTCCCTGACCTCCAGGGCCTCCTCCTCGCCCAGGGCCAGGCTGCTCTCCTCGAAGTTGCTGATGCAGTAGGGACAGGCGGTGGCCAGCACCTCGGCGCCGACCTCCTTCGCCTGGGCCACCCGCAGGTCGGAGAAGCGGTCCTCCTTGGGCGTCTCCATCCAGATCCGCCCGCCTCCCCCGCCGCAGCAGAGGCTGCCTTCGCGGGAGTCGGGCATCTCGACCAGCTCCAGGCCGGGCAGCCGGTTCAGGATCTCCCGCGGCGGATCGTAGATCCCGTTGTGGCGCCCCAGGTAGCAGGGGTCGTGGAAGGTCACCTTCTTCTCGAGCGCCCCGGAGATCTCGAGCCGGCCGGCCTCGATCAGCTCCGCCAGGTACTGGGAGATGTGGACCACCTCGAAGCTCACCATGAGCTCGGGGTACTCGTTCTTGAGGGTGTGGTAGCAGTGGGGAGAGGAGACCAGGATCCGCTTCACGCCCCTGTCGATGAAGGCCTTGATGTTCTCGCGGGCCAGGGTCTTGAAGATCTCCTCCTGCCCGGTCTTGCGGATGCTCTCGCCGCAGCAGCTCTCCTGGCTGCCCAGGATCCCGAAGTCCACGCCGGCCCTCTGGAGGATCTTCGCCGTGGCGACGGCCACCTTCTGCAGCCTCGGGTCGTAGCTGTAGTAGCAGCCGACGAAGTACAGGATCTCCATGCCCTCGGCGAAGGGCTTCACCGACAGGCCCTTGGCCCAGGCGTCGCGACCGGCCCGCGGCTCGCTGAGGGGGTTGCCGTCGGTCGAGAGGCTCCCGCCCACGGTGCGCACGGGCTTCACCGAGCCGGGGAACACCCCGTAGCCCGTGGCCAGGCGGCGGATGGCCACCCCCACCTCGATCTGCTCCACCCCCCGGGGGCAGTGGGAGGGGCAGGAGCCGCAGGTGGTGCAGCGCCAGATGTCCTCCAGCTCGATGTCGGGCAGGCCCAGGTTGGCCTGCCAGACGATCTTGCGGATGCTGAAGTCCCGCACGCGGTTCCAGGGGCAGACGACGTCGCACTTGCCGCACTGATAGCAGTACTTGTAGGCCTCGCCGCCGGCCTCCTTGATCTCGTCGACGATCTCGGCGAAGGGGGTGACGGTCTCCACGGTGCTCACCCCCGGCCTCCCTTCGACAGCCGCCCCAGGGCGTCGCTGACCTTGTCCCAGCCGTGCTTGTTGGCCAGGGCCTCCAGACCCAGGTCCACGTCCTCCGGGGCAGCGGCTTCCTCGCTGTCCTCCTCGCGCTCCTCGTAGGTCAGGGCGTCCGCCAGGCACCACTTGACGCACATGGGCTCCTCCAGCTCCGGATCGGACTCGCACAGGTCGCACTTCAGCGGCAGGTCGGAGTCCGGCTCCTTGAAGTGGTCGCGCGACGGGCAGGAGGCCCGGCAGAAGGCGCACTCGTCGTACTCCTTGCCGTCGATGGTGTACTTGTCGCGGCCGGCGCACTCGGCCGCCGTGTACTCGCCGGCGTACACCGGGATGTAGATGTTCGCCAGGGGATCACGAGTCACGCGCACGCGCGATCGGGCCGGGTTGTTGCTGCTGTACTTCGGCTGGGCGTGAAGGGCGGAGCAGATCACCTCACAGGCCCGACAGCCGTTGCACTTGTCGACGTCGATCTTGATCGTCTTGACGATCCGCTTCTTCTTCTCGGGGCTCACGGCGTGCATCCTTCGCTCGAAGCCTCCTGGGGCTGGTCGGCTTCCGCCTCGGTCAGGATCCCCCTCTGCACGAGGTCCTCGCTCACGTAGTCCAGCTCCAGCTCGTGCAGTGTTTCGCGGGTGGGAATCCCGTCGAGATTCCACCCCTTGAACTTGTAGTACTCGTCCAGGAGCTTCTTCTCGAGCTCGGGGAACCTCTTCCTCCAGTGGTCGTCCGGGGGCCTCTCGTCCGTCCGCGTCATGCCTCGGCGGATGTTGTTGGCCCTGACCAGGTTCCGGTTCCTCCGGGTGACGTGATTCAGTCCGTCCTCGTCCAGATCGAGCCCGGCCCCGTGGGAGATCAGCTTCGGCAGGATGTGAATGTGGAAGGGCGGTTTGAGGGGGAAGGACGACAGGCCGGCGCACATGCCGGTGGTGTCATCGACGTAGTGCATCTTCTCCTGCCAGTGGACGATCTCGCAGGTGGCGTCCGGGGGAGGGTACTGTGGAATCGACTTGTCTCCGCGGAGCTCCCATTCCGTGAACCACTCCTTGAAGCGCTCGTCGGGGACGTGCTCCCAGTCCTCGACGAAGGCCTCGCGCTCCTCCCGGGTGGGGAAGGGCGCCTGGGGGTAGTTCCCCTCGATCTGGGTGATGTTGGCCTTCTCGCCGGTGCAGTACATCAGGAAGTAGATGGGGTTGAGCATCCCCAGCTTGAGCGGGAGCTGCTCGGTCTTCTTGATGTTGTTGTGGGCGTACTCCTCGGCGCCCTTGCCGATCTCCTTGGCCGCCCAGTAGGTCCCGTTGGCCAGCACGTCTCCGATGCCCTCGCGCCGGACGATCCGGTCGAGCAGCCAGTGGAAGCGGCCCTCGTTGTCGGCGGGCATCCCGGGGAAGTCGCCGTCGGTCAGGATGCCGGCCTCCAGCAGCTCGAGGGCGAAGGCCATGGTCTGCGGGGCGGAGAAGGCGTCCACTCCGTGCTCGGTGGCCTTCTGGGCGATCCTCAGACCGAAGTCCAGGTCGGAGAAGGCGCCCATCGTGTAGGTGAGCTTGGAGAAGCACTTCATCATGTACGAGCACATCCGCGTGTCCACGGAGATGGCCGCGCCGCACTTCATGGGGCAGTTGTGACAGGAGAGGAGCCGCGTCCGCATGGTCTCCATGGTGCCGGTCCACTGCGTGGCGACCTCCTCGGTCCAGAAGCCCTTCCGGCGCACGCGGGCGTTCCCCCAGGCGAAGTTCTCGGTGTGCCACTTCTCGTCGTCGACGGCCATCTCCTGCGGCGATCCGAGCCCGGCCAGGATGGGCATGACCCCGGGGATGGGATTCTTGTCCCGGGCCTTGATGTACTGGAGGGCCTCGTTGCACATCTCCAGGAACGCTGCCGGCCGGGCGATGTGGATGTCCTTCGAGCCGCGGACGGCGATGGCCTTCAGGTTCTTGTCCCCCATGACGGCGCCCACGCCGAGCCGGCTGGCGCTGGAGCGGCCCTGCTCGATGGAGGCGAACCAGACCCGGTTCTCGCCCGCCAGGCCGATGGAGGAGACCTGCGCGTGGGGGTCCTCCAGCTCCTGGCGGATGAGCTCGGCGGTCTCCAGCGAGCCCAGGCCCATCAGGTGGGAGGCGTCGCGGATCTCCACCCGGTCGTCCTTGATCCACAGGTAGACCGGTTCGGGAGAGCGCCCGCGGATGACCAGCTTGTCGTATCCGGCGTGCTTCAGCTCGGGTCCCCAGAAGCCGCCCATCATCGAGAAGGCGAAGTAGCGGGTCTGGGGGGAGATGCAGGAGACGATGGTGCGGTTGCAGCCGGGCGCGGGCGTGCCCACCAGGAGCCCGGTGCCGAAGATCAGCAGGTTCTCCTCGTCGAAGGGCTCGACCTCCGGAGGGACCCGATCCCAGAACAGGCGGGCGTTGGTGCCCAGGCCCCCCAGGTGGAGCTCGGTCAGCCGCGGGTCGGTCGCCACCCTCTCGATGTTCCCCCGGCTCAGGTCGACCTCCAGGTTGAAGCCGGTCTCTGCGTACCTCATGCATCTCCCCTGTCGTCATCGTTCGAGGTGGAAGCGACGTAGCCGTCGAGAAAGAGAGCGGTCTGCTGCTCGGCGAGATCGTCGAGGCTCACCCGACTGCGCTCGGGGTCGTACCACTGGTAGAACCAGTTGAGCATGCCGAACAGGTTGGCGGTGGCGAGCCAGGAGCCGGGGGCCGCGCCGCCTCGCGGCTGGAGCTCCTGGACCAGCGCGTGGACGGCCTCGAAGTAGGCGCGGCGGCGCTGGTGGACCTCGTCGTAGGCCTGGTCCTCGAGGGTCTCCAGCTCGCGGGCGCAGACCTTGAGCTCGTGCATGTTCTCGCCGAAGTGACGGACGTGGTTGCGCACGGCCGCGGCCAGGCGCTGCCGCGGCTCGCCGATCCCCGCCAGGTGGCTGCGCAGGCCGCGGAGCAGGGAGTCGAAGGTGTGGCTCTGGATCGAGTGGAGGAGCTCCTCCTTGCCCGCCACGTAGTGGTAGATCCCGGCCAGGCTGACCTGGGCCTCGGCGGCGATGCGCCTCATCGAGGCCTTGTCATAGCCCACTTCGGAGAAGATTCGCGCCGCGGCGGCCAGGACCTGGAGCCGCTTGCTGTCGAACGCGGGGGTCCGCTTGCGGGTGGTTTCGGCGGTTGACATTCGCCTCCGTTCGAACGTCCGTTCGGACGCTATATCGGCGGAAAGAGGATGTCAAGGTCCGTTAATCCGGGGGGCGCTGGTGAGGGGGGTCGAGGGATGGGAAACCGGCCTGAAAGGGTCGCCAAGGCCGATTTGGCGCCGGCGCACCCGGGCCGGCCCGGGCGCCGTTCCCGGCCGGCTCGCCCCCCTCAGCCGATGACGGGGCCCAGCGCCCAGAGCGCCAGGCTGGCGGCCGCGGCCGCGCCCAGGGCCGCTCGCGGCTGGCCCTCCGCCTGCCGCGCCACCGCCCGCCCGAGCCACAGCCCGAGGGGCACCACGATCAGGCCGGCCAGCGCCCCGCGGCTGCCGGAGCCCAGCAGGTGCTCGCCCAGGCGCTCGAGCCCGCCGCCGGCCCAGTGACGCTGTTCGAAGACCCAGATCATCGAGGAGGCGAAGAGCAGGCAGCTCAGAGGGCCGCTGACCACCCCGGCCAGGGCCGCGCGCAGCAGGGTCGGCCGGCGATCGCCGCGCCACAGGAGGCTGGCCGCGAGGTCGAAGGCGACCCCCAGCAGGGCGATGCCCGCCAGGTGGCAGAAGAAGGGCGCGGTGTGGACCGACTTGAAGAGCACGGCGATCGCGGCCAGGACGGTCGAGGAGCCGGGTCGGTTCACCAGGACCCGGGCCGCGGCGAGCATCAAGAGCGCCCAGGCCGTGAGCACGACCGTCTCGCCTCCGATCAGCTCCCCCATCCCCCAGGCCGAGGCCAGGAGGAGCAGGCACAACGGGCGGAAGAGGCCGCTCCTTCTCATCAGTACCTCTTGGCCTTGAGCAGGTGCCGGGCGATGACCAGACGCTGGATCTCGTTGGTGCCCTCGAAGATGCGCGTGATGCGCGCGTCGCGGTAGAGGCGCTCGACGGGGTACTCGGACATGTAGCCCATGCCGCCGTGCACCTGCACGGCCTTGTCCACCACCCGGCCCAGCGCCTCCGAGCACAGGAACTTGACCATCGCCGACTCGCGCGCGATGGGCAGCCCCGCGTCGCACATCCAGGCCGCCCGATAGGTCGTGCTCTCCATGGTGAAGACGTCCGCCGCCATCTCGGCCAGCATGAACTGGATGGCCTGCAGGCGGCCGATCGGGCCGCCGAACTGCTCCCGCTGGGTGGCGTGCAGGATGGAGAGGTCCAGCGCCTCGCGCGCCAGGCCCAGGCACTGGGCCCCGATGGAGAGGCGGCCCACGTCGAGGGTCTTCATGGCCACCCGGAAGCCCTCGCCGCGCTTGCCCAGCATGTGGTTCTTGGGCACGCGCAGGTCGTCGAAGAACAGATCCGAGGTGTGCGAGCCCCGGATGCCCATCTTCTTCTCGGGCGGGCCGGCGCGGAAGCCGGGCATCTCCTTATCCACGATGAAGGTGGAGATGCCCCGCGTGCCGGTGCCCGGATCGGTGCGGGCGAAGACGCTGTAGACGTCCGCCACGCCGCCGTTGGTGATGAAAGTCTTCTGGCCGTTCAGCACCCACTCATCCCCGTCCTCCACCGCGGTGGCGCGCATGGCGCCGGCGTCCGAGCCGGCCTCGGGCTCGGTCAGGGCGAAGGCAGCCATCCTCTCGCCCGAGGTCATCGAGGGCAGGAACTTGCGCTTCTGCTCCTCGGTGCCCGCCAGGAAGATGGCCATGGTGCCGATGGAGACGTGCCCGCCGAGCAGGACCGAGGTCGAGGCGCAGGCGCGGGTGAGCTCCTCCAGCACGATGGCGTAGCCCACCTCCCCCACGTCCGAGCCGCCGTACTCCTCCGGGAAGAGGCAGCCCATGAAGCCCAGCTCGGCCATCTGCTGGACGATGTGCCGCGGCACGTCGGCCTTCTCGTCCACCTCGGCGGCGATGGGCCGGAGCTCCTTGTCGGCGAACTCGCGGGCCACGCTCCGGAGCATCTCGTGGTCTTCGCTGAACTTGAAGTCCATGGCGTTCCTCCCGCCCGGGGGCCGCTCACATGGCGGAGTCGGTCTTCGCCCAGGTGGTCCCGGGCGCCTCCAGGCTGTAGTAGACCCGGATGTCCTCCAGCTCCTCGAAGATCTGGGGGACCACCTGGCACTCCATGCCCACCTCGACCTGGTCCTCCTGGATCGTGTCGCCGATCCAGGCCAGCAGACGGCCGCCGCCCTCGAGGTCGACCACGCCCACGGTGTAGGGGACCACGTCGTCGAAGCCCGTCGGCGGAGCGACGATGGTGGTGAAGGTGTGCAGGGTGGCCTTGCCGGTGAGCTCGAAGAACTCGAAGTCCCCGCTCATGCACTCGACGCAGTCCGCGCGCGGGGGGAAGGAGGTCGCGCCGCAGGCCTTGCAGCGGGTCCCCATCAGGCGCCCGTCCTTCAGGTGCTGAGCGAAGTCGGTGACCTTGGTGTAGGGCGAAAAGTTGACCTTGCCGAACCACTTGAACATCGCTCAATCCCTCCGCAGAACCTGGACGAAGCAGTACTGACCGATCCCACCCACGTTGTGGGTGAGCCCCACGTCCGCGTCCGGCACCTGGCGCTCTCCCGCCTCGCCCCGGAGCTGCCTGGCGATCTCGTAGGTCATCGAGACCCCGGTGGCGCCGATGGGGTGGCCCTTGGCCTTGAGGCCGCCGTCCACGTTCACCGCCACCTCTCCGCCGATGTACGTCTGGCGGTCGGAGATGAAGCTGCCGCCGGCTCCCTGCTCGCAGAAGCCCAGGTCCTCGTAGGCCAGGATCTCGGCGATGGTGAAGCAGTCGTGCACGTCGGCCACCTTGACGTCCTTGGCGGTGATCCCGGCCATGGCGTAGGCGTCGGCCCCCGCCTGCCGGGCGCTGGGGAGCCCCACCAGGTCGGGCCGCCGCAGCACCGACATGCTGGCGGTGGCGCAGGCCATCCCGTCCAGCCACACCGGCTTGTCGCTGATCTTCCTGGCCGTCTCTTCGCTAGCCAGGATCAGGCAGGCGGCGCCGTCGGCGTTGGCGCAGCAGTCGTACACCTGGAAGGGCGTGGCCACGTCCTCGGAGGCCATCGCCTTCTCCAGGGTGATCTCCTTGCGGAACAGCGCCTTGGGGTTGCGCGCGCCGTAGTAGTGGTTCTTGACCGCCACCTCCAGGAGCTGCTCGCGGGTGGTGCCGAACTCGTGCATGTGGCGCCGGGCGAAGAGCGCGTAGTAGGCCGGGAAGGTGGTGCCGAAGACCGACTCCCACTGCACCTCGCCGACCCGGCCCATGAGGGCCAGGATCTCGCCGGTGGAGAGCTCGGTCATCTTCTGGCAGCCGAGCACCGCCACCACGTCGTGGACCCCGGCCTTGATCGACATCCAGGCGGTCCGGATGGCCGCGCTCCCGGAGGCGCAGGCCACCTCGGTGAGCCAGGTGGGCTTGGGGTTCAGCCCCAGGTACTCCTGCACCACCCCCGGCAGCGAGCGCTGCTTGTGGTACTCGGGCACCGAGCCGATCACCGAGGCGTCCACCTCGCTGCGCTCGATCCCGGCGTCCTGCACGGCCTCCCGGAAGGCCTCGAAGGCCAGCTCCTGCACGGTGGCGTCGCTCCGGCGACCGAAGACCCCGTGCCCCATTCCGACGATTCCGACTCTGGTCATGGCCTTCCTCCTAGATGTACTGGCCGCCGTCGACCTTGATCACCTCGCCGGTCACGTGCCGCGACCGGTCCGAGCACAGGAAGGCCACCACGTCGGCGCAGTCCTCCGGGCTGGCGATCCGGCCCAGAACCGTCTCGTCCACCGCCGCGTTCAGGAACTCCGGCGGGATCTTGCGCGCCATCTCGGTCATCACCATCCCGGGCGCCACCACGTTCACGTTCACGTTGAACTTGCCCAGCTCCTTGGCCAGGGCCTTGCTCATGGCGATCTCGCCCCCCTTGGAGGCCGAGTAGTTGGCCTGGGCGAACTTCCCGCGCAGCCCGTTGATGGACGAGATGTTGACGATCTTGCCGCCCTTCTGGTCCTTGAAGACCTTGGCGGCGGCCTTGTTGTAGTTGAAGTAGCCCTTGAGGTT
>CAZTTG010000039.1:0-55311 GCA_964615935.1 uncultured Planctomycetaceae bacterium | reverse complement strand
AACGACCCGGAACACTGTGACGGGCTCGCCCTGGCACAATCCGGCTGCCTACACAAGGGTCACGCCGCCCTGCCGAGGCTCATCGCCGCTCTCGAGAACGAGTCCTTGAACCAGAACAAGCAACCTGCATGATGTACACGTCCCCGTCCAAATCTCACAACGGGACGGACGACCTCGCCGAGTTGGCCATGCCATGCAATGCGATTGTGTACCGATCCGCCCAGGGCGATCCTCGATGGCTGCTTGTTGCAGAGATTCCAGGCAGACCTGTCCACTGTGCGGATTGTATGCGCCCGCCATTACTCGCGCCGAGATGTGGGCCGTACCCAGTTGATACTACTGCTGCCGCCGTCCTAGCTTGCTGAGAGGCTCCGCCGCAGTTAGCCTGCGCTCAGAACAGCCGCCCACAACCTCAAAGGACCCCCCCATGCCCAACCTGGCAGCAGTCCTCAAGGATGAGATCCGTCGCCTCGCTCGCCGCGAGGCCAACGCACTGATGTCCTCCCACAAGAAGGCGTCAGCGCAGTACCGGCGCGACATCGCCGCCCTCAAGCGCCAGATCGCCGAGCAGCAGAAGCGGATCGCATACCTTGAGGGTCGCGAGGGGAAGCGGGTTGGCGTGAGCGCGGAGCCCGGCGCAGCTCAGAACGTCCGGTTCTCCCCAGCCTGGGTGAAGAAGCACCGCGAGAAGCTCGGGCTCTCAGCAGCCGACTACGCGGCCCTTGTCGGCGTGTCGCCGCTCACCGTCTACAACTGGGAGAAGGGCAAGACCAAGCCGCAGGCGAAGCAGCTAGCGGCGTGGGGAGCGATCCGGGGCCTGGGCAAGCGGGAGGCGTGGCGGCGGCTGGAGCTGATGGAGTAGGGGCGGCCCCGGGCGACCACCTCGTCAGGATGGGGGTGAGGGGGCCTGCGGATCAGCGTGGCCGTCGGCGTCGGTCGGCTCGGGGGCCTGCGGGGCGCCGTCGAGGGGCTGCTCGCCCTCGGCAGGCTCCTGATCCTTCGCCAGGCGCTTTTCCGCGTTTCGCTCGAGGCGTTGCTCTTGCTTCAGCAGGCGCTTTTCCTGTTTGCGCTTCTCGCGCTGGCGTTTCTCGAAGGTCTGAGGTGAGCGAGTCATCGTGTTCCTGGGTCGAAGGTGCCGTGGACCGGCATCGGCGCTCGATGCCGGATCTGGACGAACGCCGGGGAGCCGGGGATCGCAGGCCAGCGAAGGCCTCGATCCCGCGGCGCCCCAGCGGTTGGAGCGGGAGGTCTACCAGCGGTCGCCGCCGCCGCCGCCGCCGCCGCCGCGACGGCCACCCCCGCCGCTGGTGCGCTCCTTGGCCTCGTTGACCTTGAGGTTGCGGCCGTCAAGGTTGACACCGTCGAGGGCTTCGATGGCGGCCTGGGCTTCCTTTTCGCTGCCCATTTCCACGAAGCCGAAGCCGCGCGGCCGGCCGGTGTCCCGGTCGATCATGAGGTGCACCTCGGTCACGGTGCGGCCGTCCTCGGAGAACGCGGCGCGAAGGGAGTCTTCAGTGGAGTCGTACGAGAGGTTGCCGACGTAGAGTCGCTTACCCATGATTCGAGATCTTTCCGTTCGATGCGAGCTCTCCTTCACGGGAACGGAAAGACCAGCTACGCAGAACTTCATTCGGATTCGGAGACATCAGTGCTCCCCGAGAGGGGAGGGACACGTGCGTCGCCCCGTCGTGGAAGGCAGAAGCCGGTCCGGGCGGAGCGTTACTCGGTTGTGAGGGGGGGGGCGATTGGCGAGCGTGTGGCAAGGGCGACCGGGGATCGGGGATTCCTCCACTTGGGAGAGGCGAGCGGGCGAGGGGCATCGATTGATCGAGCCACCTGCGTCTTCCTCATGAGGTGGCGTGGAGGGGCCAGTCTACGTTGGGGCCGGTGTCGCCCGGCCGTTGGGGTCTGCGGGCGGCCACGGAATACGGTGACAAAGTGCTGACACGAACCGGCCGGCTACGCCTTCGCATTCGCCTCGAACGCCCTAAGTTACGCTGTCCTGCACACTTAGCGTGGAGCGGGCGAAGGGACTCGAACCCTCGACATTCAGCTTGGGAAGCTGACACTCTACCAACTGAGTTACGCCCGCGGGCACGGAGGGGATCTCCGTGGGGAATAGCCTAACCGGGGAGCCAGTCGGCGCCAATGGGCCGGTAGGGGATCGCTGGGCAGGGGTGGCTGGGGAGGCGAGGAGGGGAGGCGGGGGCCCAATGGGCGGATCAGGGCGGGGATCTACCGCACGCGGTGGATGCGATCGAGCCGGTAGGTCTTGAGCAGGCCCGTGGCCTGGCACTCGGCCTTGAGATAGGCGCGGTCGCGGGAGGCGTAGATGAAGTGCGGCAGCACGCCGAGGGGAACGGGTACCTCGGGAGGCTCGCCGTAGAGAAGGGTCACCGGGGCGCCCCGGCCACACGCCCGCGCGAGCTTGCGATGCCTCGGCTTCAGCCCGGCCGGCGGCATCGGACCGAAGAGGGCAAGGGTGGCGGGCCGGCCGGTCCTCGCCAGGAAGGATTCGGGGGTCGGGTCTCCGCCGAGGCGCTCGGTACAGGCCTCGAAGACCTTCCAACTCCAGACGGCATCGGGGAGCGCACGATGGTGCTCCCCCTCCTCGAGGTCGAGCAGGCCACAGTAGGCTTCGAGCGAGTCGTCCGGCACCTCGGCGAGCAGCTCGCGGGCCAGGGGCAAGGTGTCGAGGAGCAGGGAGCGGGGAGGCTCCAGACCAACGCGCGCGAGCTCGAAGGCCAGGGGGCGAGCGGTCCGCCGCGCGTCATGGACCACCATCCAGTCGTCGCCCAGCCAGTCGAGGAATCGCGCCAGCACCTCGTGCGCGAGCGGCGCCCGCGTGATCTCGTCCTCGTCGATTCCGTGCAGCTCGGTCGACCGCGGATCGATCGGGATCTGAGGGCGGATCAGGGACGAGAGCTCCTCGACGACCTCGCCATCGAAGACGCGGATGGCGCCGAGCTCGACGAGGTGAGGGGGATCCGTCGGACTCGCTGTCGCGACGGCGAGTGCGACGATGGGTCGGGACATGAGGAGGTCCCGCTCCGATGGGCTCGGGATTGGGAGGGCGCGGCGGTCCGGAGGGCGGGGATTCTAGGCCGGGGCGCGGGGAGCGGCAACGCGAGGGATCGGGGTGCGGCAGATGGATGGGGTGCGCTGGAGGAGAGCTCGGAGGGGAGGGGCGGGATCCGCCGGCGCATCCACCAGGCCCCACCGCCCCAGGGGGCTGCGGTCGCGCCCGATGGTTGCGCCGCTTCCCCCGAAAAGTGCCGGAATCCGCGGCGGCGCGCCGAGGCTCGCGAGCCCGACTTCCTTATCATCTGCCCAGCATGGACCAACGAGAGCTCGCGGGCCGGACGGCCGTGGTGACTGGCGGCGGCAGCGGCATCGGGCGGGGGATCGCGCGGGAGCTCGCGCGGGCCGGAGCCCGGATCGCGGTCGTCGGGAGGCGGATCGAACCGCTGGAGGAGAGCTGCGCGCTCATCCGGGAGGAGGGGGGCGAGGCGAGCGCCCTGGCCGCGGACGTGAGCGGACGGGAGTGGCTGGGAAGACTGGACGAGCTCGCGCCGCAAGTCGACGTGCTGGTGCACAACGCGGCGCCCCTGATGGCCCGCGCCGAGCTGGAGGGGACCGAGGAGCGCAGCATCGAGGAGACCTTCGAGGTCATCCTGCTCGCCGCGACACGGCTCAGCCGACACGCGCTCCCGGGAATGAAGGAGCGGGGCTTCGGGCGCATCCTGCACGTGGGGTCCATGGCCGCGACGCTCGGCACGGTGGGATTCGCTGCGTACTCCGCCGCCAAGGCCGCGATGGCCGGATTGACCCGCAGCATCGCGGCCGAGGCCGGACACTGCGGCGTGACGTGCAACCTGCTGCAGCTGGGGCTGGTGGAGACCGGACGCATCGAGCGCATCATGACGGACGAGACCCGGCGCTGGCTCGTCGAACACACCGCGGTGGGGAGGGCGGGCTCGGTGGAGGAGGTTGCCTGGGCGGCCCGCTTCCTGGCCTCGCCCCGATCCGGCTTCATCACCGGGGCCTGCCTGGATGTGTCGGGGGGGATGGGGCTGGGGATCTACCCGCTCCCCGGGAGCCGCGGCGAGGATTGAGTCGGGAGCGGACCGGCGCCGCATGGTGATCATGGAACCGAAGCTCGGTGGGGGTGGTGGCGAGGACTCGCCCGAGGTCGCCCCAGGACCGGACACGGCTTCGGCAGCGAGCGGCGCTCCAGTGAAGATCATCGGAAGCGCGCGCCTGCGACGCTCCAAGGCCCGTCGCGGGCCCGTCTCAGCCCTCGGCTTCCGGATCGAGGGCCACGAGTTGGCATGAGCTGGCCGTGGTTCACTCGCCATTCGTGCGATGCGATCCCCAGGATCGTGGTTCGACCGGTCAACGGGCTCGCGAATCGCCTCCGTGCGATCACCTCGTCGCTCGCTCTCGCGCGGCACCTCGGCCTGGGCTTCGCAGTCCACTGGGGGCCGAGCGACTGCTTCTCGGATGAGCCCTGGGACGCGCTCTTCGGCAACCGGTTTCCCCAGCTATCGGAGGAGGAATACCGCGCGGAGCTCGAGAGCGGCGCTCCACGGGTGAGCGATTGGCTGCTGCGTGGCCCGGAGAGGCCATCCGAGATCGCTCCGGGCTTCGATCCAGCGGACGTGCTGGGCGCTGTGCGCGCACGGGGGCTCATCTACGACTACGGCTACCAGCACATCGACAGCCAGCTCAGGCAATCTGGCGTAAAGAGGCTCGGCCGCTGCAGGCGGATACGCAAGCGCCTGTGCCGGGAGATGGTGCCGGCGTCGCCCATCGCGCGCCGTGTCGATGCCTTCGCGAGCGAGCGGTTCCGCGGACACGAGGTGATCGGAGTCCACGTGAGGCGGGGAGACGCCCTCGAGAGTCGATTCGCGGAACACTACAAGCGCTCGAGCGATGAGGCCTTCGAGGCCGCGATGGCGCGTCAGGTCGCCAGGCGCGCAGACGTGCGCTTCTTCCTCGCGACGGACTGCGAAGAGACCCAAGCGGCGTTCCAGGCCCGCTTCGGCGATCGGCTGATCACCTTCGACAAGGAGTTCCCCCCGAGCGAATTGCTCGCGCCCAAGGAGGGCCAGGCGGATGCGGTTGCCGAGATGTGGCTGCTCTCCCGGACGTCGAGCATCCTGGGCACCGAGGCCAGTACCTTTGGCCGCATGGCCTCGCTGATCGGCGGGCTTCCGTACCGAACCGCGACCTAGCCCGGACCGGAGCGGGGACCGAGGCGGTAGGGGGGCGGCGCCGCTCAGTCGATCAGGGACTGGAACTCCGCCAGCCCGCGCAGGACGTCGAACTCCGTCGCGCCCTGCTCGCACTTGATGTAGTAGCCGCGACCCTGGGCCGCCGTGAGCGCCTCGATGGCCTCCATGAGGTTGCCCAGAATGGCGTGGACCATGGCCACGTGGAAGGAGGTGAAGCCGTCCTTGGGCCCGAAGTCCCGCGCCTCGGCGAGGACCTCGAGGGCCTCGTCCGTCAGCCCCATCCGCGCCAGGAGCATGGCCAGGTGCAGGCGCGTGTCCTGGTCGTCGCCGGCCTCCTGCAAGCGCCGCCGCGCGGCGGCGATCCCCTTGTCGGCGAACTCGATGGCCTCCTGATAGCGGTCCGACCCGAGGCGCAGCAGCACGTTGTACAGGTGGTCGTAGGTCGAGATGTACTCGGGCTTGAGCGCGATGCCGCGCAGGAGCAGGGGCGAGGCCTCCTTGAGGTTGGCCTTCCTGGAGAAGAGGGCGCCCAGCAGGCGGTGGGCCAGCCACTCCGAGGTGTCCAGCTGGATGGCCAGGCGGTACTCCCGTTCGGCCTCGATCTGGTGCCCCGTGAGGTGGTAGCCGAAGCCCAGGGAGGTGTGCGCCTCGGCGCAGTTGGGATCGATCGAGAGCGCGCGGCGGGCGTTGCTGCGGGCCTCCTCCAGGAAGGACTCGTCCCCGTCCCAGTACAGGTACTTGCGCACCAGGGCCTCGGCCACTCCGGCGTAGGCGAGGGCGCAGTAGGGATCGGCCTCGATGGCCCGGCGGAAGAGGGTGATGGAGGCCAGGAGGTGCTTGGTCATCCCGCGGTGCAGGACCGCGTGGGCGCGCAGCGCGAGCTCGCGGGCCTCATCCGGCTTGCGGGTGGTCACCTGCTCGGCCGGCTTGAGCGACAGCTCGCCCAGCTTCTTGCGGATCGCGCGCACCGCCGAGCGGACCAGCTGATCCTGCAGCTCCCACTGGTACTGGTCGTCGTCCTGATCGGATGGGCGCTCGATGCCGTGCTCGATCCGGTGGTGCCAGATCTCGCGCGTGATCTCGCAGTCGCCGCCGCGGCACTGGTCGAGCGCCAGCTCCAGGGCCCCGTGGTGGTCCTCGAGCTTCAGGCTTCCGCGCAGCACGAAGTCGGCCCGGGCACCCTCGGGGATGCTCGCGCTCGGCAGGAGCTCGATCTCGATCGAGGTGGAGCGGGTCAGCTCGGACGACAGGTCCTTGCGCAGGCTGGCGGCCAGGCCCTGGATGTCCGGGTGGTCGCCCCGGATGCCGATCGGCGGCAGCGCCAGGCTGCCGCCCAGGGCGCTCTTGCGGCTGGCGCCCGATCCCGTGCGCCGGGAGTCGGCGATGCCCAGCAGGACCCCGCGGGCGACCTCGGCGTTCGGGTAGCGGTCGGCCGGGTCGTGCTCCAGGCACCGCATCACGAAGGACTCCATCGCCTCCGGCAAGCCGGCCCGCACCTGGGAGAGGGGCGCCGGGGTGCCGTCCAGGATGGACATGCAGACCTCGGGGAAGGAGCTCCCCGGGAAGGGCAGCTCCTGGCTCAACACGTGGTACAGCACCGCGCCCAGGGAGAAGATGTCCGAGCGGGGACCGAGGTCGTCGCCGCGCACCTGCTCCGGCGACATGTACAGCACCGTGCCGACCAGCATGCCGTGCTGGGTGATGGTGGCCTCTCCCGAGGCGCGGGCGATTCCGAAGTCCAGGAGCTTGACCGCGCCGTCGTGCATCACCATCACGTTGGCCGGCTTGAGGTCCCGGTGGATCAGGCGGTTCCTGTGGACGTGGGAGAGGGCCAGCGTGAGCTGCAGGGCGATGCGCAGGCACTCCTCTGTCCCCAGGGCCTGCTCCTTGATGATCTTGTCGAGGGTGCGCCCCTCGAGGTACTCCATCGCGATGTAGGCGCGGCCGCTGTCCTCGCCGTACTCGTAGATGGTGGCGATGTTCTTGTGCGCGAGGGTGCTGGTGTGCTTGGCCTCCCGGGCGAAGCGCTTGTCCGCCTCGGGGTCGATTTCCATCTGGGGACGCAGGATCTTCAGCGCCACCGGGCGGCCGCCGAGCGTCACGTCCTCCGCCTTGTAGACCTCGCTCTGGGGACCCTTGCCGAGCAGGTCTTCCTGGGGATCGAATTCGAACTTGTTGGCGAAACGCATGGGCTGAGGGATCGGAGGGGGCTCTCGCAGATCCGCGGCTGGCGGCTCCCAGGGGCAGCGCGAGGGGGCGATTGTACTGGTTTCGACGGGCTCCACATGGCAAGAAAGGACCCGATGAGCCCCCCCAGCCGGCCCGACGCCGAGCCGCCCGCTCTGCGCGGATTGTCGCCCTTCGAGGAGGGAGACTTCCACTCCCTCTCCGAGTCCCTCGCCCGGGATCCCCAGTACGACGACCGCCGGCTCCTGGCCCGCCGCAAGCTCGGGGCCATCGGCAAGGAGGCGGTCCGCCGAGCGAAGGGACCCGCAGGCGGCGAGGGGGTGGAGCTCATGTCGCGCACCAGCCTGCACCGCCCCCACGCTTTCAACGGGATGCGGGTCCGGCGGCTGTGGGTCTACGTCTGCCGCAGTCGGGGAGCCAAGGCGCGCTTGAGGAAGGTCCTGGGGTCCGATCTGGCCAAGGACCTGGATGCCGCCTACCGGAACGCCTACCTGTGCGCCGCCCTCGAGGCCGAGTCGATCGAGGTCAGCCTGAGAATCCACCGCGACGCCTGGTACGACGGCCAGAACCTCGTGCGCCGCCTGGGGCGGGAGGGGCTGGGCGGCTGGCTCGCGCTGCTGAACGGCCGGGCCGGCTACCGGCTGCGGCTGGACGACTGGAAGGGCGAGTGGCGCTGCGGAGAGCTGGACGCCGATCGGCTGGAGGAGTTCCTGCGGTACTACACCCCCGGGGAGCACTCGCTGACGATCGAGCGCCGCTGGCCGGCCCCGGCGGGGGAGCGGGGGGGCGCGCTGGGAGAGGAGGTGCCGGAGCTCCTGGTCGAGGAGGTCCTGGGGCTGGTGGCGCTCTACCGGTACAAGGCCTGGTCGCAGGAAAGCGACTTCCTGTTCTCGGGGTAGGGCGGTGGAATCGCCGGGAATCGGGGCGCAACCGCGGGAGCTGGCGTGCGTCCCCGAGGGTGGAGGGGGGCCCGTGGGATGCGGTGGGAGCGGCGAGCCCGATCGGGCCGGCCGTCGTCCCCCGACCCACGCCGCCCGGGCCCGCGGCGGCCCCTCGGAATCCCCCCCGGCGCCGGCTCCCCGCCCTCCGTGCGGCCCTGGGCGGCCACCGCGCCGTCCCCCGCCTGCGCGCCCTTGTGACCCTCACCGCCCGGTGGTACCACGGAGGAGTTGCGCCCGAGCTTCGGGATCGACGCGTTCCCGTGGCGAGGGCACCGCGCGGAGAGACCCGCCAACGCAGCGCGGGAGAGCCGGGAGCGCGCCGTGAAGCGGATCGTAGTCGGGGTGGATCGGAACGAGCGGTCGGATTGCGCCATCGAGGCCGGGGTCCGCCTCGCCGAGCGCCTGGGCGCGACCCTCGAGCTGGTCCACGCGGTGGCCCTCTCGCAGCACGGCTGGCTTCGGACCGATGCGGCGAAGCTGGCCGCGGCGAACGCCGGCACCCTCTCCCAGGCCTGGCGCCACGTGTCCAGCCACCTGCAGTCGGCCTTCCCCGGAGCCGAGGTGGGCGGTGAGAGCCTGGAGAGCCTCCTGCAGCTCCTCCCGGGCCCCCCGGCCAAGCTCCTGATCGACAGGGTCACCGATCCCTCGGAGGACCTGATCCTCCTGGGCCCGCACCGGCGGCGGGGGGTGGTCGACTTCGGAGGCACCGCCCGGGCGATCCTGGCCGGCTCGCCCTGCCCGGTGTG
This sequence comes from uncultured Planctomycetaceae bacterium, assembly GCA_964615935.1. GTDB lineage: Bacteria > Planctomycetota > UBA1135 > UBA1135 > CAZTTG01. The sequence continues at coordinate 46,200 of CAZTTG010000039.1, read as the reverse complement.
GATTCAGCCCGAGGCCCCGCGCGAGATCCGACGCATCCTGGTGCCGATCGACCTCTCCGAGGGCAGCGCCCTCCCCCTGAACGCCGGGTGCCGCCTGGCCCGCGCCCTGGGCTGCCGCCTCACCGCGCTGCACTGCTACGAGGCGCCGCACTTCGCCTACGGCATCTTCCCCGAGCACTCCCCCCCCAGCCCCGCCTACGTCCTGGAGGAGCTGCGGGAGGCCAGCCAGGGCCGGCTCGAGGACGTGCTCGCCCGACACGACTGGAGCGGGATCGAGCACGAGCAGCTGCTCGTCCAGGGGGAGCCGATCGAGCAGATCCTGGCCCTGCAGGATCGGGTGGACCTGGTCGTGATGGGCACCCACGGCGTGACCCGGCTGGCGGCCGCGGTCCTGGGCAGCGTGGCCTACGCCGTGCTGCGGAGCTCGCGGGTGGCGGTCCTGGTGGTCCGGCAGGATGGAGAGGGCTGGCTGGTGCCCTCGACGCCGAGCACCGACGAGAGCTAGCCAGGCTTCGCCACATGCTCGCTGCGCTCGCCTCCCGGCGAGCGCTAGAGGCCCTGGGCGCCGTAGCTCGGTTGCCAGGCCCACGCAACGGGCGCCCAAGACCTCTAGCCGGTCGACGCCGCGCGCCCCAGGGCCTCGCCGCGGCACATGGCCTCGAGCTCCTCCTCGAAGAAGAAGCGCTCCTCCCCGAAGGCCGGCTCGAGCTGATCGAGCCAGGTGGCCCGCTCGTCGTAGCGCGCGAAGAACGGCCGCTGCACCCAGTCGGGGTTGCGCCCCTGGAGGAAGCGCAGGGCCAGCACCTTCTCGCCCTGGATCTCGGTCACGCCCTGGACCTCCACCTTGCCGGGAGTGGCGCTCATGGACGGACCGCGCGCGGTGCGGGCGATCCCCGAGACCCGCTGCAGCGCATCGCGGTAGATGCGCCACGCGCGGACCAGGGGGACCTCGAAGTAGCGGCACGACCCGGTGTCGCGCCCGACGAACATGTAGTAGGGGACGATCCCCAGCTCCGCCTGGGTCCTCCACAGGCGCGCCCAGATCTCGGGGTTGTCGTTGATGTGCGCGAGGAGGGGGCCCTGGGAGCGGATGACGGCGCCGGTGTCGCGCACCCGCCGGACGGCCTCGCGGGCGAGGTCGGTCTCCAGCTCGCGCCAGTGGTTAAAGTGGGCCATCACCGCGACGTGCTTCCCGCCGCGCACCAGCCTCTCGAACAGCCGCAACACCTCGTCGGCGTCGTCGTCGGTCACGAAGCGCCGGGGCCAGAAGCTGAGCGACTTGGTGCCGATGCGCACCGTGCGCACGTGCTCCAGGCCGGGGTCCAGCAGGGGCTCGAGGATGCCGGCCAGGTGCGGGCTCCGCATCACCATCGGGTCCCCGCCCGTGACCAGGAGATCGGTGACCTCCCGGTGTCGACGCAGGTAGCGCTGCAGGGTCTCGACCTCCCGGGAGGCGAACCGCAGCCCCCGATCCCCCACGAACTGCGCCCAGCGGAAGCAGAAGCTGCAGTAGGCGTGGCAGGTCTGTCCCTGGCTGGGGAAGAAGAGCACGGTCTCCCGGTACTTGTGCTGCATCCCCTCCACGGGCTCCCCGTCCAGGGTCGGGACGTTCAGCTCCTGCTGGCCGGCCGGGTGGGGGTTCAGGCGCCGGCGGATGCCCCGGGCCAGCCACTCGATCTGCTCCCTCGGCACCCCGCGCTCGAAGGCGGCTCGCATGCACTCGTAGTCGGCCGTCGCCAGCATGTGCGGCTGGGGGAAGGTGAGCTGGAAGATGGGGTCGAAGGGGACCCGATCCCAGCGGATCAGCTCGTCCAGGACGTACTGGTTGACCCGAAAGGGCAGCACGCTGGCCACCGCCTCGATCGCTCGCCGCTGCTCCTCGGGGAGGCGCCGGAGCTGGGGGATCCGGTCGAGGTGGCTCTCGGTGAAGACCCGTAGCCGGGGGATCGCCGGGTGCGAGGGGCGGCGGGCGCCCCGCGCGCCGAAGGGTCGGATGGCGTACGTCATGGCGGGGGGCCCCGGGAGCCCCCGGGGCGGGCCGATCGGCCGGTCCGGCTGCGCTCCCTTCGAGCTCGGACCGGCTCCGAGGCCGGGGAGTCGCCGATCGCGAGTCGCGCGGAATCGTCAATCCCCGGCCACCGGGCATTGCGAGGCGCGGTCCATCATAGCGTTTTCAACCTCGCCCGCCCTTTCAGCTCGACAGGCCCCTCCCGTCGCACCTAGGCGACGTTTTCCCCGAATCAAGAAAGAAATCCGAACTCGATTCGATAGCCCATCCGAGAGTGCCCCCGAAGTGGAGTGGGGCGAGGTTCACAGATAGGCATTTGGCGGCCATTTCATGTCCCATCCGCGACCATTGAATGGGAATATGCCGGTTATCGCCATCCACTTTGTGTGAGACCTTCGGAGTGCGGAAAAACCGCCGTAACCACCCCCTGACGGCCTCACATTCCGCGTCGGGGGAGTCGGGCGCGTTTTTGCCCCAGGCAGGGCCCGAATTCGGCCAATCACGCCCCGGTTCGGGCTTCCGGACCGCGGTGACGGGTTCCCCGGGGCCTCGATTCTCGGTGGCGGCGAGCGGGATGACTCGACTCGCGGGGCGGAGGGCGCCGCGATCCCTCGAGGATCCCCCCCTCCTCGGGCCGGGCGGGGCTTTCGCGAAGAAGCCGAAACCCCCACCCCCAGGCCGACTATCTGCGGTGCTGGGAGAGGATCCTCCCCTCTGGAATGGGAGAGGATCACTTTGGGTGGGGGCTTGCCTCCATACCCGGGAGAGGTCGGGCCCCCTCGAGGGATCCGGGCTCTCCCCCTTTTCGTCGGGCCGGTGAGCGCCGCGCGGGCGCGCCGGCCCCCCCGCGGATCAGTAGCCCGCCGCCTGGCCGTCCTTGCGGGACTCGGAGGCGCCGTAGTACACGCCGCTCGCCGGATCGACCCGGATGGCCTGATAGCCGCCGAAGCCGCCCCGGGTCCGTCCCACGTCGTGGCCGCGACCCAGGAGCTCGCGGATGGCCTCGGGATCGAAGCCGCTTTCGAGGTACACCCGGCCCCCGTCGCTCATGCGCTCGCCCGTGGGCTGGGAGGAGCCCCGGTGCACGATGCGCGGCGCGTCGCCGGCCTCCTGCAGGTTCATGTCGAAGTCGACGATGTTCATCACGATCTGCGCGTGGGCCTGGGGCTGGGTGGCCCCACCCATGACGCCGAAGCTCATGAACGGCTTGCCCTCGCGCGTGATGAAGGCCGGGATGATGGTGTGGAAGGGGCGCTTTTTCGGCGCGTAGGTGTTGGGGCGGCCGGGGGTCAGGTCGAAGAGCTCGCCGCGATCCTGGAGGATGAAGCCCAGGCCGTCGGGCGCCATGCCCGAGCCCATGCCGCGGTAGTTGCTCTGGATCAGCGAGACCATCTGCCCGTTCTCGTCGGCCGCCGTCAGGTAGACCGTATCGCCCTCCTCGGCGACGGGATCGCCGGCGGGCAGGCGTCGAGACGCGCGTCGGGGGTGGACGAGCTCGCGCCGCGCGGCCGCGTATTCCTTGGAGATCAGCTCCTCGACCGGGATCTCGCCGAAGTCCGGGTCGGCATAGAAGCGGGCGCGATCCTCGAAGGCCAGCTTCTTGGCCTCGACGAAGCAGTGGACGTGGTCCGCGCTGCCGAAGCCCGCGTCGCGCAGGTCGTAGCCCTCCAGGACGTTCAGGATCTGCAGGGCGGCGATCCCCTGGCCGTTGGGGGGGAGCTCCCAGACCCGGTAGCCGCGGTACTCGGTCGAGACCGGCTCCACCCACTCGGAGGCGTGCTCGGCGAGGTCCTCGTAGCGCAGGAAGCCGCCCTGCTCCCGCATGAAGGCGTCGATGGTGCGCGCGATCTCGCCCCGGTAGAAGGCGTCCCGCCCGCCCTCGGCGATCTTCTCCAGGGTGCTCGCCAGGTTGGGGTTGGCGAAGACCTCGCCCTTGCGCGGCGCGCGGCCGTCGAGGGTGAACTGCTCGCGGAAGTTGGGGAAGCGGGCCAGGGCCCCGACGTTCCGGCCCCAGTAGTACGCGATCAGCTCGGTGAGCGGGAAGCCCTCCCGGGCGTAGTCGATGGCCGGCTGGAGCAGGCGCTTCATGGGGAGCCGGCCGAAGCGCGCGTGCAGCTCGAACCAGCCGTCCACGCAGCCGGGCACGCTGACCGGCAGGGGACCGAGGGCCGGGATGCTCTCCACGCCCAGCCCCTGGAGGTGCTCGAGGGTCAGGGCCGCGGGCGAGCGCCCGCTGGCGTTGAGGCCGTGGAGGCGCTCGTCCTCCGGGTCCCACACGATGGCGAAGAGGTCGCCGCCCGGGCCGCAGCCGGTGGGCTCCACCAGGCACAGCACCGCGTTGGCGGCGATGGCCGCGTCCACCGCGCTGCCCCCCTCCTGGAGGACGTCGATCGCGGCCTGGGTGGCCAGCGGCTGGCTGGTGGCCGCCATGCCGCGCCGGGCGATGACCTCGGAGCGGGTGGCGAAGCTGCGTCCGGTGATTCGATCCATGGTCGCGGCGGGAAGGGTGAGGGCGAAGAGGGTAGCGAGAACCAGGGGGGCCGTGCTCATCGGATGCTCTCCGGGAACGGGAAGGCCCCTCGCGGGGCGGGAGCCGGCTCGGGCGCGGGGGCACCAGGGTAGCGCGCCGGCTCGCCGCGGGGAGTCCCCGGATGCCTCGCGCGGCGCCGTCCGCGAATCCGAACCGAGGCGTAACGCTCGCCCGGGGAGGGCGCTGGGAGGGGGGAGGGCAGGGCGCACCGGCGCTCGCCCCTCCCCACCGCCCAGGTCCACGAACAGGAGAGCCATCATGAATCGTCCCAGCCTCGTCGCGGGGATCCTCCTCTGCCTCTCGGCCCCCGCCCTCGCGCGTCCGGCCCCCTCGCAGGCGGCCGACGACGGCGCTCCCGCGCCCGGACCCAGCTACTGCTGGGCCGACTACGACGGCGACGGGCTGGAGGACCTCTTCGTCGCCGACCCGGCCGGACCGGCGCGCCTCTTCCGCAATCTCGGCGACGGGAGCTTCGCCGACGAGACCACGACGGCGGGCCTCGACGGCTGCGTGGGGGCCCGCCTGGCCACCTGGGAGGACCTCGACCGGGACGGCTGCGCGGACCTCCTGGTCGCCGGCGGCGCGACGGGGATCCACCTCTACCGGAACAGCGGCCGGGGGAGCTTCGTGGAGATCGGATCCGAGTCCGGCCTGCCGCAGACCACCGAGGTCCTGGCCGCGAGCTGGCAGGACTACGACGGCGACGGACTGCCGGACCTGCAGCTCACCACGGTCGCGGGTGACCGGCTCTTCCACAACCTGGGCCGGAGCGCCTTCGAGTCGCCGACCCTCGATCTCCCCGTGACGATCGCCCCGGAGGAGCCCGCGCCCGCGCGGATCGCGACCGTCCCCGACGAGGCCCGGCGACAGCCGCCTGCCGAGGAGCCCGCCCGGGTGTCCGCTCCGCCGGCGAGCGGATCGCGGCGGACCCCGGTCGGCGGATCGACCTCCGTCGGAGGCGGGCGCATGGCCGCCAGCGGGAACCCCGGCGTGAGCTGGACCGGCGCTGGCGCGAACCAGCAGATGACGTCGAACCCGGTCGTGGCGGATGCGCTCACCGACCAGGGAGCGCCGGGATCGACGCTGTACGCCTCGAGCGTGCCGACGCTGGGGATGCTGTATCCGCTGGGAGACGACTGGTTCGTCGATCCGAGCGGGAATGTGGGGGTCGGCACCACCACCCCCGGCGCCCGGCTGGACGTGGACGGGGTGGGCCGGATGGAGCGCCTGAACGTCTGGGACGACCTGGACGATCCCCTTCTTCACCTGCGCAAGCCGAGCGCGGGCCAGGACTGGGTCCTGCGTCACGCCGGGAAGTTCCTCCACCTCCAGACGGAGTCGACGGCCGGGAACGAGGTGGTGACGTTCCGGCAGAACGGCAAGGTGGGCATCGGCACGACGGAACCGAGCTCCAAGCTCACGGTGGCCGGGACCATCGAGAGCCTCTGGGGGGGCGTGCAGTTCCCCGACGGTACGGTGCAGACCACGGCGCAGCTGGTCGGTCCACAGGGACCCCAGGGCCCGCAAGGATCGCAAGGCCCGCAGGGGCCCCAGGGACCCCAGGGCCCGACGGGCCCGGCCGGCCCGGCCGGCTCCAGCCACTGGGTAGACGGCAGCGGGAAGGTCACGACTTCGGTCAAGGTGGGGATCGGGACGAGCGCGCCGACCCGCGAGCTGGACGTCCACGGCACGATCGTGGGCGGCATGCCCCTCATCGACGGCGCGCATCATGGACGTGAGCGTCAGCCTCTCCTACTACGTGCAGGCGCACGCGCTGATCACCGTGCGCATGTCGAACGGCCAGATCTGGACCCGCACCTTCAAGCAGGACGATCCCATCTTCCTGGACGATCCCGCCAACCAGGCCTGGACGAGCTGGACCTACTTCGGCACCCCGGGCATCTGAGTCGGCTCCGGGCCTCCTCGAGCCGCCCCCGGCCTCGCCGGCGGGCGGCTCAGTCGTACTCCACTACGCCCGGGTCGTGGCGGGCCTTCTCCAGGTACTGGCGCGTCACCCGATCGATCTCCGCCGGCATCAGATCCACTCCGAGGGCGAGGCCCTTGAAGGCGGCCACGAAGGCCTGGGTTTCGAGCGCGCGGCCGAGGGCACGGTCGGCGGCCGCCGCCGGGGGCGGGCTCCCGCTCCAGGCCGCCTGGGCGTACTCGCCGTCCCAGCGGGGCTCGATCTGGGTCCACTCGTTCCAGTCGTTCCAGGTCAGGACCTGCACCCAGTCGAGATCGGACGCGCGCACCGCGTCGAGGGTCTGGGAGAAGAACAGCCCCCCGAAGTCCTCGGCCACCCGCAGGCACAGCGGCTGGGAGTCCAGTCCGGTGAGGTTGGCCTCGCCCCAGCCCCCGACCCCGCTGTCGTCGAAGCCCGGCCAGGCCAGACCCACCGCCCGGCGCCGCGCGTCGTCCTGGCGGTGCCACTGCTCGGGGAGCCGCTGCACCTTGGCCGCGTGGTCCTGCAGGTCGGCCAGGTTGGCCGGCGGCCAGGTGGGAGACCCCGCGGCGGCGTCGGCGAAGGTGCGGTAGCGCAGGAAGTCCAGGTCGACCAGCTGCCACTGCACCATGCCCTCCATGCTCTCGGCGTACCAAGGCTCGCCCGCGGCAAAGTCGAGGTCCTCGGGCACGATGTCGCCGATCAGGAGGAGCTCCTCGCCCGTGCGGGCGGCGACCTCGTCCAGGATGCCGCGCCAGTCGGCGTCCTCGAGGCACAGCTCGCCTCCGCCCCCTGCCTGCATGCACTGGCGCGGGCGGAAGAGGAAGACCACCAGCCGGCCGTCGGCGCGCAGCATGGGCTTGCGCCGGGCGTACTGGAGCACCAGGTACTCGAGGTCGGCGCGGATGCCGTCCACCCGGCTCTGGAAGGTGGGCTCTCCCGGGATCCAGCCCGTGAAGTGCACCTTGGGCTCGTAGAGCGGGCAGACCTTGAGGTCCGAGCCGGGCTCCTCGACCGCGTCGAGGAGGGCCTCGAAGGTCTCCTCGTTGATGGCCTCGCGCCCGGCGCCGCGCAGCTCCTGGGCCAGGGTGTGGCCCAGGTAGTCGTACACGAAGGCGTCCAGGCCGATGGCCCGGGCCAGCTTCGCGTGGTAGCGCAGGACGTGCGGGTCGCGGGAGTCGTAGCCGCCGATCAGCGGCAGCTCGTCGATGTCCCGCTCGGTGCTCACCGCCAGGTCCCGGCGGCCGTTGGGGCGGTAGCAGGTGGCCGGCGCGCTGCCGCAGTCGGGGTTGTGGAAGAAGCGCGTCACCGCGGGATCGCAGGTCGGGGGCGACTCCCAGTACCAGGTGTGCCACTCCAGGGCGGGATCGGGCGAGATGGTCCAGGAGGCGGGACCGTCGGGCGAGCGGTAGCGCCCCACGTAGTTGCAGGTCGCCAGCCGCCGGGGGTTGCCGTCGATCCCGTGCTCCTCCCCGACCTGGACGAAGTCGGCGCGCAGGGTCCCGCCGAAGCGCTTGCGCAGGTGGACCAGGAGGTGGGTGGCCTCGGGGGGGATGCGCGGCGAGTCGGTGGGGGAGGTGTGCAGGTGGATCCAGCGGCCGCGCTCGCGCCCGCTCCAGCTGCCCCGCGCGAGGACCGTGGCGTCGGCCAGCGGGGTGCCCGCGGTCCAGGCGGCCACCTCGAGCGCGATCGGCGCCAGGGGCTCGTCCGGGCTCCAGGCGGCCGCGATGGGCGCTCCGAGCCGTCCGTCGGCCTCGAGGAAGATCCAGGCGCCGGCCTCGACCCGCTGCCGGGGAACCGGCGCGTCGAGGTCCGATCCGATGGGGATGCGCTGGAAGACGTGCGCCGGCTGAGGGCCCAGGAGCTCGAGGTAGCGCTCGCCCCAGTACGCGTCGCGCTCGTGGACCGGATCGCTGCCCGATACCCGGCCCGCGCCGACCTCCCAGGCGCCCGGCTGGGTGGGGTCCTCGAAGCTCCCGTCCGCGAGCGGAAACTCCGCGTGCTCGAAGCGGCCGCCGACCACGTCGTCGACGAAGACCACTCCGCCGGTCTGGACCCACAGCGAGACGGTCACTCCCGTGGCTCCTGCCTGGACGCGCGCGTCCTCCAGCGGCAGGGCTTCGCTGCGGAGCTCGATCCAGCGGTCGCGCGGGGCGGTCGCGCAGCTCAGCGGGACCGAGCTCGCGATCTTCGTGTTCTGCGCTCCCTGCGCGCTGGCGATCTCCAGCGCGATCCGGCCGCCGGGGTCGTAGGTCGAGCCGGAGGGCAGGTACACGCGCGCGCGGAACTCCAGCTTGAGGCCGAGCTCCCTGGGCCCCGGGACCGGCAGCGCGGCGCCGGTGGAGACCGTGTTCCACATCCACGCCTGCTCGCCGGCGGGCACGTCGAAGCGAACCGCGGTCAGACCGCCCTGCGGTCCCGAGCTGGGGCCGGCGAAGGGCTGACCCGCGGCGGTGCTCCACTGGCTCCAGTCCTGGAGCCCGAGCTCGAAGCCGCCGTTCGAGAGGGGCAGCTCGCTGCCCGCGCGGATGCCTCCCAGGCTCTCGTGCTCGAGGAGCGCCAGGGCGATGGCGGCCAGGATCAGGGGGCGCGCGGCCCGGGATCGGGTCGTGGGGGTTCGCATGGCAGGGGTGGTGGACCGGGGACACCACCCTCGCCCACTCGCTCGCTTCTTCTCCGGTCGCCGGGCCCCGACGGGCCGCAGGGCGAGGTCCGGAATGGCCGGAGAGCATAATGACGGGGCGCGCTCAGGGCCAATGACCCCCCCTGGAGGGGCTCTGGCGGGGGGAAGCGGCCGTGTATGGGAAGCGTCAAGGGGCGGGCGGGCCCGCGCCGCATCGCTCCGCCGGACTAGGATGGAGATCGATCCTCCCCAAGGCGTTCGGCCCGGCCGTCCCCACGGTCCGGCCGGCCAACACGAGCTGCGCCCCATGATCATCCCCCTCGCATCCTGGCTGCTCGCCGCTCCCCTGTCCCTCGCCCTCCTCCTGCCTCCCGATCCGCCGCAGGATCGAGCGCCCGTCGGCGATCCCGCCCGCCTGGTGCGGATCGATCTGGAGCGGGTCGGCCTCCCGCTGGAGCGGATCCTCGCGCTCGATCTCGACGTCGCGCTCTGCGATCCGGTGGGAGGGGTGCTCGAGATCGTCGCCTATGCCGATGAGCTCGCGCGCATCGATCGGCTCGGGATTCCGTACGAGGTCGCGATCGAGGACCTGGTGGCCTTCTACCAGTCGCGCTTCGAGCCCATCGAGAGCGCGGGCCCCTACGGCACCTGGCTCAGCCCGCCCTTCGCCCAGGGCGACATGGGCGGCAACTACACCCTGGACGAGCTGGTGTCGGTGCTGGACCAGATGAAGGCCGCGTACCCGGGCCGGATCTCGGCGCGGCAGAGCCTCGGCCAGAGCATCGAGGGCCGCGACCTGTGGATGGTCAAGATCTCGGACAACCCCGAGATCGACGAGGGCGAGCCGGAGGTGCGCATCGACTGCCTGCACCACGCGCGCGAGCCGCAGGGGATGCAGACGACGGTGTGGTTCATGCTGTTTCTCCTGGAGGAGTACGGCAGCGACCCCCTGGCCACCTACCTGGTGGACGAGCGCGAGATCTACTTCGTGCCCTGCGTCAACCCCGACGGCTACGTGTACAACCAGAACACCAACCCCGGTGGGGGAGGAATGTGGCGCAAGAACCGGCGCGACAGCGGCGGCGGCGCGTACGGGGTCGACCTGAACCGCAACTACATCGAGAAGTGGGGCCACAACAACAGCGGTTCGAGCCCCGATCCCGGCTCGACGACCTACCGCGGGACGGGGCCGGCCAGCGAGCCGGAGGTGGCGAGCATGGTGAGCTTCTTCGGCTCGCGCCAGTTCCGCACCGCCCTCTCGGTGCATACCTACGGCAACGTGTGGTTCTACCCCTATGGCTACGACTACCTGTACCCCGCCAACGACCCGGAGTACGCCGAGATCTCGGCCCTGGCCACCGAGGTGAACGGCTACGAGTGGGGGCCGGGCTCGTTCGTGCTCTACGAGGCCAACGGCGTGACCATCGACCAGGACCACGACGGACACGGCACCATGTCCTGGACCCCCGAGATCGGGAGCTCCGGCGTCGGCTTCTGGCCCCCCACCAGCCAGATCGTTCCCCTGGCCGAGGAGAACCTGCTGGCCTTCCAGCGCACCGCCCTGGCGGGCGGCGCCTGGGTGCGGGTGCTCGACCTGGAGGAGATCGAAGTGGGCGACGGCGACGGCTTCTTCGAGCCCGGCGAGGGCGTCGAGCTCGTCGTCACGGTCCGCAACAGCGGGCGCAACCCCAGCGCCACCGCGGTGCAGGCGGATCTGGTGGTGAGCGACCCCAACGCCACCGTCACGAATGCCCAGCACGACTACGGCGCCCTGGCGCCCTTCACCCAGGCCAGCAACCCGGCCAGTCCCCTGGCCCTCTCCATCGGCGCGGGAACTCCTCCGGGCACCTTCATCGGCTACGAGGTGTCGGTGACCTACGAGGGCTGGACGCAGATCCTGGTCGGCTCGATCCCCATCGGGGAGCCCCGGCTCTTCCTGAGCGACGAGGTGGAGGTCGACCTGGGCTGGACCGCGGGCGTCCCGGGCGACACCGCCAGCCGGGGGCTCTGGGAGCACGGCGATCCCATCGGGACGGACTACTCGGGTGAGCCCTGCAACCCCGAGGACGACGCCACGCCGGCCCCGGGTGTCCTGTGCTTCATCACCGGCAACGGCGGTGGCAGCGCCGGCACGGACGACGTGGACGACGGCAAGACCACCCTGCTCACGCCCACCTTCGACCTCTCGGGCGTCGGCCCGGCGGTCCTGGGCTACACCCGCTGGTACGCCAACCTGGGCAGCCCCCAGGACGACACCTTCTACGTGGACATCTCCAACGACGACGGGCAGAACTGGCTCCCGCTGGAGCGCGTGACCCAGAACGAGAACGCCTGGACTCCGGTCAGCTTCGTCGTGCAGGACGTGCTCGCGCAGACGGCCACCATGAAGCTGCGCTTCATCGCCGAGGACGATCCCAACAACTCGCTGGTCGAGGCCGGCATCGACGACCTCACGGTCCTGATCTACGACACCGCGCCGCGTCTCAACCTCTACGGTCGGCCGGTGCAGGGGGCGACTGTGCTCGCCAACATCAGCGGCCAGCCGGGTGATCCCTTTATGCTCCAGGCGAGCCTGACGCGCCCGGACCTGACCGGCGGGGCCACCCAGCCCTGGCTGGATCTGGCCTCGAGCCGCCACGTCGTCCTGGGGACGATCCCGGCCTCCGGCCTGGCCGAGGTGCCGGTGACCGTGCCCAGCGGCGCGGGCACCGCGGGCATGACCCTCTACTGGCGGGCTCGGGTCCACACGGCCGCGGGCTTCCGGTGGACCAACTTCGACGATTTCACGGTCGAGTGAGGGCCGGGTGAGCGTGCGCAGGGCGCCCAAGTCCTTGGGCGGGCCCGCCACCCCCTGCCTCCACCCTGTGGACGCCGACCGCGCCCACCGGTTGCGGTCCAACGGCGATCTTCTCGGCCCGAGCCCCCGCCTCCCTTCCTCTCACCGGCCGACGCGGGCGGGATCGGGCGCCAGCAGCAGATCGGTCCGATCGAACCGCAGGTCCACCTCGAGCCACCCCAGGCTCGCCGGCTGCCCGCGCGGCTCCCAGCGCACCAGGTGCAGGACGTACTCGCCGGGCAGAAGGCCCTCGAAGCGGAAGCCCCCCTCGGCGTCCACCCGGATGGGGCTCAGCTCGGAGCCGCCCGCCATGCGGAGGCCCACCCACAGGCTCCCCGGATCGCCGAGCGAGGCCCCCGAGACCCGGCCCGCCGCGTGGAACAGGGGCTCCACCCGGAGCTCCAGCGGTTCGATCGGGCGCGCCGGATCGTAGAAGGCGGCGTTGCTCCAGCGGGAGCGGTAGAGACCCTCGCCGAGGACCCCGATGGTGACCTGCGAGGGAACGCGATCGGACAGGAGGAGGTCGATCTCGCCCTCGTCACCGGTCAGGCCCGTGAGCGGAGTGCCGTTGACCGTGTAGGGGATCGCGACGTCGCCGCCCAGGAGCGAGACATAGTAGGCGTACCTCGCGCCCGGGCTCAATCCCCGGAGTCGCGCACGCACGCGCCGCGCCGGCTCGACGTCGATGCGCAGCTCGCTGGCGGCGGCCTCCACCGTGCCGATCGGGCCGACCATCCCGAACTCGCTCCAGGCGAGGCCGTGGGGTTTGATGGCCACGCGCTCGTCGTCGGTCTCCGGACGGCGTCGAAAGGCGAAGCGACCCTTCCCGTCGGTGTGGCCCCACCAGAACCGCCGGAAGCCGTCCTCGGCCGCCCCGACCCGGCCCGCCGCCAGCTCGAGGCCCGCCGCCGGCTCGCCCGAGCGGAAGGCCCGACCGCGGATCCGCAGGTGCCCCGGGAGGGGGTCGAGGCGGACCTCGACCGGATGGTCGCGCAGGGCGCCCGACAGGGCGATTCGGATCGGCCCCGAGCTCCGGTACCCGTCGCAGGCGGCCTCGACCTCCGCCCGGTCGTAGGCCTCGGAGTGCAGGGGGGGACCGAAGACCGGGCAGGCGAAGCGGCCGTCAGGCTCGACCGGAGGGATGGACTGGGATGCCTGGACGCGATCCCCGGGTCGCCTCCAGAAGCTCACGTTCACTCCGGCCTCCGGGAGCGCCTCCCCCGTTTCGCCGTCGAGGATCCGACCCCGAATGGTCGAGATGCGCGCCAGCACGATCACGGCCTCGGGCCGGTGAGCGGGGATCCGGATCTGCTGCACCATCCGGACGAGCTCCTCGCCGTCGCGCAGCCCGATCGCGACGTGGCCCACCTTCAGGGGCAGGACTTGCATCGGGTACTGCCTGCCGGGCAAGACGGCCACGCCCGTCGCGTCCGTGACCCACTCGGCGTCTCGAACGTACGGCAACCGGATCCGCACTCCCTCGACCGGGCTCCCGTCCTCCAGGACGGCGCGGATCACCTGCTCGCTCGCGGCCACCACGACGAGGTCGGGGAGCCGCCTCGAGTCGAGGGGGGGGGTGACCCTCAGCTCGCCCTCCAGGTCCCGCGCCTCCGCGCTCAGCATGAGCGCGCCGTCCACCCGCGACAGCTCGGGGTACACCGGCGGGAGCCAGAAGTCCCCCTGCACGCCGGAGACGGCGCGCTCCACCGGCCCGGGGCGGGCGGCGCGGGTGATTCGCGGATGGGGGAGCGGCTCGCCGGGGCGCGGCCGGACATCGCGCACGGTCCATCCCGGGGCGAGGCATCGAGACTCGACTCGGGCTCCGGCGACCGGGCTGCCGTCGGCGAGCACGACCCGGCCCAGGAAGCCGGTGGCCGGGATCAGCTCGACCTCGATCGCCCCGGCGGAGGACTCCTCGATCCTCGCAGCCAGCTCGACGGGCTCGAAGTCGCGCGCCCGCAGGAGCAGACCGCGGCAGGGAACCGGGAGGTCGATGCCCAGGAGACCGCCCGCGTCGGTCCTCGCCCGGAGCGGCTCTCCGACGTCCTCCGGGAGAGGGTCGATCTCGAGCCCGACCTCGAGCTCGGCCAGCGGCTGGCGATCGGGCCAGCGCAGGAGGCGCAGCGTCCTGGGGACCCAGGCCAGGCGGACCTCGGACGCCTGGCGGCCTCCGGGCTGCAATCCGGACGGCCCCGACACGACGCCGCCGTCCGCGCCGGCGTCCGCGCCTCCGTCCACCTCCACCGGCCGCCCCGGCGCCTCCCCGGGCCCGATCGGCGATTGGGTGGAATCCGAGACCAACCTCGAGATGGCGACCACTCCCGCCGCCAGCGCGACGATCAGCGCTATCAGGATGACTCGGCCTCGGCTCATCTCGCTCCCCGATCCCCCGGAGCGCGCCCCGGGGAAGACGCACACCAGGATAGCGCTCGGCTCCGGCTCCCGGGGGTCCGAGGCCGCCGGACGCGCCCGGATCGGGGCTCGTCGGAGGCACAGGCTTTGCGCCGAACTTGCACCCGAGGTGAACAATCCCGACCCTCCCCGGTAGGCTCGCGGACCCGCGTCGCCCCCGCCTCGCCCTCGCGGCGAGCTTCCCTCGACCCTCTCCCGAGACGAATACCGTGGAAGACGTCCTGGTCCTGAACGGCGTCACCAAGCGCTTCGGCAAGCTCGTCGCCGTCGACCGCATCAGCCTGCGGATCCCCCGGGGCTCGATCTACGGCCTCCTCGGCCCCAACGGGTCGGGCAAGACCACCACCATCCGGATGATCATGAGCATCATCCTCCCGGACGAGGGGTCCCTGAGCGTCCTGGGCAGCCCCAACCCCATGGCGGTCAAGGACCGCCTGGGCTACCTCCCGGAGGAGAAGGGGCTCTACAAGAAGATGAAGACGGGGGAGATCCTGACCTACTTCGGACGGCTCAAGGGTCTGAGCCGGGGGGACGCGAGCCGCCGCGCCCGGGAGCTGCTCGAGCGCTACGGCCTGGGCGATTGGATCAAGAAGCGCTGCGAGGCCCTCTCCAAGGGCATGGCCCAGAAGGTCCAGGTGCTGGGCACCCTGATCCACGAGCCCGAGCTGGTGATCCTGGACGAGCCCTTCTCGGGCCTCGACCCGATCAACGTCGAGATGATCCGCGAGGTGATCCTGCAGATCAAGCGCGAGGGCCGCACGGTCATCTTCTCCACCCACGTGATGGAGCAGGCCGAGCAGATCTGCGACTCGATCGTGCTTATCGATCACGGGAAGAAGATCATCGACGGGCCGCTCATGGAGGTGCGCAAGAGCGGCGATCAGGCCGTCCGCATCGACTATGACGGCGACGGCGCGGTGCTGCACTCGGTGCCGGGCGTGCGGCGGATCAACGACGCCGGGAAGACGGTCGAGCTCTTCCTGGAGCCCGGTCGCGACCCACAGGACGTCCTGCGGGCGCTGGTGGACAAGGTGACCATACGCTGCTTCGACCTGCGCGAGCCATCTCTGCACGAGGTCTTCGTGCGCGCCGTGGGGGGGAAGACCGATGAATAGCCGCGGAATGCTGGTCGCCCTGCGCGAGTACACCGAGAACGTCCGCACCAAGACGTTCTGGATCGGGATCCTGGCCTTCCCGGTCATCCTGATGCTGATGATCTTCGTGCCGCAAATGCTGGAGGGGGTCAAGGACGTGCGGCGATACGCGGTGATCGACGAGTCCGGCTGGCTCCTGGAGGACATCGACGAGCGCGCCAACTACGACGATCTGTATCAGACCCTGGTGTTCCTGCAGGGGGAGGCCCTGGCGGGAGAAGCGGCGATCAACGCCCTGCCGGAACAGCTGCAGGTCCCGGCGCGCCTGCTCGAGGGGCTCTCCAACCAGGATCTCATCGACAAGGCCAAGTTGGCGACCCAGATGGGCGGGGGGCTCCTGGGCCAGGCCGGTGGTGAGCAGGAGGGTCCGCGGCCCGAGCTGAGCGCCGAGCAGGAGAGGCAGGCGACCGAGGTCATGATCTGGATGATGACCTCCTCGGCCCAGCGCCTCCGCAAGCTGGGGGCCGGGCTCAAGCGCGAGGACTACGAGCGCATCGAGGTCCCTTCGGGCGTCGAGGATCCCGAGGGGTATCTGAGGGGGCTGCTCGACCGGGGGCAGGATGGTCTCTTCGCCTACTTCGTGATCGGGGAGCATCCCACGGAGGAGGGGTCGCCGGGGTGCAAGTACGTCTCCAACAACCTCACGGATGAGGGTCTCAGGAACTGGTTCAGCCGCCTGGCCACCGAGGAGGTCGTGAGCCTGCGTTTCGAGAGGGCCAAGATCGACCAGGACATCGCGCGGCGCATCCAGGCCCGGGTCGAGTTCGAGAAGAAGCAGCTCGGCGAGGAGGGCGAGGAGGAGGCTGTCAGCATCGAGGACCGCGCCCGGCAGTGGGCGCCGATAGCCTTCGTGTATCTGCTGTGGATCTCGATCTTCACGATCGTGCAGATGCTGCTCACCAACACCATCGAGGAGAAGTCCAATCGCATCATCGAGGTGCTGCTCTCCTCGGTCTCTCCCCTGCAGCTGATGAGCGGGAAGATCGTCGGCATCGCCCTCACCGGGCTCACCATGATCGGGTCGTGGGTGGTCTTCTTCATCCTGGCGCTGGAGTACATGCCCGGCTGGCTGGGATGGGAGGAGCTGCCCGACTTCACGGTCCTGATTCGGCAGCCGATCTATCTGGTCTCCTTCGTGGTCTACTTCCTGATGGGCTACTTCTTCTACGCCGCCATCCTGGTGGGGCTGGGATCGGTCTGCAACAGCATCAAGGAGGCCCAGAACCTCTACACGCCGATCATGATCGTCATGTTCGTTCCGTTCGTGGCGATGATCCCGGTCGCGAAGGACCCGAACGGGACGCTGGCGATGGTACTCACGTTCATCCCGCCGCTCACGCCCTTCACGATGATGAACCGCGCCGCGGGTCCGCCGGAGGCGTGGGAGTACGTGGTCACCACGGTCTTGATGCTGGTGTCCATCGCCCTGGCCTTCTGGGGGGCGGCCAAGATCTTCCGGATCGGGGTTCTGATGACCGGGAAGCCGCCCAAGCCCACGGATATTCTGAGGTGGTTGAGGGCGCCCGTGGGGCATGTTCCCGACGAGAGCGAGGTGGGTCGGCTGGCGCGGGGGAAGTGAATGGGGGGGCTGATTCGTGACCTCTGGCCGGGTTTTCCGGGGCCCCGCTCGCGCGCGGGGCCCCCGGGAAGCCCGTCAGGGGACAGACCCCAAACACACAGACACCCCGAACCCGCCATCGAGCCCGGGGCGCCTGCAGACCTGGATCACGGGCAGATCGCGAACGCCACCGCGTCCGACAGACTCGTCCCGAAGCCGGTGAAGTCAGCCGGATCGCGGGCCCAGTACCCGGCGAAGACCGAGGCGCCCACCACCAGGAGCGGATCGGCGCCCGACTGGATGTAGGCGTTGAAGTCGAACGAATACGTCCCCGAGCAGTCGGCCGGCGGCGGGTTGCCCCCGGAGTTCTGGACCGGGGTCCTCTTGACGGGAGGCTTGACGCACAGGAACCCACCCTGGAACGGCAGGTTGTAGGAATCGAAGCCGTAGAACAGCACCCCGTTCTTGTTGTTCAGCATGTTCATGGCGCCGATGTCGAAGGGCTGAGGCGAGCTGGCGCTCGCCGCCCCGCTGTAGGTGATCGCCGGCGTGCAGAACTGGCTGTTGACCTTGGCCGTGCAGTACACCGTCGGCGTTCCACCCCCGCCCAGGACGAAGTCGAGCACGTGCCCGCCCGAGGAGGTGATGGTGACCTGCTGGCTGACGGGCGTGAAGCCGGCCGCCGAGGCGCGAACCGTGTAGGTCCCGTTCGGGGCGAAGACGTAGTACCGGCCGTACAGGCCTCCGCTGGAGTTGACCTCCCCATTGGGGAAGTTGACGTTGGTGATCTCGATGGTGGCGTCGATGGGAGCCCCCGAGCAGGACTCGGTCACCATCCCGGTGAGCGGGATCGGCCGCTCGTACATCCACTGCAGCGCCGGCTGGAGCTGGTTGGCCTCGGCCGTGCCCGACACGAAGGAGGGCTGGAACTCGTTGTGCGTCTCGATCAGGAAGGAGTAGGAGCCCTGCCGACCGAAGTGCCACTGCTGGTGCTCACCGTCCGCACTGGGGTAGCGGTGCGATGATCCATAGCCCCCCTGCTGCGAGAGGAGAATGGCCTCGGTCTGGTAGTAGCTGTCCCAGGGGTGGTTCCAGCACGCGTACCCGTGCAGGGTCTCGCGACCGTAGGAGTGAAAGTCGATCACCTTGGCGAAGCGCCGATCCTGGGCCCAGGCGATCATGGTCTGGGTCTCCGCCTCCGAGTTGGGCGAGGGCCCCTTGTAGGTGCTGGACGATGGGGTGGTGCTCCCCGAGCAGCCGTTGTGCCAGCCGTTGTCGTAGTTGCGGTTCTGGTCGCAGCCAGTGCCCCCGCTGAACACCCGGCGGTTCTTTCTCCACCAGTTGTCGGTGTAGTAGACGTAGTTGTACCCGTCCGGGTTCCAGGTCGGCGCGATCCAGATCTCGTTGTCGTCCACCACCGCCGTGACGGCGGGATCGACGCCGTACTGGCTGGTCAGGCGGTCGATGGCGGTCAGGGCGATCACCGGGGTGACGATCTCCCGAGCGTGGTGGTTGGACACGACGACGAGATTGGGCTCGTCCTCGTCCGCGGCCACGTTGTCCGAGATCTTGACCGCGAACAGGTCGCGGCCCTCCCAGGTCTGGGGCGTGCCGTACTTCTGGGTCAGGTTGACCACCTGGCAGATCGACGGATAGCTGGCGGCCGCCGCGTTCATGTCGGCGTAGATCCCGTTCAGGTTCGAGTAGCCCGGGGGGATGGCCTCGGGCTCGCCCATGATCTCCACCAGGGGCCGGCCGATGGAGAGGAGCTCGGCCTCCCAGCCATTCTCGCGGAGCCAGGCGCGCTCGGCGGGCAGCACGATCACCTCGAGGGATCGCGGCTCGATGGTGGCGTGCAGGACGTCGAAGCCGCGGGATTCGAGCTCCGCGGCCGCTGCCGGGCCGTCGTCGACGGCCAGCTTCAGGCGGGCGCTGGTCTGCGCCCCGGCGTCCAGGGCGAGGATCGCCGCTGCAGCCAGGACGAGCAGGGTGTTCTTCATTTGCCGAGTTCTCCTGAGTTCGGGATGGATGCTGAGCTGGGGGTCGGGTCAGTCGCCTCCGCGCGGCTCGAGGGCGCTCCCGGTGGCCGGAGGTGCCGTCGCACGTCCAGGGGGGGTGCATACCCGCCGGTCTGCCTGTCGATACCACATTATATACCGGCAGCCGGCGCCTGGGGATCGCGGCGACGGCCCGCGGAAGGGACGGCCGGGGCCGCCGGGAGGTTCGCATCGATCGCCCGGAATGCACCGAAGCCGCCGCCGGAGCCGGCGAGCGCCCCCTCCCTGTCCCCGAAGAGCCCCGGGCAAGGGGCCCCCATACATCGACTATACTCCGGACCGGAGACCCTCGACCGTGCAGCCCAACACCTCCCGAGCGCTGGTCATCGTCGCCAAGGCGCCCGCCCCGGGTCTGCCCAAGACCCGGCTGGCGCGTCAGATCGGGCCGTCGCGCACGCTGGCTCTCTACGAGGCCTTCCTGAGGGACACGCTGGACAACTGCCACCGGGTCGAGGGCGCGGTCCCCTGCCTGTGCTTCACCCCCCCCGACTCGCGCGGCTGGTTCAGCCGCCTGTCGCCCGCCGCCCCGCTCTTCCCCCAGCCGGAGGCTCCCTTCGGCGCGCGCCTGGCCGCCGCCTTCCAGGACGCCTTCGAGGCCGGATTCCAGGAGGTGATCCTGATCGGCACCGACACACCCCACCTCACTCCCGAGGCGATCGGCGAGGCCTTCGAGGCCATGGCCGACGGCCAGGTGGTGATCGGGCCCTGCCGCGACGGCGGCTGGTACCTGATGGGGCTGCACGCCGCCCGCCCCGAGCTCTTCGAGGGCATCGACTGGAGCACCTCGCGGACGCTGCAGCAGACCCTGGCGCGCGCGCGCCAGCTCGGCCTCCAGCCGCGGCTCCTGCCCGAGACCTTCGACGTCGACGACCTCTCGGGACTGGAGTTGCTGCGCCACCACCTGGTCTCGGCGGCACCCTCGCCCTGCCCGCGCACCAGCCAGCTCCTGGAGCCCTGACTCGAGCCGTGCCTGCGGTCTCCTTCATCTCCGTGCTCATGCCGATCTACCAGGGCGCCGCCCTCCTGGATCGGGTCCTGGAGTGCCTGGCGCGGCAGGAGCTGGCGGTCCCCTGGGAGCTCATCGCCGTCGACTGCGGCAGCACCGACGGGACCCTGGAGATCCTCGAGCGCCGCGCCCGCGGCTTCCCCGTCCCGCTCCGGGTTCACTCCATCGACCGGCTCGAGTTCAACCACGGGGACACTCGCAACCTCCTGGCCTGCCTGGCCACCTCGGAGCTGTTGGTGTTCCTGACCGACGACGCCATCCCGGTCTCGCGACGCTGGCTGGCGACCCTGGCCGCGAACTTCGAGGACCCGCGAGTGGGGGCCGCCTACTGCCGCAACCTCCCCCGCCCCGACGCCGACGTGCTGGCTCGCTCCGCCTCCGAGCGGGACCCGACCTACGCGCCGGGTCGGCGGGAGACCGACCTCCCGCCGCTGGAGGAGCTGGCGCGCATGTCCCCCCACGAGCTGCGCCTCCTGTACAACTTCAGCGATACGGCCTCGGCCCTGCGGCGAGACCTCTGGCGGCGTCATCCCTATCCCCGCTGCCGAGGCGCCGAGGACCTGCTCATGGCGCGCGCGCTCCTGCACGCCGGCTACCGCGTGGTGTACGAGGACGCAGCGGTGGTCGAGCACAGCCACGAGTACACCCCGGAGCAGGCCCGCGCCCGCGCCTTCGTCGACGGCGAGCTCAACGCGGAGTGGCTGGGCAGGGTGTGCCTGCACGCCGAGGGGGACGTGGAGCACGAGGTTCGAGCTCAGCTCGCGATCGACCGCACGGCCCTCCTGGCCGAGGGCCTGGTGGGCGAGGCCCTGGAGGCCCGCCTGGGCGAGGCGCGCGAGCTGCGGCGCGCCCACTTCGAGGGGGTCCTGGAGGGCGGACGCTCGGCCGAGCGCCTCGTCCCGCCCCGGGTGCTCGAGAGCGCCGACCTGCGGATCCTCATCCTCTGCTCGGGAGGCGAGGGCGGACCGATCGCGGCCGAGGAGGCCCGCGCGCGAGAGCTGGGCCGGAGCCTCTCCGCCCGCGGGCACGAGTGCTGCATCCACACCCTCGATGCGGCCGGCGACCCGGATCGACTGCGGTCCGACTTCGCCGCGCTCGCCGGCCACCTCCGGCCCCAGGTGGTCCACCTCGTCGACCTGGAGGCCTTCCGCGAGCTGCTCCTCCACCTCGATACCTGGCGGTGGGCTCCCTTCTCGGTCCGCGCGCCGCGGGCGGACGCGGACGCCTCCACCCGGCGCGCCCTCGGCCTCGCCGACCTCGCCTGGAGCGCCGATCGCGAGGCCTCGCGGGCCTGGCTCGGCCGCGAGGGTCAGAACCCCGATCGCCTGGTCTACGCCCCGGCCGGGGACGGGCCTCCCGACGAGGTCGAGGTGGGCCAGTGGGAGTCTCGCCTGCGGGCGCTGGCGGCCCGGTCGGTCCGGCTCCGCTCCCCGCGGCTCCTCCTCCAGCCGGCCGCCGGGGCGGTCGCCACCGAGGGGAGGGTGCGCCGGGAGGGAGAGCGGGCCCTGCTCCTCGAGGCCGGCTCGGGGGCCTCGGCCTCCTTCGACCTCTCCCGGCTCCCCCGCGGCGAGCTGGACCTGCGCCTGCACCTGCTGGCGCTCCCGGGCGAGGGGGAGCAGGTCTCCTGCGGCCGCCTCCTCGTCGACGATCGGGAGTGCGGGCGGATCGCGGCCTTCACCGGGGGGGCGATCGATCGCCCGCGCGTCCTCGTGCATCGATTGCGGCTCTCGGAGGACGCGTCGAGCCTGCGGGTCGAGAACGCGCCCGGTCCCGACGGCGCGCCGGCCGCCCTCCGACTCGATCGCGTGGAGTGGTTCGATCCGGGCGCCCCGCCCTCCGTCGTCGAGCCGGGCACCGTCCTGCTGGATCGGACCGCGCGCGAGGCCAGCCGGAGCGGGGGCGATCGCATCGAGCAGGGGATCGACCTGGTCCTCCTGGGCCCGGGGCCCGGCTTCCTCGAGTTCGATCTGCCGCCCTCGAGCCCGGCCTCGCTGCGTATCGAGGTCTTCGTCGCCGCCGCCGGCGGTGAGCTGCGCCTACGGCTCGCCGGCCAGGTCTGGCTGGACGGCCGCCTCGTGGGCCGCATACCCGACTCCTTCGCCGGAGAGCGCTCGGAGCTGCGCGCCCACCGGCTGGTCTTCGCCGGTCGTCGGCCGCCCCGGCGGCTCCGCCTCGTCAGCGCTGCCCGCCGGGGTGCCTGCCACCTGCGCCTCCAGCGCGTGATCGTCACCGCCATCGATCCACCCCTCTCTCCTCCTCGCGCGGCTCTGCGGCGGCTCGCGGACCGCGGCCGCCAGGTCATCGGGCGCCCGCGCCGACTCCTCCTCTCCTGATGTCGACCGACCAGCTCTCGGCCCTCGCCGTACGACCCGGCCCTCCCCTGGCCGAGGCCGATCTTCCGCCGGTGTCGATCATCATCGCGAGCTGCGACGGGCGAGCGCACCTCGAGGGCTGCCTGCCCGCCCTCGAGCGCAGCGCCTATCCGCGCGATCGCCTGGAGGTCCTGGTGGTGGACAACGGCTCGCGGGACGGCAGCCTCCCCTGGCTGGCCCGCCGCTGGCCGCAGGTGCGGGTGCTCGCCAATCAGGAGAACCGGGGCTTCGCGCCGGCCTGCAACCAGGGGGCGGGGGCCGTCGATCCCTCCCGGGTGCTGGTCTTCCTGAACAACGACGTTCGAGTGGAGCCGGCCTGGTTGCGGGAGCTGGTCAGCCCCATCGCCCGCGGGGAGTGCCAGTCGACCGGATCGCGGATGCTGCTCCCCGACGGGGGCATCGACTACGCCGGTGGAGGGGGGAGCTTTCAGGGCTTCGCCATCGGGCACGGCTTCGGCGGCGATTCCCGGGCCGAGGTGGAGCTGGCTCGCCGGTGCTTCTTCGCCTGCGGCGGCGCGATGGCGGTGGAGCGGACCGCCTTCGACGAGGTGGGCGGCTTCGACTCGGAGTTCTTCGCCTACTACGACGACCTCGACCTGGGGTGGCGCCTGTGGCTCACGGGCCACGAGGTGCACTACGTCCCTGGGGCGATCTGCGTCCATCATCGCTCCTCGACCTCGAGCACCTTCCCCCCGGAGGCGATCCGCCTCCTGCAGGTGCGCAACGCGGCCTGCTCCTGCTTCAAGTGCTACGACCAGGAGAGCCTGGAGCGCGTGCTCCCCGCCCTGCTGGCCCTGGGGATCCGCCGCTCGTGGATCATGGCGCGTATCGAGGACGATAGCCCGTTTCGCATCGAGGGCGCGCGGGGGAGGCGGGTCGGGGGCTGGCGCCGCTGGCTGGAGCGCATGAGGGGCGCGCAGCGCCATCCCCTGCCGAGCATGGCGGTGGCGGACCTCCTGGCCCTGAACGACTTCCTGGGAAGCTGGGACCACTGGAGCGAGCGGCGCGCGCAGGTGCAGTCGCGGCGGCGGCGCGGGGATCGGGAGATCTTCGAGCTCTTCCTGCGGCCCCTGTGGTGCGTGGAGGGGGAGCGGGAGTACGCCGAGCTGCAGCAGGGGCTGGTGGCGCGGTACGGGCTGGAGGAGATGTTCGGGTCGTCGTGATCCGGGCTCGTCTCCGGCCGGGCCTCCCGAGGCCCCCCCGCAGCACCGCGCACCGCGATCCGGTTTTCGCTTGCCCGCCCGGATTCCCCCCTCTGGAATGTAGCCTTCGAAGGGCGAGACGGAATGACGACACCCCACTCCACCGACGAGCTCCACGTCGTCACCGGCGCCTTCGGCTATTCCGGCCGCTACATCGCGCGCCGGCTGCTGGACTCCGGCCGCCGGGTGCGAACCCTGACCGGGTCGCCCCGGCGGGCCAACCCCTTCGAGGGGCGGGTGGAGGCGCGTCCCTTCGACTTCGACGACCCCCCGCGCCTGGTGGAGTCCCTGCGGGGCGCGCGGGTCCTCTACAACACCTACTGGGTGCGCTTCGAGCACGGAGACTTCAGTCACGCCGCGGCCGTCCGGAACACCCTGCGACTGTTCGAGGCCGCTGCCGAGGCCGGGGTGGAGCGCATCGTGCACGTGAGCATCACGAACCCCGACGCGGGCTCCCACCTGACTTACTTCGCCGGCAAGGCCGAGCTCGAGCAGGCCCTGAAGACCCGCGGCCCTTCCTGGGCCATCCTGCGGCCGACGGTCCTCTTCGGCGCGGAGGACATCCTGGTCAACAACATCGCCTGGATCCTGCGCCGCTTCCCGCTCTTCGGGATCTTCGGCGACGGGCGCTACCGCCTGCAGCCCATCTTCGTCGACGACCTGGCCCGGCTGGCGGTGGAGCAGGGGCAGGAGGGCGAGAACCGCACCATCGACGCCATCGGACCGGAGACCTTCACCTTCCGCGAGCTGGTGGGCGAGATCGGGCGGATCATCGGCAAGTCCCGGCCGATGCTGTCCATTCCCCCCCGGCTGGGCCACTGGCTGGGCTGGATCATGGGAAAGCTCGAGGGCGACGTGGTGATCACCCGGCCGGAGATCGAGGGCCTGATGAGCGACCTCCTGCACACCGACTCCCCCCCGGCCGGGACCACACGCCTCACCGAGTGGGCCCGCCAGCACGCCGACCGGCTCGGGCGGCGCTACGCCAGCGAGCTGGCCCGCCGGCGCGACCGCGAGAGGGACTACTCCGAGCTGTGACCGAGGCTCGGGGCCCGGCCTCAGCCCTGCTCCGCCTCGGCCGGCTCGGGCAGGGCCGGCTCCGGTCCGGCGGGCTCGAAGACCTCCGGATCGGTGCACGTCATCTCGAAGCCGCGGCCGGACCAGCGCAGCTCGCCGCGGACCCAGAGGTAGTTCTGGTGGAACTCCTCCCGCGTGGCCTCGAGATCGAGGTCGGCGAAGGCCTCCCGGGCGTCCGCCGGGATTCGGGCGCGGAAGGCGCGGCTCTTGTCGCTCGTGCGGAAGAGGACCGTCAGGCTGCCGTCGGTCTCCTCGAAGAGCCGCTGGATCGAGCCGAAGACGCGCGCCGGACCGCCCCCCTCCTCCACCGCGCGAGAGGCGGCCCCGAGCTGGGCGGGGAGCTCGGCGTCGGCCACCCGGAGGGGGTCCGCCTCGCGCGCGCGCCGGAAGGCATCCACCGCCTCGGACCGGGCCTGCCACCAGGGCAGGAGCCGGTCGTAGGGCCGCCGGGCCGCGGGTGCCCCCGGGGTCCTGGGTCGGTTGGTGTCCGGATTCCACACCCCCAGCTTCGCCTCGCGCGCCGCGCGCTGGCCGGCGACGAAGGCCTGGTGGCAGATGCGGCTGTTGCCGTACTTGTTGAAGTAGGGGCTGCGGCCGGTCTCGACCAGCAAGAGGTTGAAGTCGCGCCCGTCGGGCAGGATCACGTGGCACAGGAGGCGCCCGTAGACGTCGTAGCGCTCCTCGCCGTCAGGAAAGGCCAGTCCCACCTCGGCCGGTCGACCCTCCGCGGCCAGGCCATCGAAGAACTCCCTGGCCCACAGCGCGATCTCCTGTCCGTAGACCGTCTCGGGCTTGGTGGTGGAGGTCGCCGCCCGACCGGTGATCTTCTCCTCGGTGTCGACCGAGAGCAGGCGCAGCTTCTCGACCCGGCCCTCGCGGCGGATGTGGAGGGTGTCTCCGTCGACGACCCGGACCACCTCGAAGAGCTCCCGCTCCACCTGCGAGCCGGCCTGGGCGGCCTCCCCGGCGCCCTCCTGCGGGCGCTCGCAGGGCGGGCCGCCGGAGAGGGCCGGGGCCGCGAGCGCGAGGATCAAGAGGGCGGCCATCCGGGCCAGGCGGGAGAGGGCTCTGGGGGCGGCGGAGAGCGGCATGACGGATCCTCTCGAGGGGAGCGGGGCCGGGAGGCGAGCCGAGGTGGACGCGGGGATTCCCACCTCCTTACCATAATCCCATGAGCGAGGAAGCGTCCACCGGGAGGGCGGCCGCGGCCGCGGGAGGCGAGCCCGAGGAGGTCCATCCGCAGGCCACCGGCTCCGACCCGGCCGAGGGCGGCCAGATCCTGCGCGGCACCACCGTCGCGCCCGGGCTGGCCCTGGGCACGGTGCACCTCAAGGAGGACGACCTGAGCCTGGTGACCGGGCAGCGCGTGCCGCGCGAGGGGATCGAGCGCGAGCTCAATCGCTTCCACCGGGCTCTGGTGGCCGCCCGCGCGCAGCTCTCGGAGCTGAAGACCAACCTGTCGGGGCGCGTCTCCCTGGACGACACCCGCATCCTCGACGTGCACGTGGCCTACCTGAAGGACTCGGTCTTCATCTCGGACGTCGAGAACCTGATCATCAACGAGCAGCTCACGCTCGAGGGCTCCATCGCCAAGGTGATCACCGACTTCGACCGCATCTTCCGGCTGGTGCCCAACGAGACCCTGCGCGAGCGGGCGATCGACCTGCGCGACGTGGGCATCCGTGTGCTGCGCTACCTGGAGAAGGAGTCCGGCGCGCCCGACCAGGACCCGTCCTCGCCGCGGGACTACGTGCTGGTGGCCCGGGAGCTCTCGATCGTCGACATGTTCAACCTCGAGGGCGAGCACGTGCTCGGCATCCTGACCGAGGAGGGCGGCCTGACCAGCCACGCCGCGATCCTGGCGCGATCGATGCGCATCCCCACCCTGATCGGGGTCGAGGACCTCCTCGAGCGGGTGCACGAGGGCCAGTTCGTCATGATCGACGCCACCGACGGCCTGGTGCGGGTCGAGCCCGGCGAGGAGATCCGAGCCCAGTTCCACCAGAGCCGGAGCGAGCTCGACCGGATGGCCCGACCGGACGAGCCCGGCTCGGTGGGGGAGCCCTGCGCCACGCGCGACGGCGTCGCGGTGGGGATCGCGGCCGCCTGCGGAAGCCTGCCGGAGGTCGAACAGGCCGTGGCCCTGGGGTGCGCCTCGATCGGCCTGTACCGCACCGAGCTGATGTTCATCATGGACCGCGAGCCTCCCACCCGCGAAGCCCTGCAGGCCCACTACCGCGCGGTCTTCGAGGAGGCCGGAACCCGGCCGGTCACCTTCCGCCTTCTCGACGCCCACTCCCACCTGGGCATCGGCTACCTGCACGAGGACCGCGAGCCCAACCCCGAGCTGGGGCTCGGGGGAGTGCGCGCTCTGCTCGCCCGCGAGTCGATCCTGCGCCTGCAGCTCCAGGCGATCCTCCGGGCGGCCGAGACCCGCCAGCCCCGCCTGGCCCTGCCCTTCGTCAACGACTGCGGCGAGCTGCGGCGGGTCCGCGACATCCTGCACGAGGAGCGGATCGAGCAACGGAAGGCGGGCGGGGCCGCGGGCGAGAAGCCCCTCCTGGGGGCGGTGATCGAGACCCCGGCCTCGGCCCTGGGGGTGCGCGACCTGGCCGGCGAGGCGGACTTCCTGATCATCAGCCTCGACTCGCTGGTGCAGTACCTCCTGGCCAGCGACCGCGGCAACCACGACCTGGCGGACACCTTCGAGTCCATCCACCCCATCGTCCTGCGCGCGCTGCGCAAGATCGCCTCGGTCTGCAGCCAGACCTCGACCCCCCTGTCGGTCTTCGGGGTCACCGCGGCGCGGACGCGGAACCTGCCGCTGCTCCTCGGCGCCGGCCTGCGCGAGTTCTGCCTGCCCCCGGTGGACGCGCCGGCCTTCCTACGCGAGGTGGCCGGGATCGACTCCGCCGAGGCCGCCCGGACGGCCGAGGCCGCGGCCCGACGATCGAGTCCCGAGGGGGCGCGACCCGCGATCGGCGCCTACAGCCACGGCTACGCCCGGCCCTGACCCCCGGCCGTCCCCTCAGGCTCCTCCGGACCAGCTCCAGCGGGTGACGATGCCCGGGGCGCTCGGCGGACGCCGGGGAGGGGCGGGGGGGAGCGCCCGCGCGGGTTCCAGGCGCTCGGAAGCCCGGGCAGGAGGGCCTTCCCGCGGGTGGGAATCCCCCCGATGGGCCCCGGCCTATACCGTGTCTTGGGCTTGTGGATCCCAGTAATACAACATACTGTATGGCTGGCTTCGATCGGGGTCGGAGAGGGCCTTCGCCCGCCCCGCACCTGGCCGAGGCTACTCCCGGCGCTCCGGGCCCCGGCAGCCTGCCGGTCGCAGGAGGCGGCCCGAAACGGGATCTGACAAGCAGCGGCCGATCGGACCCGCCCGGCTCGCCTTCGGCGCCCCCCCCGGGGACGAGCGCAGGGACCCGTCGGCCAGGCCGCCCCGGGCGGTCCGCTCTGAGGAGGATCAGCCGTGGACGATGAAAAGGACCGCTACTACTCGCGCCTGTCGACGATCCCGGGGGTGCGCCCCATGCCTTCGATCGGCGACTGGATCCTGCTGGAGGTCAAGCAGCCGAGCGAGCTGTCGCGCCGGATCAACCGGCGTTTCGACCACAGCCCGATGAGCGTCCCGCGCCACATCCGCGGAGCCGTGCGGCTCGCGGTGCTCGATCCCAAGACCAACGAGCGGGTCCTCAACACCCTGCGCGAGCTGGTCGCCTGAGCGCTCGAACGCGACCGAAGGCCACCCCCCGAGCCACCAACCGCGCGGCCGCGCCATCGGAGCCGCGATGGCAAGCCTCCCGGTCTTCCGGACCGGAGAACCCATTGGGATCAGGTCGAGATCCGGATAGGATCCGCCCTCTGCATTCCACGATCAGGAGAACTACCCATGCCCAACACTCGAGCCCAGGTCAGCGAAAGCAAGTCATCCAAGGGGAAGAAGGGCAAGCATCGAAAGGGCAGCCGGAAGGGGCGCGGCTCGAAGTACACGGCGGCGACGGCCGACAAGTACGAGCTCTACCAGCTCGCGGTCCAGTCCGCCGACGTGGACGCCGAGTTCCTGGCAGACACCTACAAGAAGGTGCGCCGCCGCAAGGCCCGCCACCTCAGGGAGGACTTCTGCGGCACCGCCCTCTTGTGCTCCTACTGGGTCCGCCTGAGCAAGCGCAACACTGCCGAGGGCTTCGACAACGATCCCGAGCCGGTCACCTGGGGTATCGAGAACAACCTGACCCCCCTGGGTTCCCAGACCTCCGGCCGGGTGAGCCTACATCTCGAGGACGTGCGCGCACCCGGCGATCAGCCGCCCGACGTACGTTGCGCCCAGAACTTCTCCTACTGCATCTTCAAGACCCGCGCCGAGCTCCTGGAGTACTTCCGGATCGCGCGCCGGGACCTGGCCGACAAGGGCATCTTCGTGCTCGACCTCCACGGCGGCCCCGAGTCCACCGAGGAGATGGAGGAGGAGAAGAAGATCGAGGGCGGCTTCACCTACGTATGGGATCAGGGGGAGTACTTCCCCGTCACCGGAGAGCAGTCCTGCGCCATCCACTTCGAGTTCCGTGACGGTTCGAAGATGCGCGAGGCCTTCACCTACAGCTGGCGGGTGTGGAGCATGCCCGAGCTGGTGGATCTCCTCTACGAGGCCGGCTTCGAGCAGGTCGACTGCTACTTCGAGGGGGACGAGGAGGACAGCGACGAGGGCAACGGCATCTTCGAGAAGGACCCCAAGGGGGAGAACTGCCCGTCCTGGATCGCCTACATCGTGGCCCTGAAGTAGGCGCGGGTCTCGGGGGGGGCGCCCCGGGAGAGGGCCGCCCGGGGGGCCGACCCCGGCGGCGCTGCCTCACACCGTCTCGGGCGCCGGCTGGGGGACCTGAGGGGTCAGAGAGGGCACCCGGTCCAGCTGGTGCACCCGCAGCGGCGTGGTGGCCGGAAGGGGGGCCTTCTCGATCAGGGCACCCAGGGTTCCGGTGTCCTTGAAGTGACTCCACAGGAGCCACTTGAGCGGCGGGAACCAGCGGTACCGCCGGCACTCGAACATCGGGATCAATCGACGAAAGGCGACCACGCGGGCGCCGGCCTGCGCCGCCAGCTCGCGGATGCCGTCCTTGCCGAAGGAGTGCTGGTGGCCGTAGAGGAAGAAGGTGCGCCGGCAGTGGGGGCACAGGGTCTTCTCGACGCGGATCGAGTAGGGGACGGTCACCAGCACGTGCCGGGAGCTGACGCGCACCAGCTCCCGCATGGCGCGGCGGGGGTCGTCCAGGTGCTCGAGCACGTCGGTGCACACCGCCAGATCGAAGGCGCCATCGGCCCACGGCAGCTCGTAGGCGCTGCCCTGGACGAAGGCCGCCTCCGGCAACCGCCGGGAGGCCGTCCTCGCGCGCTGGAGGGAGAGGTCGACCCCGTGGAGCCGGCATCCGGTGCAGCGCAGGAGGTCCTCCGAGAGCGCCCCGTCGGCGCAGCCCACGTCGCAGGCGCGGGCGATGCCGCGGTGGGGGAGCAGGCGCCGCACCAGCGTGCGCCGGTGGCGGAGGGAGCTGTCCTCGGCCTCGTTGACGGCGTACACGCCCGCCTCGTATTCGTAGAACTCCCGGTAGTCCTCGCTCCCCTTCATGGCATCGGAGGCTAGGGCGCGCTGGAGGCAGTTTCAATGGGGGGGGAGTCCCCCCTCCCTCAGGGCATCAGGGTGAAGCTCAGGGCATCGGTCAGGCCCACGCCGGTACCGTCGAGGTGGTCGGGGTCCCGGTACCAGTACTGGGCATAAACCCGCTCTCCCGCCTGCAGGCCCTTCTGGACCATCCAGGCCTGCGAGAAGTGGAAGGAGAAGGTCCCCGAGCAGTCGCTGGGGGGCGGATTGCCGCCCGATCTCTGGACCTGGCTGCGGATCACCGGGGGCTGGACGCACAGGGTGCCGCCCTTCCACGGGAGGGACCAGGGCGCGAGGCCGTGGAACAGGAGGCCGTTGCGCTGGTTGAGCACGTCGCCGGCGAGCACGTGGAAGTCGTCGGGGCCGGCCAGGGTGGGCTCTCCCGCCCAGCCGAGGGCCGGCAGGCAGCCGGCCGAGTTGAGCTTGGCGGCGCAGTAGGTCCAGGGGCCCACGTCCAGGTCGAAGAAGCGCCCGTAGACGTCGGTGCTGTCGCCCGGCCCCTCGTAGATGAAGAAGGCCTCGTGGCCGGTCTCGGGAATCGCCAGGCTGGGTCGCCACTGGTCGCCGACGGCGGCCTGGTTGATCCGGATCTCCCCCGTGAGGGGCTGCTCCTGGGCGTCGAACCGGCGGGCGACCACCTCCTTGCTGTGCTGGGAGTAGTCGTCCCACACGATCGTGAAGTAGCCGTTCTGGTCGGCCGCCGCCCGGGGGTTGGTCTGGTCGCCCTTGGTGGTCAGGTTGACCTGGAACTCGGGGCCCAGGGGGGTGGTGTCCGGCCCGAAGCGGCGCGCGAAGACGCCCCAGCCGTCCCCGTCGTGCACCGGGTCCTGCCACACCAGGATGTAGTTGCCCAGGCCGTCCGAGGCCAGCCGCGGCTCGCGCTGGTCCCCGTCGCCGATGTTCGGCGTCAGGAAGAACTCGAGCGGCTGCAGCGGGTTGCCGTCGGAGTCGAAGAGCCGGCCCCAGAGGTTGAGGCCGGTGGCCACCCCGCCCCAGCCGGAGTAGTCGACGTAGACCGCGAAGATGTCGCCGCTGGCCCCGACCGCCACGGTGGTGTCGGTCTGGGCTCCGCCGTCGTGGGTGGCGATCGCGATGTCGTTCGTGTCGAAGGAGCCATCCGGCGCCAGGAGGCGCATGATGGCGTCGCCGTCCCAGTCCCCCGACCAGCAGACCACCCAGCCGCCGCCCACTCGGGGCTCGATCAGCGGGCGCCACTGCGAGGCCTGCCAGATCTGGTTGATCTGGATCTCCGCCCCGATGGGGGAGCCCTGGGGGTCGTACACCCGGCCGAAGATCCCCATCTGCTCGCCGTCGTAGCCGGCGCGATCGGAGAAGGCCACCAGCCAGTTGCCGCCCTCCTCGAGCGAGACCTCGCACTCGTCCTGGATGTGGAAGGTCATGTTGGGGTGGACCAGGACGCTGGAGGTGAGGGGCTGGCCGTCTCCGTCCAGGAGCCGCGCCATCACGTCCTGCCCGTTGTTGAAGCAGACCGCGTAGACGCTGCCCTCGCGGTCGGTCGAGGCTCGGCCCCAGTACTGGTTGTAGTTGGTCCACTCGTGGACCGGAAACTCGCCGCCCTGGGGGATCAGGTCGCCGCCGGCGGCAGAGGTCGCGAACGGGAGCAGGACCAGGGCTGCGGCGCCGAGGGAGCGGACCAGGCGAGAGGTGTCGATCATGGGTGCGATCCAGACGAGGGAGCCGCCCCTCCGGACGGACGGCTCGCTCACCCGAAGCATATTACGGGGAGCGCGGCCGTGGGGGAGTCGGGCGGGTTTCGGGCCCCCCGAGCGGCCAGGGGGGCCCTGGCGCCCCTCACTTGCGCCCCTCAAGCATCTCCGCGTCCCACACCTTCTGGATGACGCTCTCCCGCACCTCCAGGAGCTGAGGGGTCGTGCAGGGCCACTGGATCTCCTGGGGCAGGCGGATGCGCCAGTCCGGGGCGGGGCAGATCTGGGCCACGAGCTCCTCGTCGACGGTGGCCTCCTCCCCGGGCGTCGGGTCCAGCTCTACCATGACCACCAGCGCCGGCGAGGGGTTCATGGCCATCCACTGGAAGTGCTCGGCGCAGTGCGGGCAGGTCTCGCGCCAGAAGATGTAGTCGACGTTCTCGGTAGGCAGGAGTGTGAGGTCGTACCAGGTGTAGAGGTCGGTCTCGAAGAGGGTCTTGCCCTTCCACTCGTTGGTCTGGAAGAGCCGGTAGGGCGGCCACTCGCTCCTGGACGGCAGGCTCCAGGCCTCGAGGGGAGGACCGCCGTCGGTGGGGGCGTAGGGGCGCTGCTCGGGCCCCTTCTCGATCAGCAGGAACGGAGCGGCAGCGCCGATCGCGGCGACGAAGACCCAGGTGATGAGGCGGCTCCTCGTGCCCGCCGCCGCCGCGATCGCCGACCAGGGCCGAAGGGAGAGCATCGCTACCAGCAGCGTTCCGTCGATGGCGATCATGCCCCAGGGCGGGATGGGCCACCTCGACCCGAAGCAGCCGCAGTCCTCGGCCCCGTCGATCCACAGCTTGACCAGCAGACCGAGGAAGACCGCGATCACGGCCGTGAGGAAGGGCCAGGCGATGCGCGGCAGGAGCAGGGTCAGGGTGCCCAGGGCGAGCTCGACCGCGATGGCCAGGCGGAAGTTGAGCTCGGGCCCGAAGAGCACGTCCCGGATCGGCTCCGGCAGCTCCATCGGGTTGCCCAGGAACAGCTTGGACAGGGCGCCCGCCAGCATCCACAGGCCCGCCAGGCGGACGGCCAGGGGGGAGAGGACGGGGAGCAGGCTCGAGGATCGGGTCATGGGCGGGGTTTCCTTCTGCGTTCGGGGCCCGAGCTTAGCGCGGACCCCGATCGACCTCACGCCCGGGGCTACGCGCCGCGCCGGCCGCCGTTGGCCTCGAGCCGATCCCTCTCCGTCCCCCGCCGGCGCGCGGTGGAGGCGCTGGGCCATTGTAGGCTCCAGGAGGGGCGGGGTTACTGCGCGTGTGGGGGCGGGGGCCCGGCCGGCCCGCCCGGGCGCGTCCGATCGCCGTATTGCCGGGTCTCGAGGCGGTGACCCCGGTCCTCCCGGCGCCTACTTAGACTGGATGAGGTCCCGGATTCCAGGAGGAAGCCATGTCGAGACGATCCCCCCACCCCCTCCCGAGCGCCCTCGCGCTCCTGGCCGCGCTCGCCGCCGCCGCGCCCGCCGCCGCCCAGGCCTGCGTGACCCTCACCAACAACATGGACGTCACCGGCGACGTGGTGATCTGCCCCGGTACCTACGCCTTCGACGATCCCGAGGGGGACGGCGTGATCCGGGTCAAGGCCTCCGGCGTCCGCATCGACATGCAGGGGGTGATCCTGAACGGCAGCCAGATGGACGGCTACGGCATCGTCTCGGACGGCTTCGACGGGGTCGAGATCCGGGGGGCGGAGATCTCCGGCTTCCGCGCGGCGATCCTGCTCCGCCAGGGCAGCGGCTGCCTGGTCGAGGGCTGCGCGCTCTCCGGCAACCGCAAGCGTCCGGTCACCCACACGGCCGGCGACTTCCTGGCGGTGTGGCCCGACTGGACCGGCCAGCTCGCGGCCGACCAGATCGGGAACGGAGTCGCCCTGGTGGAGGTCTCGAGCTCGCTGGTGGCCGGCAACGTCTGCCGCGACCAGCAGAACGGCATCGGGCTCTTTCGCGCGTCGGGGGTCGAGGTCAGCGGCAACGACTGCTCGGACAACGAGGGCTGGGGTATCCACGTGCACCGCTCCAGCGACTGCAGCATCCTGGGCAACACCGCCGACAACAACTACAACAAGGTGTCCACCTACTGCCACCAGGTGCAGCAGGACGGCTGCGACACGGCGGCGCTGCTCCTGATCAAGGACTCGAACCGCAACCTGGTGGCCTACAACTCGCTGCAGAACAGCGGAGACGGGGTGTTCTCGGCGGCCCGGGAGGGGACCACCCAGTGGGGGACCGACGACAACGTCTACCTGGAGAACGACTGCAGCTGGGCCAAGCACATCGGCATCGAGTCCACCTTCGCCGACGGCTGCGTCTTCCGCGGGAACCGCTGCGACCACGCCGGGCGCTACGGCTTCTGGCTGGGCTACTCCACCAACGCCCTGATCGCGCGCAACTCCATCCAGTACAACTCCTGGGCGGGCATCTCCAACGAGAGCACCCAGGACGTGCGCTACCAGTACAACCTGGTCCGCGGCAACGGAATCGGGATCGAGCTGCGCCGGGGCACCTTCTGGGGCCTGGACCAGGACTCGCGCCGGCAGGAGCTCTGGTACAACACCGTCGAGCAGAACGCCGGCATCGGCCTGCGGGTCGTCGACACCCACGAGCTGCGCGCGGAGCTCAACGAGATCGCCGACAACGCCGGCGGCAACCTGTACCTCGGCGCCGCGCGTGAGGCCTCGATCGACGGGCCCCTGGAGGTGCGCCGCTGCAACCTGCTGGGGCTCTCGAGCGTGCCCTTCAACGTCTGGAACGAGCAGGCCACCGAGGTCGACCTGACCGGGAACTGGTGGGGCACCACCGATCCGGCCCTGATCGAGAGCAGCATCCGCGGCCTCGACCAGTACGAGCTCCTGCCGCCGCACCGCTTGGCGCGGCTGGAGATCGAGTTCGCCCTGGGCGCCTCGGGGCCCTACCTCCTGCGGCGGGCGCTCAACGAGCGGGCGGCGGACGCCACCGACGCCACGGATCCCACGTCCGGCCACCGCGGCAACGGCCTCGACGCGCTGCGCCTGGGGCGGGATGGGAACGGCCCGCAGGATCCGAGCTACGTGGTCGGCCTCCACTTCCGGGACGTGTACCTGCCCTCCGACGCGACGGTGCTCGCCGCGCACCTCGTCATTCCCACCGACGGCCCCCAGACCACCGTTCTGGACCTGGAGGTGGCCCTCGAGGCCACCGGCGACGCGGCGCCCTTCGAGGCCGGGACCCTGCCGGCCACGCGCGTCACCGGCAGCCAGACCGCGAGCTGGGCGGTGACCGCGCCCTGGGTCCAGGATGGCTGGGCCCAGAGCCCCGACCTCTCGGCGGCGGTGGTAGAGGTGCTCTCGCGGCCCGACTGGGCCAGCGGGCAGGCCCTGGCGGTCATCGTGCGCGGCCTGAAGGGCTCGGACCACTATCGCTCGATGTGGGCCTTCGAGCGCGAGGGCTACGACGAGATCGCGGGCACGCCCTACGAGTTCCGCCGCTTTCGCAAGCACCGCTCGACCAAGCTCGAAATGGAGTTCCTCTGGAGGGATGCGCGGATGGCGCTGGAGCGCGAGCACGCCGCCGGCTCAGACGACGCCGACGACTGCGTCAACTGCAACGAGGTGCACCTGGGCTGGATCAACGGCGACCTGGTGGGGGGCTTCCGCTTTCCCGACGTCCGCCTGCCCGTGGACGCGGTCCCGTGGTCAGCCAACCTGCTGCTGGCCACGGACGGGACCTACACCAATCCCATGTCCCTCCTCCTGCGCGGCGAGGCCCTGGCCGATCCGCCGACCTACTCCCTCTCCGACCTGCCGCGCTACCGCCCGGAGACGAACGCCCTGGTGCCGTGGAGCTTCAGCACCACCTGGATCTGGACCGAGTGGCACCCCACGCCCGACCTGGGCCCGCTGGTCGCCGAGATCCGCGCCCTGCCGGGCTGGGCCGAGGGCAACGCCATGGCCTTTCACGTCGACAACGGCGGCGGCGTGGAGCACCGCCGGGTGTGGGGCTTCGACCGCGATCCCCGCACCACCTCGCACGACTTCCCCGAGATCGGTCCCACCCCCTTCATTCCCTTCCGCACGAGGCCGGTGCCGCACTGAGGCCGCGAGGGGAGCGCGCGCTCAGGAGCCGCTGACCAGCGGCCCGCTCCGCGCGGCCGACTCCAGGCGCGCGACGAGCTCCTGGGGGTCGCGCAGGCGCAGCCAGTCGAGCCGGTCTCTCTCGGAGACCAGTCCGCCCGCCTCCCAGCGGGACAGCAGCAGCTTGGTGCGCCTGGCCGCTCCCTCGGCGGAGACGCCCGCGCGATCGCGCAGGACCCCGCCGTACTCGAGGAGGAACTCCGCGGCCTCCGCGCGCGACGCGGCCCGCCCGCTGAAGATCCACGGATCGGCCAGGGCGGCGCGTCCCACCATGGCGTAGCGGCAGCCGGTCTCGCCGCGCATGCGCTCCAGGTCGGCGTGGCGGCGGATGCCGCCGTTGCCGCAGACCGGGATCCCCACCGCCTGGACCGCGCGGGCGATGCGGGTCCAGTCGACCTCCTCCTGGTAGCCCTCGCGCCGCGTGCGGCAGTGCACCGTGAGGAGCCGCGCGCCGCCGGCCTCGACCGCCCTCGCGAGCGCCTCGATCGAGTCGGCGTCCTCCCAGCCGGCGCGGATCTTGGCGGTCACCGGGATCGAGGGCGCGGCCCGAACGCAGGCGGCCACCAGGCGCTCCATGGCGGCCGGATCCCTGAGCAGCGCGGCCCCCGCGCAGCCCCTCAGCGCGCCCTTGGCCGGGCAGCCGAAGTTCAGGTCCAGGAGCGGGGCGCCGGCGCGCTGGGCGCCCCCCGCGGTCCGCGCCATGGCCTCGAGGTCCGAGCCCATGAGCTGCAGCCCGACCGGGGCCTCGAAGCGCCGCTCGCCCAGCTCCGCCCGCAGCTTCGCCGGCCGCAGGGCGAGGTCGACCACCCGCACGAAGGAGGTGAAGGCGCCCCCCAGGAGGCGCGGGTCGTTGCGGGCCAGGACCAGGTCGCGGAAGCACGCGTCGGTCACGCCGTCCATGGGGGCCAGGAGCCAGGGCCCGGTGAAGGGCAGCTCGGGCGGGGCGGTCGGGGCTGGCGCGGGATTCATCGGACTCATCCGTGGATGGACATGGTAGCGTCGGGGCCGCACCAGCCCGATGAAGCCGATCCGACTCCGCGTCCTCCTGCCCATCCTGCTGGCCTGGCCCGCGGCCGCGGTCCAGGAGGGCCCGTGCCCCGCGACCGCCGGCCATCGGGACCGCGGGGCGCGGCTCGAGCGCGACCGCGAGACGCTCGAGGAGCAGCTCGAGGCCCTGCGTCGCTTCGGCGGGCAGGACGCCTGGGCCGCGCGCCTGGCCGAGCTGGCCGAGGGCCGCGGGCCGGTCGACTGGATCCCCACGGCCGACGGGCAGATCTCGATGCGCGACGTGGAGACGGCCCTGTGGCTCGACCACCCCGCGGGAGCGGGCCGGCCGGCCCCGGGCGTCGACTTCGAGCGGCCCGAGCACCCCATCCACGCCATCCTGGACCTGCGCGACCAGCTCGCCCGGGCGGGCGTCGATCTCCTGCTGGTGCCCATCCCCGCGCGCGCCCAGCTCGAGGCCCACCTCCTCCTCGATCTCGAGTCCCGGGAGGGCTTCCGGGGCATGGCCCAGGGCAGCACGCAGCTCAACCTCGAGCTCGCGCGGCGGGGCGTCGAGGTGCTCGACCCCCTCCCGACCCTGCTCGAGCGCCAGCGCGGGCTGGGCGGCGAGGAGGCCGGGCGCGTGCACCTGCGCCACGATCCCCACTGGTCACCGCTGGGCTGCGCCCTCACCGCGGAGCGGGTGGCCGAGAGGCTGGCGGAGTACGAGTGGTTCGAGCCGCGCGACGTGCGGGAGGGCATCCACTTCACGCTGCACGCGCGCACCGCCCGCATCCGGCCTCACTGGACGCTGGCCGGGCAGGTCAGCGATCGCGAGGAGATCCCCATGGTCTGCGTGCGCCCGGTCGACGTCGACCGCGATCGTCCGCGGGATCGGGAGAGCCCCATCCTGCTCCTGGGGGACAGCCACTCGACCATCTTCGACGCCTGGTCGGCCGACTTCGTCCGCCACCTCTGGCGCCTCTCGCGCCATCCCCTCGACGCCATCTGCATCGTGGACGGCGCCCCCCTGATGACCCGCAAGGCCCTGGCCCGCCGCGAGGACCCCCTGGGGGGGAAGAAGCTCGTCATCTGGCTGTTCTCCGTGCGCGAGCTGCGCAAGGAGGAGCGCTGGGGGAAGGTGCGGATCCTGCCGGAGTGAGGGTGGGGGAGGAGCGGCTCTACAGCAGCCCGGCCTCGCTCATCCGCCCCTCGATCCAGGTCTCCCGCAGGCGGAGCAGGGCGGACTCCTGCGGCCGCGCCTCGATCTCGACCCGGTCGACCGCCATCCGCCGATCCCCGTGCATCCACAGAAAGAGGCCGCCGGCCTTGCCGCTGCCGGCGGGCATCTCGTCGGCCAGCTCGCCGTCCCGCCAGGCCTGCAGGGTGCGGCCGTCGCAGCGCAGCTCCATGTCGTAGGACGTGTCGAAGAAGTAGGCGGTCGGCTGGCCCTCGTTGCGGGTCCGCGGCGCGAGCTCGTCCCAGGTCTCCAGGGCCCCGAAGTTCCACATCCCCGAGAAGGCCTCGCGCCCGTCGTCGCAGGCGGCCATCAGGAACAGGAAGTGGCGGTGCTCCTCGACCCCGTCCTTCAGGACCGTGAGCTGATAGCGGACCACCAGGGGGGTCTCGAAGCCGAGCACGTGCCTGGAGCAGGCGGCGCCTCCGGCGACCAGCCGGCCGCCGATGACCGAGAAGGGCGAGTCCTCCAGGACCGCGATGGGGGGGAGGGGCTTGCGGCGATCCTCGGCATAGGGCTCGGGCACGAAGTCCAGGGCCTGGTCGGCGTCGTCGAAGTCGTAGGTCAGGCGCAGGCGGCCGCCGGCCAGCCGCTCGAGCTCGCCGTGCAGGAGCTCGGAGAGCTCCAGCTCCTCGCCGAGGGGAGCCAGGGCGTGCCGCGCGAGCTGGCGCAGCGCCGGCAGGCGGCCCTGGACCAGATCGAGCTCCGAGCCCGACCTCGCGAGCTGGCGCACGCGATCCCAGGTGGCGCGGGCCTGCGCCGCTCCGGCGGGGAGGCCGCTCGACTCCAGCGCCTCCAGCTCGAAGGCCGCCGCGCCCACGCGCAGGCGCTCGGGGTAGTCGTCGCGCATGTCCGCGAGGAGCGCCTCGGCCTCGGGATCCTCCTCCCGCGCCAGCCGCCGGGCGCGGTCGTCGCCGACCAGGGCGCAGGGCCACAGGGCCATCCAGCCCGCGTCGAAGTCGATGCGGCGGTCGCCCATCCGCTCGGAGAGCTCCAGCGGATCGATCTCGTCCAGGGGGAGGCTCGCGACGCCGCGCCGGTTCTCGCCGAGCAGGACCGCATCCTCCTCCACGGACTCCACGCGGGCCCGCAGGCGGGCGCCCTCCCAGGTGAGGTCCAGGCTGCGCTCCGCCTCCCGCAGGTGCTCCAGGAACTCGCGGCGCAGCTCGAGGAAGCGCCCCACGCGCGCGCGCTCCCGCCCCAGCCGCTCGGCCAGGGCGCCGGCCGCCGGCGAGGCGCCGAGCTCGTCCAGGAGGACGGCGGCGCGAGCCAGCCGGCCCCGGCGGGCGAGCTCCAGACCGAGGGCGAAGCGCGCCTCGACCTCGTCGGGCGAGAGGGCGAGCCCCAGGGCGGCGGCGACCGGCGCCTCGGCCGCGTCCGGCCCGGGCTCCGGTCGGACGGGCGCCGCGGGCTGTTCGATGGTCGCCGGGACCCAGCCGTCGACGAGGAAGAGGTTCGGCGCGCTCGACCGCACCTGCTCCGCGACCCAGGCCCAGAAGTCCCGCTCCAGAGCCGGTCGATCGACCCCCTCGAATGCGCTGGAGAAGGCCGCCGGGGCCGGCTGTCCCTTCAGGGAGCGCTCGATGCAGCGGCCGATGGCCTCGCGGTGCATCCCGTCCGCCTCGTCGTGGAGGTAGCGCATCCAGAGGCAGGTCTGGGCGTACCAGAGCCCCCAGATCGGATCGCCCTTGGGCACGGGGTGCTGGCCCGAGCGGGCGCGAGCCGCCGCCAGCTCGAAGACCGCGGCGAAGTCCCTGGCCGCGAGCAGCTCCTCCAGGGGAAGGAGACAGGTCTCCCGCAGCTCCGCCCGGGCCAGGGCGAAGCCCATCGCGCCCAGGGCGTCGGCGTCCACCACGCGCTCGGCGATCCCGCGGGGGTCGGAGGTGGGCTCGTAGGAGGTCAGGTACTCGGCCAGACCGGTGCGGATCCACAGGGGCACTGGCAGGGAGCTGGCCGCGGTCCGGTGGGCTTCCAGCAGGGCGCGCGCGAAGACCGCCAGCTCCCCCCGGCGCTTCTTCGCGGGCGGGATCTTCTTGGCGAAGCGCTGCTCGAAGGTGACCCCCAGGTGTCGGGCGGTGTCGTAGTGGGCCGACTGCCAGTCCATCTCGAGATCGCCGGTGTTCTCGAGGAAGTTGCTCCAGTCGCCCTCGCTGGCCAGCACGGCCCAGGGCATCAGCAGGGGCTCCTCGCGGGGCGCGAGCTCCAGGGGCCGGGCGTACTCGTGCTGGAAGATGATCATCATCTCCCGCAGCCAGGGGGCGTAGGAGGCGGCCACCCGCTCGACGTGGTCGCGCTCGGCCTTCTGGGGCCTCTGGACCAGGAGGATCAGCGGCGGGTGGGTCCGGACCGGGATCAGCTCGACCTTGGAGAAGTAGGGGTGGCGGCGCAGGCCGCGCTCGATCTTCAGGAGCCGGCGAGCCGCGGGATCGGCCTCGAGCCGCGCGACCTCGGCCGCCACGCGGGCCTGCTCCGCCTGCCACTGACGCCGGAGCTCGGCCAGCTCCTCGGGCCCCAGCGGCTCCCCCGAGCGCCCGTCGAAGGGCTCGAAGCGGAAGAGGTCGGCCCAGTCCGACATCCGGCTCTCGGAGTAGCCGACCAGGTCCCGGTCGGGGTCGAAGGCCACCTCGCCCTGGGCCCCGGCCAGGGGGGTCGCGCAGAGGAGGAGGAGCCAGCCCAGGAGCAGGGGGCGGAGGAGCGTGGGGCTCACCGCTGGTGGCCCTATTCCTCGAAGGGTTTCTCCGAGAGCAGCTCGAGCTTGCCCTCGACGTCCCGGTACTCCTCCCACTCGGGGAGGCGGTCCTTCTTCTCGGTGATGACCGGCCACAGGGCGGTCAGCTTGACGTTGAGCTCGGTGTAGTCGGTCCACTTCTCGGGGATCTCGTCCTCCTCGAAGATCGCATCGACCGGGCACTCCGGCACGCAGGCTCCGCAGTCGATGCACTCGTCGGGATCGATGACGAGGAAGTTCTCACCCTCGTGGAAGCAGTCGACCGGGCACACGTCGACGCAGTCGGTGCACTTGCACTTGATGCAGGGCTCACAGACGACGTAGGTCATTGGGGGGTCTCCGGGGTTCTCGGGGCGCGGGATCGCCTCTCCTGGGCTGGAGGGGGCCCTATTCAAGGGGCGAGCCCCGGGGAAGTCAACCGCGGGGGCTCCCACCGGGGCGCGGGCGCGGGCCGCCGGCCGCCGCCCCTACTCGGGGGTGAGCCGGGCCTCGGCCAGCTCGTCCCGCATCTCGAGGTTGGCCTCGAAGATGGCCTCCATGAGCTCGATCTTCTTCTGGCGGTTGAGATCGCCGGAATCGATGCCCTGGACGCTGTCGTAGATCGAGGCGATGCCCCCCTCGATGCCCTTGGCC
Organism: uncultured Planctomycetaceae bacterium; assembly: GCA_964615935.1. Lineage (GTDB taxonomy): Bacteria > Planctomycetota > UBA1135 > UBA1135 > CAZTTG01. The sequence continues at coordinate 4,375 of CAZTTG010000039.1, read as the reverse complement.
GCGGCGAGCTTGGCCATCTGCTCCTCGGTGAGCTCGAGGGTCGAGGTCAGCTTGGCCAGGCGCCGGCGGTACTGCTCGATCTCGGTGCGGTGCTCGGAGACCTTCTGGTCGATGACGTTCTGGCGCTCGCCCTGCATGCCGGCGAGGGCGATGGCGATGATCTTGTCCTGCAGCTCCTGGGCCTGCGGCCCCAGGTCGGGGAGGGCGGCGAAGGCCTCGCGGATGCGCTCGGACATGACCTTGTCGTGCCAGGCGCCGGCCGCGGCCGACTCCTGGGCCAGCACCGACTCCCGCGCCTGCAGCGCCCGGTTCTTGCCCGACAGCTCGACCAGGAGCTGCTCCAGCTCGGCCCGCGCCCGCTCGCGCTCGGAGAGCACCTGGTCGCGCGAGGCCGAGACCTTGGCCAGGAAGGCCTTCTCGGAGAGCCCGCGCACCGAGCGCGCGCGCTGGCGCAGGAGGGCGACCAGCTCCTTGCGCGCCGTGGGCGGGATCGCGGCCAGGCGCTCGGGGTGCAGCTCGCCGGCCAGGTGGACCTGCAGGGCGCGGGAGACCGCCTCCTCGATCGAGCGGTGCAGCTCGCGGCCCTCGACCAGGTTGAGCCGACGACCCTTGCTGCTCAGCATCTCGAGCGCCTGCTCGCGGACCGTGCCCCTCTCCGCGGGCGCGTCGGGCTCGCCGTCCGCTGGTCCGGCGGGAGGCTTCGCCTCGGCCTCGGCATCCGTCCGATGCGGCAGGGCCCCCTCGAGCTCGCTCGCGGCCCGTGTCTCAGCCTGGGACTCGGGCGGCGTCGAACGCTCGTCGGTGGGATTCTCGTGAGTGCTGTGCATGGGCATTCCTGGGCTCGCCGCCATTATCGGAAGCTGGACGGCCCCGGCTCCACCCCGACGGGCGCGGAACGTCCCGTGTTCCCCAGGGGGCCCCAGGACCGTCCCCGGCGCCCCTTGGGAAGGGGTGCCGCCAGCCGGTACCATTCCCATCATGACCACCGTAGACCCCGTGGGCGAATCCCGCGACCTCCTGGAGTTCATAGACTCCTCACCCTCCCCCTTCCACGCCTGCTTCGAGGCGGCCCGCCGCCTCGAGGGGGCCGGTTTCCGGCGCCTGCGGGAAGAGGAGGCCTGGTCCCGAGGCCCGGGCCGCTGGTACGTGGTCCGGGACGGCAGCCTGAGCGCCTGGGCCCTGGAGGAGGGCGAGCCTCCCCAGAAGGGGCTCCGGGTCCTGGCCGCCCACACCGACAGCCCCACCCTGCGGGTCAAGCCCCGGCCCGACACGGGCCGGGCCGGCTGGCGTCAGCTGGGGGTCGAGGTCTACGGCTCGCCCCTGCTCAACTCCTGGCTGGACCGCGACCTGGGGCTCTCGGGCCGGGCCGCGGTGAGCGGCCGGGGGCAGGTCCTCTTCAAGGTCGACCGTCCCATCCTGCGCGTGCCCCAGCTTGCCATCCACCTCGACCGCGAGATCATCACCGGGGGGCTGCAGCTCGACAAGCAGCGGCACATGTCGCCGGTCTGGGCCGTGGGGCCGGTCGAGGAGGGCGGCTTCGCGCGCTTCCTGGCGGAGGAGCTGGGCGTCGAGCCCGAGGGCCTGCTCGCCTGGGACGCGATCTGCCACGACACCGCCCCCTCGCAGCTCGTGGGGCGGGACGGGGACCTCATCAGCGCGCCGCGGCTCGACAACCTGGCCTCCTGCTTCGCCGCCCTGCGGGCGCTGCTCGACCGACTCGAGCGGCCGGGCGAGCGCGAGGCCATCCCGGCCATCTGCCTCTTCGACCACGAGGAGGTGGGCAGCGGCTCCAACCGCGGAGCCGGCAGCCCGCTCCTGGCCGACCTCTTCGAGCGCACGGTGATCGCCCGCGGGGGGGGGCGCGAGGAGCTCGCCCGGTGCCTGGCCGCCTCGGCCTGCGTCTCGGCCGACATGGCCCACGCGACCCACCCCAACTACGCCGACCGCCACGAGCCCGATCACCCCATCGAGATGAACGGCGGCCCGGTGATCAAGATCAACGCCAACATGCGCTACGCGACCGACTCGACCACCGAGTCGATGTTCGTGAAGGCCTGCCGCGAGGCCGGCGCGCCGGTGCAGAAGTACGTGAACCGCTCGGACCTGCCCTGCGGCTCGACCATCGGTCCGATCACCGCCGCCAGGCTGGGGCTGAGGACCCTGGACGTGGGCAATCCCATGCTGGGGATGCACTCGGCGCGCGAGCTGGCCGGCGCCCTGGACACCGGCCACATGATTCGGGCGCTGGGTGCTTTCCTGGGGGCGTGACGCGCGGACTTCCCCTGCCTCCTCGAAGAAACCGCCAAGGCGCCAAGAAGCGCCAAGACCGGAGGAGAGGCGGCCCGGGTGGCCACCGAAGCCTCCCGGCCGCCGGCGGAGCCGGCGCCGGAGGAGAGCAGCTTGTCCGTGGGGTCCGAATACTCAGCCGCGCCCTAACTCCTGTCCAGCTCAGCTCTTGGAGGCCCCTACAATAGCCCTATGAGAGCCGATCTCCACCCCCTTCGCGCCCTGCTCCTGACCGTATCCGGCTGGGTCAATCGACATCAGCAGCAGGTGATCGAGTATCTGGTCGAGGAGTGGTCCGCCGGCTGATAGGAGTCGTGTGATCGGAGACGTTCACGCACGGCCATCCGAGCACGTGGCAATCCTCGAATCGGACATGAACCAGGCTGTTCGGGATTTTGCCTCCCGGAGTCGGGCCGGAAAGGACCGGGCAGAGCGCAGGTCCCGGTGGTGGGAGTTCTGGAAATAGAGCCTGCGGAGCAGCATGAAGCGCCTTCTTGGATTCGACCCCTTCGTCGGTCGCAAGCTCCACGTCCTCGTACTTGGCACGATGCCGAGAACCAAGTCCCTCGCGACCGGCGAGTACTACGCCGAGAGGGGCGCGGCGGTTTCTCTTTCGCGCCGGACACCGCCGACGCATCTCGGAGGAGCCTCAGACCCCACGTCGAGCCCCGACGGTCGCGACCTGGAGACGGGCGCACGCTTGCATCACGCGCCGTTGGTCCCATCTGTGGGCATCCGAGACCCGATCACGATCTCTGGACCGTCTGCACGACCGCGCAACCTTGCGATGAGCTCGCCGCAACGGTCCTGAGCCTTGGGCTCGATCGCGGAAACATAGGAGGTCTCGCAACAGTGCCCACCAGCGGCGAACGTACCTCGCACAACGGTTTGGGTGAGGCCCTCGGTCGGGTAGAGCAGCACCGCTTGCGCTGTCCCCAAGAGCTCGTTGTAGGCGAACATTTGTTTCAGGTCTCCGTCGCTCGGCTGGCCGTTGCGTGGCACTTTCCATTTCGTGTCGATGACACCGAACGGTGCATTCACACCACGCTCGTACAGGACGATGTCGGGCCGTAGGGTGCGCCGCCGCCTGCCTGGGGCGCGCCAGAAGATCCGGCTCTCCTGTGTTCGCACCTCGACAGTCGACTCGGCAGCGCGACGCAGAATGGCCGCCACGTACGCTTCCCAGAGGGCGTTCATATCGAACAGCAACGCTAGAAGCTCGACGTCCCCCGCCCGCAGCCGCGGCGAATGGTCAAGGAGGATCAGGCGTGCGATGTCGAGCGCAAGCCGGTAACGCTCCGTCTTGCGACCGAGCACGAGTCGAGCCAGATCGCCAGGCCGTATGACAGGCGTAGGCAGGTGTTGGAAGCAGGAGAGAAGTAGCTTGGAACCCCTATCCGTTGCGTCTCTTCTTCTGTCGGCTGGTCGACTACCGGCTGAAATCCCAAAGTGCGTGCTCGTTGTGGCTGCCCACGCCGGTCGGGTTGAGTCTGGTGCCGTCCTCGGCAATCAGTGCAATCTCGAAGCCGCCGGCTATTGCCAGCTCCGAGTCATCACCTCGGAACTTGTACCGGAGCAGGATGATGGTTGTCCCCACCTTCTTGTCGGTCATGTCCACGTGATGAAATTCGTGGGATGAGCTTGTCGACAAACCTGAGCCAAAGTGAACCGAACCGCTCGCTTTCGCGCGAAACAGTTTCTCTTCCGCCAACATCCGCTCGCCCGAGGAGCAGGCGTCTTCCCACTCGGGAATGAAGTACTTCGCAACTTCGGTCAGGGAGAGGCTCAGCGGCGCCTGGCCCAGCGACTTGCCGTTGACCTGGACGGTCGCCGCTTCTTTGGACTGGAACGTGAGCGTCACGTCCTCCGGGCTCACCGGCGGCGCGCAACTGCAGAGGCTGATCGCCAACAGCAAGAGCGCCCAGAGAGATGGACAATGACTGTGCCTCAAAGAAGGGAGGTGTGCGTGATTGATGAAGTTCAATTGCGATTTTCCTTCTAGGACTGCGCCCGGCATCAAGGGCGCCGTTGGGATGTGCTCACCACGTAATGCCTGTCAGGTTCGAGCCCGATTCGACCGGAGTAACTC
>CAZTTG010000038.1:11260-55593 GCA_964615935.1 uncultured Planctomycetaceae bacterium | reverse complement strand
ACCCCCCCCCATCCCCTCCGCGCCCATCGCGGGGGGGGGGGTGGGGGCCCCCCCCCCCCCCCCCCCCCACCGAGCCATCAGGAGATCCACCATGTCCCCCCTGACCCGCCACTCCCTCGCCCGCCTCGCCGCCCTGGGGCTGCTCGCCGCGGCCGCGACCGCCCAGGCCACCTTCGACGACCGCGGCCCCGGCAGCGCGGGCGATCTCACGCCCGACGGCCAGACCGTCGTGGGCTACGACGGCGCGGGCGCCTGGCTCTGGACGGAGGTCGGCGGCTTTGTCCCCATCGGCGGAGAGACCGCGGTCGCCGTCTCCGACCTCGCCGGCGCCGCCTGCGGCAACCGCGCCGGGACCACGGGCTACGACGGCCCGGCCCTGTGGGTGTCCGGCTCGGGATGGCAGGACCTCGGCGGCCTGCCGGGCCAGACTCCTCCGGGGGGCTCCCACGGCTCGGCCTACGACATCTCCGGCGACGGGATGGTCGTCGTCGGTCTGGGCTGGCTCAGCACCTACAAGGCCCGCGGCTTCCGCTGGGACGCTGCGAACAACATGGTCGAGCTCCCGCAGATGGGGCCGAACAGCTCGCGGGCGAGCGCGATCTCCGGCGACGGCCAGTGGATCGGCGGCTTCGACGAGCACAGCAACGGCACCCGGCGCGCGGCCCTGTGGGACGCGAGCCTGAGCGAGACCCTCTTCCTCGCGCGCCCCGCCAACCCCGAGGGATACGGGGAGATCATGGGCATCAACTCCGACGGCAGCGTGATCTGCGGCAAGGAGGGAGACTCGGGCTACGTGTGGAGGAACGCCCAGTTCACCAACTTCGGCCAGGTCCCCGGGGTGGATCCGCTGATGAACTACAACTGGGCGGCGGCCGTCTCCGAGGACGGGAGCGTCGCCGTGGGGGGGAACTGGGACCTCTGGAACACGACCACCTTCGCGACCATCTGGACCGAGGCGACGGGCGTGATGTTCGTCTCCGACTACCTGACGGCGCTGGGGGTGACGGGCCTGGATCAGTACCAGCTCGCCAACAGCCTGGACGTCTCGGCCGACGGCACCACGATCCTCGGATGGGGCGTCGCCTTCCCCTTCACCTTCATCTGGTGGACGGCGACCATCCCCGCCTGCACCGGCGGCACGGCCACCTTCTGCGTCGCGGCCCCGAACTCGGTCGGCAGCGGCGCCCTCATCGCCTCCAACGGCAAGGTGTCCGTCTTCGCCAACGCCTTCGAGCTGAGCGCCGCCCCGGTGCCGAACACGCCGGGCATCTTCTTCTACGGCTCGACCCAGCAGGCCGCTCAGCCCTTCGGCGACGGCTTCCGCTGTGTTGGCGGCGGCCAGCCCCTCTTCCGCCTGCCGGTCGAGCTGGCGTCGGGCAACCTGCTGAGCCACGAGCTGGACTTCACCTCGGGCTCCGCCGCCGGCCGTCTGCTGCCGGGCACCACCTGGCACTTCCAGGCCTGGTACCGCGACGTCGGCGCGGGCTACAACCTCTCCGACGGCCTCACGGCGACCTTCTGCCACTGAGCCCGGAAGCCGGGGTTCGAGGGGGGGGGCGGCGGTAGCCCTCAGGGCCGGTCGGGCCCCTCGCGCGGCTCCCGCTCGCAGGAGGCCTTGAGGCGCTCCAGCTCCGCCCGGGCGTGCTCCGGCAGCTCCCCCGCGAGGGCGCGGGTCAGGTCGGCGGCGGCCAGGCGGAGCTCGCCCCGCTCCATCAGGCCCAGGGCGCGGCTGGCGTGGACCACCGCTCCGCGGGTGATCTGCGCCTCGAGGGGCCGCGCCTCGAGGACCTCGATCCAGGGGATCCCGAGGAAGACCTGGGCCACCTGAACCTCGATGGCGAACCGCTGGTAGATGCCGGCGCCGTCGAGGAGCTCCTCGACCGGCCCGCCGCGGCGGGCGTAGACGACCCCCAGGGGGTTGTCGCAGTCCTCGATTCGCCAGGGCAGCTGCTCGTCCGTCCAGACCCGCCAGGCGCGGAAGTCACCCTCCCCGAAGCGCGTCAGGTAGGGGTTCCAGCTCTCCAGCTCCGAGTGGACCTGGATCGCGGTGCGGACCCGGGATCCGAGCGAGGCGGACGGCTCCGCGTAGAGCTCCCCCAGCGCGAGGGCGGTCTCGAGCCCCGCCTCGGCCGGGATCGGCTCCCCATCCTGCGCCCGCACGCCGCCGGGAGGGGTCGAGCCGCCCCCCAGGGCCGCGCCGACGCAGGCCAGGGTCAGGGCGTAGACGAGGGCCTTGTGGGGGGCCATTCGCAGCATGGGATTCGCCTCCGGATCGGCCGGTGGGCCGGTCGCGGGCGGAAGATCCTTCCGCCCGGGGAGGCATCGACCCGCCGCCGGGAATCCTTGAGGCGCGCCCCGTCAGGGGCCTCTCACGCGGGGCAGGGACTTCCCATGGCCGGCCTGGAGGGCCGCATTGACCGGTCAGGCGGCCCTCGCCGCTCGGGGCCGATCAAGAAGCAGGCGGTGACCGATTACCGGATCACCGCCTGTCCTTCTTCTCTGTGCTCGTCGCTCGGAAACGGGCACGAGTGGCGCCGGGCGCCATTCCACACCGACCTCCGCCGCTCCGGACCATCCATTGGGAGCTCGGCAGCCGGCGAGGGCCACCGGGCGACCGGCGGAGATGACCCTACTGGCAAATGGTCCCGCCGGCGGGGAGCGCCGGAGGGAATTCGCCACTTAAGGCACCGCATCGTACCCAAGACGTCAGCTCAGGTGTCCCTCAGTCGGGGAATATTGTGGAGAAATCCCCTGAGGCCGAGGGGCAGTCCCCGACTCAGCCTTCGCTGATCCGTTTCTGCCCGCTGCCGGAGGAGGTGAACCACAGCGCGGTCGTCCCGTACTCTCGCCGCTCGATCCGGAGCGACGGGCCGAACTGGCCCTCTTCCGGGGTCCCGCGCGGGGCGTGGAGGACCGCCAGTCCCCCATCGGCGAGGGCCTCCTCGACCAGGCTGTCCAGGCGCTCGAGCACGAGGCGACGCGTCCGGGCTTCCTCCAGGAGCCGGTAGGGCGGGTCGAGGAAGACCAGATCCCAGGGACCCGATGGATCCGCCCAGCTCCCGGGCGAGAGGGCGTCCGCGCGCCGGATCTCGACCGCCTCCTCCACGCCGAGCTCGGCCGCGTTGCGGCGCAGGCACTGCAGGACCCGGGGATCGCGCTCGACCATGCGCGCGCGGGCGGCGCCGCGGCTGAGGGCCTCGAGGGCCAGGCTCCCGCTTCCGGCGAAGAGGTCCAGGACGCGGGCGCCGGGGACGCGCTCGCCCAGGATGGAGAACAGCGCCTCGCGCACCCGGCCCAGCATGGGGCGGGCGATGCGTCCGGGCGGCGACGCCAGGCGGCGGCCGCGGTGCTCTCCAGCGATGATCTGCACGGGTCACCAGCCTACCGCACCGGGCCGGCGCGCGGTGATTCTGCAGCCGGCTCGGAATCCGCTTGGAATCCGCGATCGGTCCTCCAGAATCCGAAACGAGCGGCGAGCGGGAGGCCGGCCCGATCCGCTCGCGCCCCGGAGGTTCCGCAGAGAGAGGAGAGGCCCATGGAACCGTGCCCCTTCCGAGGAAGCCTGGTGGCCCTGCCGACGCCCTTCAGCGCGTCCGGGCCCGACCCCGATGCCCTGGCGGCCCTGATCGATTTCCACGTGGCGCGACGCAGCGCGGGGATCGTGGTGGCGGGCTCGACCGGGGAGTCGGCGACCCTGACCGACGAGGAGCGGCGCGAGCTGATCCGCTTCGCCGTGGAGCACTCGGCCGGCCGCATCCCGGTGGTGGCCGGGGTGGGCACCTCGCGCACGCGCACCTCGGTCGAGCTGGCCCGCTTCGCCGGCGCCTGCGAGGCGGACGGGGCCCTGGTGGTGGTCCCGCCCTACAACCGGCCGAGCCCGCGCGGGCTGCTCCACCACTTCGGCGCCGTGGCCAAGGCCTGCGATCTGCCGGTCATCCTCTACAACGTCCCCCGCCGCACCGGCTGCGATCTCCCCCCCGAGATCGTCGCCGAGCTGGCCCGCCGCCACGGCAACATCGTCGCCATCAAGGAGGCCAGCGGATCGCTCGAGCGAGCCCGCGAGCTCCTGGATCGGTGCGAGCTGGGCCTCCTGTGCGGCGAGGACCGTCAGATCGCCGACTTCATGCAGCTCGGCGCCGTCGGCGTCATCGGGGTCGTCTCGAACCTGGTGCCCGATGAGGTGGCCGAGCTCTGCCAGGCCGCGGCCCCGGACAGCGATCCCACCCGCGCGGCCGAGCTCGAGCAGCGCCTCGACCCCCTGCTGCGCGCCCTCGGCCTCGACACCAACCCCGTGCCGGTCAAGGCCGGTCTGGAGATCATGGGTCTGGCCCCCGCCACCGTACGCGGCCCCCTGATCCCTCTCGAGGAGGCCAACCGACGGCTCCTGGTGGAGGCCCTGGAGGAGCTGGGGCTGGTGGGAGCGGGCGCGGCGAGCTGAGGGGGTTGCCGGAGCGCCTCAGCGGACCACGACCGGGCACGAGCTCGTGAGGCGGATCGCGCCGCCCCCGGGAGGCGTGAGCTCGCCCTGAATGACGAGGAGCTCGAGGGGGTCCAGTCCCGGGGGATCATCATGGGGTAGGCGATCTCGCCGCCTCCCTCTCACCGGGCTCCACTGGCCGAGGTGGCTGATCGCGGCTGGGTGGGTCCGGTCGGTCCGGCCAGGGGACACGTCCACCCGAGGCCCCCCCCGGCCCCTCGGCCATTCTGGCACCGCCAGCTGCCACATAGGCAGCGACGCCGGCTCGGATCCGCGTCTAACCCACTGAAATACAAAGAGTTATGGATGCATGTGGTGGCACGGGCTTTGCGCCATGACCCCCCGACTCGCAATCGGGAGAAGCCCATGCAGATGCAGTACACCAACCGGTCCACCGAGGCGATCCAGAACGCGCAGCAGCTCGCCACCCAGGCAGGCCATCCCGAGCTGACGCCGATCCACCTGGCGGCGGCCCTGCTCCAGGCGCCCGAGGGGCTGATGTCGGCGGTGCTCGGCAACCTCGAGGTCGACACCCGCGCCATGGCCGGGGAGCTGGCCGGCCTGCTCGAGCGGCTGCCGCGGACGGAGGGCGCCCAGGTGAACGCCTCGCGGGCCATGGCCGAGACCCTGAACGAGGCGCAGGCGGCGGCCCGGCGCCTGGGCGACGAGCTTGTCTCGACCGAGCACCTCCTGCTGGCGCTGGCCAGCCGGGGCAGGAGCGAGGTGCAGGGCCTCTTCGGGTCGCGGGGGCTGGACGCCGCCCGGCTGGAGGCCGCCATCGGGGAGGTGCGCGGCTCGCGGCGGGTCACCGGCCCCGATCCCGAGGCGACCTTCGAGGCGCTGGAGCGGTACGCGCGGAACCTGACCGCCGAGGCCGAGGCGGGCAAGCTCGACCCGGTCATCGGGCGCGACGCCGAGATCCGGCGGGTGATGCAGGTCCTCTCGCGACGCCGCAAGAACAACCCGGTGCTGCTCGGCGACCCGGGCGTGGGCAAGACCGCCATCGCCGAGGGCCTGGCCAACCGCATCGTGGCCGGGGACGTGCCCGAGGGGCTCGAGGGCAAGCGCCTGATGGCCCTCGACATGGGCGCGCTGCTGGCGGGCGCCAAGTTCCGCGGCGAGTTCGAGGAGCGGCTCAAGGCGGTGCTGGAGGAGATCTCCGCGGCCGCCGGCGAGGTGGTGCTCTTCCTCGACGAACTGCACACCGTGGTGGGTGCGGGGGGCGCCGAGGGCGCGGTGGACGCCGCCAACATGCTCAAGCCGGCCCTGGCGCGGGGCGACCTGCACTGCATCGGCGCGACCACCCTGGACGAGTACCGCAAGCACGTGGAGAAGGACAAGGCCCTGGAGCGGCGCTTCCAGCCGGTGCAGATCGGGGAGCCCTCGGTGGAGGACACCGTGGCCATCCTGCGCGGACTCAAGGACCGCTACGAGCTTCACTCGGGCGTGCGCATCCTGGACGAGGCGCTGGTGGCCGCGGCGCGCCTGGCCGACCGCCACATCACCGACCGCTTCATGCCCGACAAGGCCATCGACCTGATCGACGAGGCCGCCGCGCAGCTGCGCATCTCGATCGACTCGCTGCCGCCCGAGCTGGATCGCATCGAACGCCGCGTTCGCCAGCTCGAGATCGAGCGCACGGCGCTGGGCAAGGAGAAGGACCAGGACTCGGCCCGGCGGCTGGAGGAGATCGCCCGAGAGCTCGCCGAGCTGGGGGAGGAGGGCGGCGCCCTGCGCGTCCGCTGGCGGACCGAGAAGGACCTCATCCGCGCCATCCGCGCCGGCAAGACCCTGATCGAGGGCCTGCGCGCCGAGTCCGAGCGCATCGAACGCGAGGGCGATCTCGAGCGCGTGGCCCAGATCCGCTACGGCGAGCTGCCGGGGGCCGAGAAGCAGCTCGAGGCCAACCGCGCCCGCCTGGCCGACATCCAGCGGGACGGCGCGCTGCTCCCCGAGGAGGTGGGCGCCGAGATCATCGCCGAGGTGGTCGGCCGCTGGACCGGCATCCCGGTGACGCGCCTGCTCGAGGGCGATCGCGAGAAGCTGCTGCACATGGAGGATCGCCTGCGCCGGCGGGTGGTGGGCCAGGACCCCGCCCTGGTGGTGATCTCCGAGGCGGTCCGGCGCGCCCGCGCCGGGCTGCAGGAGACCTCGCGCCCCCTGGGCTCCTTCCTGCTCCTGGGTCCCACCGGCGTGGGCAAGACCGAGACGGCGCGGGCCCTGGCCGAGTTCCTGTTCGACGCCGAGCAGGCCATGGTGCGGGTGGACATGAGCGAGTACATGGAGAAGCACGCCGTCAGCCGCCTGATCGGCGCGCCCCCGGGCTACGTGGGCTACGACGAGGGCGGCGCCCTGACCGAGGCCGTGCGCCGCAAGCCCCACTCGGTGATCCTCCTGGACGAGGTCGAGAAGGCCCACGCCGACGTCTTCAACGTCCTCCTCCAGATCCTGGACGACGGACGGCTGACCGACGGTCACGGCCGCACGGTGGACTTCACCCAGACCCTGGTCCTGATGACCTCCAACCTGCGCTCGGAGGACCAGCTCCGCGAGCACTTCCGGCCCGAGTTCCTCAACCGCCTGGACGAGGTGATCACCTTCGGCTCTCTGGAGCCCGGGGAGCTGCGCTCGATCGTGGAGATCCAGCTCGGGCGGCTGCGCGAGCACCTCCTCGAGCAGGAGATCGGCCTGGAGCTGACCGAGGCCGCCCGGGCCCAGCTGGCCGAGGAGGGCTTCCACCCCGAGTTCGGCGCGCGCCCGCTCAAGCGCGTCATCCAGAAGCGGGTGCAGAACCGGCTGGCCGACGCCATCCTGCGCGGCGAGCTGGGCGCGGGCCGCACGGCGCGGATCGACTTCGGCGAGCGGGGCTACGAGCTCTCCACCCGGCCGACGAGCGAGCCGCAGGACGAGGCGGTCTGCGCCTGAGGGACCCCCGTGGTGAGCCTCCCCCCGAGGAATCGACCGGCGCCTTGATCGCGCCGGCCCTCGAGGGGGAGGATGGCCGGATGAAGCTGCCGATCCTCCTGCCCTTCCTGCTCCTGATCCCGCTCTCCGGCTGCGCCGGGCCGACCCTCGGCCGCGACGGCGCGTTGCTCATCGGGCATCGGGGCAACTCGTCGGAGGCCCCCGAGAATACCCTCGCGGCGGTGCGCTCCGCCCTGGAGCTGGACGCGCCTTGCGAGCTCGTCGAGATCGACGTGCACGCCTCCGCGGATGGGGAGCTGGTCGTGATCCACGACGCGACCATCGATCGCACGACCGACGGAAGGGGGAAGGTGGCCGAGCTCTCGTGGGAGGCCCTCCGCGCGCGCTCGGCCGGCTACGCCGAGAAGTACGGGGACCGCTTCGCGGGCGAGCGCATCCCCTCCCTGGAGGAGGTGCTCGACGCGGCCGCCGACGGGGGAGCCGGCGTCATGATCGAGATCAAGGCGCGGGGGCTCGGGGACGAGGTGGCCCGGCTGCTGGCGAGCCGCGGCGAGCTGGGCGATCACGTGGTGGCCAGCTTCCACGCCGGCGTGGTGGTCGACGTCTCGATGGCCGACCCGCGTATCCCCACCCTCTACCTGGGCGAGGAGGCCACGCCGGAGCAGATCGAGGTGGCGCGCCGCATCGGGGCCGACGTGATCGGGATTCCGAGCGAGGGCCTGAGCGCCGCGCTGATCGAGCGGGCCCACGCGGGGGGTCTCGCCGTCTGGGTATGGACGGTGAACGAGCCGGAGCGCGCGGGCGAGCTCCTCGGGTGGGGCGCGGACGGCATCATCACCGATCGACCCCGGGCGATGCGGGAGCTGGGGGGGCTGCGCCGGTAGGGGCGGCCGCTCGGGCCGGATACCGCGGGAGAGTCGGCGGGGGCTCGCGGGGGCCTGCGGAGGGGCTCGTGGCAGGGGGTCCCCCGGGGGAACGCCCCCCTTCCGCCCGGGGGACGCTCGGCATCGGGCGCGGTTGCGGTCGCGGGCGGGGCTTTTCGGCGGCCGGCCGGCCCCGCGGCGGGCCCCGGAGGCCGGCGCCGCTTGCCGCGGGGCCGCCACGCCCCAGAATGGGCGGCCGATGAAGCTGCTCCCCGGATCGCAGGGTGGGCTCGGATGGGCGCTGGCGCTCCTCGCCCTGGGGCCGGCCGCGCCCGCCCAGGAATCGAAGCCTCCCTCGCGCCGCGAGCAGGAGGGGATCGTCAAGGCCTTCCTCGCCCTCGACGAACGCAGCGAGGAGGGCTTCCGGGGGCGGATGCGACTGCTCGCCGAGCTCGATCGGGTGCCGCCCTTGAAGGACTCCGATCTGCGGCGCTGGGGGCGCACCCTCCCCAAGCTCTACGAGAAGGGCCGCCGGCTGGAGGCGGAGCCGGGCCGGCACTGGTTCTGGCCCGAAGAGGAGCGCGGGCTCTACCTGATCGGCGGCCAGACGGAGGAGCCCACCGGGCTCTTCGTCGGCATGCACGGTGGCGGTGCGGGCTCGGGCGAGGCCTCCAGCGCGCACGCGGCCTACTCCGAGGCCGCGGCCGAGCTGGGCTGGGTGGGCGTCTTCCCCGAGGTGCTCGAGAAGACCGAGCACGGCTGGACCGACTCGGGCACCGAGGAGCTCGTGCTCGATCTGATCGACGCCGCCCGCCGCACCTGGGAGATCGATGCCGACTGCGTCTGGCTGGGCGGACACTCGATGGGCGGCTACGGCACCTGGAGCCTGGGGGCCCACCACGCCGACCGGGTCGCGGCCCTGGCGCCCTCGGCCGGAGCTCCCACGCCCATCTTCGGCTCCGGCGGCGACGTGCGGGGCATCCAGCCGGGCATCATCCCCTGCCTGCGCAACGTCCCCATGGTGATCTTCCAGAGCGCCGACGATCCCCGGGTGCCGCCCGACGCCAACCGCTTCGCCGTGGGCGAGCTCGAGCGCGCTCGGCGTCGCTGGGGCGGCTTCGAGAACCAGGTGTACTGGGAGGTCGACGGCAACGGCCACGCCCTGGCGCCCGGCGGCGCCATCGCGCACCTGAAACGGATCGCCCCCTTCGAGCGCGATCCCCACCCCGACCGGATCCTCTGGGAGCCGAGCCTGCCGTGGAAGCGGCAGTTCTACTGGCTGTGGTGGGAGAAACCCCGCCAGCACCGGACGGTGATGGCCGCGCTCGACCGCGGCAGGAACGCCATCCGCGTGGACGTCCCCGGCGACGCCTCCGGCCTGTGGGTCCTGCTCTCGAAGGAGCTGGTCGACATGGACCGCGAGGTCGAGATCGAATGCAACGACGAGGTGGTCTGGCGAGGCATCCCCGAACGCCGCCTCTCGACCCTGATCCTGACCGGGACCTCCGGCGATCCCGGGCGCACCTACCTCGCCCGCGTCCCGCTGGCACCCTGAGGCGCGCCGCTCAGCGCTGCCGCAAGCTCACCTCGGCCCGCCAGGCGGCGTCGGAGGGGCGGACCACCGCCGCCAGGTTGTCGCGCAGCCCGATGTGGCTGAAGGCGATGACCGCCGCCTGACCGTCCCAGTCGTGCAGGAGGAGCCAGCTCGCGTAGAGGATGTCCAGATCGCGCGTGAGCTCGAAGAAACGCGGCACGAAGTCGGCCTGGTCCGCCTCCGAGCCGGGCCAGGGCGGGTGGGCCTGCGCCTTCCAGCCGGTCTCGGTGAAGACCACCGGGCCGCTCCAGCGGGCGGCGATGCCGTCGTAGTGGCCGGGGGGAATCGCGGACGGGGCGGCGTACTCGAAGTAGGGATAGGTGGTGAAGCCCAGCGCGTCGATCTTGCCGCTCGCCGCGTGGTCCTCCAGCGGAGTCCAGTCCGCCGCGTGGGGCCAGCCGCTGGTCGCCGCCCCCTGACCCATCATCCACTCGAGCTGGAAGGTGGTGAAGACCATCGTGTCCGGGCTCACCGCGTGGATCGCGTCGTAGGCCTCCTCGAAGACCGCCAGCCAGGCATCCCACTCGGGCGCCGACTTCTGCAGGTAGTCGACGTAGTAGACGTTGGTCTCGTTGCCCAGGAAGAGATACGGCGGCCGCCAGCTCGCGGCGAAGCTGGTCACCATCAGCAGGAACTCGTCGCGGGTCTCCTGGTTGAACCAGGAGTTCTCCAGCGGATCCGACTCGCTGGTGAGGTCGGGCACACCGTCGCTGGACCAGCCGAAGCCGATGGCCGGCGTGAAGCCGAAGGTCTGCGCCGCCACCACCCCGGTCAGCGCGAGCTGCGGGATCGTGCCGGCGCTGGCCACGGAGTCGCGCCAGACGGAGTGGAAGGCGATGATCCGACCCCAGGGGGCGTTCCCCGAGAAGTGGTCGATGAAGTCCTGGTTGGTCGAGTGCGACGTGTGCCCGCGCGGCGAGAGGGTCACGCCCAGGTCCAGCCCCTGGTGCACTCGCAGGGTCCACGCGTGCGTCCTCTGGTGGGCGGAGTCGCGCACCAGGATCGACACCGCGTGCACGCCCAGGCTGGCGTAGACCGGGGACCACTCGACCCGGCCGACGGCCGAGACCAGGAGGCCCGGGGGACCGATCGCGAGGGTGAAGCTCACCGCTCCCTGCGCGTTCTCCACCTCGATCTGGTAGGCGTAGGCATCGCCCGCGGCGACCTGGCCGGGGGGCGCGCTGACGATCGCGAGCGAGCTGGCTCCCCCACCTCCGCCGCAGGCGGAAAGGACCGTCAGGGCCGCGGCGAGGATCGCCAGCTGCGCGAGCGTCGAGGGGGGGCTCATGCTCCCCCCAGCATAGAGCCGCCCCCCCCAGGCCGTCAGGCGGAGCGCGGCCCGCCCCCGAGGAGCCCGCGGAAGACCTTGGGGGGCACCAGGGCGACGAGCACCATCCCGCCCGGGCTCGGCGCGCCCCGCAGCCAGGCCACCCCGCCCTTCTTCATCACCACGCCCCCGCCGCGCCCGGCGTTCCCCTGGGTGAGCCAGGCCAGGAGCTCGCTCATCCAGGGCTCGTGGCCCACCAGGGCGACGGCGTCCCCCTCGAGCGCGGCCAGCAGCTCCGGGCCCGCCGGCCGGGCGAGGGCCGGCTCCAGCTCGGGCTCGCCCTCGCAGAGCTCTCCGGCCATCTCGGCGGTCTGCAGCGCGCGCAGCATGGGGCTCGTGAGCAGGCGGTCGAAGCGGATCCCCAGGCCGCGAAGGCCCTCGACGACCCGGGCGAAGCGCCGCCGGCCCTCCTCGGTGAGGGCGCGGTCTTCCTCGGCCAGGCCGGGTCGGCGCGGCTCGGCGATGGCGTGGCGGACGAGGTAGAGGTCCATGAGCGCGGCGCTCAGCTCCGGGCCCTCTCGATGAAGATCTCCTGCGCCGCCCTTCGCTCCTCGCCCTTCGCGGGCTTGCGGCGCCGATAGCTCCCGTCCGGCCCGCAGTCCCAGGCGCTCGAGTTGTCGCTCTCGTAGACCGCCAGGATCTCGTCCAGGTCGCGCTGAACGCCCGCGTCGGGGACCGGCAGGATCGTCTCCACCCGGCCGTTCAGGTTGCGCCTCATCCAGTCGGCGGAGCCGATGTAGTACTCCGGATCGCCGCCGTTCTCGAAGCGGTAGAGGCGGCTGTGCTCCAGGAAGCGTCCCACCACGCTGTAGACCCGGATGTTCTCCGAGAGCTCGGGCACGCCCGGCCTCAGGCAGCACAGACCGCGCACGTTCAGACCGATGGGCACCCCCGCCCGGCTGGCCGCGTAGAGCTCGCGGATGATCTCGGAGTCCTGGAGCTGGTTCATCTTGGCCAGGATGCCGCAGGGTCGGCCCTCGCGGGCGTGCTCGGCCTCCCGGCGGATGAGCTCGGTGAAGCGCTGGCGCATGTTCACCGGGGCCACCAGCAGCCGGCGGTAGTCCCGGTGGGGCGTGGAGCCGGTGAGGGAGTTGAAGGCGGCGGCCACCTCCTCGCAGATCTCGGGATCGGCGG
Source organism: uncultured Planctomycetaceae bacterium (assembly GCA_964615935.1). GTDB lineage: Bacteria > Planctomycetota > UBA1135 > UBA1135 > CAZTTG01. The sequence continues at coordinate 43,273 of CAZTTG010000038.1, read as the reverse complement.
TCAGCACGCCCAGGTCTCCGTAGATGCGGGCCGTTCCGCTGTGGTAGTTGCCCGTTCCCACGTGCGCGTACAGGCGGATCCGGCCCCGCTCCTCCCGCACCACCAGGGCCAGCTTGACGTGGGTCTTGAGGCTCTCCACGCCGTAGGCGACGTGCACCCCCTCGTTCTCCAGGTACTGCCCCCAGGCGATGTTGGGCGCCTCGTCGAAGCGCGCCGTGATCTCCACCAAGACCGCCACCTGCTTGTGGCGTCGCGCGGCCTCCACCAGGGCCTGAACCGTGGGCGAGTCCTTGCTGGTGCGGTAGATGGTGAGCTTGATGGCCAGCACCGCCGGGTCCACCGCGGCGGACTCCAGCAGGCGCAGCACCGAGGTCTCGAAGCTCTGGTAGGGGTGGTGCAGGAGGATGTCCCCGCGGCTGATCTCCTCGAAGATCGCCCCCGGATCCCGGGCGTCCAGGCGGCGCAGCCGCGGGTGCGTGACCGGGCTGTGCGGGGGGAAGGAGAGCTCGGGCCGCTCGGGCGGATCGAGCTCCATCAGGCGGGCGGCCCCCAGGAGGCCGGCTGTGGGGTGGATGTCCTCCGCTCCGACCTCGAGCTGGGCGGCCAGCCAGCCGCGCAGCTCGCCGGGCATGCCCTCGGAGACCTGCAGCCGGGTCACCCCGGCGAACTTGCGCGCCTTCAGCTCGCTGGAGACCAGGCGCACGATGCTGCCCGGCTGGCGGGAGGCCTCCTCCATGCTCAGGTCGGCCACCTCGGCGACGGCACCCGAGGCTCCCCGCGTCACCCGGAAGGCGTGCACCTCGAGCGGCTGATCGCTGAACATCAGGTCGAGGTTGGCGGCGATGACCTGCTCGAGGGGGGCGAAGCCGTCGCCCCGCGGCAGCGGCACCCAGCGCGGCCGGTTGCCCGGCACCTTGATCCGCACGAAGCGTCGCCCCGCGCCGTTGCCGTTGGGGAGGATGACCGCCAGGTTGAGTCCCAGGTTGCTGATGAAGGGGAAGGGGTGCTCCTTGTCCACCGCCAGGGGGGTGAGGATGGACTGCACCGAGTGCTGGAAGTACTCCCGCAGGTGGGCCCTCTGCTCCGCGTCGAGTTCGGGGTGGTCCAGGATGGGGAGGCCCTCCTGCGCCAGCGCGGGCCGCAGCTCCTCCTGGATGGTGCGGGACAGGACCTCCGCCTGATCCAACATCTCCTCGCGGCAGGCGTCGAAGAGCTCCTGGGCGGAGAATCCCTCGGCGTAGACCTTCCGCGACTTGCGGGCGACCCTGCGCTTGAGCCCGCTGATCCGCTTCATCGCGAACTCGTCGTGGAGCATCCCCACGATGCCCGCGAAGCGGACCCGCTCGAAGAGCGGCAGCTCGTCGCTCTCGGCCAGGGACAGCACGCGGCGGGCGAAGCCGAGCCATGAGATCTCGCGGTTGAAGAAGTCCTCGGGCGAGCCCGCCAGGCTCGCGGCCGTCTTCGGTGTCTTCGTGGGCCGTTTCATGATGACGGGACCCCGTCCTCGCCAGGCGACCACCCATTGTAGCAGCGCGGTCTTAAAGGGAGGGTCAAGGCGCGGGAACGCCTACCCCGGCCCGCGGAGCCCCTTCGCGCCTTTCGAGGAATCCGGCGCGAGGTTACCCTCGCCTCCCATGCAGAGCCGTGAGCTGGAGGTCAAGCTGCTCGCCGGATCGGCCGCCGCGCTGGAGGCGCTGGCGGGCCGCTCCACCCTGGCCGGCTGCCCTCTCGAGGGGGCGGGGGCCCGCCTCCAGGAGGACACCTACCTGGACTCCGCGGACTTCGCGCTCCTGCGCTCGGGGCTGTCCCTGCGGCTGCGCGCCGCCGGCTCGCGGATCCGGGCGACCCTCAAGGAGGTACCCGGTCCGGAGGGGCGCGCGGCCCTGCGCGATCGCTCGGAAGTGGAGCTGGAGCTGGCCAGCGCTCCCGAGCTTCCCTGGACCCCCGCGGGGGAGATCGGCGAGCTCACCGCGCCCCTGCTCGAAGGTCGGCTCCTCGCGCCGGTGCTCTCCATCTCGACCCGCAGGACGAAGCGACGCCTCCTGCGCGAGGGAAGCCCGGCGGCGGAGATGTGCCTGGACGCGGTGGAGGTCCGCGCGCCCGGGGAGGAACGGGTCGCCGCGCGCTTCTTCGAGGTCGAGGTGGAGGACATGGGAGGCGGGCGGGAGCTGCTCCTTTGCGCGGGCGAGGAGCTGCAGGAGGAGCAGGGCCTGGCCGCCTCGACGCTCAGCAAGCTCGAGCGGGGGCTGGATGCGCTGGGGCTGCTCGCGCGCCTCCGCTCGGGGGAAGGACCGTGACGCTGCCCCGCGCGCCGAGCTTCCGCCTGGCCGCCGGAAGGTCCCTCGGGATCGTCGAGGCCGCCCTGCGCGAGCGCTTCGCGGCGGTCGAGGAGTCCGTCGGGCAGGAGGAGCTCGACTGGCACGACACCTTCGACTGGCGGATCTGGCGCCACGGCGGCACCTACGAGACCCGCACCGATCCCGCGGGCGCGGCGCACGTGTGGAGGCGCGGGGACGGCCACGTCCTCTTCCGGCTCGATCGCGCCGAGCCCCCGGGCTTCGCCGACGAGCTCCCCGCGGGCGAGCTCCGCGAGGCCCTGCGCGAGGTGCTCGAGATGCGGCGCCTGTTTCCCGTCGCCCGGATCCGCTCCCGGCGGCGGACGCTGGCCATCCCGAACCGGGAGGGCGGGACCTCGCTCCGCGTGGACCTGATCGGCTCCCGCGTCCTGTCGCCGGGCGGGGAGCTGGAGCGCAAGCTCGCGGCCCGGATCCGCCTCCGGTCCGAGCCCGGCTCGGAGGGGCTGCTCGAGCGGGTGGCGCGGTACCTCGAGGACGAGCTGGGCCTGCCCGCCGAGCCCGCGGGCGACCTCGAGCTGGCCCTGCGCGCGCTCGGTCGCGCACCCGGCGACTACAGCTCGAAGATCGCGGTCGAGCTCGATCCGGACATGCGCTCCGACGAGGCGGCGCGGGTCGTGCTCCGCGGGCTCCTCGACACCATGCTGCGCAACGAGGAGGGCACGCGGCTCGACTTCGACTCCGAGTTCCTGCACGACTTCCGGGTCGCCGTGCGCCGCACCCGCACCGCCATCGGTCAGATCCGACGGGTCTTCCCCCCCGAGCCGCTGGAGCGCTTCCGCGGGGAGCTCGCCTGGCTGGGTGAGGTCACCGGACCGACACGCGACCTGGACGTGTACCTGCTCAAGATGGAGGACTACCGCGCGAGCCTGCCGAGCGAGGTGCGAGGCGATCTCGAGCCACTGGAGCGCCTTCTGCGGGCCAGGCAGCGGGCGGAGCAGGGAAGGCTCGCCGAGATCCTGACCGCGCGGCGGTATCGCGACCTCGTCCGCGACTGGTCGGCCTTCCTCGAGGGAGGGAGCGAGGAGCACCCGAAGGCCCGCAACGCGCCCCGCCCCATCCGGGAGCTCGCGTCGCGGAGGATCCGGCGCGTCTTCCGCCGCATGGTGGAGCGCGGCCGCGCCATCGACGAGGACACCCCCGCCGAGGCCCTGCACGACATCCGCATCCGCGGCAAGAAGCTGCGCTACCTCCTGGAGTTCTTCCGCAGCCTCTACGAGCCCGGCGCGATGAAGGCGCTGGTTCGCGAGCTGAAGCGCCTGCAGGACAACCTGGGCGACTTCAACGACTTCCAGGTCCAGCGCGAGGCGCTCACCCGCTACGCCGAGGAGATGGCGGCGGAGGGCCTGGCCTCGCCCGGCACGGCGACGGCCATGGAGCACCTGGTGGCGCGCCTCGCGCAGGGGCAGGCCGAGGAGCGCCGCCGCTTCGCCGACATCTTCGACCGCTTCGCGTCGCAGTCCAACCAGCGGACCTTCGAGCGCCTGTTCGGGCGCGGGGAGGGCGCGGCATGAGGCTGGCGGCGATCGACGTGGGCTCCAACGCCATGCGCTGCCACCTGGTCGAGGTGGAGTCGGACGGCGAGCTGCGCGTCCTGGAGAGCGTGCGCGCGCCGGTGCGCCTCGGCTCGCACGTCTTCCTCACCGGCCGGATCGGCTCCAGCGCCCAGGACCGGACCCTGGAGGCCTTCCAGCTCTTCCGCCGGCTGATCGAGAGCCACGGGGCGGAGCACGTGCGGGCGGTGGCCACCAGCGCCATGCGGGAGGCCTCCGACTCCGCGCTCCTGCTGGAGCGGATCCGCGAGCAGGCTGGCATCGACGTCCAGGTGATCGACGGGGCCGAGGAGGCCCGCCTGGTGCGGCGGGCCATCGGCTCGGCCCTGGACCTCTCGCGAGGCCGCTCGGGGGCGGTGGACGTGGGCGGCGGCAGCGTCGAGGTCCTGGTGATGGACAGGAACGACATCGTCCGCTCCGAGTCCTTCGACATGGGCGCGGTCCGCATCCTGGAGCTGCTGCCGGGGCCCTCGGCCGCGGGCGAGACGGACTTCTTCAGCCTCCTGATGGAGTACGTGGACGCCATCCGCTCCCGCGTGCTCACCGCGGTGGGCTCCCACGAGGTGGAGCTCCTGGCCGCCACGGGGGGCTCGATCGTCAGCCTGGCGGACCTGGCCGGCGAGCCGGCGACCGGCTGGCCGGTCAAGCGGCCCGGCGTGCGCGTCATCGAGCTGCGCCGCCTGCGCAAGTGGATCACCCGCCTGGCCCGCCACTCCTACCGCGACCGCATCGAGCACTTCGATCTGCGCGAGGACCGGGCGGACGTGATCCTGCCCGCCGGCGTGGTCTACCTCAAGCTGTGCGAGATCTTCGACGTGGACCGGCTCTACGTCCCCGGCGTGGGCCTGAAGGACGGCCTGGTCCTCGACCTGATCGAGGAGCTGGCCCGCACCGGCGCGATCGAGGCCCGGCGCCGCGAGATCCGGGCCGCCTGCCTGGGGCTCGGGCGGCGCTACTCCCTGGACGAGCCCCACGCGGAGCGGGTCTGCGAGCTGGCCCTCTCCCTGTTCGACCAGCTCTCCGAGTTGCACGGTCTGGAGGGCGAGGCGCGCACCCTGCTGGAGGCGGCGGCCCTCCTGCACGACGTCGGCCTGTACGTGTCGGTCTCCAAGCACCACAAGCACTCGCACTACCTCATCGCCGAGTCCGACCTGGTGGGGCTCGGCCGGCGGCAGCGGGAGATCGTGGCCAACGTCGCCCGCTACCACCGCCGGGCGCATCCCACCCGCCGGCACGGCCCGTTCGACGCCCTCCCCGAGGAGGACCGCGAGGTGGTCAGCCGCCTGGCGGCCATCCTGCGGGCCGCCGACGCCCTGGACCGCGAGCACCGCCAGGCGGTGCGCTCGGTCCGCGCGCGCCGCAAGGGAGATCGCGTCCGGCTCGACGTCGAGGCGGACGGCGACATCCTGCTGGAGCAGTGGGCCTCCACCCGCAAGTTCGGCCTCTTCGAGAAGGTCTTCGGCCTGCCGCTGGAGCTCGCCCGGCGCAGGTGAGGCGGCCACGCGGACTGCGCGCGGCTCCGACCTCAGCCCGCGGCGGGGAGCGATCTCGCGATCCGGCCAACCGCCTCGAAAGCCCTCTCGAGGTCGAAGCACGCGAAGTCCGCCGGGCGCAACACCGCCTTGAGCTGCGCGTCCACCTGACGGCGGAGGGCTTCCAGTCGGGGTGGTGATATATCCACGGGAGCATTTCCCGGCACGGCCAGCTTCTGCCTCAGCAGCTCCATCGCTTCCAGGTCATCCTCACCGAGCCGCCCCTCCTGAAGCGCATGGTCCACGTCGAAGTAGTCCCGGATGGCGACCTCACGTCGGGTCATGGCCGCGCGGAGCTTCTCGGCGTAGGCCTCCCTCAGCGAGATGCAGGGAACCGTGACGACGGGGACCATGCCCTCGCCCGAGATGGGGTCCAGCAGGAGTGTGCGTGCGTGCCCGGAAACCGGTGACTCGAGCAGCGGCTCGCGAAGTCCGACCTCGATCTTGATCGGCTCATCTTCGCCGCTGACGATCGAGCGCAGGACCGCGCTCGCCGCGTACTGGGTCGATCTGTTCGCCCCCGTGAGCGGTCGTCCGATCCGCAGCCCCTGAACGGCGCCCGGGAGAGCCGCCACGGCCTCCTTGGCGACCGCGGCCAGCGATCTTCGGCGCGCTCTCGTCGCGTTCACCGGCACCGGGACGACCCAGTCCAGATCCTCGCTGAGGCGGAAGAAGTCCGCGTGCACCTTCGCCAGGCAGGTGCCGCCCTTGAAGACCAGTGAGGCCGCTCTCGCCGCGAGGTGGGCCATCAACAGGCTGCAGAAGTAGTCCTTCTCGACGATTCGCGGCGCGAACATCGTCTGGGCCGCGGTGAAGCTCACCGCCTCCCGGAAGAGCTCCGGATCTTCGTGTACGTTCATGTTCACCGGATCAGAGCTCGTCATTCACCACCACACCCCATCGCCGATTGACGGTGCCTCGCTTGGGCTGTGTGGGCGTCCAGGGGATGAGGCTGCCGGTTCGCTCGATGGCCCCCTCGAGCCTCCGCAGGAGTGGAGCTTTCGCGCCGAGCAGCTCCAGCAAAACGCCCATGCGTCTGATCGTTCCTCGGTTTCCGTATCGCAGGCTCAACTCCACCAACTCGGTCTTGCGAATGCGCTTCGCTGCCAGATCGCCTCGGATCCACCCGTAGGCCCGTGGCAGACCATCGAATCTCGACCAGTCGTAGACCGCGTCCACCAGCGTCCTGGCCCTCGATGAGTAGACCGCCGTCTGTCCTTCTGGCCTCCGTACCTCCTCGGTGCCGCCGAGACGATCATCCGCCACCTTGATGAGCGTCAAGGCCACCGAGCCGATGGCCCTCTCCCCCGAGATGCGGTCGTTGTAGGCGTAGACGCGCGCGGGGATCTGGTCCTCGAATCCGTAGCGGTTGAACGCGTTGGGCCCGCAGATCTGATAGCTCCCCTCCCGGTCAGCCATGAGCGTGTTCAGGGCGAGGATCTCGTCGGGATTCCATCGACTGCCCAGGGGGAGGCGGGGCGGCACGAGGTACAGGCCCCGGCGCACCTGAGCGAGCATTCCGGTCCGGGACATGCGGGTGAACAGCTCCCGCTCCTGCTTGGCGGAGATCCGCAGTGGGCCGAGGAGGTCGCCGGTCCTCAGTGACCGCAGGCCTCGCATCTGGGAGTACGCGAAGAGCTGCCGCTCGAGGTTGCCGAGTCGCCTGGAGGCCATGTGGCCCTGCATTTTAGTTTCCCCTAATTGCCTATCAAGCAATTTGTGAAAAATGGAATGCCCTCCCTCCAAGGCCTGGCGCTGGCCGGAGAGGCGGTCGAGCCTGCTCCGAGCTACCTCTCCAGGGCCCCCTCCAGGGCCCGGCACACGGCCCGAAGGACCTCGATCCGGGCCCAGCGCTTGTCGTTGGCCGGGACCAGGATCCAGGGGGCCTGGCGCGTGTGGGTGCGCTCCACCATCTCGTCCACCGCCGCGAGGTAGTCCCCCCACCTCTCGCGATTGCGGAAGTCGTCGCGGGTGATCTTGTGCTTCTTGTAGGGGGTCTCCTCGCGCGCCTGGAAGCGCCGGAGCTGCTCGTCGGGGTCGATGTGCAGCCAGAACTTGAGCAGGACCACGCCGCTCTCCAGGAGCTGGTCCTCGAAGTCGGCGATCTCCGAGTAGGCCCGGCGCCACTGGGCGGCGCTGGCGAAGCCCTCCACGCGCTCCACCAGCACGCGGCCGTACCAGCTGCGGTCGAAGATGGCCATCCGGCCGGCCCCCGGGAGCTCGCGCCAGAAGCGCCACAGGTAGTGGTGCGCCCGCTCCTCCTCGGTGGGCGCCGCGGTCGGGTGCACCGCGTAGTCGCGCGCCGCCATGGCCTGGGTGAGCCGCCGGATGATGCCCCCCTTGCCGCCCGCGTCCCAACCCTCGAAGGCCAGCACGCTGCTCAGGCCGGCCTCCCGGGCCTTCACGGACAGCCGGGAGAGTCGCCGCTGCTCCCTCCGCAGCTTCTCCCGGTAGTCGTCTCGCTCGAGCCGCTTCGACAGGTCGACCGACTCGAGGATGCTGCGCCGCGACATCTCCCGCTCGAGGTGCGCCGGGGCCTCCTCCGTCCGACCGTCCTTCCCGTCCAGGCGGCCTCGCAGACCCGCGCGAATGGTCTCGGCCACCACCAGGTTGCGGTGCTCCCGATCGGTGCTCTCGACGATGGTCCAGGGGGCGTGCTGGCGGTCGGTCTCGCGCACCATGTGCTCGGCCACGCGCACCAGCCGGTCGTAGCTCTCGTAGATCCGCCGGTCGGCCCGGGTCGGACTCCAGAGGCGCAGCTTGCCGTTTCCCTCGAGGCGCCGCTTGTGGACCTTCTTGGGCGTGTGCAGCCAGAACTTCAGGATCAGCGTGCCGTCTTCGGCCAGGGCCCGCTCCATGCCGCGGACGTGGCCCAGGACCCGCTCGAGGTCCTCCTCGTCCAGCTCACGGCGCAGCCTGGACGCGACCAGGTTCATGGGCCAGGCGCCCAGGTAGAGGCCGATGCTCCCGCGCTGCGGCAGGGTCCGCCAGTAGCGCCAGAAGCGCGGCCGCTCGCGCTCCTCCTCGCTGGGCGCCGCGAACACCTGGGTGCCCAGATAGCGGGCGTCCATCCACTCGTGCAGCAGATCGACGCACTCCTCGCAGCCGGGGCGATCGTCACCGGCGACGAGGATCAGGGTGGAGAAGTCCGCCTCGCGCAGCTCGAACTGGGCGTTGAGCAGATCGACGCGCATCTGAGGCTGCCGCTCCCGGTACTCGGCCTTGGAGACCTTGTTACCCAGCTCGGCGAGCTCGAACATGATCGGATTGCGCTCATCGCAGTTCACCACGAGGTGCAGCATCGCGCAACCGACGAGCGTCATTCCGCGCCGGTCGGACGCGCTCACTCCAGGAAGTAGTTGAAGTCCTCGGCCTCCTCGGTGTGCAGGATCTCGTAGGCGTGGGCCGGGCTCTGGGCGTTGAAGAGCTGCTGCTGCACGTTGGGATCGGTGCCCACCGCGTGCGCCAGGGCGGCCAGGATCTCGAGGTGCCGGTCGCGCTGGTCGGGGGGCGTGGCCAGCACCACCATGCAGTGGACCGGCCGGCCGTCGGGGGTGTCGAAGTCCAGGCCCCGGCGGCTGATCCCCATGGCGCCGACCATGCGCTCGCCGCCCTCGTATTCGCCGTGGGGGACGGCCAGGCCCCCGCCGAAGCAGGTGGAGACCTCGCGCTCGCGCTCGAGGATCGACTCCAGCAGGCGCCCCGAGTCGGCCGCCAGGTGGTTGGAGCTCACCAGCACCTCGGTCAGCCGGCGGACGGCCTCCTCCTTGGTCGAGGCCTCGAGGTCGGTGACGATGTTCTCCTCGTGGATGAAGTCGATCAGCCGCGCGCGGTCCTTGCCGAGGTCGCCGGAGCGCGCCAGCGCGGCGCGGGTCAGGATGGGGCCGACGATCTCGTTGAGGGTGACCACCGTCAGTCCTACCGCCAGCAGCAGGTCGTGGATCGGCTCGCAGGCGGGATCCTCGCGCACGAGCAGCAAGAGGCCCACCGCCACTCCCGCCTGGGGCACCAGCGCCAGACCCAGGTGGCGGCGGACGCCCTCGGTCGCGCCGGCCAGCCGCATGGCGATGTTGGAGGAGACCACCTTGCCCAGGATCCGGGTGCAGAAGAGCAGCGCCGCCAGGAGCCCTCCCGCCGCCGCGTGGCCGAAGTCGAGCTCCATCCCGGCCAGGGTGAAGAAGACCGCGAAGATGGCGCTCTCGAAGTCGGCGAAGACGGCGTGCCCGATCTCGTTCTTGGTGGGGGTCAGGTTGGACAGGGCGACGCCCAGGAAGGTGCACGAGAGCAGGGAGGAGAGCCCCAGCCAGCCCGCCAGCCCGCTGGTCAGGAGGATGGCCGTGATCGATGCGGTCGCCAGCTTGTCGGAGCGCACCACCCGCCGGGTGACGATCACCAGCGCCAGCCCCACTGCGCCCCCCAGGAGGGCGGAGCCCGCGAGCTGCTGGAGGGGCGCCAGCACCGCCGACATCGCGGTGAAGGCGGTCTGCGGGTCGAGCTCCTGGCGCGCGAGGATGCGCGCCACCTCGAACAGGCAGATGCAGGCGATACTGTTGAGGGCCACGGCCGCCATCAAGGTCTTCACGAAGACGCCCTTCGAGCGCGTCTCCTTGACGACCGCCAGGACCGTGGCGGGGGCGGTCGAGACCGACATCGCGGCGAGCAGGGCCGCCAGGGTCCAGTCGGTGAGCGTCAGGAGGAGGGCGAAGACCGCCAGCGGCATCAGCGTCGCCTCGATCAGCGCCAGGAACGCCAAGCGCTTCATGGCGTTGCGCAGGCGGACCAGGTTCAGGTGGTTGCCCACCGCCACCGCGATCAGCCCCAGGGCGAAGTGGGTGATCGGGTGCAGCCCTTCCACCTCCTCCGCGCTGAAGACCGCCAGGATCGAGGGCCCCATGAGGATGCCCGCCAGGATCTGGCCGGTGACCGCGGGAAGCCGGGCGCGCCGGGCCAGCTCTCCAGAGGCGAAGCCGGCGGTCAGGACCACCGCCAGGGTGAGGAGGGGATTGGCCTGCATGCAATCGGTCGGGGGTGGGATGCCACTCGCTCCCCGCGCCCCTCCCTCGCCCGGCGGCTCCCACCGGAGCGGAGGGGGCCGCAGGGGGCGGGGATTCTAGCCCAAGCCCCCGGCGGGGCCCCCGCTTCGGCGCTCTCCACCCCCCGGGGATCGGGCCGACGGGTACACTGGAGTGCCCCCCTCCGGGCGACCGGACGCGCCCCGTTGGCCGGCAGATTCCCTCGTCCGGGCCCGCTCCGGACCGCTCCCCCGACCGTCCGGAGGGGTCGAGCCCCCCACCCGCGAGCCCTCGCTAACACACGACTGGAAGCACAGGATGCGCACCTCCCTCACCGGACGGGCCCTCACCCTGGCGGCCTGCCTCCTGGGCCCCGCCCTCCCGATCGGCGCCCAGACCATCGTCCCCCTGGTGGTCGAGGGCGACGTGGTCGTCGGCGTCGGGGCGGTCACCCGGATCGACAACCTGGCCATCAACGACCTGGGCGAGTGGATCGTCGAGGTCGACACGGACCACGCCAACGCGGACGCCGACGGCGCCCTGATCCGCGGCGGCGCGTTGTGGGTGCGGGAGGGGGATCCCCTCGGGGCCCCCGCGGGGGCCACCGTGGGCTCCTTCGACTCGATCATCCTCAACACGGCCGGGGACGTGAGCCAGAACCTGTTCCTGGACGGAACCGCCGGCAGCTTCGACGACTCGGGGGTGTACTACAACGCCGCGCTGGTGATCCAGGAGAGCGCCGTGTCCACGGCCGCGGGCTTCACCGCGGGGACGCCCTACATCGGCTTCTTCGAGACGCGCCTCAACGACGCCAACCAGATCCTGATCGTCGCCAGCGTGGACGACCCGGCGATCCCCAGCACGGTCGATCGCGGCCTGGTGATCGCCCAGGTCACCTCGGCCGGCGCGCTGGTGTCCGAGACCCTGCTCTACAAGGAGGGCGACGCGCTCCCGGGCCAGACCGATACCGTGGTCGACTTCGAGACCGGGGCCCACGAGATCGCCCTCAACGACGCCGGCCAGGTGCTCTTCGGGGCGCAGATCACGGGCGACCCCGCCCGGGACCACGTGATCTACGTCGACGGGACGCTGATCGCGCAGGAGGGTGACCCCTCGCCGGTGGTGGGCCGCAGCTGGAGCAGCCTCTCCAGCCCCGAGCTGGACCTCGAGGAGCACGGCGACTACGCCTTCAGCGGCTCGCTGGACGGCGATCCGGCCTCCAACCTCCTGATCGTCCGAGCCGGCCAGAAGCTGATACAGGAGGGCGACTCCCTGCCGGGGATGTCGGGCTACGCGTTCACCAGCTTCGGGAGCGGCCCGATCGACATCGCCGACACCGGCGACGTCCTGTGGTACGGCGACTGGGACGATCCCAACCTGGACGTGGACACGGGGCTCTTCCTGAACCACACCCTCGTCGTCCAGGAGGGCGTCACCCAGGTGGGCGGCGTCCTGATCGACACCCTGCGCGGCGTCCAGGACGGCTACGCCCTGTCCGACAACGGGCTCTACATGGTGTTCGAGGCGATCCTGCAGGACGGCCGGGAGGGCGTCTTCCTGATCGAGATCGGCGAGCCGACGGTCTACTGCACGGCCAAGATCAACAGCCAGATGTGCCTCCCCCTGATCGGCTACACGGGCAAGCCCAGCTCCAGCTCGGCGACCCCCTTCCGCGTGAATGCCACCAACGTCCTCAACAACAAGAACGGCATCCTGTTCTACGGTTACCAGCCGCTCAGCCTCCCCTTCCAGGGCGGCTGGCTGTGCGTGGCCCCGCCGATCCGGCGGACTCCCCCCCAGAACTCGGGTGGCAACCCGCCCCCCAACGACTGCTCCGGGGTCTACGACTTCGACTTCAACGCGCTCATCCTGTCGGGCCAGGACCCCCTCCTGACGGAGGGGCAGCTGGTCTACTCGCAGTACTGGACGCGCGACCCGAGCTCGCCGTCCACCACCGGCCTGACGGACGCCCTGCGCTTCGCCATCACGCCCTGAGCCGGCAGGGCGTCCGCGCCAGGGAACCCGGCACCGCGCCCCCCCGTGACCTCACTCGGGCGTGTGGTCAGGTTCCCTCACCTCGTGCGAAAGTCATGCCTCCCTGAGGAGGCACATCGGGGGGGCGCGGCACCGTGTGCGGTGGCCGCCTTCCTCGTAAACATACCCCGGGCTCGCGGATCGGCCCAGGGGTGGAGCGCCGCCCCCCCCCTCGAGGCCCCCTGCGGGCTCCCCCGCGGGCCCCGGCGCTGCCCCCCCGCCCGCCGCTCAGGGCAGGAAGGTCAGCTTCACCGGGTTCGAGAGCCCGGTGTCGTGGGTGTTCCCGGGGTCCGCCAGGACGATCTGAGCGTAGACGTCGCCCGTGGCCAGGCTGCCCGGAAGCTCGAAGGACAGGTGGCCGCAGTCGTCGGTGACCCCCGCGGCGAGGAACTGCGCCGTCGCCGGATCGGGCCACAAGGTCCCTCCCTTCCACGGCGAGGGGTTGGGGGTCGCTGACCAGGCCAGGGTGGCGGGGGCGCCCGCGGGGGCGTCCCGCAGCCAGAGCACCGCCGCCCCGTCCCGCTCCAGGAGGCCGAAGGCGCCGAGGTGCGGGGGCAGACCGCCCGTCCCCGGTTTCCCGGGGTAGAGATGCGAGAGATCCTCGCCCGGGCCGTGCGCGAGGTGGTGAGCCAGGAAGTCCACGGCCCCATCGCTCTCGAGCTCGACCCAGGAGGGGCAGGCGTCGGGGGGCTCCAGCGAGAGCTCGCTGACCGTCGAGCCGATCCGCCGCAGCGCGTCGTCCATCAGGAAGCCGAAGAGGGGCGAGTGCGGGTCGGGGTTCGGCTTCCAGAGGGGGTCGGTCGGCTCCTGGCAGGGATCGGCCGGGACGAAGAAGCTCCCCAGGGTCCAGCCCGGATCGCCCTCGTAGAGGCCGAGCACGGGCAGGATCCGGTTGGCGTCGAAGCCGGCGCTGGGGCCGCCCGCCTGCATCGCGATCCACTCTGGCGAGGCCGAGGTCTTGATCGGGTCGAGGGTCGGGTCGGTGTTGAAGGTCGTGGCGTCGGTCGTCCCGAAATACCAGATCCCCGGCACGACGGGCCCGCTGCTGCACAGCCAGATCGAGTCGGCGAGGAAGCGGGTGGGCGTGGCGATGGAGGCGATGCACTGCGGCCGGGTCAATTCGCGCGCCACCGGATCGGGCGACTGGGGATCGGCCTGATCGGCGGACAGCCCGATGGAGAGGGCCAGGGTGCCCCCGGCCGAGACCCCCACCAGGGCGACCCGATCCGGATCGACGTTCCAGCGCCCCGCCCGCCCCATGGCGCGCGCGTGCTGCAGGGCCAGGGCCGCGTCCCGGTTGGGGACCGGCCAGGCGTGCGCGAGCTCGGGCATGGGCTGACCCACGGCGTCCAGCACGAGGTCGCAGCAGTCATCCGTGCGGGCGGTCAATCGGTAGTTGATGGAGACCACCGAGATGCCCGCCTCCAGCGCCTTGCGGAGCAGCGCGTCGTGGGTCTTGTCGGGGTTGTGGACGTCGAAGAAGGTGCTCTTGCGGCCGCCGGACCAGGACCCGCCGTGCACGTCGATGATCAGGGGAGCGGGCGCGGAGGCGGCCACCAGGAAGGCGTACAGGCGCTGGCACGGGTGGGGCCCGTAGGGGACGTCCGTGAGCACGCGCTCCAGCTCGGCGCCGAAGAAGGCCACCGGGCGGATGGAGCTCCACTGCTCGCAGGCGGGGGTGGTCTGCTGGCAGGGGGAGGGCGTGGAGAGGGACAGGAGGGCGGCCAGCGCGAGGAGGGGGGCTGGGCCGCCGTATCGGGGGGGCATGCTCCCAGCGTACCAGCTGGCCGTCGGGGCGGGTCGGATCGAGCTTCGCGATCCGGCCCGCGCATCCACCGGGCCCCACCACCCGGGGGACGCCCATCCCGCGCGGCGGTTGCGGTTCGCGACCCGGCTCCTTCCCCGCCATCCGGGGGGATTCGCGGGAGGTCGGTCAGGCCAAGGGACCGCAGCCGGACCGGGGGCTCTGTCCTCCCGCCCCGCTCAGACCCGGCACTGCCGGCAGTTGGGGCGCTCGCAGAACACGAGCTGGGGCCGGTTGCGGATCATGTGCTGCACCGCCTCGGCCAGGGGGCCCAGCTCCATCAGGCGGCAGTCGCAGTCGCCGATGCGCTCCACCCGGACCAGCCCCGCCGAGACCAGGTCGTCCTCGAGCTTCCCGTAGCCGTCCATGCACTCGCCGAAGCGGAGAGGAGTGATCCACTGGCGCCCCCCTTCGACCTCGGCCAGGAAGGCGCCCTTGTTGCGGCGCACCTGCGGCACGTCGGAGCACACGTGGGCGTGCAGGATGGCGCTGTTGCGCCGCTGATCGACTCCCAGGAGCAACACCTGGGCGTCCGCCTCGCGGGCGCGGCCGATGGGGCTTCGGGGGCCGAAGGGATCGCGCAGGTCGTGGTCCGCGACGAGCTCCTCGGCCCGGGGGCCCAGGGCGGTCCAGCTGCAGAGGGGGTGATCGGAGCGCGCCGAGCCGGGGTCCATCAGTACGGTCAGGCCGAGCTGCCCCATCAGGCGCGGCAGGCTGCGGTCGGGGTCGAACAGGGGCATCCCGTCCCGCACCTCGTGCCACATCGAGGGCGGCAGGGGCGGGTCGACCCAGCAGGACGGATCGGTGAACTCCCCCGTGAAGGAGGGCATCAGGAGGGTCCCCTCGGGCCCCAGGGCACGCCGCAGCGCGGTCAGGACCGCTCCCGCGCCGCACACGACGTAGCCCAGCGAAGCCAGGGAAGCGTGCGCGACCAGCACCCCACCCTCGCGGACCCCGATCTCACGCAGGCTGCGCTCCAGGCCACTGGAGGTCACCACGGCGCGGGTTTCCTTCAAATCGGATCTCCCTTCCCGGGGCCGCGCGATCCTGGGCCCCCACCACCCTCCTTCTCGGGCGCGAGGCCGGACACGCTCAAGCCAATCAGGCCCCCCAATCCCCCATCCGGGGTCTCAAGGACGTTCGAGAAAAGCCAGTATTATACTTGAAAGTATAATACTGGCCCTCCAGGCTGGGGTCATGTTCGTCGGGAGGGACCACGAGCTCGGGCACCTGGCCGAGCTCCACGACTCGGGCCGGCCGGAGCTCTTCGTGCTCTTCGGCCGTCGCCGGGTGGGCAAGACCGAGCTGCTGCAGCAGTTCTGCCGCGAGCGGCTGGCGGTGTACTTCCTGGCCGCCCAGGCGCGCCCCAAGGACAACCTGCGCGCCTTCCGCGAGACGCTGCGCGAGGGCCTGGGCGACGAGCTGGCGGGCAGCGTGGAGTTCGCCGACTGGTCCTCGGCCCTGGCCTTCGCGGCCGACCGGGCTGCGGGCCGGCGCCTGGTGGTGGTGCTCGACGAGTTCCCCTACCTGTGCGAGTCGGACAAGGGCCTGCCCTCCCAGCTCCAGCGCTTCTGGGACACCCTCGGCAAGCGGAGCTCCCTCATGCTGGTCCTGTGCGGCAGCCAGGTGGCCTTCATGGAGAAGCAGGTGCTGGCCGAGCGCTCGCCGCTCTTCGGCCGCCGCACCGCCCAGCGGCGGCTCGAGCCCCTCTCCCCGGCCGAGAGCCTGGCCTTCTTCCCCCGCTGGTCCCTGCGGGACCGCGTCCTGGCCTTCGCCGTCCTGGGCGGGATGCCCGCCTACCTGCAGCGCTTCGACGACCAGCGCAGCCTGCGCGAGAACCTGCTGCGCGAGCTCCTGCGGCCCGAGGGTTACCTCTTCGACGAGGTGCACTTCCTCCTGCGCTCGGAGCTCACGAGCCCGGCCACCTACAACTCGATCCTGCAGGCGGTGGCCGCCGGGGCCGAGCGGCTCAACGACATCGCCCTCGAGGTGGGGGTGGACTCGACCACGGCGGGCAAGTACCTGCACGTCCTGCGCGAGCTCGACCTGATCGAGCGCCAGGTCCCGCTGACCGATCCCCATCCCCTGCGCTCGCGCCGCGGCACCTACCGGGTCACCGACCGCTTCGTGGCCTTCCACTTCCGCCACCTCGAGCCCCGCCGCAACCTGATCCAGGCCGGCCGCGGCAGCCGCGTGCTGGAGGAGTTCATCGAGCCCGACTTCAATCGCCTCTTCGAGGACGCGCAGGTCGAGTTCATCCTGCACCACCTGCGCCGGGAGGCGGCCGAGCTCCTGGGCGAGGAGGTGGTGGAGGCGGGCCGCTTCGACGGCCTCTTCGTCCGCGCGGTGGCGCGCACCGCCGCGGGCGCCGGGGTGGCCGCGATCGTCCCGCCCGAGGCGGGCACCCCCACCACCTCCCTGGAGCGCGAGCTGGAGGAGCTGCGGGCGGCCTTCGGGCCGGCGGTGCGCAAGCTGAGCTACCGCCTCGGGGACCGCCCCGAGTGGCCCCTGGAAGTCGATCGGATTCCCTGAGGGGAGCGCTGCCGGTGGCCCTCGAGCAGGAGTTCCAGGAGTACTTCGCGGCCCTCGATCGGGTGGGCAACAAGGACCGCTGCTACCTGTGCTGCCGCACCCCGGCCGAGGTGAAGCGCTTCTTCGGCTTCGAGGAGGACGGCACGCCCATGGACGCCGCCCAGTACGGCATCGAGGACGTGGTGCTGGCCAAGCTGGACGTGATGAGCTATCGCGGGGCGAGGCCGGTGTGCGCGGTCTGCCAGCTCAACCACGACTCGATCTTCCTGCTCGAGGAGCACGGGATCCTGAACGAGCTGCGCAGGCAGATGGAGGAGGAGCGCGACCGGCTGTGGCCCGAGGGGGGGTGAATCGGCCGCGGGCGGTCGGCTCAGCCCACCCCGAAGAACTCCCGATACCGCTCCAGGATCGCCCGGCACGCCTTCGGGTCCGGCTTGGGGTCGCTCACATCCAGCTCCTGTGTCCCCCCCACCACCAGGGCATCCCGCCGCGGGATCAGGACCCCCCTCCTGAAGTTGAGCATGTACGGCAAGGACTGCGGCTCGAGGTGCACGAGCTGCCCGCGCAGGGGCATCAGGAAGCGATCGTCGAGGAGCTTGCGGGCCCCCATCCCCAGACAGACGACCGCGGCCCGCTCCTCCAGCAGGTCGAGCTGGCGGCGGGTCTCGAAGCTCCTCTGGACCACCTCGACGCCCAGCCCCCGGACCTCCTCCAGGAGGCGCGGGAGGAAGACCGGCGGCTCGATCATGAAGGTCCGGTACAGCCAGCCGGTGCGCTTGGGCCCCTCGAAGGGCATCTTGTTGAAGCGCAGCGGCTTGGCGACGGTGCCCGGGGGCACGAGCTTCAGGCTGGTCTTGGGGTCCTCGCACACGTGGGTCGGCCGCAGGAGGACCCCCCAGCCCTTCTTCGGTCCCGCCAGGCGCTCGAAGCCCTTCCAGGACCGCTTCAGGATCCGGTCGTAGCGCCGGTTCTCGGCCGGGGTGGAGCCCCGCTCGACGGCCGCCGGAGCCCACTGGGCGCCGGCCAGGTCCGAGGTGGTCTCGGGGGGGAGCTCGCGGGCGTAGATGCGCACGCCATGGCCGCGCTGGCGCAGCACCCAGGCCGTGGTGAGGCCCATGACCCCGGCCCCCAGGACCGCGATCTTCTCCGGGGGCCGGAATCCGGATTGCAGGAGATCGGCCACCTCCTCGGCGCAGCCCCAGGACAGGGTGAAGCCGGCGCCGCCGTGGCCGTAGCTGTGCACCAGCGCGCGCCGGCCCTCCTCGTCCAGCTCGAGCCGGAAGCAGCGCCGGCGGTAGGGCCGGATGCCCGCCACGCGGCGCAGGATCCTCTCGTCGGAGAGGTCGGGCGTGGGCAGGAGCTCGCGCTTGGGCTTGGGCCGCTGCTGCCTCGCCAGGTCGAGGGCCAGGGGGCCGAGCGAGTAGAGTCCGGCGCCGGCCAGGAAGCTGCGGCGGTCGAGGCCATCGGGTCGCGGCGAGTCCATCATGGTGCCCTTATCGGATCGAGGCGGTGCGAGCCTTTGCCGGCCTCCGCCGCCCTCAGCTTAGCCCCTCGCGGCGCGCGGGCTCCGCCGAAGCAGGGGAGCCGGGTGCGGAAGCCGCCAGGGCCCTTTGTTACGCTCCCCGCATGTCTGCGGAGGGCAGGAATCCCCTGAGGGGTCTGGGCAGCGTGCTGCGCGGGCTGGATCTGGGGCAGGCCGGCAAGTGGGTCCTGCTGGCCTCCGCCATCGGTCTGGCCACCGGGCTCACGGCGGTGGCCTTCGACGCCCTCCTGCACTGGGTCACCGAGCTGCTCTTCCGGCGCGGGACCGGGATCGAGGGCTCGGGCCTGGACGCCTTCGACCTGCGCGCGTGGTGGGTGGTCCTGCTGCCCACCCTCGGGGGCCTGGCGGCCGGATGGCTGACCTGGCGCTTCGCTCCCGAGGCCACAGGCCACGGCACCGACGCGGTGATCAAGGCCTTCCACCGGGCCGCGGGCGCGGTGCGCGGCCGGGTCATCTGGCTCAAGGCCATCGCCAGCGCCTGCACCATCGGCAGCGGGGGCTCGGCCGGGAAGGAGGGCCCCGTGGCCCAGGTGGGCGCGGGCGTGGGCAGCGTGATGGCCGGCGCGCTCAAGCTCTCCGATCGCGACCGGCGGACCTTCCTCCTGGCCGGGGCCACGGCCGGCGTGGGCGCGATGTTCACCGCGCCCATGGGCGGCGCCCTCCTGATGGCCGAAGTGCCCTACCGCAAGATGGAGTTCGAGGGGGAGCCGCTGGTCCCCTGCATCATCGCCTCGATCGTCGCCTACACCACGATGACCGCCATCACCGGCCGGGAGCGGGCGCTCGAGATCGACCCCACCCTGCTCGAGCGGCTGCACTTCGGCGGTCCCCAGGAGCTGCTCGTCTACCTGGTGCTGGGCATCCTGTGCGCGGTGGTTGGCTGGGTCTACACCCGCACCTTCTACGGGCTGCACGACTTCACCGAGCGGCTGCGCCGGATCCCGCTGCCGCTCAAGGCGGCCACCGGGGGTCTGGGCCTGGGGCTCCTGACCCTGGCCATCACGAGCTTCACCCAGGCCGGGTCCCACGGGGTCCTCTTCGGCGGCTACGACCTGATCAACGCCTCGGTGACGGGATCGGTTGGCATCCGGGTGCTCCTGATCCTGGTGTTCGCCAAGATCGCCGCGACCACCCTGTCCATCGCCAGCGGCGGGTCGGGCGGCATCTTCGCGCCTTCGCTCGCCATCGGCGCGTGCCTGGGTGGCGCGGTGGGTCAGATCGCGGCGGCCTGGTTCCCCTCCTGGAACCTCGAGCCCGCGGCCTTCGCCCTGGTGGGCATGGGGGGCTTCTTCGCGGGCGTAGCCAAGTGCCCCATGGCCTCGGTGATCATGGTCAGCGAGATGACCGGTCACTACACGCTCCTGGCGCCGCTGCTCTTCGTCTCGGTGGTGCACGTGCTGCTCTCCACCGGCTGGACGGCTTACCGCGAGCAGGTCCCCGGCCTGGTGGACTCCCCCGCCCACACGGGCGAGTTCGTGGTGGACGTCCTGGGACGCATGAGCGTCTCCGACGTGGTGGACACCAGCGAGAAGCCGGTGATGATGTCCGACACCGCCACCTTGCGGCAGGTGCTCTCGATCGTCTCCACTTCCAACCAGTCCTACTACCCGGTGATGGACCGCGAAGGGGCGCTGGTGGGCATCTTCTCGATGGGCGACGTGCGGCGCATCTTCCGCGAGAACGTGATCGAGGACCTCGTGATCGTGCGCGACTTCATGACCGAGGGGGTGACCACGGTGGTCCTGGAGGACAGCCTGGACCAGGCCCTGCGGCACATGACCGAGCTGCACATCAACTCGATCCCGGTGGTGGACGCCGAGGACTCCAGCCGGCTCCTCACCATGCTCGACCGCAACGAGCTGGGCCGGGGTTACGACCGGCGGCTGAGGGAGCTCAAGTCCCCCGCCGGCCCGTCCCGCTCCTGAGGCCCCTCGCTCCCCGGACTTCTCGTCCTTTGGGCCCTTCTCCGCCCTCCGGGCCTCGCCTACAATGCGGGATCGCCCCCCGCCCGCCCGGAGCTCACCCACCCCTCCCCGCATGTCGCTCGTAGATGCCTGCTCGCGGCCCCTGCGCAACCTGCGCGTGTCGGTCACCGACCGCTGCAACCTGCGTTGTGACTACTGCATGCCGGAGGGCGAGTACGCCTGGCTCCCGCGCGAGCGCCTGCTCTCCTTCGAGGAGATCAGCGCCCTGGTGGACGTCTTCCTGGATCTCGGCGTCGACAAGCTGCGCCTGACCGGCGGTGAGCCCCTCCTGCGCCGGGGCGTGTCCGAGCTGATCGCCGTCCTGGCCGGCAAGTCCGGCCTGCGCGACCTGGCGATGACGACCAACGGGATCCTCCTCGCCGAGCAGGCCGCTTCCCTGGCCAAGGCCGGCCTTCATCGCCTCACGGTGAGCCTGGACACCCTGCGCGCCGATCGCTTCCGCGCCCTGACCCAGCGCGACGACCTCTCCCGGGTGCTGGCCGGCATCGACGCCGCCCGCTCGGCCGGCTTCGATCCCATCAAGGTGGACACCGTGGTGATGCGGGGGGTCAACGACGACGAGCTCGTCGAGCTGCTCGAGTTCGGCCGTGGCATCGGCGCCGAGCTGCGCTTCATCGAGTACATGGACGTGGGCGGCGCCACGCGCTGGACGATGCGGGACGTGGTCTCTCGCGCCGAGATCCTGGAGCGCCTCTCCGCCCGCCATGGCGAGGTCGAGCCCCTCTCCGAGGAGACCTCGGCGCCGGCGGATCGCTATCGCCTCCCGGACGGCCAGGTCTTCGGGGTGATCTCCTCCACCACGTCCCCCTTCTGCTCCGCCTGCGATCGCAGCCGCGTGACCGCGGATGGGCAGTGGTTCCGCTGCCTCTACGCCAGCTCGGGCACCGACCTGGCGGCGCCCTTGCGGGCGGGTGTGGACGAGGCCACCCTGGCCGGTCTCATCGCTGGCGCCTGGCGATCCCGAGCCGACCGAGGCGCCGAGGACCGCCTCGCCGAGCACGACCGCCGCGCCCTGCTCCCGCCCGAGGAGCTGCGAGACCAGCCGCACATGGAGATGCACCGGCGAGGGGGATGAGCCCCTGCGGGGTGGCCATCCACGGCGGCCAAGGGCTATCCTATCCCCACCGTGCGGGAGTGGCGGAACTGGTAGACGCGCAGGATTTAGGTTCCTGTGGGGCAACCCGTGGGGGTTCGAGTCCCCCCTTCCGCACCAGCCCTCGATTCTCCGTCACGGCCGATCCTGGCCCAGGGTCCTGCAGTCCCACGCTGCTCAGTCGATGGCCAGCGCAAACCGACGGGACAGCTCACGCCAGCGGCGAACGACGCGAGGCGCGTTGAGCAGCACCCCCAAGGCCGCCAGTCCGCAGAGGACGGCGAAGTCATCCCGCGCATAGTGGATCAGGGTGCCGTCACCCAGCACGGTGCGGATCATGTCAAAGGGATCGCCGAGCTCGGTGAGCGTACGGGGCTCCCGGGGTCCGGGAGGAAACAGGGCCTTCAACACCGGGTACGACGCCATGCAGGCGACCGCGGCGATGGCCATGCCCCACGGGCGGCGGAGGAACGGCGAGCACAGGCCCACCGGCAGCAGCACGTACGCGCAGGCGTAGAGGAAGCCCATGATGAGCTGCACGGGATCGTCATCGGAGAGCCACACGCCGCTCTCGCTGCCGAAGCGCAGCCACACCAGGTACTCCAGGATCACCACCGTGAAGGTGAGCAGGAAGAGCGCCACGCCGCTCGGCCCGCCGACGAGGAAGGGAAAGCGAATCCAGAGCGGGGCTTGGTGGAGCGGCCCGCCGGTCTGGTCGGCGGGGGCTTCGGGTTCGATGGTGAACCACACCAGGAGCGGCGAGGCCAGGAGGAGCAGCCCGACCATGCCATCCATGACCGGCTCCTCGTTCGGACCGAACGCGATCGCGATCGGCGCGAGTGCGATGACCAGCGAGACGAACAGGATCAGACGAACGGCCGTGGTGAACCGCACGAGCCGAGAAGCGGTGCAGGCGGCGTCCCCGTGAATCCCCGTGGCCTCGACAGACATCCCGTCGTTCTCTTCCTCCCAATTACCTCCCCCTGCGCAATCGCGCAACCATGAGGAAGTGAGGATTGGGTCGGCTCGCGGCGACGCCCCGAGTACCGCTCTCCTGCCCCTACCGGGATTGCCGGGATGGGCGCTCCCGGCCCAGCCGAGGCTCCCCCACCGGTGACTCGTGTGCGGTTTGGCCCGGCAAGAGGACATGATCGGCTGGATGGCGGTCCGGATCCCATCGGTGACTCTCGTGGCCGCTCCGCTCGTCAGGCTGCTGACGAGACGAACAGCGGATGGCGGCCGCAGGCGCAGGGACAAGGCTCGAGCTCGATGGACGCGCCGTATCCCGCGCGGCGTCTACTCCGAGAAGGGGTAGTGGAGCAGGAAGGAGGGTCTCGCCTGCGTGGTCACCTTCCAGGCTCGGCCACAGACGTCCACGGTTCGCGTGATCGCCCACATTGCCCCTGAGAGGCGACCGTCGTCGGCCTCGATCAAGCCCGGCTGTTCGATCCCTCGAGAATTGCTCCACAGAAGATGGGGGCTCGAGGGATCCGTGACATCGAATACGCGCACCACCAGATGGCCTAGGGAGACATGCTGCCACGCTGCATTGAGGAGCCTCTCGATGCTGTAGACTCCGAGTGCGTATCCTTCCTGTCGGCCGGCGGTGGTCGACTCATCCTGGCACACCGCATTGAAGATGAGGACGCCCGGCCCCTCCCCCGACATCTGCACGAGGTCGACCGGCGCCGTCGCGACGGGGCGGCCTCGCTCCCAGGCGAGCCTCAGGGCTTGCAGGCGATCGGGGCATGAGCCCAGATCAAGGCCGAGTGCCTGCTCGTTCCCTTCGCCGGGCTCGACGTAGTAGACGGGATAGTACTCCTCGCGCTCTGCCGCCCGCACTACCCCCCCCGGGGGGAGGAGCTCCGTGAACTGGAAGCCCCTGAATCCCGCTTCTCGGCTGGCCCGCTCGTAGGCCGCTCTCTCGTGGCCCCGAACGACGGGTATCCACTCCAGGGCCTGCAGGTCCTTCCGCCGATCGAGATAGGGCCTTACGAAGGCTCCGAACTCCTCCCTCGATACGGGCCCCATCGCGGCCTGCTGGCTGCTCAACGCGTGCAGCACCTCGGTCCCCAGCTCGATCTCCCGGGCCAGGGATTCGATGAGCTGGTTCTGGCGTTCGTGCATGGTCAATCGAAGCAGATTGGCCCCGAACACCAGCAGCCCGATCAGCGCCAGGAGACCGGTGAGCGCCAGCTTCGGGTGGGTACGGATGCAGTGAGTGAGCCGCTCGCGGAGTCGAGGGGAGTAGACCGATACCGACTCGTCGGCCATCCAGCGCTGGATGTCGTTCACCAGATCACTCGCAGAGGCGTATCGATCGGCAGCGGATCTCGCCATCGCGCGTGCGCAGATGGCGTCCAGCGCACGGGGCGCCCCCTTGTTCACGGATATGGGTCTGCGTGCATCGAGATGGGAGACGGCGTGGACGATCCTACCCGGGGCCCACTCGGCGTGTGGCGCGCGGCCTGTCAGGATCTCGAACAGGATGGCCCCCAGACCGTAGACGTCCGTCTGCGGTCCGATCGAGCTGACCTCCCCCCGCGCCTGCTCGGGGGACATGTAGGCGGGCGTGCCCACCACGGTGCCATGGTTGGTCTCATCGCAGTCGACGGAGACGGCAGCCCTGCTGTCGCCGGCCTCGCCGCCCGGCTCGGCGGCGCAGGCCTTCGCGATCCCCCAGTCCAGCAGCACCACCTCTCCGAATTCGCCGAGCACGATGTTGGACGGCTTGAGATCGCGGTGCACGACCCCTCGGGAGTGGGCATAGGCGACCGCGTTGCAGACATCCACAAAGGCGCTCAAGAGGCGGCGAAACTCCATGGACTGCCTGCGCACCTCCCGGTTCTGGCTGAAGAACTGCGCTATGCTCTCGCGCAGGGTCTGGCCCTGAACGAAGCGCATTGTGTAGTAGGGGGCTCCCGAATCGGGGCGTCGCCCGATCTCGTAGGCCGGGACGATGTTCGGGTGCTCCAGCTGGGCAGTGATCAGCGCTTCTCGCTCGAACCTCTCGTGGAGGGCCGTGTCATCGATGGACCTGTCGGGCAGCTCCTTCAGTACGACATCGCGGCGCATCCGGTCATCGTGGACGATCCAAACCCGTCCGTGTTGCCGGGAGCTGCGAAGGCGCAGCGTGGTGTAGTTGGTCCGCCTCGTGGCAGATATGCAATCACCAGCATGTTCGAGTCCATCCATGCTCTCCGTCCTCCGTATCCTCCCTTGTTCCCGGCTTCCCTGATGAGGGGTCGAGCTGTCAACGACCTGGTGCGGCCCATCGTCCGGGCCCGACCGGCCGCTCATCCCCGGATTGCCGGACCCACCATTCCCTCGATGCTCGCCGAGGGGGGTCGGTGGACTTCGCCTCCATGCCTGAAACCGGGCCTGTCTGTCTGGCGAAGTGGAGGGCCGGCGCGCGGAACGCCGGCCCTCCGAGGATGACAATCACCAAGGACAGGGGATCAACCCCAGATCGACCATCCTGCGAGGTAGAGGCCCTCTTCGCCCAGCGGGGTCCGGGTCAGGGAAGCCCCCACGCTTCCCCTTTGCCCCGCCCCCTGGGCGGTGAACGTCAGGCCTCCGCCGCCAGGATCGGTGGAGATAGGATCCTCGCCGGAGGGGAACCCGTGCCCGCGGTCTGTGATCAGGGCGGGCAGTCCGTCCGGGTAGCCGGGTTCCATCCCGGTGATCTCATTCAGTCTGATGCCGTCGGTCATCCGATCCGGCCATTGGGCCGAGCTGGCCCTGAGGACGTCCCGCATGCTGGCGGTGTCCGGATCGGCATCGTTGATCGCCGGGCCTCCCCCGGGGGAGCTCACGCCAGGGTCGATGCCCGGAGCCAGAGTCGGGTCGAGCGGGACATACGGGGATTCCCGCCGAGGGACGATCTGGTCCTGAACCGGGGCGAAGACGCCGCGGATGAAGCCGATCGGGGGAACCAGGAGCAGGGGATCGGTGATCGTGGGATCGTATACGTGAGCGCGGAAGTGACCCCGCCCTACTTCGGCTCGCACGAACTGGCCCTCCAGCCAGCCCACGGGTGACGGATCCACGGGCGGCGAGGTGGCAGGCTCGCCGTAGCGGTAGACCACGCCTCTCACGGCGCCGTAGTTGAGATTCTGCCCGCCCCCACCGGCCTGGCTGGCGTAGAGGATCCCCGGGTACATGTCGATCTCGTAGGCGTAGCGGGCGATCCCCTGGTGGTCGCGCCAGATCCCGGACGCGTGACCCGAACCCAGGCTATCCTGGTGCCAGGTGCCCATCGAGAGGCCCGATCCCGCGAGGCTGGGAGCGAGCTGATCGGGATAGAGCGCCGCGCTGGGAGCACGGTCCGTGTCGGGCTGGGCCTGGGCGATGGCAAGATTGCCCAGGGCAAGGCCGGCCGCGATGAGCGACGAGCATCGAAGGGACTTCGTGATGGGAAGTGTCACGGGTCTCCAATCTATGGGTGTTGTGGGTCTCGGTTGCCTTGGGACGGGGCGTCCCGACGATGCCCATAGCGGGAACTAGATGCGATTGCGACTCATTCTCATTCAGAAGCCTCCCTTCCAGAGAATCCCTCGAGGCGAGGCTCGGGTGCCACCCCCCCCTCTCGGGGCCTGGAGACCGCATCGACGCAGCCCGATCGGGCCGACATACCGACCTGAAGTCCCTCCGCTGTACGGGCTTGCAGCGCATGCTGCCCGCCGGCGCGGGCCGAGATCCGCCAGATCGCCACGAGCAGGGCGCAGGAGGTGGTTTCAGCATTCCCGGCTCACCGGCGACCGGGTGCGGCGCCCTCGTTCGATGCGGTGGGGTGCGCGGGATTCGGGAGTCCAGGGCCCTTCCCCGTGGACGCGCGTTCGGGGGCACCCCTGTCCCCGAACTCCGTGGGAATACGGGGAATGCGGCGCCGGGCTCGATGGACCGCGCCCTGCGCTGCACTCCGTCGCGCTCAGCCCGCGAGCACTCGCGCCACAGTCTCCAGGAAGGCCTTCTGTTCGATGGGCTTGGCGATGAACTCCTCCGGGGGCGGGAACTGCTTGCGCGAGTTGAGGAACTCGCGGAAGGGCTCGGGATCCCGGCCATAGCCCGTGACCGCGGTGACCACCACCACGGGGATGTCGGCGATCTCGGGGTCCTCCTTGAGCTCCTGATAGAGGCGCACCCCGGACTTCTTCGGCATGGTGATGTCCAGGCAGATCAGGTCCGGCTTGTCGGCCTTGATCTTGTCCATGCCCTCGTTGCCGTCGCCCGCCGAAACGGTGTCGTAGCCGTTGTCCTGCAGGAGCGTCTCCATGTAGCGGACGACGTGCGGTTCGTCGTCGATGATGAGGATCTTCTTGGTGGCCGGCTTGGCGGTGGTCATCGCTTGTGCCTCGGTTGAATACCTGTGGTGATGGGTCCTTGCGGCGGGCGCGCTAGCCCTCGCTCCGCTTCTTGAGGGCGTCGAGGGCCTTGCGCAGGTCCTCCGGGCTGGCGCCCTGCAGCTTGCTCTCCAGCTCCTCCTTGAGGGTGAGCTTGTCGTCCACCTCGGGGCTCTCCTCCACCCCCAGCGCGCGCTGGATGCTGCGGACGTAGGTGTGCCGGTTCACCGGCTTCTCCAGGTAGGTGCCCGGACCGGAGAGCATGCGGCTCTCCAGGAGGTCGTTGAGCGCGTCCCGGCCCAGCTCGTCCCTGGCGTGGGCGGTCACGATCAGGACCGGGATGCGCGACATCTCCCGGTCCCGCTTGAGCTCGAACAGGAGCTTGTGCCCCGACTTGCGCGGCATCAGGAGGTCCAGGGAGATGAAGTCCGGGTGGCGCTCCCGGATCATCTCCAGGGCCACCTCTCCGTCCTCCGCGGTGATCACGTTGAAGCCGGCGTCCTCCAGGACGCTCCGGAGGTACTGCCTCACGTTGGGCTCGTCGTCGACCACGAGGATGGTCTTGTCCTTGGCCTGTTCCATCGCACTGCCTCCTGGGATCTCCGATCTCGCTCCGGGCAATCAGATCGCTCGTCTCTCGTCCACCTCGCCGGGCTGGGGAAGCCTGGCCCGCGGGAACTGAAGGCGGAAGGTGGACCCCCGCCCCTTGTCGGACTCGAAGGATACCCGACCACCGTGCTCCTGAACGATCTTGCTGGTCGTCAGGAGCCCCAGGCCGGTCCCCTTCCCCGAGGCCTTGGTGGAGAAGAAGTTGGTGAAGACCTTCTTCTTCACCTCGTAGTCCATCCCGCTCCCGTTGTCGGATACCTCGTAGACGATGACTCCGTCCTGCGCGGAGACCTTGAGCAATACGCGGTGCTCCGGCTTGTCGCTGGTCTCGCAGGCGTCCAGGGCGTTGGAGACCAGGTTGGTCAGGCAGGTGTGGATGGCCTCCTCGTCCATGGGCGCCTCGCGCATCTCGTCAGGCACGCCCACGCTGAGCTCGATGCCCGCCAGCCGCGCGGTGTCCTTGAACAGATCGATCACCTGCAGGGCCGGCCGGCGGGGGTCCATGAGCTGGACGTCGGGGACCCGGCCCTTGGCGAACTCGAGGAACTCCTTCACGAAGGAGGAGATGCGGGCGACGTTCTCCTCCAGGATCTGCCAGCCCTCCAGCAGGCGTTCGGTGTTGCCGCTCTGGATGCCGGACTTGGCCATGTACATGCCCCCGTCCAGGCCCATGAGCACGTTCTTGATGCCGTGGGCCAGCCCCGCCACGGTCTGCCCCACCACCGCCAGGCGCTCGGCCCGGAGCATCTCCTGCTCCAGGACCTTGGTGTGGGTGATGTCGGTCGACATCTCGAAGACGAAGGGGATGCTGCCGTCCTTGTGGACCAGCGGCACCATGTGGACCGAGTAGTAGGTCTGCTTGCCGTCGCGCACCACGCCCTGCTCCTCGCGGACGTGGTCGTGTCCGTCGTCGAAGCTGGCCGTGGCCGCGCACTGCTCGCAGCGCTCCGAGCGGCCCTTGTACACCCAGTAGCAGGGCCGGCTGCGCCAGTCGCCGTAGGTCTCCTCGAAGCACCGGTTGGCCCCGACGATGTTGAAGTTGCGATCGATGATGCTGATCGCGATCGGCACCTGGTCCCAGAGCTGCGTCCGAACCCAGTTCTTGATGTCCTGCGCGGTCATCGGGGCGCTACCTCCCGATCCCCTGGTCGAGCACGTACGGCGGAAGGCGCAGCAGCACGCCCTCGTCGGTGGTGCGGTGGCAGCTCTGGCACTCGGCGAAGTTGGCCGGATGCGCCTCAGGCGCCTCCTCGAGCTTCACCTCGTGGCACTCTATGCACAGCCCGTGCATGGCCTGCATGTAGCCCGCGGCGAGGCCGCGGCGGCCGTCGTCGGAGATCGGCACCCAGGGGCTCTCGACCCGCATCTCGGCGTGGCACTCGGTGCAGGCGGTCGAGCTCGGACGATCCTTGACCTGCTGCGTGTCCGCGTGGCACTGCCGGCACCCGCGGTTCCCGTCCAGCTTGTCCACGTGGCTCGCGTGGTCGAAGATGTCGGTGGGCGAGTACATGTCGAGGTGGCAGTCGGAGCAGGCCGAGCTCTTCTGCAGCGGCAGGTCGTGGTGGTGGCAGGTGACGCAGGAACCCAGGCCCCCCAGGGCCTCCTGGTGCACGTCGTGGCGGAAGAGCACGCTCCGGCCGTCCCGGTTGCCGTCGATCACCATCAGGGTGGCGCGCTCCTCGCCGGGGAACAGCTCGCGGCCGGCGCGGGCGATCTCCATCTCGTGCCCCGGCCCCTCGGCGCGGTCGCGCACCACTCCCTCGACCTCGCGCACGCCGGTGACCGGCACGCGCTCGGGCTGCGCCCCGAAGAGGGCGCCCTCGGGCAGCAGGGTCAGGGCCGCGCAGCAGCCGATCAGGGCCGCCAGCGAGAAGCGGCGGGGAGCCGCCAGGCGGCGCGGCAGGAGCGGCCACATGCTGCCCGTCTGGACGGGAGGCCGCGCGGGCGCGGCGGCGGGCTCGCCCTCCTCCTCCCCGGCCTCCTCGGGATAGACCCGGAAGTTCTCGACGAAGAAGATGAACACCAGCAGCGCCAGGGCCACGATGCCCAGGCTGACCGCCAGCTCCATCCAGGTGGGCCAGTAGGGCATCTCCTGCGGCCGCGCGAAGGCGACGATGCACACGTTGAAGCGGTAGCCGATCATCCCCATCACGGTCAGGATCGAGCAGATCGAGAGGCCCGCGACGCTGGCGCGCACCCGGGGGATGGCCAGCAGGGTGGCCGGCAGGAGCACGCTGACCAGGATCTCCAGGAGGAAGACCAGCGAGAGGCCGGAGCCGTCGAAGGCCTGGCCCAGGACCCCGCGCACCGCGAGGTCGGCGAGCCGCAGGCCGGCGTAGACGAAGAGGACCGTCGAGGCCGCCTTGGCCAGCCCCCCCATCAGCTGCATCTTCAGCTTGTGGCCGAAGAGCCAGGCCGAGAAGAGCGACTCCAGGGTCACCATCATGAGCCCCAGGCCCACGGCGGAGATGAAGAACAGGACCCAGATGATGGGGCTGTACCACAGGGGATGCAGCCGGTAGGGGGCGATCAGGAAGAGGGAGCCCAGGGACGACTGGTGCAGGGTGGAAAGCACGATCCCGGCGATCACCAGCGGGATGGCGACGCTTTTCAGGACCTTGTGGATACCGCGGAAGATCGGCCGATCGAGGCGGGGATGCTCGAGCACCACCGGGCCGAACTCGAGGAGCAGCACCGTCAGGTACAGCATCACGCACATGGCCACCTCGAAGAGGACCGAGTGCGCCTGCGGGTAGATCATCGGGTGCCAGATGTGCCAGGGCAGACCCAGGTCGTAGAGCAGGCCCACCGCCACGGCCATGTAGCCCAGGAGGGCGGTCAGGATGGCCGAGCGCGCGAAGTGCCGGTACTTGCGAAGCCGGAAGATGTAGGTGGTCGCGGCCAGTACGAAGCCACCCGCCGCCAGGGCCACTCCGGCCATGACGTCAAAGGCGATCCAGAAACCCCAGGGGGCCGCGTCGGTCAGGCCGGTGGTGGTGCCCAGCCCGTTCAGGAAGCGGGCCACCGTCACCACGCCCAGCACGCCCACCAGGGCCCACAGGATGGTCTTGACGACCATTTGCCGTCCGTTCATGACACCTACCTCACTCATCGCTCTCGGTGCTCCGCTCGGCCGTCTCGGCCGCATCGCCGCTGGGGGCGCGAGACGCGGCCCGCTCCTGCGCGGCCTCTTCCGCCAGCCGCATTCGGCGGCCCGTGATCCACCACACCCCCGCCATCAGGCCGCCCATGCCCACGACGAGGTAGGGCACCTTGCTCAGCGCCTTCCAGGTGAGGTCCGGCAGCGCCCGTTCGTCCAGCTCCGGCTTCCAGGCCAGGAAGTCGAGGGGGGCGTCCGAGATGTACAGCACCGAGGTGCCGCCCACCTCGGTCTCTCCGATCACGCGGTCGTGGTAGCGCTCCGGCTCGGCCGCGATGCGGCGCCGGGCCTCGGCCAGGAGGGCGTCGCGATCGCCGAAGATCGTGGCCTTCTCGGGGCAGGCCTCCACGCAGGCCGGGACGCCGCCCGCCTGCAGGCGCGGGTAGCACATGGTGCACTTACGCACCAGGGGGACCGCCTTCTCCCAGTCGTAGCGCGGGATGCCGTAGGGGCAGGCGGTCATGCAGTAGCGGCAGCCCATGCACCGCTCGGGGTCGTAGATCACCGGGCCCTCGGGCGTCTTGGTGATCGCGCCCACGATGCAGGCCGACTCGCAGGCCGGCTTCAGGCAGTGCCGGCACAGCTGCCGCACGTTGCGCCGGCCCTCGCGCCGCAGGATGGTGGTGTAGCGGGTGGAGGAGAGGTCGTCGATGCGCCGCTTCCACCGCCGGGGAATGTCCTCCCCGAGGCCGTTCTCTTGCTTGCAGGCATCGACGCACTTCTCACAGCCGGTGCACAGCGTGGTGTCGTTCAGTATGGCTTTGGCGGGGCTCATATCGAATCACCCTCCTTTCCCAGGATGATCCCGACCTTGCTGCCCGCCTCGGCCGGCCAGTGCCAGCCCAGCTCCGAGACCAGGTGGACGCCCGGCATCAGCACGGCGTGGCTCAGCTTGGTGGTGGGCATCAGCACGAAGATCAGGTTGGCGGACATGACGTGCACGAGCATCGCCGCCTCGTAGGAGAAGGGGTTCCAGGCCGGGTGCATGACCAGGAAGCCCGTCGCGAAGGGCACCGCGATGAGCAAGGGAAGGGCGTAGTCCTGGAACCTGGAGAGCGCCCGGGTGGCCCGCGCGGAAAGCCGCTGGACCACCAGGGCCACGGCGGTGATGACCGCCAGGATGGTGAGCACGTCGGCCAGCAGCTTGGGCGCCGCCGGCCAGGAGATGCCGAAGTTGCGGGCCAGGATGGCGATGTGGCCCGCCAGGAAGATCGGCACGATCAGGATGCACACGTGGAAGGCGATGGAGGTGATGCTGAAGACCAGCGAGTCCCTCACCTTGCTCACCGGCATCAGCCACTTCAGGGTGGCCTTCAGGATCTGGGAGTAGGGCACCGACTTGTCGCCGGCGTGGCGTAGGACCCGCGCCATCTCCCAGGCGGTGATCACCACCTGGCGTAGCAGACCCAGGACCATGAAGGCCACGGCGAAGGTGAAGATCGGCCCGCGGGCCCATTCCA
>CAZTTG010000038.1:8701-11160 GCA_964615935.1 uncultured Planctomycetaceae bacterium | reverse complement strand
ACCTCGACGTCCTCCAGGCCGTTGTCCTCGCAGACCTCCTTGAGCTGCTTCTTGCAGTTGGCGCAGGGGGCGATGACGTACTTGGCCCCGGTCTCGGCGATCTGCTGGGCCTTGCGCTTGCCCATGGGGCCGGTGCGGAACTCGCGAATCTCGTCGATGGACACCGTCCCGCCACCGCCGCCACAGCAGTAGTTCTCGGTGCGGTTGGGGGTCATCTCGACGAAGTCCTTGGCAATGGCCCGGATGATCTCGCGGGGCTCCTCGGTGATCCGCCCGGCGCGCGCGATGTTGCAGGGGTCGTGGTAGGTGACCCGCTCCTCGATGAGGGCGTCCTTCTTGAGCGGAATGTTGCCCTTCACGAGCTGCTCGTGGGTGTACTGCAGGAAGTTCACCACCTCCGGCGCGTCCGGCCCGCAGAAGGTGGGGATGGTCCAGGCGCTGCGCGTGGCGTGGCCGCACTCGCCCACCAGGATCTTCTTGGCCTTCAGCCGGCGTGCCTCGGCGACCACGTTCTTGACGATGCGCTCCATCATCCGGTCGCTGTAGAAGAGGCCGTAGTTGATGCCGTCGTAGTTGCCGGTGCCGATGGTCCAGGAGCCCCCGCTAACCGCCATGACCGCGGCGTTGCCCATCAGGGTGTCCGGCTCCAGGAGGTAGTCGGAGACGGCCGGGAAGAAGATGTACTCGGCACCCTCCTGGTCGATGGGGAACTTGACCTTGTCGGTGTCGTAGTCGTCCTCGAACTCCTCCTCCAGGAACTCGCAGGTGTCGATCAGGGCCGCCGGCGGGATGGCCGAGGTGTTGCCCACGCCCTCGAGCTGCTCGCGGACCGAGACCACCAGGGCCTTGGGGATGACCTCGACCTC
The DNA here is from genome assembly GCA_964615935.1 of uncultured Planctomycetaceae bacterium. Taxonomy (GTDB): domain Bacteria; phylum Planctomycetota; class UBA1135; order UBA1135; genus CAZTTG01. The sequence goes on along the minus strand of CAZTTG010000038.1, from coordinate 10,294 downwards.
GGCCAGGAGCCAGCGGGCCAGGTGGGTCACCAGCCCGTGGTCCACCCCCATGGGGCAGGTCAGCTTGCAGCGCCGGCAGGCCGTGCACCGGTAGAAGGCCTCGGCCATCTCGTCGATGTACTCGTCGGTCAGGGTGAAGCCGCCGGTGATGCGCGCCTTGAAGATGCCCGACTTGGTGAAGTAGCGGCGGTAGACCTTGAACAGCAGCTCGGAGCGGTTGCAGGGGATGTCGCGCGGCTCCTGCGTGCTCTGGTACAGCTGGCAGGCGGCGCTGCAGCGGTTGCACTTGGCGGAGAGCCGCGTGTAGACGTCCAGGGGAAGGCCGTAGCTGGACTGATCCAGGATCGCCGCGAAGGCCTCGAGCAACCTGCGCGGCCGCTCGGTGACGTCCAGGGTCTTCTGCTCGACGTAATAGCTGTACTTGTCTCGGGTGCTGCTCATGAGGGCTCTGCCTGTCTACTCGTCCTCGCCGTTTCTCTCGGGCTGGCTTCCGTGCGCTCCGAGGCGGGCGGTCCCCGGGGTCAGGGTTTCTCGGAGGAAGGACTCCAGGAGCTCCTCCACGCTCCCCGACACCCAGGAGATCACCCGGATGCCGCTGGCCCGCACCAGGTCCTCGAAGCGGTCCTGCAACCCTCCGCAGATCAGGACCTCCACCCCCTGATCGCGCAGGAGGCGAACCCGGTCGAGGGCGCGCTGGCTCTGAAGGGTGAAGTCGGTCTGGCCCACGACCCGGCGGCCCTCGAGGGTGAACACGGCGATCGTGGCCGAGTACTCGAAGCACGGAGCCACGGACTCCTCGAAGCGGGGGATTGCGACCTTCATGGGCACGGGCGGCCTGGGACCGCGCATTCAGGCAACATGCGGGCCCAACATGTCCCAACCGCCCCCTGGACCGCCTAACCGCCTGGAAACGCGAAGCTTATGGAGGGATGTGGAGTGAGCGCGTTTCGCGACGTCCCAACCATTCGGTTTCAGCGGAGAAACGCCGAGCGTTTCGGCGTTCCGCTGATGCAACGGTGGCACGAGCCCCCGGGGCAGGCGCTAGACCCCCCGGAACTCCGCGGAGGCGATGCCGTACTGCTTCATCTTCCTCCACAGGGTGGTGCGGCTCACCCCCAGCTCCCGGGCCGCCCGGGCCACCTGACCGTGCGTCTGCCGGAGCACGGTGCGGATGGTCTCCGCCTCGGCCGACTCGAGCCGCGAGCGGTCCACCTCGGGGGCCGCGGCCGGGCCGGCATCGGACTGGAGGTCCTCGGGGAGGTGGTTGACGTCGATCAGCTCCTCGTGGCACAGGACGAAGCCATACTCGATGATGTTCTCGAGCTCGCGCACGTTCCCGGGGAAGTCGTGGCGCATGAGCTTCTCCATCACCGCGGGGGTGACCCCCGCGATCTTCTTGCCGCGCTTGGCGTTGAAGCGCTCGACGAAGTGCTCGACCAGGAGTGGGACGTCCTCGCGGCGTTCCCGCAGGGACGGGAGGGTCAGCCGGACCACCGCCAGCCGGAAGTAGAGGTCGTCCCGGAACTTGCCCTGGCTGACCAGCTCGGCCAGCCGGCTGTTGGTGGCCGCCACCACGCGCACGTCGACCCGCTG
>CAZTTG010000038.1:0-8601 GCA_964615935.1 uncultured Planctomycetaceae bacterium | reverse complement strand
CGGGGTCCCTATCGCGAGCCGGGCTTCTCCTCCCTCTCCTCGGAGAGGCGACCCGAGCGCCTCGCCCCCGGGTCGGCGCCCCCCCTCTCCAACAACAGGGGCGGAGGCGGCCCCGGCGAAGCCGCCAAGTCGCCCGAGCCGGCCGAGAGGACGATCCGAGGCGAGACCGGGTCGGTTGCCGCGCGTTGCGGTTGTGTTCGCTTGGAGAGCCCTTCACGGCGTGGGGAGTACATCGGGGAGAGGTCCTGTACCCTCGGTCCGCCCCCCTCCACGATGAGGCCGCTGGAGCCCTCTCCATGTCGAAGCAGCTCAAGCTGACGGCCGCCGCGGTCGCGATCCTGTGCCTGCCGGCGCTCCTGTGGCTGGCCTGGACCGCGCTGGCGGGCTCGCTCGACCTGGCTGGACCCGGGACGCCCGAGCTGGCGGGCCCCGATGCCCCGGCCGAAGAGCTGGAGGGGATCGCGGGGCACGAGGAGGATGCCGCCGCGGGCGGGGAGAGGACCGCCGAGGTGATCCCGCCGGAGGTCGGCGCTCCGACCGCGGCCGGCTTCGACCGCACCGCGCTCTTCGGTCGGGTCCTCGACATCGACGGCGAGGCCATCCCGGACGCCACCGTGAGCGCCTGGCCCGACGAGCCGCGGGACTCGTGGGAGCTCGCCGGTCGCGTCGGACAGGCGCACAGCGACTCGGAGGGCCGCTGGCGCATCAGCGGCCGGACGCCCTTCGAGCCCTACCGCCTCCTGGCGGAGGCCGAGGGCTTCGCCTCCATGGGCGCGCGCGAGCTCGCGGGCAGGGCGGTGGACATCGAGCTCCACCCATCCCACCGGCTCCACGGTTCGGTCCTCGACCGCGAGACGGGCGAGGCGCTGGCGGAGGTCGAGCTCGAGATGCGGCCCTTCGAGGCCACCTTGACTCCCTGGGAATCCACCCGAAGCGATGCCGAGGGCCGCTACCAGTTCGATTCGGCTCCGGCCGCGGGCGCCGTGAACCTCCGCGCGTGGCGTGGCGGCGGGGGCACGCGGAACTTCACCGTGGAGACGCAGAGCGAGGGCCCGACCGAGTTCGACGTGCTCCTCGAGCGGGGCCACGGGCTGCGCGGACGGGTCTTCGACGGGGTGAGCGGGATCCCGATCGCGGGCGCGAGCGTGTCCGACGGCTACCGGGACATCGCGGTCAGCGACGAGAGCGGCGAGTTCTCCATCGGGGGCGTGGGAGAGTCCTGGGTCGGCTTGAGGGTGCGCGCCGCGGGCTATGCCCGGCTGCGGTACTCCGTGTCGACGAACAACTGGAAGCCCGGCGATGTGGTCGAGCTCCCGCTCCCCCCCGAGGTCGTGCTCGAGGGCGCGGTGCTCGACGGGCGGAGGAACCCGGTCGGGGGCGCGGAGGTCCGGGCGAGCCTCGGCGGCCGGGAGCGCTGGAGCCGCGACATCGGCGCTTCCCGCCGCGGGCGCCTGAGCCGCGAGGGGGGTCGTGTGCCCAGCGCGGGGGTCCCGCCGCGCCTGCCCCCGGGGACGCGCATCGAGATCGACCGCTCCGACCTCTCGGCCGAGACCGACGCGCAGGGGCGCTTCCGCATCGGCGGCCTGGCCTCGCGCTCGGGGGCGGTCTCGGTCCGGGTCAGCGCGAGCGCCGAGGGCTTCGCCACGGCGCGGAGCGAGCAGGTCCAGATCGCCCAGCCCGCCGGTCGGGGCTGGATCGAGGTCCAGCTCGAGCGCGCCACGATCGTGACCGGGCGCGTCCTCGCCGACGGCCAGCCGGCCCGCGCGCGCGTGTGGCTCCGCGGGACCGCGGGACCCGAGCCGACGGTCCTGACCAACGACGGAGGCGAGTTCCGCTTCGACGAGGCGCCCCTCTCCTCGGAGGCCCTCGAGGCCGTCCTGGAGGGCAACGACCTCGTCCGCGCGCGCGTGCCCGTCTCGCTGCGGGAGGGCGAGCCCCTCGAGCAGGACATCCTCCTCGACACCTTCCTCGAGGCGATCCGCGGCCGGGTGACGACCACGGCCGGCGAGCCGGTCGCCGGGCTCGAGGTCACCGCCCGACCGCAGGAGTGGAAGCCGGGCCTGCGCCGCTGCGCCGACGAGACCGGCGAGGACGGCTCCTTCGCCATCGAGGTGCCGCCCGAGCCCTTCTCCCTCTACCGCCTGGACGCCTCGCAGGGCCCGGTCTCGGCGAGCCTCGAGGGCATCGCGCCCGGCGCCCGTGAGGCGAACCTGGTGCTGGCCGAGCTGGGCTGGCTGGGCCTGCAGCCGGTCGACGCGTCGACCGGCGAGTCGGTGGGCGTCTTCCAGATGAGCTGGCGCCCGAGCACCGGGGGGGCGATGCGCGCCTACTCGAGCGGCCGCCGGAGGGAGCTCCGGGTGGACGAGCGGGGCGTCTTCCTCGCGCGCCTTCCGGTGGGCGAGCTCGACCTCTCGCTGCACTCCGAGGGCCGCGGCTACCCCCCGCTCTTCCTGCGGGGCGTGGCGGTCGAGGCCCACGAGGATCCGGTGCCCCTGCGCGTTCCCATGGAGGCGGGCCTGCGGGTCGAGATCCGCTTCGTCGGCGAGCGCCCGGCGAATGGCCGCGTGGTCATCGTGCGCCCGCAGGACTGGAATCGGGTGCGGATCGTGCCGCGCGGCCAGGGCTGGGAGGTCCGCCCGGGCAGCCTGCCGAGCTGGTCCTGGAACACCCAGGTCCTGCGTCCCGACGGGAGCGGTCGGGTCGTCGTTCAGCCCGTGCCGGCGGGCACCTGGCGCTTCAAGGTCGCGCCCGAGGGATACCTCCTCGACCCGCCACAGATCGAGGTGGCCCCCGGCGGCGAGAACCGCTTCGAGGTGCGCGTCTCGCGAAAGGAGTAGCTGCGCGCTACTCGAACTCGCGCTCGTAGAGCTCCTGCAGCTCGGCCCGCTCCACGTGCTCCTCGACGGTGGTCGGCCCCCGAGGCCCCGGCGGCGCGCCCTCGACGTCCCTCAGGATGTCGGACACCTCGAGGTCGCTGGGGGAAACGCCCAGGCTCTCCTCCTGATCGGCCATCCGAGCGAGTCGGCGCTGGGCGAGCTCGAGGCGCTCGATGCGCGATCGCAGCTCCTGCTCGGCGGCGTCCTGGGTGGCGAGCATGCGATCGATCTCGCGCATCTCCCTGAGCCGATCCAGGGCCTCGGGATCTCCCTCCAGGGCGGCGAAATCGGTCAGGCCGGTGGCGCGGATCCCGGCCGCCAGGTCCTCCCGCGCGGCCGCCAGCCGCACGCGACCGGCCTCCAGCCCAGCGATCGCCTCCCGGGACTCCGCGAGGCCGTCCTCGACCTGATGCAGGGCGGACGCGACCCTCGTGGGCGGCGCCAGCTCTCCCCAGACCGCCTGGCCCGGGGGGATGCCCAGGAAGAGGCCCGCGATCAGGAGGGCCACCGCGCTGACGATGGAGCGGCGCACGAAGGACTGGATCCCCAGGAGCACCAGGGTGAGGCCCACCGCCAGCCGGGCGCCGGGCCAGAGGCCGCCCGCGGGCTCGGCGAAGGTGAAGCTCCAGACCGCCGCGGCCGCCAGGACGAAGCCGCAGCCGAGCGAGCGGCGCTTCTTGTCGCCGCCCTCCTTCCCGCCGCCCGAGAACAAGAGCCGCAGGGCGTGCAGGACCAGCAGCAGGCTGGCCGCTGCCAGGATCCAGCGCCAGGTGCTCATTGCCCGCCCTGCAGGAAGGCCATGGCGTCGATCTCGTCACCCGCGCCGGTGGCCTCGGGGGACGCCTCGGCCTGCAGGATCTCCTCGATCGTGCGCACGGGCGAGCGCAGCTCCTCCAGCGCGTTGCGGTTGCTGCCCAGCAACTCGTCCACCTGGTCCAGGAGCTCGTCGGCCCGGCCGGTGATCTCGTCCACCCGGGCGACGGCCTTCTGGGACTCCAGCCGGACCAGGGTGGCGCGTGTGGAGTTGATGCGCGCGCGGAGCTGCTCCTGCCGCGCGGTGGCCATCTCCAGCACGCTCTGCAGCTCGCCGATGACCTCCTCGTAGTTGTTCTTCTGCAGGAGGATCAGCTTGACCTGCTCGACGAGCTGCGCCTGGTCGTAGCTCTGGCCGTGCACCTCCACCGGCCACCCGCCGCCGCCCTCGGCCGCGGTCCAGGTCGCGCGGTACTCCTCGGCGAAGCCGGTGGCGGTGCCCTGGAGCTGCTGGTTGCGCTCCAGCTCCTGCTCCGCCTGCAGGCGCGCGTCGGCGAGCTCCACCAGGGAAGCGTCGAAGGCCTGGGCGTCCTCGCCGAGGCGCTCCTGGGCGTACTCGATGAAGCCCACCGGGTCGTTTCGGCGAGCCTCCTCGGTCCAGCCCACCACACCCTCGATGCCCTGGTTGACGCGATGCCGCAGGCCGGGCAGCTTCCACCAGGCGAGGAGGGCCACAAGAACGACCAGGACCAGGATGAGCAGCGTGCTCGTCTTCATGATCGGACCTCGAGGATGAGTGTGACGAGGGCGGCCGGCGCGGCGGCGCCGACCCACGAGGGCGGCCCGGAGCCCGCCCGGCTCCGGGCCGCATTCGCAGCATAGGGGCTCGGCCGGGGCTCTCCCAGCCGAATTCCGGCACCTACGAGCAGATGGTGACCTCGACCGCGTCGGTCAGGTTGGTGGTGCTGGGGCTGGCGGGATCCCGCGACCAGTACTGCATGAAGGCCCCGGCCCCGGGAGCCAGGTTGCCGTCGGTCTGGCTCTGGATCAGGGCGTTGAAGTCGTAGCTGAAGGTGCCCGTGCAGTCGGTCCCGCTGGAGCTGCCGCCCGAGTTCTGGACGCTGGTGCGCCGGATGGGCGGGGCCACGCAGAGGATGCCGCCCTGGAAGGGCACGTTGTTGGGCCCGTAGCCGTAGAACAGGAGGCCGTTCTTCTTGTTGATGATCCCGGAGGCGCTGACGTCGAAGGGCGTCGGGTCGCTGTAGCTGGGGAAGCCGGTGGTGGCGATCTGCGGCGTGCAGCCCTGCGAGTTCACCTTGGCCGTGCAGTAGATGATCGGCGTCGGGCAGCCCCAGTCGGCGACCAGCGTTCCCACGATGTCCAGGTAGCCGGAGATCCCGCTGGTGGGGTCGCTGAAGTCGAAGCGCGCGTCGATCGGGGCGGTCGAGTGGAATCCGCCGCCGGGCTGGACGGTGATGGTGCCGGAGCTGGCCGAGGGAGCGCCGAACATCCCCGTCAGGTCCATCTGGAAGGGGCTGCCGGTGATCGGGCGCACGTCGATGATCCCCGACAGGAAGGTGGTCGTGACCATGGCCGTGAAGTTGCCGCTCCCATCGACCGTGAAGTTCGGAGAGGTCAGGCTCAGGCGCGCGCCGATGAGGTCCATCTCGGCCAGCGGGGGCAGCCAGGGGATCGGGTTGGGGATCTCCGCGCTCAGGGTGCCGGGTACCGTATACAGGTCCGACCCGGTGAGCGACCCGGCCTCGACCGGGATCGCGCCGGCGGTGACGTCCACGTCCATCCAGCCGGCCATCTCGAAGTTACCGTTGGGAACGCCGTTGATGGGTCCGAGGTTGGTGTCGCCGCCGAAGTGGAAGTCCGAGTTGGCCTGGTCGACGGTGAAGGTGATGGTCTCCTGGGCCGCGAGGGGCGCGGCCAGCAGAGTCGCTGCGAGAAGGGCGAGAGAGAAGGGACGCATGCTGTAGCTCTCCTGAATGCGTACTGGGCGAGGGCGCGGGCCAGGGGCGGCGCACGGTCAAAGGAGAATGTACCACGCCGGCGGCATCTGGCCGGGAAACGGCCGCCCCCCGCCCCTTCCGCTGCCCCCGACGCCGCGGGAGCCGGGCTCAGGCCCCGTCGGAGGCGAGGCCCGCGGCCAGCCCCTCGCCCGCCAGCCGCCCGCTGACCCAGGCCCACAGGAAGTTGTAGCCGCCGATCCGGCCGGTCGCGTCCAGGATCTCGCCCGTCAGGTGCAGGCCGGGAAGCCGGCGACTCTCGAGGCTCGCCGGCTCCACCTCGCCCAGCGCCACGCCGCCCGCGCTCACCTCGGCCTTGCGGTATCCCTCGTCGCCCTCCACCGGGAGCTCGCAGTCGGTGAGGACTCGGAGCAGCCCTGAGCGCTCGGCGCGGGAGAGCTCGCTCAGCTTGCGTTCGGCGGGCACCGAGGCGATCGAGCAGAGGGCCCTCGCCAGGCGCCGGGGAAGATGCTTCGCCAGGAGCGGACCGACCCCGCCCCGGCCGCCCGCGAGCAGCCCCTCCTCCCAGTCGGGCGCTCCCGCTCCGAGCCATCGCGCGCGCAGCTCGACCCCCTCGGCCCGGGGCGCGGTGAGGTGGCGGGAGAGGTCGAGCACCACCGGCCCGCTGAAGCCGCGGTGCGTGAACAGGAGATCGCCCTCGCGCGCCTCGAGCTCCCGCTCGCCGCGCACCGCCCGCAGGCGGGCGGGCAGGGAGACGCCCGCGAGCCCGGTCCAGGGACCCTCCGGGGCGAGGAGCGGCACCAGCGCCGGGTGGGTGGGCTCGATCCGGTGGCCGAGCCCGCGCGCCAGCTCGAGCCCCCGCCCGTCGCTCCCGGTCCCCGGGGCCGCCAGCCCGCCGGTCGCCAGCACCAGCCGCCGGCAGCGCAGGCGCTCGCCGCGAGCGCTCGCGAGCTCGAAGCGCGCGCCGCCCTCGCCATCGATCGGCAGCAGGCCCTCGACGCGGAAGCCGCTGCGGATCCGCGCGCCCGCGCGATCGGCCGCCGCCAGGAGGGCCACGAGCACCTCCGACGAGCTCCCGCTCGACGGGAACACCTTGCCGCCGGGCTCCTCGGTCAGGGCGACGCCCAGCTCCCGCTCGAAGAAGGCGGTGAGCTGACGCAGGGACCAGGAGTGCAGCAGGCGTCGCAGGATCCGGGGGTCGGCCCGCGTGTGGAAGTCGTCCAGGCGCAGCCGCGAGGGCAGGAGGTTGCAGCGGCCGCCGCCGCTGATGCGGATCTTGGCTCCCGGCCGCGGTCGGGACTCCAGGATCAGGGGGGGGCTTCCGGCGCGCGCCGCGAAGAGGCCCGCCATCAGGCCGGCGGCCCCCGCTCCGACGACGACGGCGGGCCAGACCCCTGCCTCGGGGACGGGCTCGCCGACACGCTTCACTCGCAAGCCTCGGCGTAGCCCAGCTCGACCAGGGCGGCCCGGATCTTCCCGGCCGCCTCGTCCAGGTCCGCGGGCGGGGGGCTCGGATCCGCGTGCTCGAAGTTCATGTCGTCGATCTCCCAGATCGGCACCACGTGCAGGTGGGTGTGGGGCACCTCCAGGCCGATCACCGTGAGGCCGACCTTGGCGGGCCGCCAGACGCGATCCAGGGCCTTGGCGATCGACTGGCCGACGTGGAAGAGATGGCGCGCGAGGTCGGGATCGAGGTCGATCCAGTGCTCGATCTCCTCGCGCGGCACGACCAGGACGTGCCCGGGCTTGAGAGGGGCGATGGTCAGGAAGGCGACGGCCCGCTCGTCTCTCCAGACGAAGCGGCCCGGGATCTCGCCCTCGATGATCTGGGTGAAGACGGTGGCCACGATCACCTCCGGGGGGGTCGGGCGGGGGGCCCGGAGGCCTCCCCGACCCGGAAGATTCTTCCAGCTCCCCGATCTTCCGAGGGTCGGAGGGCCGGTCGGCCCGAATTCCGGCGCTTTTCAGTTATGAACCAGCGGAACCCTCCGAGAACCCCTGCCGAGGCCCCGCAGCCACCCTCGGCGCGGGGCACCGAGACAACGGAACACTGCCGCTCGAGTCGATCCGGGGGAGCCGGTAGCGCCACGGGCAATTTTGGAGTGGCTCGTGCGGCAGCGCTTACACCCCCGCCCGGGAGTTCCCGGGCGGAGATCCGCCGCCCCGCCGGTGGCCTGCGCCCCCCGGCGGGGCGGCGGTCTTGTGCAGGCCTCTGGCTCGGCTAGGATCTGCCCCCTCTACGGGGGTGCCGACATAAACGATTCACCGAAGGTCCAGCTCTACACGACCCGCTTCTGCGGCTACTGCGTGGCCGCCAAGCGCCTGCTGCAGGAGCGCGAGGTCCCCTACCGGGAATTCGACCTCGCCGAGGACGCCGCCCTGCGCAACGAGGTGAGCGGGCGCTTCGGCTGGACCACGGTGCCGATCATCGTCGGCGACGGCGCGCTGATCGGCGGCTTCACCGAGCTGGCCGCGCTGGATCGGGATCAGGGGCTGGATCACCTGAAGTAGGCGCGGGCCGGGCGCCGGATTCGCCAGCGCCGCCCCTCCGGCGCCTCCCCGGGCCCGCAGCGGATTCCCGCGCTTCTTTTGTGGCGCGCCCTACCGATCCGCATTTCCTGTGGGAGGGGGCTGGCCAAGGCGCTCGCCGACGATCCGGCGACCCGGTTCGTCCAGAGATCATCATCCATGTGGTTCCCGCGCGAGCGGGAGAGGGGAATACCCATGCACTCAGCCATCCCGAGCGTCCGGCTCCGACTCCCGACCCTGGTCATGACGCTGGCCTTGCTCGCGTTGGCCGCCCAGGCCCAGACCAACATCAGCGGCCCCCTCTCGGACTCGACCACCGGCCCGTTGACGGCGGGCGTCTACCACGCGGTGGCAGGCATATCGGTGCCCTCCGGCCAGATCCTGACCGTGCATCCCGACGCCTACGTCAAGGCCGGGCGCAATCCCGGAAAGGTACCAACTCACGCCGCCCTCCTGCGTGTTGCGTA
>CAZTTG010000037.1:54907-55604 GCA_964615935.1 uncultured Planctomycetaceae bacterium | reverse complement strand
GAGCGGGCGCGGCCTCGTCACAGCCTCCCGGGACGCCCACGGGATTCCTGCCCCCGCGAGCGATTCCTGGGGCCGTGAGGCATGGCCCACGCAACGACAGCGTCGGACGGTTCGCCGATGATCACGCCACGTGCTCGGTGCGCTTCGCGCACCTCGCGTGGCGTCACGGCGCCACTCGGCGCCGGCGCGGCAAGTATGCCGCGCGTGCAGGTCCCCGGCCCAGGGCGAGGGCTCGCCTTTGGTGAGAGCCACCAGGCCCAGCGCGGCCCACTGGTCGCGCCCGGCGTTCGGGGAACGCCGTGAGCCACGCGAGGTGCGCGAAGCGCACCGAGTATGTGGCGTCAGCCGCGCGAAGCGCGGCGGTTCAATCGGGGGGGAACCGTCGGGACTGCCGTTGCGTGGGCCCACGCGTCACGGCTGGAGGAGCGGTCCGTGGGGGCAGGAATCCCGCCGGCTTCCCGTGAGGAGGTGACGAGTCCGCGCCCGCTCCGCGGGCGCGCGAGGAGACCGCTCACACCTGCCGTTGCGTCGGTCGCGGCCTCACGGTTGGAGGAGCGGTTCGTCGGAGCAGGAATCCCGTCGGCGTCCCGCGAGGCTGTGACGAGGCCGCGCCCCCCCCCCCCCCCGGGCCCCGGGGGGCCCCCCCCCCCCCCCCCCCCCCCCCCCCCCCCCCCGGCCGCGCGCGCCGCCCCGCCCC
>CAZTTG010000037.1:31226-54897 GCA_964615935.1 uncultured Planctomycetaceae bacterium | reverse complement strand
GCGGGGTGGGGCGGCCCCGCACCCCGGGGGGCGCCCGGGGTGGGGGGCCGGCGGCCGCGCCCGCCCGGGGGGCGCGCCGAGGAGTCACCCCTCCCCCTTCCCCCTCCGCCCCAGCACACTGGTCAGCGAGAAGCCCAGCAACAGCAGCAGGATCGCCCCTCCCACCTGCACGGCTCCCGGCCGGAAGCTCTCGAGCGTCCTGCCCAGCTTCCTAAGGTCGCCCGGGCTCTTCCCGGCCCACATCTCCGTCAGGCGCTCGGCCTCGGCCTCGTCCAGCGCCGCACCGGTCGCCTCGCGCGCCTCCTCCAGGCTCGACCCCGTGACCAGCATCTCCACGGCCTTGCGCGTGGGCTTGTGCGCCAGCTCGGGATGCACGGAATCCTGGAACGGCCACAGGCCCAGCACCGCGCCGCACAGGAGCCCCAGCAGCGCGCCGTGCGACGGCCGCGGGAAGCGCGCCAGCAGGGCCTTGAGGGCGTTGCTGAGCAGCCCGATGCCCAGGCCCGCGCCCACCACGACCGGAGCGAGGACCTTCAGGCAGGCCACCGGGTTCGCGCGCAGCTCCGCTCCCGAGAGGGAGCCGATCACCACCTCGTACATCCCGAAGATGAGCAGTATGAGGGAGCCGCTGACGCCCGGCAGGATCATGCTCGAGGCCGCGAAGGCCCCCACCAGGGCCAGCACCGGCCAGGTGTGTGGGATCGAGTCCGCGCGCAGGCCGAAGGTGAGCAGGGCCATGAACAAGAAGCCGCCCAGGGCCGCGAGCAGGACCCCCGCGCCCACCGGACGGCACTGGCCGGTGAGCTGAGGCACCCCCCCCAGGGTCATCCCGATGAACAGGCTGTACATCGCCCAGCGGTACTCGCCCACCAGGTAGACCGCCGGACCCGAGAATCCGACCAGCGCCACCACCAGGCCGATGCCGAGGACCGCCAGGAAGGCGAAGAGCCCGCGCGACCACCGCAGGCTGGTGAGCTCGGCCACCGCGCCGATGAAGCGGTCGTAGAGCCCGATGGCCAGGATCATCGTGCCCCCGCTCACCCCCGGGACCAGGTTGGCCAGCCCCATGAGGAAGCCGCCCAGGAGGACCCGCCCCCTGGCGGGGGAGTCGTCGGACGGGGGAATCGGTCGGGGTGGGGTCATGCGGCGCTGCGGCTTGGCCGGGCTGGGAGCCAGGATCGACATTCAACCTCCGGACGGCCCCGGCCGCCATGGCGGGCCGGCGCCTTCGTCCTCCAGACCATCGACCCGCGGCCGCCGCGAGTTGAGCCGGCGAGGCTCCCGGGCTGCGGCCTTGAGTCCCCGGGCGCCCCGGCGGAGAATCCACGGCACCCCGGCGGAAAATCCGCGGCACGAGGCGGACGGCGGTATCGACGGTATGCAAGAAGAAGGAGGAGATCGCAGCGGACGCCCCGAGCCCCGGCTCCTCCTGATCCACGGCGGCCGCCCGGAGCTGGAGGCGTCCCGGGAACGGCTGGCCGAGTCGGGCTGGACCGTCGATCTCGCCCGCGGCCCCCTCGAGGCCGCCCCCCTCCTGCAACGGGAGCGCTACGGGCTCCTGGTGTGCGAGCTCGTCGGCGGCGCCCACGACGCGCGCGGGTACCGCAGCCTGGTCGAGGCCGCCGGGGCGCGAGAGGGACGGCCGCCGGCGATCTTCGCCGTGGGGCCGCCCTCGCCGGCGCCGCCCTCGGCCCTGGCACTCCAGGCGCTGGGCGTGGACTGGTACGTGGACGAGGGCCGGCTGCCCGATGAGCTGGCGGGGCCGGCGGCCGACCTGCTCCGCTACGGCCGCCCGTCGCGCCGACCCGGCATCTGGATCGTGGACGACGAGGCCGATTCCCGCCCGTGGAGCGGCGATCTGGCGCAGTTCGGGTACGCCCTGTCGCACTCGCGCGATCCGGCGGGCCTGCGGGCGGCCCTGGAGGCCGAGAGCCCCGAACTGGTGGTCGTGCGCGGAGACGGCCTGCACCCCAGCGACACCGCCGGTCTGCCCACCCGCGCGCCCACGGTGGTGATCGCCCGACAGCCCTCCGCCGAGCAGGCGGCCCGCTGGCTGGGCGCCGGAGCGCTGGACTATCTGGACGAGTCGGCCGAGCCCGAGCGGCTCGGCCTGCGCCTGCACGCGGTGGCCGCCCGCGCCGCGCGCGAGCGCGCCGAGGCGATGCGGAGCCGGGCGCGCCGGAGGAGGGCGGGGATCGCGGAGCCCGGCCACGCCTCCGGGAGCGAGCTGGTGCAGCTCGCCGAGGGGGTGGGCGACGTCCTGTGGCTGTGGGATCCCTCCAGCTTCGAGCCGATCTACGTCAGCCCCTCCTTCGAGAGGGTCTGGGGGAGGACCGTCCAGAGCCTGCACGACGACCCGGGCTCGTTCTTCGAGACGATTCACCCCGAGGACCGCCCGCGCCTGCGCGAGACCCTGGGAGCCCAGGCGCGCGGCGAGGGCCAGCGCATCGAGTACCGCATCGTCCGACCCGAGGGGGACGTCCGCTGGATCCGCGGCCGCTCCTTCCCCATCCGGGACGCCGAGGGCCGGACGACCCGGGTGGCCGGCATCTCCGCCGATATCACCTCCGAGCGACGCGTCGCCGACAGCCTGCGCCGGCTGGCCGCGGCCGGGACCGGGGCGATCGGCCACGAGTACGTCCGCCTGCTGGTCCCCCGACTGGGCGAGGCCTTCGGCGTGAGCTGGGCCGAGCTCGCCGTGGTGGAGGAAGCGGAGGCCCCCCGGCTGGAGCCCCTCGCGCTGTGGAACGGCAGGAAGCTGGTCGAGGGGAGCGTCCGACCGGCCGCCGGCACGCCCGGGGGGGTGACCCTCGAGCGCGCGCGCCTGCACCTGACCCACGGCGCCTGGAGGCTCTTCCCGGAGGACACCTTCCTCCAGGAGAAGCAGATCGAGTCCTACCTGGGCATCTCGATCGTCGGCTCGGGTGGCGAGATCCTGGGGCTGATCGCCCTCATGGATCCGCGCCCCATGGCGATCCCCGCCGAGGCCGACTCGATCCTGGAGGTGTTCGCCGGCCGGGCGGCCCTCGAGCTCGAGCGTGAGCGGGCCGAGCGGGCCCTGCAGACCTCCGAGAGCCGCCTGCGCCGGCTGGCCGAGGCGCTGCCGCAGATCTTCCTGCTCTCGAACCCGAAGATGACCGAGATCCACTACGTCAGCCCCGCCTACGAGAGGATCTTCGGCCGGAGCTGCGAGAGCCTGCGCCGCGACCCCGGCGCCTTCGCGCAGTACGTGCATCCCGACGACCTCGATCGCTTCCGGGCCAGCATCCAGCGGCACCGCGAGGGGATCCCCTCCGAGGTGGAGTTCCGGGCGCGCCGCGAGGACGGCAGCCTGATCTGGCTGCGCCACTCGAGCTTCCCCATCTTCTCGGCGGAGGGCGGGGTGGCCCAGGTGGCCGCCCTGAGCGAGGACATCACCGAGGGCAAGCAGCTCGAGGAGACCCTCCACAAGCTGGGCGAGGCGGTTTCGGCCACCGCCGGCGAGGAGTTCTTCGAGTCCCTGGTCACGCACCTCGCCCGGGCCCTGGGCATGCCCTACGCGATGGTGTGCGAGTTCGCGCGTCAGCCCGAGGAGCCAGCCGGCACGGTGGCGGTCTTCGCCCGGGACGGCATCGTGCCCAACTTCGAGTACCCCATGGCCGGGACGCCCGGGGAGCAGGCCCGCCTGGGCCGGGCCCGGGTCCTGGCCGAGGGCGCCGCGCGGCGCTTCCCCAACGACGCCTGGCTGCGCGAGCACGACATCGAGACCTGCGTCACCCTGCCGCTGGGCAGCGGTGAGGGCGAGCCCATCGGCTTCCTGGCGGTGGCCAGCCCCGAGCGCCTGGAGGAGCCCGGGCCGATCGAGACCCTCCTGCGGCTCTTCGCCGCCCGGGCCTCGGCCGAGCTCATCCGCCGCCGGACCGACCTCGAGCTGCGCTCGCACATCGAGCTGGAGGAGCTGATCAGCCGGATCTCGACCCACTTCCTGAACCTGGCCCCCTCCGAGGTCCCGCGAGGGATCGAGAAGTCCCTGAGGGCCCTGGGGCGGCTCACCAGCTCGGACCGCTGCACGGCCTCGTCCATGTCCGCGGACTGCGGCGCCCTCTCGGTCCTCACCCAGTGGTGTCGCGAGGGGATCGAGCCCAGCTTCGCGCCCGGCGACCGCGTGGACCTGGGCGAGTACTCCTGGCTGGCCGCCCGGATCCGCGACGCCGAGGTGGTCCTGGTCCGCAGCCCCGAAGACCTCCCCCCGGAGGCGGGCGCCGAGCGATCGCACGTCGAGCGCAAGGACTGCCGGTCGGTCCTGTGGGTGCCGCTGGTCGGACGCGACGGGCCGGTGGGACTCCTGTCCCTCACCTCGATGCACGTGGTCCGGGACTGGGGCGGCGAGGTCGCCACCGGCCTCCTGCGGACGGTGGGCGAGATCCTGGGGAGCGCCCTGGTCCGCCAGCGCGAGGACGCCCTGCGGCGGGAGCGGGAGAGCCGGCTGCGGCGCCAGGGCCGCATGCTGCTCGAGCTCTCGGTGGGCAAGAACGTCGGCTCGGGCGAGCTCGAGCGGGAGCTGGACGAGCTGGTGGAGACGGCCGCCCGCAGCCTGGAGGTCGAGCGGGTCAACCTGTGGATGTTCTGCCCCGACCGCTCCCGGCTCGTCTGCCGGGCGTCCTACCTCCTGGGCGCGGGCCACCGCGGCTCGCAGCCCGAGCTGGAGACGATGCGCTGCCCGGCCTACGTGAGGTCGCTGGAGGAGGACCGCGTGGTGGACGCGGTGGACGCGCGCGGCGACCCGCGCACGCGCGAGTTCCTGCACACCTACCTGATCCCCCTGGACATCCGCTCGCTGCTCGACGCCCCCATCCGGCGGCGCGGCCAGGTGATCGGCGTGGTCTGCCACGAGAGCGTGGGCCGGACCCGCGACTGGACCGAGGACGAGAAGCACTTCGCCGCCTCGGTGGCCGACCTGGCCGCCCTGGCGCTGGAGGCCGCCGACCGCCAGTGCGCCCAGGAGGAGACCCAGGCCCGCAACCGCGAGCTGTCGGCGCTGCACCGGATCTCGCAGATCACCCTGCGCACCAGCTCGATGGACGACGCCCTGGACGAGGTGGTGGAGGAGGTCAGCGCCTTGACGGGCTTCCCCGCCTGCCACGTGACGACCTGCGCGGGTTCGGGAGAGCTGGTGCACTTCCGCGCCTGGCGGGGCCTCCCCCTGCCGATGCAGGAGCGTCCCGTCGCGGTGCCCTTCGAGCAGACCCCCTGCGCGCCCATCCTCACCAGCGGCAAGCCTCGCATCGCGGTGGGCAGCGCGGATCCCGACTCGCTGCATCCCCTGCTGCGCCAGCTCGCCGACGGCACCCTGGCGGGCGTGCCCCTGATCGACGGCGAGCGGGTGATCGGCTCCCTGTGCGTGGCCCGCCCCGAGGCGCAGGCCCCCGACGATCGGCTGATCCCCCTGCTCGAGAGCCTGGCCGGCGCGATCACCTCGCTGATCCGACGCCGGGAGGCCGAACATCAGGAAGCCCAGCTCCGCGCCCGCCTGCTGCAGTCCCAGAAGCTGGAGGCCATCGGCACCCTGGCCGGCGGCGTGGCCCACGACTTCAACAACCTGATGACCGCGGTCCTGGGGAACGCCTGGCTGCTCAAGGAGGACTGCCCGCCCGCCTCGTCCGTCTACCAGGCCGCCGACGCCATCGAGAACGCCGCCGAGCGGGCCAGCGAGCTCACCCAGAAGCTGCTGGGCTTCGCCCGGCGCGGCCGGAAGGAGAGCGTGCCGGTGGAGCTGGAGTCCAGCGTCAGCGAGGTGATCGGCCTCCTGCGGCGCACGCTGGAGAGGACCATCGTCATCGAGCAGGACTTCGCCGCCGAGCGCTCGGTCATCCGGGGCGACCCCAGCCAGCTCCATCAGATCATCCTGAACCTGGCGGTGAACGCGCGCGATGCCATGCCCTCGGGCGGGAGGCTGTGCTTCGCCACCCGCTCGCTGGAGCTCGACCAGAGCGCCTGCGAGCTCCGCCCCGGCCTGAAGCCCGGGCCCCACGTGGAGATCTCGGTCACGGACACCGGCGAGGGCATCCCCCGGGAGAACCTGGAGCGCATCTTCGAGCCCTTCTTCACCACCAAGGAGCCCGGCAAGGGCACCGGCATGGGCCTCTCGATGGTCTACGGCATGGTGAAGGCGCACGGTGGGCTCATCGGCGCGGAGAGCCACCCGGGCCGGGGGGCCACCTTCCGCATGCTCTTCCCCCTCGTGAACGAGGAGGAGCTGCCGGCCCTGGGGGCCGGCGCCTCGGACGTCCCGGTGCGGGGCCGCGGGCGCGTCCTGGTGGTGGACGACGAGCACATCGTCCGCAGCACCGCCTCCGAGCTCCTGCGCAGCCTGGGCTACGAGGTGATCTGCGCCGAGGACGGGGTGGAGGCCCTGGAGGTCTTCCGCGAGCGCGCCGACGAGATCGACCTGGTGCTGCTCGACGTGATCATGCCCCGGATGGGCGGACGCGAGTGCCTGCGGGCCCTCAAGCGCCTGGCCCCCGAGCTGCCGGTCGTCCTGGCCAGCGGCTGGAGCATGGAGGGCACCGCCCAGGAGGCCCTGGACGAGGGAGCCCTGGCCTTCCTGACCAAGCCCTTCCAGCTCGCGCGCCTGTCCCAGGTGCTGGCGGGGGCGCTGGAGCCGCAGGAGAGCTGAGGGTAAGGGCCGGGGGCGGCTTTCCCGATCTCCACGCCGCCGGGCGGGAAGCCGGCGCCGGCAGGGTCTATCCTCCTGCCATGTCCCGCCTCTTCCTGCTCGACGGCACCGCCCTGGCCTATCGCTCGCACCACGCCCTGTCCCGCTCGGGGCTGTCGGCCCCCGACGGGCGGCCCACCGCGGCGGTCTTTGGCTTCACCAACACCCTGCTGCGCATCCTGGAGTGCGAGTCGCCGGACCTGGTGGCCGTGGCGCTGGACGCCAAGGGACCCACCTTCCGGCACCGGCGCTACGCCGAGTACAAGGCCACCCGCGAGAAGGCCCCCGAGGAGATGATCGCCCAGCTCGAGGACATGCGCCGGGTGGTGCGGGCCCTGGGGATCGCCCTCTTCGAGGTGCCCGGCTACGAGGCCGACGACGTCATCGGCACGCTGACGCGAGAGGGCGAGGCCGCCGGACACGAGGTGCTCATCGTCACCGGCGACAAGGACTTCATGCAGCTCGTGGGCCCGAAGGTGCGGCTCTACAACGTCTTCAAGAGGGACGTCGAGCTGGTGATCGAGGACGAGGCCGCCGTGCGGGAGAAGTTCGGGACCACCCCCGAGCGCGTGCCCGACGTGCTGGCGATCATGGGCGACTCCTCGGACAACGTGCCGGGCGTCAAGGGCATCGGCGACAAGGGGGCCTCGAAGCTGATCGCCGAGCACGGCTCGGTGGCCGAGCTGCTGGCCGGCCTGGAGGGGATCGAGGGCCGGCCGCGCAAGCTCATCGAGGAGCACCGCGAGATGCTCGAGCTCTCGCTGGAGCTGGTGCGCATCGACACGCGGGTGCCCCTGGACCCCGGCCTGGAGTCGGTGGGCCCGCCGGCGCCGGACAGCGGGGCGCTGGTGGAGGTCTTCTCCGAGCTGGGCTTCCAGAGCCTGATGGGCCGCGTCGAGGTCGGCCGGCAGGCGGAGGAGGAGCGCGACTACCACATGGTGCGCGACGAGCAGGCCCTGGAGGCGATGATCGAGGAGCTTCGCGCCGCCGGCGCCTTCGCCGTGGACACCGAGACCACCAGCCTCTTCCCCCTGCAGGCCGAGCTGGTGGGGGTCTCCTTCTCGGCCGCCCCCGGGCGGGCCTTCTACGTGCCCTTCAACCACCAGCCCGCGGTCCTGCCGGGCGGCCGCGAGGCCCTGCTGGAGCGCCTCGAGCCCCTCCTGACCGACCCCGCCCTGGATCGCACCGGGCAGAACTACAAGTACGACGCGCTGGTCTTCGCCGGCCAGGGGATCCGCGTCCCGCCGCCCGACTTCGACACCATGGTGGCCTCTTTCTGCGTGCACGGCTCGACCCGGGGGCACGGCCTGGACGAGCTGGCGCTCTCCTACTTCGGCCTGAAGAAGATCCCCACCGTCGAGCTGATCGGGCGCGGCGCCAAGCAGATCACCATGGACTTCGTGGACGTGGAGCAGGTGGCCGAGTACGCCTGCGAGGACGCCGACGTCACCTTCCGCCTGCGCGAGAAGCTGGAGCGGGAGCTGGAGGAGAGCGGCTCCGAGGCGCTCTTCCGGGACCTGGAGATGCCGCTGGTGCCGGTGCTGACCGCCATGGAGCGGCGCGGCATCCGCGTGGACATCGCCCTCCTGGCGCGCCTGGGAGAGGCGATGGAGGGCGAGATCGCCGCCGCCGAGGAGGAGGTCCACCGCCTCGCCGGCCGCCCCTTCAAGCTGCGCAGCCACAAGGAGCTGGGGCAGGTGCTGTTCGAGGAGCTGCGCATCCAGGAGGCGGCCGGCGTCAAGCGGCCGCGGCGCACCAAGACCGGCTGGGCCACCGACCACGAGACCCTGGTCTCGAGCTACGGCGAGGCCGAGATCGTGCGGCAGCTCCTGGAGTACCGTCAGCTCACCAAGCTCAAGAGCACCTACGTCGACAGCCTGCCCGGCTTCGTGAACCCCGCCACCGGACGGATCCACTGCTCCTTCAGCCAGGTCAGCGCGGCCACCGGCCGCCTGGCCTCCTCCGACCCCAACCTGCAGAACATCCCGGTGCGCACCGCCCGCGGCCGCCGGCTGCGCGAGGCCTTCATCCCGCGCGAGGCCGACCAGGCCGGCGAGTGGGTCCTGCTGGCGGCCGACTACAGCCAGGTGGAGCTGCGCATCATGGCGCACCTCGCCGGCGACGAGCTGATGGTGCGGGCTTTCGAGGAGGGCCGCGACATCCACGCCTCCACCGCGGCGGTGGTGTTCGGGGTGGCCGAGGAGGAGGTCGACCGCGAGATGCGCAGCCGCGCCAAGGCCATCAACTTCGGCCTGCTCTACGGCATGGGCGCCAACCGCCTGGCGCGCGAGACCGGGATGAGCCTGGCCGAGGCCCGCGGCTTCATCGAGCGCTACTTCGAGGCCTTCCCGCGGGTCCGCGGCTGGAAGGAGCAGGTGCTCGAGCACGCCCGCGCCGAGGGCTACGTCGAGACCCTGCTGGGCCGCCGCCGCCCGATCCCCGAGATCAACTCCAAGAACCCGCGCGCGCGCGCCATGGCCGAGAACGCCGCGGTCAACACCCCGGTGCAGGGCTCGGCCGCCGACATCATCAAGCGCGCCATGATCTCCCTCGAGGCGCGCCTGGCCGACTCCGAGCTCGCCGGCCGCATGCTGCTGCAGGTACACGACGAGCTGCTGCTGGAGGTGCCCCGCTCGCAGGTCGACGAGACCGTCCCCATCGTGCGCGAGTGCATGGAGTCCGCGGTCACCCTGGACCTGCCCCTGGCGGTGGACTTCGGTTGGGGCGCCAGCTGGCTCGAGGCGCACTGAGGTCTGGAGTCTGCCTCGGGCCGTCTGTCTACTCGAAGAAACCGCCAAGGCGCCAAGAAGCGCCAAGACCGGAGGAGAGGCGGCCCGGGGGGCTGTAGCCGGGCGGCAACCGCAGCGATCCGGCCGCCGGCGGAGCCGGCGCCGGAGGAGAGCGGCTTGGCCGCCTCGGCGCCTCGGACGCCTTCTCCCTTCGGCCTTCCCTCCGGGCTCTTCCGGTCTTGGCGCTCTTGGCGCCTTGGCGGTTTCTTCGAGGAGACCTGCCGCGAGACCTGGGCCGAGGACCGCTACGGGTCCAGCTCCTCGCCCAGCCGCGAGGCCAGGTCCCGGAGCTGCCCGCGCAGGCGCGCCACCTCGGCCTCCAGATCCTCGAGGCGCTGGGACGGATCGGCCCGAGGAGAGACCGCGGGCGTCGCGGCCGGAGCGGGATCCGGGGCCTCCGCCGGGTGCAGGCCGGGCGACAGGAGCTGGCCCCAGCGCTCGGCTCGCGAGCCAGGGACCGGACCCAGGCGCTCGATAAGTCCCTCCTCCCGGAGCGAGTCGAGGTGCGTCGCGAGCTCGGCCAGGCTCGCGATCGGGCTCATGCGCGCGGCGCGCTGGCGCAGCTCGCCGGGGGACTGGGGGCCGCGCATCAGGAGCTCGGCCAGGACCGCCAGCTCGGGCGGCGCGATCCCCAGGCGCTGGCCGGCCGAGTGCCGGTACTTCTCGACCCGGTGACCGGCGGTGGCGACCCGGGTCGCGAAGCCCTTGTGGCACAAGCCCTGCACGGCGACGTCCACCTCCGCCTCGAGGAAGTCCACCACCGGCGCCCGGTTGGACTTCTGGTTGCAGCCGTTCATCAGGGCGTTGAGCGAGAGGGGGTACTGATCGGGCGTGGTGGCGGCCTTCTCGATCAGCACCCCCAGGGCGCGCGCCTCGTGCAGGTTGAGCTCGACGTCGGGCATCCTGGGGCCCATGGTACTCCCCTCAGCGGAAGAGCCCCACGCCGATCTCGGAGGGGCTCCGGGCCGGGGTGGCGCCCAGGCCCACCCGGATCTCGCGGTCGGGAAAGGCCAGCTCGGCCCAGGCCTGCACGCTGTAGCCCGACATGCCCGCGGCGCTGCGGACGCCCACGAAGCCCTCGCGGGTGACGAGCCCGGAGGGGAGGCCGCGGATCTCGATCGAGGTGCCCCCCCTCGCCGCGCGGATACGCCCCTCCAGCCGGTCGAGGAAGATCCCCTCGGCGCGGCTGACCGCCCCCCAGGAGGGATAGTCGTGCAGGAGACCCGAGAAGCGCAGGTGCTGGGCGAGCAGGGCCGCCACCACCAGCGCGGGCAGGGCCGCGACGAGCCAGCGGCGCTCCCTCGCGGCCCGGTGCGCGCAGTCGGCGAGGACGCCGAGCAGCAGGGCGTAGGCCGGCAGGAAGGGGACCGCGTACCAGGACGCCTCCTCGCCCGAGATGCCGGTCATCTCCAGGAGCAGGATCAGCCACGCGAGGAGGAAGAGCGCGCCGCCCGAGGCCCGCCTCGCGATCGGTCGGGGCTCGCGGAGCGGGAGGAGGAGCACCAGCGCCAGGGCGGCGCAGGCCCCCGCGGCGACCGCCCACAGGTGCAGCTCGCAGATCCCGCCGCTCGCGCTGATCGGCTGGGGCTGCAGCAGGCGGGGCGCGAAGGAGAGGAGCAGCCCCGGACCGCGCGTCAGCCCGGCGGAGATCGAGGAGTCCGCGTGCCCCCCCAGCCCGCCCAGCACGGCCGTGCGCCCGAGCACGAACAGGAGCACCGCCGCGAGGGCGGGAAGGGATCGCCTGACGGCTCGCAGGGCGCGGCCTCGCAGCCCCCTCTCGGGAGCCTCGAGCCAGTGCAGGGCGAAGACGATCGCCACCACCAGGACTCCGGTCTCCTTGGCGGCCGCGGCGCAGAGGGCCAGGAGCCCGCCGAGCAGGAGGCGCCGGGGCGAGGCCGTGGCGCGGGGCTGGGCCACCAGGGCCGCCAGGACGAAGAGGACCGCCAGGGTGTCCGCGCGGCGGGCCGACACCGGCAGGGCCTCGAAGTGCGCCGGGTGCAGGGCGAACACGAAGGCGGCGGAGAGCGAGCCCACCCGCGTGCCGAGGAGCCTGCGGCCCAGGGCCAGGACCAGGATCGTCGAGGCGCCGAGGATCAGCAGGTCGGTCAGGTGGTACCCGAAGGGCTCCAGCCCCCAGAGCGCGTGGTCGAGGGCGAAGCTCAGGTTGGCCACCGGCCGGAAGAAGTGGCCCAGGGGGTAGCGGCCGTCCATCAACTCCTCGGTGAAGGTGCCGGCCAGGTCCCCCATCCCCTGGATGCGGCTGCTGAGGATCATGGGCCAGGTGTCCCAGCCCATGTGCTCCAGCCCGAGGACCGACCGATACGCGAGGAAGGCCAGGACGAGGATCCCGCCGAGGAGGAGCCGGCCGGTCCAGCCCAGGGGCGCGGTCGCTCCGGCCGCGACGTCCTCGCCCGCCCCCTTCACTCCACGTATCCCAGGTCGGACATCCGCCGGTGCAGCTCCTCGCGCTGCTCCTCGGTCAGGCTCGAGTCGGCCCGGAGGAAGCGCAGGCACTCGATCCGATCCGGCGGATCGTCCGCCTCGGCGACCCGGCGGATCGACGGAGCCGCGGCGAAGACCTCGGTGCACACCGAGCCCTCGAAGTCGTCGTACACCGGCAGGCCCAGGAGCTGCAGGGCGGTCGGAGTCACGTCCTCGATCGAGGCCTCGAGCTCCCTCCCGGCCCGGACCGCGATGTCCGGGCCCGCCCCGGCCCAGATCCCCCACAGGTCGTGGTCGGGGAGGTTCGGCGCCTGGGCGAGGATCGCCCCGCGCGGCGCGGCGTGCACCAGGTAGATGTCGCGCGTCTCGAACAGGAGGTCGGGGAGCTGCTCGGAGTAGGGGCCCGGGTAGCGCTCGTGCCCGTCGAGGACGCGGACGACCACCCTCGCTCCGCCGGGATCTCGCAGGGCCAGGAGGCGCCGACGCAGGTCCTCCAGCCGGGCGCCGCGCTCGGCGGCGTCCACGATCCCCTCGGGCTCGCGGCCGGCGATGTTGAGCCGCAGGCCGCCGAAGTGGCCCTCGCACTTGGTCGGGAAGACCGCCGTGCGACGCAGGTCCAGGGCGCCCAGGAGCTGGCTCCGGTCGAGCACCCGGCTCTCGGCCAGCGGACCGGAGGCGCGCGAGCCGTCCCCGGTCTCGGGGTCCGGCGCGGCCAGCCCCTGGGCCAGCAGCCAGGCCATCGGGTTGAAGACCCGCGGATAGGTGCGGAAGCCGTGGTCGGAGAGCAGGAGCACGTTGGTCTCCTCGCCCACCGTCTCGAGGAGCGAGCCCAGGCTCCGGTCCAGGCGGCGCACGAGCTGGCCCACCCGGCCGTCGGGATCGCCGTCATAGGCGGCGTGGGAGAGCACGTCCAGGCTCTTGAACACGACCCACGCCAGGGTCCAGTCCTCGGCCTCCAGGGTCTCGCGCAGGAGCTCGTCCTTGATCGAGAGCTGCCGCTCGACCTCGGCCGCGTCCAGGATCGGCCGGTTCCGCCGCCACATCCCCAGATCGGGCACGAAGCCCCTCGCCCGCAGGCGATCGGCGGTGCCCGGGGGCCAGGCGTACTCGGCGTCGTGGGGCGAGAGCATGCCGGCCACCATCACCCCTCGGATCGGCTCGGGCGGGAAGGTCACGGGCAGGCCGAAGACCACGCTCGAGAGCCGGCGCCGGCTCAGCGTGCGCCAGATGGGGACGGCGCGGTTGCGGCGCGAGTCCACCAGCTCGACCTCGTAGGAGCCCGGCTTGCGCGGGAAGAAGGAGTAGACCCCGTTCTTTCCGGGGCCCTTCCCGGTCACGGCCGCGCACCAGGCGGCCGAGGAGATGGGCACGATGGTCGACTCCAGCCGGGCCGAGAAGCCGCGCTCGATCAGGCCCGCCAGGTGGGGCAGCTCGCCCCTCGCCAGCAGGGGATCGAGCAGGTCCCAGGTGGCCCCGTCCCAGCCCACCACCAGGAGCCGGTGCTCGGGCCGCCGGGCGGGCGGCCGGCCGTCGCGCTCGCCGCGATCGCAGCCCCAGAGGAGGCACAGCCCGAGGAGCGGCACCCCGAGGCGGAGGACGGCGCGGGCGGAGATCGTCGATGAGGCATTCGTCGATGAGGCATTCATCGGGCAGGCGCGCGGGCGCGCGTCGTCGCGCGATCGCGCGCTCGTGCTGGTTTCTAGCCGGCGCCACGGAGCGTGTCAAACCAGGGTCTACCGGCTCACCGGCTCCGCCCCTACAATCCCCCGCCCATGCTCGGCTCCCGTTCCACGCCCGGCTCGCGCCGCGCCCGCTGGATCCTGCCCCTGGTGCTGCTGCTCGCGCTCGCGGCGCGGGTCTTCGGGATCGGCTGGGGGCTGCCGGCCGAGACCCACCGGGACCTGTCCTACCACGGCGGCGAGTGGCGGGCGGTCTCGATCGCCATGACCATGGCGGAATCGCTCGACCTCGAGCCGATCTGGAAGGGCGAGCCCTACTTCCACTGGGGCTCCCACTACCTCTACGCCGCCTGCGGCGCCGAGCTGGTGGCCCGGGCGGTGGGCTACCTCGACTACGAGGGGCCGGCCAGCGGCTGGTCGGCGGAGGCCTTCGCCCGCGGGCACGTGGTCGCGCGCCTGGTCTCGGCGCTCTACAGCGCGGCCACGGTGCTGCTGGTCTACCTCATGGGCCGGGCCTGGTACGGACGCGGCGCCGGCCTCCTGGCGGCCGCCCTCTGCGCCCTGTGCCCCCTCCTCGCCTACACCGCGCGCTTCGCCAGCGTGAACGCCTGCACCATGTTCTGGTGCACGGCGACGCTGGCCCTGCAGTGCCGCGCCGCGCGCCGGGGAGGACTGGGGGGATTCCTGGTGGCGGGCCTGGCCGCGGGCCTGGCGGTGGCCGCCAAGCTGTCGGCCCTGCCGCTCCTCGCCACCGGCTTCCTGGCGGCCGGGCTCGGCGCGCTGCGCAGCTCGCCCTCGGGGCTGCCCGCGGGCCGGCTCGCGGGGTGGATCGGGGTCCAGATGGCGGGCGCGCTGGCCGGCTTCGCGCTGGCCAGTCCCTACGCCTTCCTGCGCTGGTCGCAGTTCGCCCAGCAGGCCCACCGGGAGCTCTTCCACCACAGCCTGGTCGGGCACGGGCTGGTCTTCGAGAGCACCGGCAACGGCCTGGTGTACCTCGTGTGGAGGAACCTCTTGCCCGGCCTGGGATGGTCGATGTGGGCCCTCTGCCTCCTCGGCCTGGCCTGGGCGGCGGTGGAGCTCTCGCGAGCCGCGCGGCCCGGCCTGCGCGCCCGGCTCGACTCGCCGGTCCTGCTGGGCGCCGCCCTGGGCCTGACCTGGATCGCGATCAATGCCGTCGGCCTCTCCATCGCCAACACGCGATTCCTGCGCTACCTCATGCCGCTGGTGCCGATCCTGTGCCTCTTCGCGGCGCGCCTCGCGGCCCGGCTCGCGGAGCCCTCGCGGCCCGCGCCGCTGCGGATGGCGGTGAGGCTGGCGGTCGCGCTGGTGCTGGTGCACACGTCGGTCTACCTGGTCGCCCAGCTGGCGCCCTTCTCCCGCCCCGATCCCCGCGACCGGGCGGTGGAGTGGTTCGCGGAGAACGTCCCGGCCGGCTCCGGGATCGGCCTGGTCAAGCGGCCGTCCCATCTCCACCCGCCGCTGCAGGGCGCCTTTCGCGCGGGGGTGCTGCCCCGCTACCGCTGGCTCATGCTGGACGGCGATCCCGAGCGCCTGCTCGGCGACTCGCCGGACTACGTCGTGCTCAATCCGATGGACATCCAGGAGGAGCTGAGGCTGGGCCGGCTCCTCGAGCGGGACCCCGACGCCCTGGACGAGGAGAGGGTGCTCGAGCGCGTGCGCGACGTGGTCACCTTCTGGGATCTCCTCCAGGAGCGCTACGAGATGGCGGCCGGTCCCTGGAAGAACCGGGTCCGCCTCCTGGGCCTCTCCTTCGAGTGGGACGACCCCCCCCGCGGCTGGTCGGCCGCCACCCAGGAGATCGGCATCTGGCGCCGCAAGGGCGCCGCGGGGGGATAGCACCCCGGCTCAGCCCGGGGCCGCCCTTCCGTGCAACCGTGAGGCCGCGACCGACGCAACGGCAGACGTGAGCGGTCGCCTCGGCGAGCGCCCGCGGAGCGGGCGCGGCCTCGTCACAGCCTCCCGGGAAGCCGACGGGATTCCTGCCCCCACGAGCGATGCCTCCAGCCGTGAGGCATGGTCCACGCGATTACGGCGTTGGACGGTTCGACCGATGGTCACGCCACATGCTCGGTGCGCTGTGCGCACCTCGCGTGGCGCTACGGCGCCACTCGGCGCCGGCGCGGCAAGTTTGCCGCGCGGGGAGGGCCCAGGGCGAGGGCTAGTCCTTCTCGGAGCCCCGGCGCCCGTCCGCCTCGCGGGTGCGGCGGTCCAGCAGGCTGGCGGGCACCACCGTGCGCCGGCCGTACTTCTTTCGCAGGCGGTCCAGACCGCGGGTCACGGCCTGGCGGCGGGCGTCGTCCACCGGCACCTGCGAGGCGGCGTCCTCCGGCGCGGGGGTGGCGAAGAGCTGGCCCTGTTGCTCGGCGCGCACGTCCTCGAGGCCCGAAACCTGCACCCCCAGGAGCCGCAGGGGGCCGGGGGGGACCCGATCGAGCAGCTCGCGGGCCACCGAGAAGACGCGCGCCGAGAGGTTGGTGGCGAACTTGAGCGTGCGCGTGCGGGTCACGGTGCGGAAGTTCCAGAAGCGCGCCTTGAGGGTGATGGTGCGACCGCGCAGCCCCCGGGTGCGCAGGCCGAAGGCCACCTCCTCGCAGAACTCGAAGAGGTACAGGCGCAGCTCCTCGCGGTCGCGGACGTCCTCGGCGAAGGTGCGCTCCATGCCGTGGGACTTCTCCTCCCTGCGCGGGTTGACGCGCCGGGTGTCCACCCCGTGGGCCAGGTCGTGGATCCAGGCTCCGCTGGCGCCGAAGCGCTCGAGCACGTCCCGTCGATCCAGGCCGGCCAGCTCTCCCACCGTGCTGACGCCCAGCTTCTCCAGGCGACGGGCGGTGCGCTCACCCACGCCGAAGATCTTGGAGACCGGCAGGGGATCGAGCACCTGGCGGACCTCCTCCGGTCGGATGACGCGGAAGCCGTCGGGCTTGTCGAGGTCCGAGGCCAGCTTGGCGATGAACTTGCTGGGCGCCACCCCCACCGAGGCCACCAGGCCGGTGACGCGCAGGATGTCGCGCTTGATCGCGCGGCCGATCTCGATCGCGTCGCCGAACAGCCGCTCGCAGCCGGTGATGTCGAGGAAGGCCTCGTCCAGGGAGAGGGGCTCGACCAGCGGCGTGTAGGAGCGGAAGACCTCCATGATCCGGCGACTCTCCGCCGTGTAGCGGTCGAAGTCGGGCGGGACCATCACGAGATCCGGGCACAGCTCGCGCGCCCGGCCGGTGGGCATGGCGCTCCTCACGCCGAAGCGGCGCGCCTCGTAGCTGGCCGAGGCGACCACCCCGCGGCCCTCCGCCGGGCCGCCCACGCACACCGGCCGGTCGGCCAGGGAGGGATCGTCGCGCATCTCGATGGCCGCGTAGTAGGCGTCCATGTCGACGTGCAGGATGCTGAGCGCGACCTCGGCCATGGGCCCAAGGTGCAGATCGGACCCCGGGGGCGTCAACGCCGAGCCGCCTTTCGATGGGCGGGCCCGGCCGCGCCCATCCCAGCGGCCGAAAGGGGAGGCGCGGGTTGTCCTGGGGACCGCCCCGGCTACCCTACTCGGCCCCCGGCCCCCGGCCCTCGTTAACATGCGCTTCGAGAACGTCGTCCTCCCCGCCGTCGCCACCGCCCTCCCCGAGCGGGCGGTGAGCAGCGAGGAGCTCGAGGAGCGCCTGGCCCCGGTCTACCGGCGCCTGAACCTGCGCACCGGTCGGCTGGAGCTGATGACCGGCATCCGGGAGCGGCGCTTCTGGGAGGCGGGCACCCGGCCCAGCCAGGTCGCGGCGCTCGCCGGGGAGCGGGCCATCGAGCGGAGCGGCCTGGACCGCTCCCGGATCGGCTGCCTGATCCACGCCTCGGTGTGCCGCGACTTCATGGAGCCGGCCACGGCCTCGGTCGAGCATCATCTGCTGGGTCTGCCGCCCACCTGCGCGGCCTTCGACCTCTCCAACGCCTGCCTGGGCTTCGCCAACGCCATGGTCCTGCTGGCGACGCAGATCGAGCAGGGGCAGATCGAGGCCGGCATCGCGGTCGCCGGCGAGGACGGACGGCCGCTGGTGGACACGACCATCGAGACCCTGCTGGCGGCCGAGGAGGTGAGCCGCGATCACCTGAAGGCGGCCTTCGCCTCGCTCACCATCGGCGCGGGCGCGGCGGCCATGGTGCTGGCGCATCGCTCGCTCTCGCCGGACTCACCGAGCCTGGCGGGGGGCCTGTCGCGGGCGGCGACCGAGCACCACGGACTGTGCCACGGCGACGTCGAGCTGGGCCGAGCCGGCCCCCTGATGCAGACCGACTCCGAGGCCTTGTTGCACGCGGGGAACGAGCTGGCGGCGGGGACGTGGCGCGAGTTCCTGCAGGAGCTCGGCTGGACGCACGAGTCGGTGGATCGGGTGGTGACCCACCAGGTGGGCGTGGCGCACCGCAGGTTGACCCTGGGCTCGATGGGGATCGACCCGGCGATCGACTTCCCGACGGTCGAGCGGTTGGGGAACATCGGATCGGTCTCGCTCCCCCTCAGCCTGTCGATGGCGATGGACGAGGGGGTCATCGAGGCCGGGCAGCGGGTGGCGATGCTGGGGATCGGCAGCGGGCTGCAGTGCCTGATGCTGGGGGTCCGGACCTGAGCCGGCGCCTCCGGCGGCGGATCGGGTGCGCCCCCCCGCCGTTCCCACCGCAAGAACCATAAATACCGGTTAATTCCCCACTTGGGCTGGACACCACCCACCCTCCTGTGGCATGAGATCCGCCCGGTATCCGGATATCTGAAAAACCTGAAATCCATGAAGCGGCCGATCCGGACCCCAGGCGGCCCTTCCCCCGTCCGATGAGCACCCAGATCCAATCCAGCGAGCGCCTCCCGATCGCCATCGAGGGCCTGGACCACGCCCTGCTGGAGCAGCTCCCCACCTTCGAGGCCCTCTTCAAGGTCTTCGGCTTCAAGCGCGTCCACGGCCGCATCTGGGGCCTGATGGTCCTCGCCGGCCACCCCCTCTCCTCCCAGGAGATCTCCACCCAGCTCGGGATCTCGCAGGGGACCACCAGCACCGCGCTGAACGAGCTGGCCGAGTGGGGCGCGACCACCTCCGAGTTCGACTCGCAGCGGCGCTGCCACCTGCACTCGGCGGTCCAGAACACCCTCGCCATCGTCGCCCAGGTCATCCGGCGCCGCGAGCAGGTGGTGCTGCAGCAGTTCCGGGTCACCGCCTCGCGCACCCTGGACCACGTGATCGAGCGCTACGGCGAGCGCGATCCCCGGGTCCTCACCCTGCGCTCGATCATCTCCACCTGCGAGATCGCCGAGGCCCTGATGCACCTCGTTGTGGGCGTGGTGGCCAACGCCCTCGAGGACAGCCAGAGCCTCCTGCACAAGGTCGTCAAGGCCGCGCTGCGCCTGTCCAGCGCTGGCCCGCGAGGCGCCTCCGACGCCTCCACCCTCTCGGCCTCGATGGAGGCCCTGCGGCTGAGCGAGGCCGCCCTGAGGGAGACTCCGCGGGACCTCGAGGCGGAGAGCGATACGGGGGAGGCGCGCCGTGGCTGAGCTCCCGCGCGTGGTCATCACCGGGGTGGGTCTGACCAGCCCCAACGGCGACGACCTGGGCCAGTACCGCCGCAACCTGCTGGCGGGCGTCTCCGGGGTCGAGACCTGGGACATCCGGCACGTGGGCCGGACCGTGGCCGGCGTGTGCCACTTCGATCCGCTGCGCTACCAGAAGCGCAAGGAGGTGCGCCGCGGCACCCGCGCCGGCGGCATCTCCATCTGGTGCGCGCGCGAGGCCCTGATCCGGGGAGGGCTGGAGCTGTCGCGCTACGACCCGGCTCGGGTCGGCGTCTACGTCGGCATCACCGAGCACGGCAACGTCGAGACCGAGAACCAGATCCACGAGCTGACCCAGTACGAGTGGGACCTCTCCTTCTGGTCCCACCACCACAACCCCCGCACGGTGGCCAACAACCCGGCCGGCGAGGTGACCCTCAACATGGAGATCACCGGGCCCGCCTACACCCTGGGGGGAGCCTGCGCGGCGGGCAACCTGGGCCTGATCCACGGCCTGCAGATGCTGCAGCTCGGAGAGGTGGACCTGGCCCTGGCGGGGGGCGTGTCCGAGTCCATCCATACCTTCGGGATCTTCGCCAGCTTCCGGGCCCAGGGGGCCCTGGCCGAGTGCGGCGACCCGGCGCTGGCCTCGCGGCCCTTCGACCTGGCCCGCAACGGCATCGTGGTCTCGGAGGGCGGCTGCCTCTTCACCCTGGAGCGACTGGAGGACGCCCTGGCCCGGGGGGCGCGCATCCACGGCGAGGTCACCGGCTACGCCGTCAACTCCGACGCCCGCGACTTCGTCCTGCCCCAGGCCGACGGCCAGACCGTCTGCATGGCCCGCGCCATCGAGCGCGCCGGCCTCGACCCCCGGGCCATCGACCTGGTCAACACCCACGCGACCTCCACCCCCTCGGGCGACCCGGTCGAGTGCGAGGCCGTCCGGCGGGTCTTCGACGGCTGCCGGGAGGTCTCGATCAACAACACCAAGAGCTTCATCGGCCACACGATGGGCGCCGCGGGCGCCCTGGAGCTGGCCGGAAACCTGCCCTCCTTCGAGGACGGGATGGTCCACCCCACCATCAACGTGGATCACCTGGACCCGCTCTGCGAGCTGCCGGGCCTGGTCCTGAACGAGCCGAAGAGCGTCTCGCGCGTGGACGCGATCCTGAGCAACTCCTTCGGGATGCTGGGCATCAACTCGGCCGTCGTCGTCTCGCGCTACCCCAACGGAACCTCCTGACCTCCCGGCACCATGAGCAGAGAACAGATCATCACCGCCATCAAGAGCATCATCGCCGGCATCGCGCCCGACGAGGACGTCGAGGGGCTCACGCCCGCCGAGCCGCTGCGCGAGCAGATCGAGCTCGACTCCATGGACTTCCTGGACATCGTCATGGAGCTGCGCAAGCTCTACGGCGTCCAGGTCCCCGAGGGGGACTACAAGGAGCTCGCCACCCTCGACGGCTGCGTTCGCTACCTCTCGCCCCTGCTCGAGGGCAAGGAGCTGCACGGCGCGACCGCCTGAGCGGCGCCGGACACCCCGGACAGCGCCCCGCGCCTCGGCGCGGGGCGCCCACCGCGCGATGCGCTACGACGCTCTGATCATCGGGGCCGGGATGAGCGGCCTGGCGGCCGGCATCCGCCTGGCCCACTTCGACAAGAAGGTGGCCATCCTGGAGCGGCACTCCCTGTGGGGCGGCCTGAACTCCTTCTACAAGATGGGGGGCCGGCGCTTCGATACCGGTCTGCACGCGTTGACCAACTGCGGCCCTCCCGCCGACCGCAGCGCGCCCCTCTCCCTCGTCCTGCGCCAGCTGCGCCTGCGCCGCGAGGACCTGAAGCTGGGCGAGCAGGACTGCTCGGCCATCGCCTTCCCGGACGTCCGGCTGCGCTTCTCCAACGACTTCGAGCTCCTGCGCGGGGAGATCGCGGCCGCCTTCCCCTCGCAGCGGGAGGCCTTCGAGCGCCTGCTGGGCGAGATCGCGGCCACCCGCCAGCTCTCCGAAGGTCCGGAGGTCACGGGCGCGCGCGAGGTCCTCTCCCGGATCCTCTCCGACCCCCTGCTGGTCGAGATGCTGATGCTGCCCATCTGCTACTACGGCAGCGCGCGCGAGGGCGACGTGGACTGGGGGCTCTTCGCCATCCTCTTCCGCAGCCTCTTCCAGGAGGGCCTGGCCCGACCGCAGGGCGGCATCCGCACCCTGCTGGACCTGCTGGTGGGCCGCCTGCGCGAGCTGGGAGCCGAGCTGCGCCTGCGCGCGGGCGTGGAGCGCATCGCCCTCGCCGACGGGCGCGCCCGGGGCGTTCGCCTGGAGGACGGCAGCGAGCTGGAGGCCGACCGGATCCTCTCCTCGGCGGGCTGGGTGGAGACCCTGCAGCTCTGCGGCCAGGGCTCGCGGGTGAGCCCCGAGGAGGTGGGCCGGATGAGCGTGCTCGAGTCGATCTCGGTCCTGGACCGCCGGCCGCGCGAGCTGGGCCTGGAGGAGGCCATCGTCTTCTTCAACGACTCGGAGGTCTTCGACTACCGTCGGCCCGAGGAGCCGGTCGACCTGCGCAGCGGCATCGTCTGCGCCCCCGACAACTTCGCCGCCGAGCCGCCGCTCCCCGAGGGCCAGATCCGGATGGCCACCCTGGCCCGCCCCGAGGCCTGGAGCGATCTGCCCGAGCCCGAGTACGCCGCCCGCAAGGAGGAGTGGACCCGGGCCGCCATCCGCTCGGCCGAGCGCTTCGTGCCCGCCTTCGAGCGCCACACCGTCTTCCGCGACGCCTTCACCCCCCGCACCATCGAGCGCTTCACCGGGCACGGCCACGGGGCCATCTACGGCTCGCCGCGCAAGCGCCCGAGCGGCGAGACCGGCGTCGAGGGCCTGTACCTGATGGGGACCGACCAGGGCCTGCTGGGCGTGGTGGGCGCCCTGCTCTCGGGCATCGACGCCGCCAACCGGCACGTGCTGGCCCCCACCCCTTCCCCCGGCGCCGGGGTCGCTCCGTGAGCGAGTCGACGCGCCCCACCCCCCCCCGCCACCTGCGGGGGAGCCGCGACGGCAAGCGCCCTGCGCGGCGCGATCCCCTGGCCCGGGCCCGCGATCGCTACGACCTGATCGTGGTGGGCAGCGGCCTGGCGGGGCTGACCGCGGCCAACCTGCTGGCGCGCGCCGGCCACTCGGTGGCGGTCCTGGAGCAGCACTACAACTTCGGCGGCCTGGCCACCTGGTTCAAGCGCCGCGGCGGCCACGTCTTCGACGTCTCCCTGCACGGCTTCCCGGTGGGCATGATCAAGACCTGCCGCCGCTACTGGAGCCGGGAGATCGCCGACTCCATCGTCCAGCTCGAGAGCATCCGCTTCGACAACCCCCAGTTCGCCTTCGACACCGACTTCACGCGGGTGGACTTCACCCGCAAGCTGGTGGAGGTCTTCGGGCTGGAGCCCTCCCGGGTGGAGGAGTTCTTCGGCTTCCTGCGGGCCATGAACTACTACGAGGACGACGGCGCCACCGTCGGCGAGCTCTTCGAGGAGTTCTTCCCCGGCCGCAACGACGTGCACCGCCTGCTGATGGAGCCCATCAGCTACGCCAACGGCTCCACCCTGGACGACCCGGCGGTGACCTACGGCATCGTCTTCTCCAACTTCATGAGCAAGGGGGTCTACACCTTCCGGGGCGGCACCGACCGGCTGATCGGGCAGATGAAGGCGGAGCTCCGGCGCAACGGGGTGGACCTCTTCGGGCGGGCGCAGGTGGACCGCATCCTGGTCGAGGGGGGCGCGGTGCGCGGGGTGCTCTGCGGCGAGCGCGTCCTCGCCAGCCGGGCGGTGCTCTCCAACGCCGGCATCAAGGCCACCGTCCAGCGCCTCGTGGGCCAGGAGCACTTCCGGGAGGAGTTCGCCCGCGGGGTGGACGCCGTCCGCCTCAACACCTCGAGCACCCAGGTCTACCTGGGCCTCTCGCGGGGCGAGTCGATCCCCTTCCTGACCGACCTGCTCTTCTCCTCCACGCGGCCGACCTTCCGCTCGGAGGCCCTGTGCGACCTGCACGGCCAGAGCCGCACCTTCTCCTTCTACTACCCCAAGACGCGCCCCGGGCAGGAGCGCTACGCCATCGTGGCCTCCATGGGCGCCCGCTGGGAGGACTGGGCGGCGCTCGACGAGCGCTCCTACGCCCGCGAGAAGGAGCGCCTGGTGGAGGAGTCCATCCAGGACCTGGAGCGCCACATTCCCGGGATCCGCCCGAAGATCGGCTGGGCCGAGGCCTCCACGCCGCGGACCTTCCGCTTCTACACGCAGCACGACCAGGGAGCCTCCTTCGGCACCAAGTTCGAGGGGCTGCCCTACAGCATGAGCCTCTCGGAGGAGATCGAGGGGCTCTACCACGCCGGCTCGGTGGGCATCATCATGTCCGGCTGGCTGGGCGCCGCCAACTACGGCGTCATCTGCGCCAACAAGGTGGACGCCCAGCTCCGGCGCGACTCGGCCCGCGAGGCCCCCGCCTAGGCGACCGCTCCCCCACCACAGGTCATCCCTCATGAGCCT
>CAZTTG010000037.1:0-31126 GCA_964615935.1 uncultured Planctomycetaceae bacterium | reverse complement strand
CTGGGCATGATGAGCCCCGAGGACTGGAGCCGGGTCCTGGACACCAACCTCGGCGGCTGCTTCCACATGTGCAAGTTCGCGGTGCACAACATGATGCGCCAGCGCTACGGCCGCATCCTGATGGTGACCTCCCCGGCGGGCTCCTTCGGCTTCGCCGGCCAGACCAACTACGCCGCCTCCAAGGCCGGGCAGGTGGGCCTGATGCGCTCGCTGGCCAAGGAGGTGGCCGGCCGCGGCATCACGGTGAACTGCGTCTCGCCGGGCTTCATCGACACCGACCTGATCGGGGACCTCTCCGAGGAGGTGCGCAAGGCGCACCTGGCCTCCATTCCGCTGAAGCGCATGGGCCGACCCGAGGAGGTGGCCGCGGCGGTGCGCTTCCTGGCCTCCCGCGAGGCGAGCTACGTCACCGGGGCGGTGCTGGACGTGACCGGGGGGCTGTAGCCCATGGACGAGATCCAGGCCATCCTCCCCCACCGGCCGCCCTTCCTCTTCGTCGACCGCGTGGTCGAGCTGGGTCGCGACACCATCGTCTGCGAGTGGCGGGTGCCGGAGGACGCCGACTTCCTGCGCGGGCACTACCCCGACTTTCCGGTGGTCCCCGGGGTGCTCCTCTCCGAGAGCGTCTTCCAGGCCGGCGCGCTGCTGGCCGGCAGCCTGGAGCGGGGGGCCCTGGAGGAGGGCGAGGTCCCGGTCCTGACCAAGATCACCAGCGCGCGCTTCCGGCGCATGGTGCGCCCGGGCGAGACCGTGCGCAGCGAGGTCAAGCTGGAGGAGCGCGTGGGCAACGCGCGCTTCTTCACCGGGCGGGCCAGCGTCGAGGGCGCGCGCGTCCTGCGCATCGAGTTCGCCACCGCCGTGGTGCCCGCGGAGCAGGAGGAGGCCTGATGGACTACCTGGGACTGGCCGGCAAGACCGTGGTCGTCACCGGCGTGGCCAACAAGAAGAGCATCGCCTGGCACGTGTCGAAGGGCCTGCGCGAGGCGGGCGCGGAGGTGGTGCACGCGGTGCAATCCGAGGCGCTGCGCGAGCAGCTCGCGCGCCTGCTGGAGGGCCAGGAGGTGCTGGTCTGCGACGTCGAGAATCCGGCCGAGGTCGAGCGCCTGGCGGCCGAGATCGGCGAGCGCCACCCGACGGTCCACGGCCTGGTGCACTCGATCGCCTTCGCCGACTACTCCGAGGGCTTCCGGCCCTTCCACCAGACGAAGAAGGAGAGCTTCCTGCAGGCGGTGGACGTCTCCTGCTACTCCCTGATCGCCCTCGCCCGGGCGCTGGAGCCGCTCCTCGACCCGAGCGCCTCGGTGGTGGCCCTCTCCATCTCGCACACCCATCTCGCCGCCGAGAGCTACGGCTACATGGCCCCCATCAAGGCCGCCCTGGACTCGGCCGTGGTCTTCCTGGCCAAGAGCTTCAGCGCCCGCTCGCAGGTGCGCTTCAACGCGGTCAAGGCGGGTCCGCTGAAGACCTCGGCCTCGGCCGGCATCCCCGGCTACCTGGAGAACTACCTCTTCGCCGAGGCCGCCACCCTGCGCGGCCGCGGGCTGGCCACCCCCGAGGTGGCCGACGCGGTGCTCTTCCTGCTCAGCCAGCGCTCCTCGGGCATCAACGCCCAGGGGGTGGTGGTGGACGCCGGCATGGGGGTCAACTTCTTCGATCGAGAGCTCGTGCGCCGCGCCACGCGGACGGAGGAGGGCGGGTGAGCGACTCGCCGGCGGCGGAGGAGGTGCTGCGGGCGGTGGTCCTTTCCGTGGCCGCCGACGAGCCCCTGCTGCCGGGCGAGAGCCCGCTCCTGCGCCAGCGGGAGGCGGCCGGGCGGGCGCTGGGCGAGAGCGCGCGCCGGTCCGGGGCGGAGCTCGGGCCGCTGGAGAGCGACGAGCGCGGCGCGCCCCGGCCCTCGAACGGATGGCACTGGTCGATCAGCCACAGCGGCTCGCGGGCGGCCGCGGCCGTGTGGCGCGCCCCGCTGGGCATCGACCTGGAGCGCAAGCAGCCCCGCCGGCGCGAGGTGCTGCGGCGGGTCCTGAATCCGCGCGAGAAGGAGCTCCTGGACGGACCCGAGCGCCTGGTCTTCCTGCGCGCCTGGACCGCCAAGGAGGCGGTGCTCAAGAAGCTGGGCGTGGGGCTGGCCGGGCTGTCGGACTGCCGGATCGTCGAGGTCCACGGGCCCGATCGCCTGCTGCTCGACGCCCGCGGCGCGCGCCACGCGGTGTGGCAGGCCCACACCCCCGACCGCCACGTGCTCTCCCTGGCGGCCGACGCGCTCGCCGGCTCTCCGTGGGACCTCGAGGTCGAGTGGATCGGCGCCGATCCGGGCTGCCAGGAGGCGCCGCGGTGACCGACCGCGACGCCGAGCGCCGCCGCCGCGCGGCCGCCCTCACCGCCCCCTTCCGCGAGGAGTACCCCTTCGAGTCGCGCTTCCTGGACCTCGACGGGCTCGGCTACCACTACGTGGACGAGGGCGAGCGGGACGCCCCGCCGGTGCTCATGGTGCACGGCAACCCCACCTGGTCCTTCCACTTCCGCCACCTGATCCGCGCGCTGCGCGAGGAGCGGCGCGCGATCGCGGTGGACCACGTGGGCTGCGGCCTCTCCGACAAGCCCCGCGACTGGCCCTACCGGCTGGCGGACCACGTGGACATGCTGGAGCGCGCCATCCTGGCCCTGGACCTGCGCGACCTCGCGCTGGTGGTGCACGACTGGGGCGGCGCCATCGGCCTGGCCGCGGCCCTGCGGCAACCCGAGCGCGTCGCGCGGCTGGTGATCCTCAACACCGGGGCCTTCACCGGCATGCGCGCGCCCTGGCGCATCCGGATCTGCCGCGCGCCGCTCCTGGGCCCGCTCCTGGTCCGCGGCCTCAACGGCTTCATCCTGGCCGCGCTGCGCATGGCCTCCCGGGCGCCCGAGCGGCTGCGCGGAGCCGTGCGCGAGGGATACCTGATGCCCTACCGGAGCTGGGGCGATCGCCTCGCCGCCCTGCGCTTCGTGCAGGACATCCCCCTCTCGCCGGGCCACCCCTCCTGGGCCAGCCTGAAGGAGCTCGAGGAGGGCCTCCCGCGCCTGGCCGGCCTGCCCGCGTGCATCGTGTGGGGCGAGCGCGACTGGTGCTTCACCCCGGCCTTCCGCGAGGAGTTCGAGCGCCGCTTTTCCGCGGCCGAGGTGCACCGCGCGCAGCAGGCCGGGCACTGGGTGCTGGAGGACGCGCGAGAGCAGGTCGTCGGCTGGATCCGCGACTTCCTGGCGCGCACCGGCGGAGGCTCGTCGTGAGCGCCGACCCCTTCCTGGCCCTGGGCGAGCTTCCGGCCGAGGTCAACGTCGGCCGGCACCTGCCCGAGCGGGCGCGGGAGCGTCCCGACGCGCGGGCGCTGATCGTCCCCGAGGGTCGCCCCGGCGGCCGACCGCGCTGGCGCATCCTGAGCTTCGCCGAGCTCGAGACCCGGAGCTCGGCCATGGCCCGCGGCCTCGCGGGCCTGGGCCTCGAGCGCGGCGACCGGGTCTCGGTCTTCGTGCGGCCGGGCGCCGAGTGGGTGGCGCTGGTGTGGGCCCTGATGCGGATCGGCGCGGTGCCGGTGCTGATCGACCCGGGCATGGGGCGCGCGGGCGTGCTCTCCTGCGTGAAGCGCATCCGGCCGCGGGCCTTCATCGGCATCCCCCTGGCCCAGGTGCTGCGGCGCCTCTTCCCGGCGGCCTTCGAGAGCGTCGAGATCGCGGTCACCTCGGGCCCGCCGCGCCCCTGGCGCGGGGCCACCCTGGGCGAGCTGGCGCGAAGCCCGGGTGAGCCGCTCGGCTGCGCCCCCACCCGCGCCGCGGACGAGGCCGCCATCCTCTTCACCTCGGGCAGCACCGGGCCGGCCAAGGGCGCGGTCTACACCCACGGCATGTTCGACGCCCAGGTGCGCGCGTTGAAGGCGCTGTACGGGCTCGAGCCCGGCGGGGTGGACCTGGCCTGCTTCCCGCTCTTCGCCCTCTTCGACGCGGCCCTGGGGCTCACCACCGTGCTGCCCGACATGGATCCCTCGAAGCCGGCGCGCTGCAATCCCGCGCGCATCGTCGAGGCCGTCGCCGAGCACCGGCCCACCCTGAGCTTCGGCTCGCCCGCCATCTGGCGGCGGGTCATCCCCCACTGCCGCGAGCGCGGCCTGCGCCTCGAGGGGCTGCGCCAGCTCATGATCGCCGGGGCGCCGGTGCCGCCGGCGCTGATCGAGGACTGCCTCGAGGTGCTCGGCGAGGGCTGCGACGTGCACACCCCCTACGGCGCGACCGAGTCCCTGCCGGTGTCCAGCGCCTCGGGCCGCGAGATCCTGGCGCGCTTCGCCGGGCGCACCCTGCGCGGCGAGGGGAGCTGCGTGGGCCGCGTCGCGCCGGGCATCGACCTGCGACTGATCCGGATCGGCGACGAGCCGATCGAGCGCTGGAGCGACGAGCTCGAGGTCGCGCCGGGCGAGCCGGGCGAGGTCTGCGTGCGCGGACCGGTGGTCACCCAGGAGTACGCCGAGCAGCCGAGGGCCACGGCTCGGGCCAAGATCCCCGCGGCCAACGGGCCCGCCTGGCACCGCATGGGCGACGTGGGCCGCCTGGACGGGGACGGCCACCTGTGGTTCCTGGGGCGCCTCTCGCACCGCATCGAGACCCCCGAGGGCCGGCGCATGCCGGTGCCGGCCGAGAACGCCTTCAACCGCCATCCCGACGCCGCCCGCACGGCGCTGGTCGGGGTGGGGCCGGCCGGATTCGAGCGGCCGGTGCTGGTGGTCGAGCCCGAGCCCGGACGCCTCCCCCGCGGCCGCACCGCCCGCGCCGCCCTGGCCGCGGAGATCCTGCGCCTGGGCGCCGGGATCCCGGCCTGCGAGGGGATCGAGCAGGTCCTCTTCCGCCGCGCCTTCCCGGTGGACGTGCGGCACAACGCCAAGATCCGGCGCGAGGACCTCAAGCGCTGGGCCGAGCGGGAGCTCGGGACGTGAACGTCGTCACCGGGGGAGGGGGCTTCCTGGGCAGCGCGATCGTCCGCGCCCTGCTCGAGCGCGGCGAGCCCGTGCGCGCCCTGGGCCGCGGCGAGTACCCCGAGCTCGCGGCGATCGGCGCCGAGACCGCCCGCTGCGATCTCGGAGACCGGGCCGGGCTCGAGCGCGCCTTCGAGGACGCCACCTGCGTCTTCCACGCGGCCGCGAAGACCGGGGTGTGGGGCCCCCGCTCGGAGTACTTCGCCACCAACGTCGAGGGCACGCGCAACGTCCTCGAGGCCTGCCGCGCCGTGGGGGTTCCCCGCCTGGTCCACACCAGCACGCCCAGCGTGGTCTTCGACGGCAGCGACCACGTGAACGCGGGCCCCGAGCTCCCCTACCCCGACTCGTACCTCTGCGCCTACCCGGAGACCAAGGCCGTGGCCGAGCGCGAGGTCCTGGCGGCCAACGGCGCGGGCGGCCTGACCACGGTCGCACTGCGCCCCCACCTGATCTTCGGCCCCGGCGACCCGCACCTCGTGCCGCGGCTGATCGACCGCGCCCGACGCGGGCGGCTGCGGATCGTGGGCGACGGCGACAATCAGGTCAGCCTGACGTACGTGGACAACGCCGCCCGCGCGCACCTGTCGGCCGCCGATCGCCTCGCGCTCGACGCGCCCTGCGCGGGCCGCGCCTATTTTGTCGTCCAGGAGGAGCCGGTGCGGCTGTGGACCTGGATCGCCGAGCTGCTCGCGGCCCTGGGCGAGCCGCCCGTGACCCGCCGCCTGTCGGCGCGCACCGCCTGTGCCGCGGGCGCCGTTCTCGAGCGCGTCTGGAGCCTCCTGCGCCTCGGCGGCGAGCCGCCCATGACCCGCTTCGTCGCCCAGCAGCTCGCCCTCTCCCACTCCTATGATCCCGAGCCGGCCCGGCGCGACCTGGGCCACCGGGAGGAGGTCGGGATGGCCGAGGCCACCAGGCGCCTGGTCGAGCACCTGCGCGGCGGCCGGGTCGGATGACCCTCCTCCTCGCCCTGCTGATCTGGCTCGGGGTGCTGGCGCACGTCTTCCTGCGCACGCAGGGCCTCCTCGGCCTGCGCGGGCGCTCGCGCCTGGCGCTGGGCGCGGCCATCGGGGTGCTGGGCCTCGCCTACGTGCCCGCCAGGATCCTGCTGGCGCGGGGGCTGGCCGAGGAGGCGGCGCGGCTCCTCGAGCTCGCGGCCGTCTGGTTCATGGGCCTCGCGGCGGCCCTGTGGACCCTCCTGGTCCCCTTCGAGCTCGCGGTCGGGGCGGCCCGGTGCCTCGCGCGCCGGCGCCTGGCCCACGCCTCGCCGGGCTTCCGGCGCGGGCTGGCCCTGGGCCTGTGGGCTTTCGCCGCCGCCCTGGTCCTGATCGGGTGGAGGAACGCGAGGGCCACCCCCGAGCTCACTCACCTCCGGCTCGCGTTCCCCGGCGCGAGCGCGCAGCGCCTGGTCGTGATCGCCGACGCGCACCTGGGATCGATCTCCTCCGCGGAACAGTGGCAGCGCAGCCTGCGGGCGGCCCGAGCGCTGGAACCGGACGCGCTCCTCGTGGCCGGCGACCTGATCGACGACCATGGCCCGCGCACCGAGCCGCAGGTCGCGCTCCTCCGCGCGGCCTTCCCCGAGGAGCCGATCTGCGTCACGACCGGCAACCACGAGTTCTACGCGGGCCCCCGGAGCTTCGAGGAGCTCTGCGCGCGCCACGGACTCGAGCTCCTGCGGCAGGAGGTCCGGCATCTGTCTCCGAGCCTCGCCCTGGCCGGGATCGACGATGCGCACTTCGTCGACGCGAGGGAGGCCCTGTCCCGCGTCCTGCCGCGGCTCGAGGGTCCGGCGATCCTGCTCACCCACCGCCCATCGGCGGCGCGATGGGTCCGCGAGCGCGAGCAGACGCTGGTTCTCGCCGGGCACACCCACGGGGGGCAGACCTGGCCCATGATCCTCCTGACCTCGCTGGGCAACTCCGGCTACCGCGCGGGCCGCTATCGCGTCGGTTCCGCCGAGCTGTACGTCACGCGAGGCACCGGGGTCTGGGGACCGCCGATGCGGCTCTCCGCCCCGCCCGAGCTGGTGGTGATCGACGTGATCCCCGGTCCGGAGTTCCTGCTGGAGGAGCTCGGTCGAGACCCGGGAGGGCCTTGACGACCCGCCCACGCTCGCGCGCTCCGCCTCCTCCCGGCTACCCCCCCTGGCCTGCCGGAGACTCCGCCCCCTCGCGCAGGAAGAGCGGCAGGATCTCGAGCGGAGCCGCGACCTCCTCCCAGCGCTCGCCCTCGTGCTCCCTCCCGCTCCACCAGTCGATCCAGCGGCCGGGTGGGAACCAGACGCGGCGGCGATCGCTCGCGTCCAGCACCGGCGCGACGAGCAGGTCGTCGCCGAGCAGGAACTCGTCGTCGATCGACCAGGCCACCGGATCGTCCGGCAGCTCGAGGACCAGGGGGCGCGCCAGGGGCATGCCCGTGCGGCAGGACTCCCGCGCCTGGCGGCAGACGTAGGGAAGGAGCTCCTGCCGCAGCTTCGCGTACCTGCGGAAGATCTCCTCCGCCCGCGGCCCGAAGCGCCAGGGCTCGCGGGCCGTCTCTCCGTGGCAACGCGCGTGGGGGGAGAGCAGGCCGAGCTGGGCCCAGCGGACGTAGAGCCTCTCGTCGGGGGTCCCGCGGTAGCCGCCGATGTCGTGGCTCCAGAAGGGGACGCCCGAGAGCCCCAGGCTCAGGCCCCCGCGCAGCGCGGCGGCCAGGCTGTCGTGGTCGCAGGCGGGATCGCCCCCCCAGCAGGTGGGGTAGCGCTGGCTGCCGGCCCAGCCGGAGCGGCTCCAGACGATGCCCTCGCCGGCGACCTCCCGCGTGATCTCGTACACCGCGCGGTTGTAGAGCAGCGGGTAGAGGTTGTGCATCTCCTCGCCCGTGCTCCCGTCGGCGAAGCGCGCGTCGGGGGGGACGTCCTCGCCGAAGTCGGTCTTGAAGGCGGCCACGCCGAGCTCCAGCAGGGGGCGGTGCAGCTCCTTCCACCAGGCCACCGCGTCGGGGCTGGTGAAGTCCACGATGGCCACCGGCGCGTTCCAGGTGTCCGAAGGCCCGGCGGCCTCCTCGCCCGGCCGGGGGGCGCGCGAGAGGCCGTAGTCGATGACGTAGACCT
The DNA here is from genome assembly GCA_964615935.1 of uncultured Planctomycetaceae bacterium. Classification (GTDB taxonomy): domain Bacteria; phylum Planctomycetota; class UBA1135; order UBA1135; genus CAZTTG01. The sequence continues at coordinate 23,038 of CAZTTG010000037.1, read as the reverse complement.
CGCCGCCGGGCCGACGGGCGAAGTGGCCCCTCGCGCTCCCCTCGCGGAAGAGCTCGCTCTCCACCGAGACGTAGGGGTGCTCGTAGAGGCTGAGCCGGTAGCCCATCTCGCCCAGGCGGCGCACCAGGCCCTCGGGGTCGGGGAAGGCCTCCCGATTCCAGACGAAGTCCGCGTACATCCTGGGGCGCATCCACCAGGGCTCGACGTGGATCACCTCGCAGGGGATGTCCCGCTCGCGCATGCCGCGCGCCAGCGCCTCGATCTCCGCCTGCGTCCGGTAGGCCCCGGTGCCGGACATCCACAGGCCGAAGGACCAGTCGGGGGGGAGACCCGGCCGGCCGGTGAGGCGGGTGTAGCGATCGAGGATCGCCGGCAGCTCGGGCCCCAGGATCGCGAAGTAGTCGAGGGAGGGTCCCGCGACCTCCAGGGTCCAGGCCCGGACCGAGTCCGCCCCCAGCGAGAGGTCCACCCGCCGGGTGGTGTTCGCGAAGAGGCCGTACCCGGCCGTGCTCATCAGGAAGGGGACGTTCTTGTACGCCCGCCCGGTCGTGGTGCAGAGGGCGTCCTCCGTCCACAGGGCGACGCGCCGGCCGCGATGGTCCAGGGCGGTGAAGCGCTCGCCCAGCCCGAAGAGGTGCTCGTCGCGGCGAAGGAGCATGCCCTCGCGCGCGCGCGGTCCGAATGGACCTGTCCCCAGCGAGGGCGCGCAGGGCCGCCCGAGCACGTCCACGTCGTCCGCGCTCTCGCGGCAGACGGGCTCGCCGCGCGCGTCCAGGAAGGAGAGGCGCCAGGGGCGCTTGCGCACCTCCAGGCCGAACGCCCCGGTGCGGACGATCAGCCGCGTCGGGTCCTCCTCGACGGTCCAGTCCGGACCGGAGCCCTCCCGCTCGACGAGGAGGGGAGAGCTCGCCTCGGGACCGTCGCCGATGCGGATGCGCCACACGTGCGGGGACCAGGGCGTCGCCCGCACCTCGATCGACGCCCCGTCCGAGAGGCGCGCCCGCAGCGCCAGGTCTTCCCCATCCCGCCTCCAGGAGACGAGCTCGCTCACCAGCAGCGGGTCGTCGGGGGCGGTCACGGCCCCTCCACCCCCAGGATCTCGTACACCTCGTCGAGCGAGGTCCCCACCCAGTCGTCGCCGGGGATTCCGTTGGTGACGTCCACCTGGACGAACAGCCCCCGGCAGGTGCTCTTCTGCTCCAGGATCGACCGCAGGTACTCGGCGATGCTCGGGAAGTGGATGTCCCGGTTCAGACCGACCCGGGTCGACAGCACGACCCGTCCCCCGAAGCGCTCGGAGACGGCCAGGAAGGAGGTCTCGCCGGCGCCGAACTCCAGGCCCCGCAGCCCCTCGACCTTCTCCAGGCTCGGCAGGAGGTGCTCCCAGTCACCGCAGGAGTGGAGGTACACGCCCCCGAGGGCCCGCGAGATCCGGTTCAGGTGGGGAACGCCGAAGCGGTCGTGCAGCTCGGCCGAGATCATGACCCCGTCGTCGTTGCTCAGGCTGATGCCGGCCCCGTCGGGCATCCACGGCTGGAAGAGGGAGGGCACGAACTCGCCGGCGACCTCCCGCTGCGCCCGGACGAAGTCGATGGTCAGCTCCGTCACCAGCTCGAGCAGGTGCTCGACCGCGCGCGGGGCGGTGCGCAGGGCCATCAGGAAGTCGGTGTGCCCGAAGACGAGGGCGGCGCTGTCCAGCGGTCCCTGGATGTCGGTCACGCGGATGGGCAGCCCGCTCCTCTCCCGGAAGTACGCGGTGGTGTCCAGGATCCGGCCCAGCAGGCCGTCGGTCACGGAGGGTCGCTCCAGGGCGAAGATCCCCTCGGGGTCGCCGCCGAGGATCGGCCTGGCCGCCGGGAAGGCGTCGTCCGACCACACCACCGGGCAGCCGAAGGCCGAGGGGATGGCCACCACGCCCAGGGAGGGGCAGAGCGTCGGGACGTAGTCCCCGGCCACCGCGGCCTGCTGCTCGATCTCCTCCATCTGCGCCCGGAGATACCGGTCGGGATCGAGCAACCGATCGCGGAGGCTCTCCCCCGCGCCCCGGGAGAAGAGAGAGGACGCGATCCCCTCCCCGCCTGGCCCCATGTCCCCGATGACGAAGCCCGGTCGCTCCTCGTTCTCCAGGCGCCACAGGCGCTCGAGGAACTCGCGGCCTTCCCGGCTGCGCGTCCTCCATTCGTGCTCGGGCGAGGGCATGGGCCGATGCGGATGCGCGATGCGTCAGCGTACTCCGGCGCACCTCGCCCCCAAAGGCGATCGAGCGCGTTCTTTCCGGCCACCCTGGCAGCCCACGTCGGCGCGGCCTACGATCCAGCTCCCCGAGACCGGGCCCGCCGCGAGGGACCCGCTCGCAGGTGACCCCGGATGGGCTCGTGGCCGATCGGTGCTCGCCGAGGAGAGAGGTGAATCATGGCTCGACGGGCAAAGGACTCCCGGTCCTTCGAGGTGCTTTCGGACGGTCCCCTGTGGTCGCCCGAGGTCGCGCTGCGCGGCCAGAAGAGGCTCGGCCGCGAACCACGAGCGGAGGACCACTACGCGGTCATCGACGACCTGGATGAGGACGTCGCGGTCCTGGAGCGCTCGAGGTGGCCCCGGCTGGATGGCGCCGGGCGACCCTTCTTCGAGGTCCTCGGATCCCAACGGTGCTCCCGGGCGGCGCTGACCAGGGCCGTGAGGGGCTGCCGGCGGAGCCTCGGGCAGCCGGCGTCCAGTCGCAAACTGAGGATCGGGGACGCCTTCTGGATCCGCGGATCGAACCGGCTGGGGGACGATCCCGACGAATGGGACATGGTGGACGTCACCGAGCCGGCTCGCAGGCTCGCCAAGGTGGCCCACTACGGCCTGGTCGCCGCGGTATCGGAGAAGCGGGCGTCGCGGCTCGAGGTCGCCGAGCGGAAGAAGCCCGGCTCCTCCGGAGCGCACCCCCCCGGCAACTCGAGCGCCGTGGCCCGGCCGGAGGTGTAGCGAGATGGCAGCTCCCACCCCCATCCCCGTCGCCAACCTGGTGGCCGACGACTTTCTGCAAAGCGTCCGCGACAACCCGGGCCGACTGGTCTACTTCCTCTTGAACGTGGGAGACGGCGACGCCCAGGCGATCCTCCTCCCCGCCGACGAGGATACGGGCTTCCGCCGCGCGATCGTCGTGGACGCGGGGCGTGTAGGCAAGGTCCCGGGCCTGCTCGACATGCTGGTGCAGGAGGGCATCCTGCCGCCGGTCAACTCACCGCAGGAGCCCGGGTCCATTCCGCTGGTGATCGCCACGCACCCCCACGGGGATCACATCAACGGCATGGAGGACATCCTCCAGCAATACCCGGCGCGCATCTCGGAGTTCTGGGATCCGGGGTACTACCACACTACCGGCGCCTACCAGAACATGATGCGCGAGCTGGAGCTCAATAGCCACATCGACTACGCCCAGCCGACCAGCGGTCACCGCAAGTGGATCGGCGACGCGGTCCTCACCGTCCTCTCACCCTCGATCCACCTGCGCAACCGCTTCGACACCTACGGGATCGACATCAACAACTCCTCGATCGCGGTGCGGGTGGAGTTCCCCGCCGCACGGGTGATCCAGCGCGGAGTGGACCGCGTCCTGGTCGACAGCCCCAGCACGGCGTCTCTGGTCCTCGGAGCCGACGCGCATACGCTGTCCTGGTCCTTCGCCTTCACCGAGTTCCCGCACCTGCACACCGCGAACAACGCGGCGGCCCGAGCCATCGGCGCGGCCACCGGTCAGGACCTGATGAGGGGGCACGTCCTCAAGGTGTCTCACCACTGCTCCAAGCACGGGGTCAACCTCGAGCTGGCCGAGCGCATTCCCCCAGCCTCGCCCTGATCTCGAGCGTCCCCTCGGGGGGAAGCTACAACTTCCCCCACGACGTGGCTCAGGAGCTGATCCGCGAGGCCATCGAGTCGACCACGTCCTCAGGAAACCCCCACAGCCAGGACTGGGAGCTGGACGTCTTCTACACCTGTGACTCGGACGGGGCCGGAGTGGCCCTGGGTTCGGCAGCCCTGGTGATGAGCGGAACCCGGGGCGATCTGTGGCGCTTCGGCGACGCGCCCGACGATGTCCTGGACCCAGCCGCGAGCCGGAGGTGGACGAGCCAGTACCACTTCGCCTAGGCGACCGGCGCTTCGGAGGAGGAGGCCGCGGAGGAGGGCTGGCGGGCGGCCCCGCGACGCACGGAGGTTGACGCAGCCGGTGCTCCTGCGACACTGGAGACGCGGTGCCTGCCATCTCCCTCCGTGCCTGGCTCCTCCTGATCGCTGCGCCCGGGGCGGGCGCGGGCGTACCCCAGGAAACGCAGACGGCCCCCGGGGCCGCGGAGCGGCTCGAGGCGGACTGGATGCGGCAGCACGAGCTGCGCGAGGCGCCGCGCCGGCCGGGGGAGGCGACCACCCGCGCCGAGGAGGACGCGGCGGGGGGAAACGACGGCCGCATCGACGGCGAATGGGGCTTCCACACCGGCTACGAGATCGGGCCGTGGTGGCAGGTGGACCTCGGCGAGCCCTGCGCCGTGGCCGAGGTCCGCGTCTACAACCGCTGCGGGGACATGGCGCCGCGCGCGTCCGCGCTCGAGGTGCTGCGCTCCGCCGACGCGGAGCAGTGGGAGGAGGTCTACCGGCACGACGGCACCGTCTTCTTCGGGCACTCCGACGGCCGGCCGCTCTCGGTGCCCCTCGATGGAGCGCCGACGCGCTGGCTGCGGCTCCAGATCCCCGGGAAGGGTCCCTTCCACCTCGACGAGGTGGAGGTCTACGACGGAGGCGGGGAGAACGTCGCCCTCCTCCGCCCCGCGACGCAGAGCAGCACCAGCAAGTGGTCGGTGTCCCACCCGCGGCCGTCCTCCCCCGCCCGGCGATTGGCCACCCCGCTCGCGATCGAGCGCGGGCTCCGGCTGGCGGAGAGCCTGGCGCGGCGGGGCGCGGACGTCTCCGCCTCCGTCGCGGCCCTGGCCGCCCTGGCGGCGCGATGGGACGGCCTGCCCGAGGACGCGCCGGAGGCCGCCGGGCGCGCGCTCTACCTCGAGGCGCGCCGCCTCGTGCGCGCCCTGGCCCTCTCCAATCCGCTGCTCGACTTCGACGCGCTCCTGTTCGTGAAGCGCGCCACCGGCACCCTGCCCCACATGGCCGACCAGTACTACGGGTGGTGGTCGCGGCCGGGGGGCGGCATCTACCTCCTGGAGGACCTCCGCGGCGAGGCGCCGCGCGAGCGCTGCCTCACGGAGGGGTGGCCGGAGGGCAACTTCCTGCGGCCCGACCTCTCTCCCGACGGCGAGCGCGTGCTCTTCGCCTTCGCCCGCCACCGCCCCGAGGTGGCGGGGATGGACAAGCTGGACAAGTCGAGGCTGCCCGAGGACGCCTTCTACTGCGTCTTCGAGATGAACGTCGACGGCAGCCGGGTCCGCCGGCTGACCCGCGGCCGCTACGACGACTTCGACGCGCGCTACCTGCCCGGCGGCGGGATCGTGTTCCTCTCCACCCGCAAGGGCTGCTTCGTGCAGTACACCGGGGCCCGGGTCGAGGAGACCACGCGCGGCACGACGCCCGACAGCTACGTGCGCTGCGGGGGCGACGAGCGGCGGCCCTGCGCGGTGTACACCCTGCACGCCATGGACGCCGACGGCGGGAACATCCGGCCGCTCTCGGCCTTCGAGAACTTCGAGTGGACGCCCGCGGTGGCCGCCGACGGGCGCGTTTTCTACGCGCGCTGGGACTACATCGACCGCTCCAACGACTGGTTCACCAGCCTGTGGTCGACCAACCCCGACGGCACCGCGGCCCAGCTCGTGTACGGCAACTACACCCGCGCGCCGAACTGCGTCTTCGAGGCGCGGCCGGTCCCCGGCTCCGCGAAGCTGGTCTTCACCGGCTCCTCGCACCACTCGCTGACCGGCGGCTCGCTGGCGCTCCTCGACCGCAGCCGCGGCACCGAGGGCGAGGCGGCCCTGACCCGCCTGACCCCCGAGGTGTGCTTCCCCGAGATCGAGGGGTGGCCGGCGCACTACTTCGCCAACCCCTTTCCCCTGTCGGAGGAGCACTTCCTGGTCGCCTGGAGCGACCGTCCCCTGCCGCCCCACGCCGGCAGCCGGCAGGTGCAGGACGAGCGCAATCCGCCCGACGCCCTGGGCGTCTACCTCTTCGACGCCTTCGGGAACCTCGAGCTGCTCGTCCGGGATCCCGAGCTCTCGTGCCAGTACCCCCTGCCCCTGCGCTCGCGAGAGGAGCCGCCGGAGATCGCCTCGGACGTCGACTGGGACGGGCCGCAGTTCGGGCAGTTCTTCCTGTCCGACGTGTACCGCGGGCTGGAGGGCGTGGAGCGCGGCGCAATCGAGCGCCTGCGCATCGTGGGAGTGACGCCCAAGACCCAGCCCTACAAGAACCAGCCCGTGCTGGGCGTCTCCCTCGAGGATCCGGGCAAGTTCGTGCTCGGCACCGTGCCGGTCCAGGCCGATGGCTCGGCCTTCTTCCGCGTGCCCTCCGGCGTGCCGCTGTTCTTCCAGGCCCTCGACGCCGAGGGGCTCGCGGTGCAGACCATGCGCAGCCTGGCCTACGTCCAGCCGGGCGAGACCCGCTCCTGCGTCGGCTGCCACGAGCCCCGCGACCTCGCCCCGCCGGCCCAGGCGACGGCTGCCCTGGCGCTGCGATCGCCGGCATCGATCGCGCCCGGGCCCGAGGGGTCGATGCCCCTGCGCTACGACCGGCTAGTCCAGCCCGTGCTCGACCGCCACTGCGTCGCGTGCCACGACCCAGCCTCCGGCGACCCCCTCGCCGCCGCGCCCGACCTGCGGCCCGAGGGCTCGTACGACGCCCTGCTGGCCCACGCCGGCGGCCAGCTGCGAGCCCTGGCCTTCGAGAAGGACGCGTCCCTCGTCGGCGACTGCGTGGCGCGCAAGAGCGAGCTCCTCGGGCTCCTGATCCGGGGAGACGGGCACCACGGCGTGGTCCTCGACCCCGACGGCCTCGAACGGCTCGCGACCTGGCTCGACACCTACGCCCACCGGCGCGGCTCGTTCTGCTCCGAGCAGGAGGAGGAGATCGCGCGCCTGCGCGAGGAGTGGCGCGAGATCCTCCAGGAGTAGCGGCTCGGCCCGACCCGCGCTCGAGCGTCAACGGCCCCCGGCGGCCTCCCCCTCGACCCGGAGCTGCTCCAGGAACTCGCTCTGCACGATGCGCCACTGCCCGCCGCGGGGGGCCAGGGCGTAGCGGGCGGCGTACTGGTTGACGCGCCGGTGCACGTGACCCCAGTGCTTGACGATGCCGTGCACGCGCCAGCGGCTCTCGACCTGGAAGGCGGCGGGCTCGCCAGGCGGAGGGACCCAGTCCTCGCGGACCGCCACCTCCAGGGGCTCCACCCGCTCGACGCGGCTGATCGCGCCCCCCTCCTCGTGCAGGATCAGCCCCTGGTAGACGGCATCGAAGGTGCGCTCCAGCAGGGGGCCGTCCACGCTGCGGGCCAGGGTGTCGTACACGTCGCCCTCGTCGACGTAGTCGAAGGCCCGGTAGATGTTGGCGTGCACCGTGCGGAAGATCTCGATCGCCTCGGCCCGCTGTGGACGGGCGATCCCGCGCGGCCAGGGCGCGGGCACGGAGACGCGGCCCACCCCCCAGCACGCCCCGGCCGCGAGCGCCCCCACCCCGAGGGCCGCCAGGGAGCGCAGCGCGCCGCGGGTCCTCGTCCGCCAGGCCGCGACGAGCCCGATGAGGAGGGCCAGGAGGGACGGCACCGGCAGCCGCCAGCTCGCCCGAGGCGGCTCCGCTGCGGTGCCGGCGAGGAGGTGCTCGGGCGCCGAGGCCGAGCCGGGGCCGTGCCAGACGTACTCCGGCTCGTCGGGCGAGAACTGCAGGATCCTCATCCGGTCCCGCCAGACGACGGTGCCGGTGGCCGGCTGGAGCGCGTCGGGCGGCGGGGCCCCCGGCTCGGCCCCGGGTGGAGTCGGGACGCTCTGGTAGGAGGTCCACACCATCGAGATCTGGCGAGGGGCGGCCGGCAACGGGTACCACAGGCGGATCTCGCAGGCGGCCACCTGCCGGTAGTCGTCGTCCTGGAGCTGCTGCCCGCCCAGGTTGACGTTCGCCGGCAGCGGGATGATCTCGCTCCCCGAGAAGATCGGCTGGACGGCCACCCGGTCCACCCGCACCGGGTGCCGCTCCGCGAACCAGCGGACGATCTCGCTGGCGAAGCGCCCCCGCTCGCCCTCGGCGATCCACACGAACTGGTCGTAGCGCTCGCAGTGGAAGACCTCCTGGCAGAGCAGCGAGACCGGCAGGTAGGCCGTGTAGCGCAGGGCCGAATCCTCGATCTCGAAGAGCAGATCGATCTCGGGCCGGTTGCCCACGTCGTGCGCCGGGTCCGGGTGGACGGGCAGGAGCAGGAGGAGGCCCCCCGCGAGGGTTCGCCGGATCATGGCCCGGCGGAGGCCGGCGCCGCCTTCTCGCCCCCGCAGGCCTCGCAGTAGGGCAGCATGGAGTGGCGGGTGGCGTGGCAGCGCTCGCACTCCTCGAACAGGCGCGCGCCGCAGGCCGGGCAGGTGTAGGGCTTCTCCGGCTCGGCGCTCGCGCCGGCGGACCCCGGCAGGGCCCCCACGGGCCCCCTGCGCGTCCACCGGGCGTGCCGCAGCGGGCCGCGCTGGATGGGATCGGAGCAGACCGGGCAGCGGTGCTGGCGGTAGGCCTCGCGGTACTGCTTGAGCAGCCAGTCCGGCCGCGGCGAGGCGACCCGGCGGATCAGGCTCACCAGCCCGGCCAGCACGATCAGGATGCCGGCGGCGATGGCGATGTACCTGAAGAACTCGGCCGGGAAGTGATCGTGCATCACCACGCCCACCTTCCAGGAGGTGGCGACCAGGGCGGCGTGCACGATGGGCCGGTAGGGGCTGGTCCGCTTGCGGATCGTCAGCCAGGCGCTCAGGAGGAAGATCGGCAGGAGGAAGGCCAGCTTGAACGAGGCGATCCTGAACTCGTGGGCGCGTCGCTCTTCCGAGTACGCGAGCCGCGCGGGAGCGCGCTGCTCCTCGAGGCTCTCCTCCAGGCGGCCGATCTGCGCCTCCAGCTCCTGCCGGCGGCCGTTCAGCTCGGCGATGGAGCGGCTGGCCTCCTGGAACCTGGACTGGTCCTCGAGGAAGAGGCGCTGGCTCTCCGCCAGGGCGGCCTGCTCCTCGGCCGACGGCGTCAGGCCCTTCTCCAGGCCGAGCCGGTGGAGGGCCATGAGCTGGTCCATGGTGGTCCGCGAGTTCTGCGCGCTCACGTCCAGGATGCGCTGTTCCCCCTGGAGGTTCTCCATCTGGGCGCGGGTCGCGCCCAGCGACTGGCGCATCTCGGAGAGCCGCTCGACGTCCGCGGCCGAGACGTGCGCGCGCTCGAGCTCCGAGAAGGCGGGTCCCTCGATGGAGCCGATGTCCCGGAGCACGTAGCCGAGCAGCCAGACCAGCAGCAGGGTCAGCAGGCCGCTGAGGATCAGGACCAGGACGCGGTGCCCCGCCGTGCCCCGCTCGCGTGTGGTGGATTCGACCATGGCTGAGCTCCTCCGTCCCGGTGGGACCGCCCGGCCCCTCGTGGCTGGCCGCCCCGCTCACGCGCCCCCGGCTGGATCCCGGACCGCCCCCCCGCCGGGCGGGCGATCCTATAAGGGCTCCGGAAGGGGCGTCAAGCGCGCCGAGAGCCCCCAGGAGCCGCCGGGGAGCCGTCCGCGGGGTAGAATTCTGCAATTGCCGAGGAGATCCGGCCGCGTTCGTCGGATGGGGGTCGAGCCGGCCGAACCCGGCCGGAACGACGCAGCAGCCCCCCCACCTCGAGGCTCCGACCATGGGACTCCTTCCGCGCATCTCCCCCGCACTCCTCCTGCTGGCCCTGGGACTCCCGGTGGCCGCGCAGGCCACCTTCCAGGACGTCGGCAGCCTGCCCGGCGAGAACGGCAGCCGCCTGTGGGCCTCGGCCTGCGGCGGAGCCGGCGGCGTCGGGGAGGCCACCGCCGGGGGCGGGAGCACGATCCACGCGGTGCGCTGGCTGGGGACCGGCCCCCTCGAGGACCTCGGCGACCTTCCGGGCGGGCCGGACCACAGCCACGCCACGGGCCTCTCCTGCGACGGGAGCGTCGTCGTGGGCGGGTCCGACTCGGCCAGCGGCGAGGAGGCCTTCCGCTGGAGCTCGCACACCGGAATGGTGGGCCTGGGCGACCTCGCGGGCGGGGCCTTCCGCTCGCTGGCCCTCGACGTCAGCGGGGACGGCACCTGGGCGGTGGGCTTCGCCTACGACCAGGCGGGACAGCAGATCGTGCGATGGGACGGCGCGGGGGCGATCGAAGCCCTGGGCGGCCTGCCCTACAGCTCGGGCTGCGGCCGGGCCGTGGCGATCAATCCCGCCGGGGACGTGATCGTGGGCACCGCCGACTGGGGGAGCGACTGGTGGCCCGTCCGCTGGACCGCGGCCACCGGTGTCCAGCTCCTGGGCGACTCCCTTCCCGGTCAGGTCGCCGGCGAGGCCGAGGGCGTCTCGGACGACGGGCAGGTGGTCGTGGGCGTGGCCTACACCCCCACCTACATCTACCCCTTCCACTACACGGTGGGAGGCTCCATGGTGAGCCTCGGCTACCTGCCCGGAGGCATCTACGCGGCCATCGCCAAGGACTGCTCGGGGGACGGCTCGGTGGTCGTGGGCAGCAACCTCTTCCACGACGGCCAGTCGGGGCAGTACTACAACAAGGCCACCATCTGGGATCCGGTCAACGGCCTGCGGGCGCTGCAGGAGGTCCTCGAGGGCGAGTACGGCATCGCGCTGCCCAAGTGGCAGCTCTGGATGGCGAGCGGGATCTCCTCCGACGGCCGGGTGATCTCGGGCTACGGGGTCAATCCCCAGGGCCAGCTCCGCGGCTTCATGGTGACCCTGCCCGGGCCCTGCGTCCCCCCCGTCAACTACTGCAGCACCGCCCCCAATTCGGCCGGGAGCGGCGCGGTGATGATCTGGAAGGGCACCGGCAGCGTCTCGGCCAACGCTCTCTCCCTGGGCGTGCAGGGAGCGCCCCCCGACAAGCCGGCCCTCTTCTTCTACGGCGCCGGTCAGACCCAGGTGCCCTTCGGCGACGGCTTCCTCTGCGTCGCACCGCCGATCTTCCGCCTCCCGGCCTTCCTGACCTCCCCGCAGGGCACCGCCAGCTTCCACCTCGACGTCACGGCGCCCCCCAATCCCGCCGGGCAGATCCGCGCCGGCGAGACCTGGAACTTCCAGCTCTGGTACCGCGATCCCTCCTTCGGCCACGCCGGCTTCAACCTCTCGGACGGCCTGGAGGTCCTCTTCTGCCACTGAGCGCGGCCGGTGCTCCCCCCCGAGGCCACCGGCCCTCCGCGCCGAGGCCCGTGGTATTCTCCGGCGGGAGCGCGCGGGCGTGAGCGCACGGGATGGCGAATTCGAGAGGCTCCTGGCGGAGCTGAACCGGGGCGGCGAGGACGCCGCCGCTCGGCTGTGGGAGTTCGTGTACGCCGAGCTGCGCGCCCTGGCCGACAGGAAGCTGGAGGCCCTGCCGCCGGGGCAGACCCTGCAGTCGACGGCCCTGGTGAACGAGGCCTGGCTGAAGCTCTCGGGGGGGGAGGGCGGCTGGGAGAGTCGGGCCCACTTCTTCGGCGCCGCCGCGCGGGCGATGCGGAACATCCTGGTCGATCGGGCGCGGCGCCGGGACCGCCTGCGGCACGGCGGCGGACTGCGGCGCGTGCCCCTGACCGGGATCGAGGTGGCGGCCCTCGGCGAGGAGGAGGGCCTGGTCGAGCTGGACGAGGCCCTGGCGCGGCTCGAGCAGGCCGATCCGCGCGCCGCCGAGGTCGTGAGCCTGCGGTACTTCGCCGGGCTCACCATCGGCGAGGCCGCGGGGGTTCTCTCCCGCTCCCGCGCCGGCGTGGAGCGCGACTGGGCCTGGGCCCGGGCGTGGCTGCACAAGGAGCTCAGCGAGGCGCTCGACTCCGGGGGTGCCGTCGACCCCGGGCTCTCCCCCCCCGGTGAACCGGAGCGCACCGGATGAGCGACTCCACCGCCCGCGGCAAGGAGGTCTTCCTCTCCCTGATCGAGCTTCCCCTGGCCGAGCGCGGGCCCCGGCTCGAGGAGCTGAGCGCGGACGACCCGGAGCTGCGCGCCGAGGTCCAGGCCCTCCTGGAGGCGCACGAGGCCGCCGGCGAGTTCCTGGAGCGCCCGCCCTTCCTCTCCGAGGCCCGGACGGACGCGGCGGGCCCGGCCTCGGCGGAGCGCGTGGGCCCCTACCGCCTGCGCCGGGTCCTGGGCGAGGGGGGGATGGGCATCGTCTACCTGGCCGAGCAGGAGGAGCCCCTGCGCCGCACCGTGGCCCTCAAGGTGCTCAAGCCCGGGATGGACACCCGCCGCGTGATCGCCCGCTTCGAGGCGGAGCGGCAGGCCCTGGCCCTCATGAGCCACCCCGGGATCGCGCGCGTCCACGACGCGGGCGCCACCGATCGGGGGCGCCCCTTCTTCGTCATGGAGTACGTCGAGGGCCGGCCCCTGGTCGAGCACTGCGACGAGCGGCGCCTCTCCGTGCGCGAGCGGATCGAGCTCTTCCTCGAGGTGTGCGAGGCGGTGGGCCACGCGCACCGCAAGGGCATCCTCCACCGCGACCTGAAGCCTTCGAACGTCCTGGTCGGTGAGGTGGACGCCCGCTTCTCCCCCAAGGTCATCGACTTCGGCATCGCCAAGGCCATGGGGGAGTCCCCCGGGGGGGGCGCCGACCTCACCCTGGCCGGGACCGTGATCGGAACGCCCGAGTACATGTCGCCGGAGCAGGCCGAGCAGGCGGTGGCCGCCATCGACACGCGCTCGGACATCTACTCCCTGGGCGCCGTGCTCTACGAGCTGCTCACCGGCGCGCTGCCCCTCGACGTCGGCGACGCCCTGCCCCGCGGCTTCACCGCCGTCCGGGAGCGCATCGCCCGCGAGGCGCCTCCCCGCGCCAGCCTCCGCGTGGTCGCGGGAGACGAGCGGGCCGGGCGCGCCGCGGCCCTCCGGGGAACCACCGCGGCCGCCCTGGCCGCCGCGCTGAGGGGAGACCTGGACTGGATCCTGGCCCGGACCCTGGAGAAGGAGCCGGAGCGGCGCTACGCCTCGGTCTCCGAGCTCGCCGCCGACCTCGAGCGCCACCTGGCGGACGAGCCGGTCCTGGCCGGCCCGCCGACCGGGATCTACCGGCTGCGCAAGTATGTGGCGCGGCACCGGGCGACGGTGGCCGCCCTCTCCGCGGTGCTCCTGACCCTGGCCGTCGGCCTGGGCCTCAGCCTGTGGAGCCTCCTGCGGGCCTGGCGCGCCGAGGACGGCCTCCTGCGGCTGTCGGACCGGGCGCTGCTCGAGCGCTACCTGGAGGAGGCCGAGGAGCTCCCCTTCGCGGCACCCGAGGACGCGGCCGAGCTCGAGCGCCTGGAGGGAGACCTCCTCGCCATCCTCGAGCATCTCCCCTACCTGCGGGAGCGGCTGGCGCTCCTGTGCGAGCGGGCGGCGGTCGCCCCGGACGGAGAGTGGGCCTTCGAGGAGTTCGAGGACTCCTGGCACCACGAGCTCCTGGTCGACCTGGTGGCCGCCCTGGAGGCGCTCGAGTCCGAGGATCCCGCGGCCGGCGCCCTGGCCCGCCTGCGCGTTCGCCGGGATCAGGCCCGGGACTCCGCGGCCTCCACGGTGGAGCGGCACGCCGAGGAGTGGCGCAGGGCCATCCGGTCCATCTCCAACGCGAAGTACGCCCCGGTCTACGGCGGCCTGGTCCTCGCCCCCCAGGTCGGGCTCGTGCCGCTCGAGCGCGACCCGGCCTCGGGCCTGTGGGAGTTCTGGCACCCGCTCACCGGCGATCGCCCCGCGCGAGGCGAGGACGGGCGCTGGCTCATGGGCGAGGAGACCGGCCTGGTCCTGGTCCTGATCCCGGCGGGCTCCTTTCGGATGGGATGCCGTCGGCCGCTCGAGGGCGACGACCCCGACGAGCCCAACGTCGACCCCTTCGGCCAGGTGGACGAGCAGCCGGTGCACCGGGTCGAGATCGGCGAGCCCTACTTCCTCTCCAGGTACGAGATGACCCAGGGCCAGTGGCTGAGGGCCGCCTGGGAGAACCCCAGCCAGTACCAGGACCGCGGGCTGGACCTCGACATCCCCACCGACCTCCGCCACCCGGTCGAGCGCGTCCGCCGCGACCAGGCCCTCGCCCTGCTCGGCCGCATGGGGCTCGGGCTTCCCACGGAGGCGCAGTGGGAGTACGCCGCGCGGGCGGGAGGGAGCCGCGCCTTCGGACTCAGCGACGACCCGCTGGACCTGCGCCACTGCGCCAACCTGCGGGACATCGCCGCCACCCGGACCGACATGCAGACCGCGCAGGGCGGATCCGCGGTCCCCTGGGACGACGGCTGGCCGGCCCACGCGCCGGTGGGGCTCCTCGAGCCCAACGCCTTCGGACTGCACGACGTCCTGGGCAACGTCTGGGAGTGGACGCGGGAGCCCCAGGGCTCCTACGAGGCCCCCACCGATCCCGCCGACGGCCGACGGCTCGATCCCGGCGGCCGCGGAGCCCTGGCCCGCGGCGGCTCGGCCTGGGTGCTGACGGCCTCGGCCCGGGTGGCGACCCGGGTCTGGACCGGTCGGGAGCAGGCCACCGGCGAGGTGGGCATCCGGCCCATGCGTCGGGTGCAACGCTGAGCCGGGGCGGTTAGGCTGCCGGGGAGCGCACCCCACCGGCGAGCCGGCCGGCGCCGCCTCCAACTCCGACCCGAGGGCTCACCCGATGCGACGCCTCCTCTCCCTGCTCCTGCCTCCCCTCCTCCTCGGCTTCCTCCCGTCCGGTCAGGAGACCGCGGAGATCCCCCTCGGGCTGCCGGCGGAGATCCCCGGCCTCGACGGGTCCGAGCAGACCCGGGCCCTGGTGCGCCTGGGCGAGCGCCTGTTCTCCGACGAGGACCTGTCGGTGGACCGCTCGACCTCCTGCGCCTCCTGCCACCCGCCGACGCACGGATTCGCCAGCCCGGAGCGCTTCCCGACCGGCGCCTACGGGCGGAAGTGCGCGCGCTCGGCGCCGGCGCTGATCAACCGGGGCCTGGGGAAGAGCTTCGGCTGGACCGGGAGCCTCTCCACCCTCGAGGAGGTGGTCCTGGTGGTCTTCGACGACCCCAAGGAGTTCGACCTCCCCGTCGAGAAGGCGCTCTGGCGCCTGGCCGAGGACGACGAGTACGCCGAGATGTTCGAGGACGCCGGCGACCTGGACGCGGAGACCCTGAGCCGCGCGCTGGCCGCCTACCTGCGCAGCGTGCTGGTGGGCGGCAGCCCCGTGGATCGCTTCCGGACGGGTGAGGTCGGCGGGCTCTCGACCGCCGAGCGCCAGGGCATGTGGATCTACGAGAGCCGCGGCGGCTGCTGGCGCTGCCACTCGGGGCACGGCAACTTCACCGACGAGGGCTTCCACAACACCGGGGTGGGCGTCGTGGACGGCGTCCCCGAGGAGGGGCGCTTCGCGCACACCGGCGAGGAGGGCGACCGCGGTCGCTTCAAGACCCCCACCCTGCGCGGCCTGGACCTGACCGCCCCCTACATGCACGACGGATCGATGGCCACCCTGGAGGAGGTGGTCGAGCACTACCGCCGCGGGGGAGGAGCCAACCCGAACCTCGACCCGCTCCTGAAGCCCCTCGACCTCACCGACGAGGACGCCGCCAACCTGGTGGCCTTCCTGACATCCCTGTCGCGCTCCTGAGTCAGGGCCCCGGCCGGCTCGCGAACCAGCGCGCCGCCAGCGCGCAGGCCGCCACCGGCTGGACCAGATAGAGGAGCCAGTGCAGGCCGGGCGCGCACCACAGGTCCAGGGCGATCAGGACCAGGGCCAGGACCGTCAGCCCGAGCAGCAGGCGCAGCTCCAGGACCCGCCGCCACAGGAAGAGGCTCAGCCCGATGCCCGCCAGGGTCGCGGCCGCGGAGATCAGCAGGAAGGGAGCCAGGCTCACCGCCGTGGCCGAGCCCCACGACCACTCGATCCCCGCGAGGCGGTGGGCGAATAGCACGCTGAGCACGCCCCCGGCGCTCGCCAGGTACAGCCAGTGGGCCAGGTCGATCCGGCGGTAGAGCTTCACCTGCTCCCAGACTGCGGCTCCGCTCGGAGGCCGGGTCTCAGAGCTCCAGCGCGCGGGTGGCGCGGAGCCGCCGCGCGCGCTCCAGGAGCTCCTCGAAGGGCACCACCTCCTGCTCGCGGGTTCCGCGCCGGCGCACGGCCACGGTGCCGTCGGCCGCCTCGCGGTCGCCGGCGATCAGCATGAAGGGCACCTGATCGTGCTGGGCCTGCTTGATCTTCTTGTTCATGTGGCCGGGGAAGTCCATGCAGTCGGAGCGGAAGAGCTCGCCGCGCAGGCGCTGGTCGAGACCGCGGCAGTAGTCGGCGTGCTCCTCGCGGATGGGGATCAGGGCCACCTGGGTGGGCGCCAGCCAGAAGGGGAAGCGGCCGCCGAAGTGCTCGATCAGGTTGCCCACGAAGCGCTCCAGGCTGCCGTAGATGGCGCGGTGCACCATGATCGGCCGCTTGCGCTCCCCGTCCGCGTCGGTGTAGGTCAGATCGAAGCGCTCGGGCAGGTTGAAGTCGCACTGCACGGTGGAGTTCTGCCACTCGCGCCCCAGGGCGTCGCGCTGCTTGAAGTCGATCTTGGGCCCGTAGAAGCAGCCCCCGCCGGAATCCAGCTCCAGCGGCATGTCCAGGCGCTCGGCGGCGGCCCGCAGGGCGGCCATGGCCTTCTCCCAGATCTCCTCGGTGCCGATGAACTTCTCCTCCGGCCGGGTCGCCAGGTAGGCGGTGTACTCGTAGCCGAAGGTCTTGAGGATGAAGTCCACCAGGTCCAGCACCCCGGCGATCTCGACCTCGAGCTGCTCGGGGGTGCAGAAGATGTGGCTGTCGTCCTGGGTGAAGCCGCGCACCCGCAGCATCCCGTGCAGGGTGCCCGAGCGCTCGTAGCGGTAGACGCTCCCCAGCTCGGCCCAGCGCAGGGGCAGCTCGCGGTAGGAGCGGCCGCGGTTCTTGTAGATCAGGATGTGCGCCGGGCAGTTCATCGGCTTGACGCGGTAGGGCATCTCGTCGATCTGCATGGGCGCGTACATCATCTCGGAGTAGTTCTCCAGGTGTCCCGACACCTCGAAGAGCTCCTGGCGGAAGACGTGCGGGGTGTAGACCGGCTGGTAGCCGCGGCGCTGGTGCTCGGCCCACCAGAAGTCCTCCATCTCCCGGCGCACGATGCTGAGCCGGGGGTGCCACATGACGAAGCCCGCGCCGGCCTCGGCGTGGGAGCTGAAGAGGTCCATCTTGGCCCCCAGCGAGCGGTGGTCGCGCTGCTTGACCTCCTCCAGCCACTCGAGGTGCGCGTCCAGCTCTTCCCGGGTCCAGAAGGCGGTGCCGTAGACCCGCTGGAGCATGGGGCGCCTCTCGTCCCCGCGCCAGTAGGAGCCGGCGATGCTGAGGAGCTTGAAGCTGAAGTCGCGGTCCAGGCGGTCGACGTGCGGACCCTCGCACAGATCCTCCCAGTCGCCGTGGCCCCAGAAGGTGAGGCGCTCGCCCTCGGGCAGCTCCTCGAGGGCCTCCAGCTTGTAGTCCTGGCCCTCCAGGCGCCGGCGCGCCTCCTCGCGATCGACCTCGGTGCAGACCATCTCCGGGCTCTGCTTCGCGATCCGGCGCATCTCCTTCTCGATGCGCCGCAGGTCCTTCTCCTCGAGGGGCTCGGGGAGGTCGAAGTCGTAGTAGAAGCCGTGCTCGATCGCCGGCCCGAACCCGTAGCGGACCCCGGGCCAGAGCCTCCCGACGGCCGAGGCCATCAGGTGCGAGACCGAGTGCCGCAGGGTGGCCAGGGGGGGAAGGGCGAGATCGGAACCGGAGCCCTGGCGCGCTCCCTCGAGCTGCGACATGGTCTCTCTCCCGTTTCGGGGTGAGTCCGCCGCCCCGACCTGGGGCGGGGGAACCGGACTGGGCTGCCGCGCCGCGTCGACCTGACCCGGGCGGTTCCCTCCGGTCCGGGCGGAGGGACGAGCCAGGGACTATAAAAGCCGCCGGATTCCCTGGCCAGGACGCTTCGCAAGGGCGGGACCGATGGGGATCGGTGGAAGACGGTGGGGAGGAGGCACCCTTGGGGAAGCTCGCTCAGGTCATCCGGCGGCGAGCTTGTATCGGCGGGGGGGACAGGGGGATTCAGGGTCTTGGGGGGGGTGGGAAGGAATTTCCAGGGGGGGATTCCCAGGCTTGGACCAACTCGTCCTCTCGCCCCGGGTCGCGGTGGGCCTCCTCGAGGAAGCCGCGAGGCAGCACCCGAGACCGGCTCAGCCCTCCAGCTCCGCCCTCCAGACCACGACCTCGGTCTCGAGGAGGATCCCGGTCCTCTGCGCCACCCGGTCGCGAAGGTCCTCGATCAGGGTCAGGACGTCGGCGGCCGTGGCCGAGCCGCGGTTCACGATGAAGTTGGCGTGCTTCTCGCTGACCACGGCGTCCCCGCGGCGCTGGCCCTTGGCGCCGCACTGGTCGAGCAGGAGGCCGGCGGAGCGGCCGTCGGAGAGCTCGGGATCGGGGTTCTTGAAGATGCAGCCGCTGGTGCGCTCGCTCAGGGGCTGGGAGCCGCGCTTGGCCTCGAGGATCTCCTGCACGCGGGCGCGCACCTCGGCGCGGGTCTGGACCTCGAAGCGCAGGATCGCGCCCACCACCGTGCTCCCGCCCAGGTTGCCCGTGCGGTAGCCCGGCTCGCAGTCGGCCCGCGGCAGGTCGCGCAGCTCGCCGTCGGGGTCGAGCACCCGGATCGACTCGATGACGTCCCACAGGCAGCCGAAGCGGCCGCCGGCGTTCATGGCCGCGCCGCCGCCGAAGGTGCCCGGCACGCCGATGAGGCCCTCGAGCCCGCTCCAGCCGAGGTCCTGCGCTCCGTGGACCAGGCTGGGGAGGGTCGCGCCGCACCAGGCCACCATGCGGGGATCGTCGCGGCGATCGACCGGCGCGACGCGCGCCATCTCCTCCACGTCCGGGCCGCGCTCGAGGCGGGTGCCCACCTCCTGATCGGCGCCGGGCCGGAAGAAGCGCCGCATCCGCGAGGTGGCGATGACCGCGCCCCGCAGGAGGCCGTCGGTCACGATCAGGTTCGCGCCCCCGCCCAGGAGCCGGATGGGGAGCTTGCGCTCCAGCGCCGCCAGCCAGGCCTCGCGGAGCTCCTCCGGATCGGCCGGCTCGAGCAGCCACTCGACCTGCCCGCCCACCTGCATGGTGGTGCGGGGGGCGAGCTCAGCGCGCGGCAGGGCTGCGCAGGGCCATTCCTGAGAGGAGCTCATCCTTGATCCCGTCCACATCGCCAGCCCCCAGGACGAGGACGGCGCAGGGTCCCCTCCGGGGCAGGCCCTCGAGCAGGAGGGCGGCGCTCCTCGCGAGCGGACCGCCGTCGATCGCGTCCACCCCCGCGGCGCGCAGGCCGTCGACCAGCTCGGGCGCGCCCGCGGCCACCGCGTCGGTGTGGGCGCGCGCGCCGTACACCTCGGACACCACCACCCGGTCCGCGGCGCGCAGGCTCTCGACGAAGTCCGCGAGGAAGCGCGCCGTGCGGCTGTGCTGGTGGGGCTGGAAGAGGACGTGCAGGGGCCGAGCGGGCAGGGCCCGCAGCGCCGCCTCCAGCGTCTTGCGCACCTCGGTGGGGTGGTGCGCGAAGTCGTGGATCAGGGTCACCCCCCCACCCGAGCCCCAGGGCTCGAAGCGCCGGTGCACCCCGGAGAAGTCGGCCAGCGCGCGGGCCGCGGCCGCGGCCGCCTCACCCGGGTCGAGCCCCAGGATCGGGGCCGCCGCCCCCACCGCCAGCCCCATGGCCAGGGCCGCGTTCTCGACGTTGAAGGCGCCGGGGACGGGGAGAGCCACCGGCGGCGAGGCCCAGCCCGGTCCGCGCAGGCGGAAGCGGAAGCGGCCGCGGCTCTCGCCCAGGAGGCCCACCTGGAGCTCGCGGCCCAGGCGCCAGGCGCGCGCGCGGCCGGCGTGCTCGACCTTCTCGGGAACCTGCGCTCCGACGACCAGCAGGCCGTCGGGCTCCACCCGGTCCGCGAAGCGGGCGAAGGCCTCCTCGATGGCCGCCAGGCTGCCGAAGTAGTCGAGGTGGTCGGGCTCGACGTTGGTGATCACCGCGCCCAGCGGTGAGAGCCGCAGGAAGGAGCGGTCGTACTCGCAGGCCTCCACCGCGAAGAAGCCGTCGGGACCGCCCACCACCGCGTTGGTGCCGAGCGCGGCGGACACCCCGCCGATCAGGGCCGAGGGAGCGGGGGTTCCCTCGCCCGCGAGCTCGGAGAGGGCCACGAGGATCCCGTGGAGCATCCAGGCCGTGGTCGTCTTCCCGTGCGTGCCGGACACCGCCAGCGTTCGCCCGCGCGGCGTGATGCGGCCGAGGAGCTCGCTGTACTTGATCACCTCGATGCCGCGACGGGCCGCCTCGACCGCGTGGGGATGATCGAGGCCGACCGCGGCCGAGCGCACGACCAGGCCCGCGCCCGCGGGCAGCCCTCCCAGGCCCTCGGACTCGATCCGGACGGGGATTCCCAGCGAGCGCAGGAGCTCGACGTGCTCGCTCGCGCCGCGGTCCAGGCCGCTCACGCCGTGGCCGCGCACCAAAAGGAAGCGCGCGGCTCCCGAGAGGCCCGCGCCTCCCGCGCCGAGCAGGTGGACCCGCTCGGCGATCCCCGGGTATCGGCCCGCGCCCCCCCCTCTCCGCCTCTCCTCGCTCATGGCTCCATTCAACTCCCCCGCGCCTCCGACTCAAGCCTCCTCCGGCGCCGGAGCGGCGCTCCCCTACGGAGAGACCAGAGTCAGGATCTCCTCGTACAGCCGCACGGCCCCGTCGACCGGCACCCGACCGCGCAGGGCCTCGGCCATGGCCTCGCGCCGGGAGCGCCCGGCCGGGCCGGCGAGGTGCGCCAGCTCGCGGGCCAGATTGGGCCCCAGCTCCTCCTGCGGCACGATGCGCACCCCCACCCCCAGCTCGCGCGCGTTGCGCTCCTGGTGCAGGTCGGGGTGGTGCGGGTAGGGCACGACCCAGGCCGGGCGGCACAGGGCGCCCAGCTCGGCCAGGGTCGAGGCGCCGCCGCGGCACAGGACCAGGGTCGCGGCCGAGATGGCCCCGCGCACGTCGGCGATGAACTCCACCGGCCGGTAGCCCGGCCGGGGCTCCAGGCCCTCGGCCAGCCGGCCCGGCCCGACCTGGTGCATCACCTGCAGGCCGCCCGCGACCCAGGGCGGCGCGCTGGCGCGCACGAAATCGTTCAGGGCGCCGGCCCCCTGGCTCCCGCCCAGGACGAGCAGCAGGGGCGAGCGCGCGTCGAAGCCCAGCTCGCTGCGCGCCGCGCGGCACTCGTCCTCCCCGGGCGAGCCCTTCAGGAAGAGGGTCGACAGGGGCGGCCCGACCCATCGGTGCCGGCCGCGCGGGCGCGGGCCGCGGGAAGCCGGAGGCAGGGTCGAGCGCCAGGCGTGGAAGACGCGCCGGGCCAGCGGGGCCAGGACCTTCGTGGCCCGACCCCGGGCCGCGTTGATCTCGAGCAGGGCCGCCGGGATCCCCAGGGAGACCGCCGCCAGCACCGCGGGCAGGGAGGTGAAGCCCCCCAGGCCCAGGAGCACCTGGCTGCGATGGCGCCGCAGGGCCGCGCGCGCCCGCCAGGTCTCGGGGAGGCTCTTCAGGAGGAGGCGCCCGGCTCCCGGAGCGCCCCCGCCCCGCGGCTCGAGCCGCAGCACCACCCGCTCCACCGGCACGGGCTCGAGGCCCGACTCCAGGCCGGCGAGGGCGGGATCCTCGACCGGGCGGCCCGACTGGAACCAGAGCAGGTCCTCGAGGGCGCCCGTGCCGCGGACGTGGGCCAGGAAGTGGACCCCGGGGAGGATGTGACCGCCCGTCCCCCCGCCCGCGAGCGCGAGCCGCAGGTGCGCATCGGTTGCCGTCGTCATGGGCTCCGGCAGTCTACGCTGTGCGGAGACTTCCGGGGACTCCAGGACGAGGGCCCTCCCCCCCCTCCGGACCGATTTCATCGCCCGATCAGACCCTCGGGGAATCCCTCCTCCGGCTCGTCCTCGACAGCTCGCCCGGGAGCCGTTGCCCGGGTCGCCGCCCGACGTGGGCTGTCCGCCTCCGCCACCTGGAGCCTCGGGGTCGGCGCGGGCTCCTCGCCCCCGGCGACCTCGACCTCGGCCGGCGGCGCCTCGGCGACGGGCGCCTCGAGCGCGTCGGCGCTCGCGAGCGCCTCGGTCGCGGTCGACTGGAAGTAGGGTCCGCGCCAGCCCTGCATCAGGAGCCTGACGGCGCTCGGCGCCTCGAGAAGGGCGATCAGCAGGCAGCCCGCGACCACCACGACGCTGGTTCGCCGGTTCATCGCACCCGAGGTCCGCTGCTGCGATCCGGCTGGCGGGCGGAGGCGACGAGGGAGCCGCTGGGAGCCGACGAGGCGCTCCGCGCGGACGCCCCCGTGGGGAGGCGCAGCCAGGCGCCGACGCGCAGGCGGACCGGGTCGATGCCGGGGTTGAGCCCCTGGATCTCGCGCCAGCGCGAGGCCTTGCCCAGGCAGGCCTGGGAGATCCCGCCGAGGGTGTCGCCGGGCTTCACCTGGCACCAGGGCCCGGGGCCCGAGGGGCGTCCGCTCGTACGGCTGGCGGTGCGCCCGCTCGGCGCGGCGGCCGGCGCGCTCCCCATGGGCAGGCGCAGGACGGAGTCCACCTTCAGGCGACGGGGGTCCACGCCGGGGTTGAGCTCGACGATCTCGGGCCAGCGGCGGCTCGAGCCCAGCTCGCGCCCGGCGATCTCTCCCAGGGTGTCGCCCGTCCGCACCTTGTAGGTCCGGGTCAGGCGGCGCTCCACCGGCGCGCCGCGGCGTCCGGCCCGCCCCGCCTCGCCCGAGGGCGCGGTCGTCGAGACCAGCCGGGTCTCCGGACCCGAGACCGCTCCGGTCGTGGTCGCGGGAGGCGTGGTGCGGGGCTGGGCGCCGCCACCGCTGCCCTGCGCCGGGGCGCGGCCGGGCGGCGGGGACGCGCGTCGCGCCGGCCGGACCGACC
>CAZTTG010000036.1:0-56011 GCA_964615935.1 uncultured Planctomycetaceae bacterium | reverse complement strand
ACTTCAAGCCCGGAGGCTACGAGCCTCAAGGGGGGAGGGCCCGTTCACGACATCATGCGCAGCACGACCTCGTGGCGGCTCTTCTCCCTCTGCTGGCTCAACCTGGTGATGAAGGCTTGGCTGTCCACTTCGTACCCCATTGCGTTCAAGGCGGCCGCCGGGATCCCGAACTCGGGCGAGGTGATGCGCTCGGCGGCCTGGTGGGAGATGCGGGGATCGGGGTCGACGAGCTCCGACAGGAGCGGCTCGCCCATGGAGGCGAGCTGGTCGATGGCGCTGCCGGCCTGGGCGATGTGCTGGGAGGCCGCCTGGTGGCGTCGCTCCGCCTGGGCGTGGAGCCCCTCGACGGTCTGGGCCGCGGCGAGGTCGTTGCGCAGGCGGGCCATCTCGACCTGGTGCTGGAGCGCGGCCTGCTCGTGGGCCCAGCGGGCCTCCTCGGCGGCGGCGCCGGTCTCCAGGACTTCGCGGCGGTGCTGCTCCTCCAGCAGGCGCAGCCGGTGCTCCCGCTCGGCGGCGCTGGTCCGCTGGTCGGACTCGAGCTTCCGCCGCTCGGCCTCGTACCTCGTACGGGCCTCCTCCTCCTGGATGTGGGCCCGCCGCTCGCTCTCGCGCTGGCGCTCGAGGCGCTCCAGCTCCTCGGCGCGCTGGCGCTCCAGCCCCGCGCGGCTGGCCTCGGCGCTCTCCCAGGCGACCTCCTCCACGCTGGCCGTCAGGCCGAAGCCCTCGAGCCACTCCCGTAGGCTCTTCTGCCACCAGCGGACGGGCAGGCGGTCGTTGCCCCGCAGGTCCTCGATGGTGTGCTTCTGCACCGCGTCGGCTCACTCGGCCTCGAGGCGCACCGCGTGGGTCATGATGGCGACGTTGTACAAGAGGGCTGCCGTGATGATCACGAGCAAAAAGAGGACCGACAGGAACGACCGGAAGTCCGTCCCCAGGAGGAGGAGCGCCAGGATGGCGTCCGCTGCGGTGTAGACGCCGAGGGTCAGGGCGTTGGACCGGTTCTCGCGCTTGCGCACCATGGTCCGGATGAAGACGATGGTGAAGACCGGCAGGAGCAGGATCAGCAGGGCCAGCAGGAAGAAGCGCTTGGCGAAGCCGATCCGCCGGATGGACTCGGGGGTCTCGGCCCCAGGCAGGAGGCCACTGCCCTGCTGCTCGTCGTAGCGGCGCGTGAAGAGCAGCTCGCCGGAGGGGACCGCCGCCAGGGAGATCTCCAGGTCGAGCTCGGTGGCATTCTCGGTCGACTCGAAGCGGTGGATGGTGCCGTAGACCACGGCCTGGACGTTACGGGATGTCACAGCCTCGACCGCCGGGCCCGCCTCGCCGTAGGAGGGGTGGCGCAGGTTGAGGAAGTCGCGCAGCTTCGCGCCGAAAGTGTGGTCGCGAACGTCCAGAAAGGCGCCGGACTCCTCCAGCTCCTTGCGGAGGGCGTCGGTCACGAAGTCCGAGGGGTCGTTCTCGAAGTGCAGCAACGCCACCGACTGCACGCCGGTCTGGGCCGTGGCGAGGTCGGCGGCGACGCGGGGCATGAGCTCACGCGCCATCTCCTTGCGGTCGGAGGAGATCTCCGGCTTGCGCGGTCCGAACTTCTCGTAGGCCATCCATGCGAGCATCAGGACGAGGGCCCCGGTGCCCATCCGGGTGAAGGCCAGCCAGATCACCTTGCGCATGTGTCGCTCCCTCCTGGGTCGTCTCCCGTGGATCGCCGTGTCCCCCCGTGGACTACGAGTTGCCGGAGGCGTAGTTCTCGTACTTGGCCAGATCCGACCCGGAGATCGGCGCCGGCAGGTCCCTCCAGGCGCTCTCGACGTCCTCGGCGGTGATCTGGTGGCGGACGTCTCCCACCGAGGCGGCGATGCCGATGTCCCGCAGCACCGCCACCAGGGTGGCGATCGAGCGCATGGAGTGCCCCTCCAGGCGGTCGGCGAGCTGCGAGAGGTCCACGTCCTCGGCGAAGCCGTAGGGGAAGGCGCCGAACTCCCGCTGGAGCAGCGCTAGGCGGGCCTCCCGCGGGGGCAGCGAGACGTAGAACAGGCCCCCGAAGCGGGAGATGACCGCCTGGTCGAGGGCCTTGGGCAGGTTGGTCGCGCCCACGAAGAGGATGCTGGTGCTGGGCGAGGAGACGCCCTCCATCTCCTGGAGGAACTCGCTGACCACGCTGTCGCGCACCGAGGAGGAGCTGCCGCGCTTGGCCAGGATGCCGTCCAGCTCGTCCAGGAAGACCACCGCCCGCTCGGCCTGGCGGACCGACTCGAACAGCCGCTTGACGTTCTTCTGTGACTCGCCCACCCACTTGTCCATCAGGTTGGAGCCCTTCACCAGGAAGAAGGCGGCGTCGATCTCGTGCGCGATGGCCTTGGCGAACATGGTCTTGCCGGTGCCCGGGGGGCCGTAGAGGATCATCCGATCCCCCATGCGCGCGCCCTCCCAGCGCGCGACCTCCTCGGGGTTCTTGAACTTCACGATGAAGCGCTTGATGCGGTCCTTCAGCTCCTCCAGCCCGATGATGTCGTCGAAGCTGACGTCGGGCGGTTCGTTCAGCAGCCACTGGGAGGCTTGCTCGCCGGGGTCCGCGCCCTGCTCCTTCACCGCCGGGACCTTCTTCGGCCGGTCCGCGGCGCCCGCCTTCTTCTTCAGGTCGGCGGCGATGGCGATGAGCCCGTAGGCGTCGTCCACGTAGCGGGCGGCCACCTTGCCCTCGGAGCGTTCGGCCAGCGCGAGGCCGAGCTCGGCCGCCTTGGCGGTGTGGAAGAAGGCCTTGGCGTAGTCCTTCTTCTTCAGCGCCTTCCCGGCCGACTCTTCGTGCTCGCGCTTCTTGTCGGCGTGGAAGCTCACTTGTCGTCCTCCATCAGCTTCCGCAGGCGCTCCTTGCCCTCGCTGATGCGGTCCTGGAGGTCCCCGTCCGATTCTCCGGCCGACTGGCCCTCGGCGACCGGAGCGGCGCCGATCTCCGCCGCCACCTCATCCGCCAGGAGCTTCTCCATCTCCTCGATACTGGGGATGGTGTCGGTCATCTTGGTCTCGACGCCCTCCATCTCCTTGGCGTGGACGTTCTCCCAGATCTTGTCGGTGTCCACCTGCTCGCCGAGCTTGTCCTGCACCTCGTCCAGGATGTCGGCCACCGCGTCGGGGTCGATCTCCACCACCTTGTTGAGCGCCTCCAGCGAGCCGGCGAACTCCTGGTCGGTCTTGGCCAGCTCGAGCTTGGTCAGGAGCTGCTCGAAGACCCAGCGCTTCATCTCCAGCTTGGAGATCATCATGTCGCTGGCGCGGCAGGCCTGGAGGCTGCGCTGGGCCGCGGCCTTCTGGCCGTCCTTGAGGTACCGGCGGGCCTCGGCCCAGGACGCGTCGTGCTCGCGCTTCATCTTGGCGATGCGGTCCTTGACCGCGTCCACCGAGCCCTCGGCCTCGCGGAAGGCCTTGCGGCGCTGCTTCTTCTTGTCCCGCTCCCGCTCCTTCTTCGACTTGAAGAGATCGCCGAATCCCATCGTAGGTACCTTTCTCGATAGCGCCGCGTTCCGGGCTCAGGGGGTGGATCGGAGGACGAGGTCCCGGACGCTCCACAGCATCCGCACGAGGATGTCGCTGTCCACGGAGCTGCCGGCCGGGTTGAAGAACTGCTTGTAGGTGAGCTGGACGCCGGCATAGGACGGCTCGGCCACCCGGATGTCGCTCCTGGGGAGCTGGGCGTAGGGGGCCCGCTGCGGGCCCGGTGAGAGGCCCAGGTTCTTGTCCTGGAACCAGTAGAGGGCCGTCGTGCCGAAGGCCAAGCCGGTCTTGGCCGAGCCCAGGGCGGTGGTGTCGATCAGGGCCGCGATGGGCTCGTCGTGGGGGACTCCATAGCGGCTGTGGGCGCTGCTGAGCTTGCGCTGCGGGATGTTCGGGTGGAGGAAGAAGTTCTTGTCGTGCCAGAAGGCCCCGAGCACCTCGACGACCTCCTCCAGGGGCAATTCGATCTCGGCGGCGGGCGCGCCCTCGGCAGCCCTGCCCGCCTGGATGTAGGCGCGCGTTCCCTCGATCAGGCAGAGCAGCTCCTCCTCGCTCTCCTCGCTGATGCAGTAGATGACCTGGTCCTGGCCCAGGTACACGCCGGAGAACCCGTCGGGGGGCTTCCTGAGCCTCCGGGACAGGAGCTCCGACCAGGCCAGGCGCCCCAGGCCCGGATGGTTGGAGTAGTCCGCATTGCGCCAGTACAGGGCGCGCAGGCCGAGGACCGCTCCGGTGGCGTGGCTCATGTCGGTCTGGCAGACGAGCACGACCTCGCCGGGGGGCAGCTCGAACTTCTTCGCGAGCTTTCTGCGCACCTTCGGGGTGAGGCAGACGTGGGGCTGGACGAAGGTGCTCGGGTGCTCGCGGTTGAGGCTGTTCAGGAACTGCGTGATGCCCTCCTCTTGCAGCACCTCCTCGGCGGGAGGAGGCGGCGGCGACGGGGGGGACGCGGCCGGCGCCGGCGGAGGCGGCGGCGCCGCTGGCCGCGGAGGGGGAGGGGCGATCCGCTGCGCGCTCGGCCGGGAGAGGCCGGGATGGGTCAGGATGAACTCGCCGTCCCCCGAGAGGTAGCGGAAGAGCGGGTCCTGCTGGTCGTCGCTGGCCTCCCGCACGCGGTCGCGCAGGAAGATGCCCAGCTCCTGGCCGGTCACGAAGCCGCGGCCCTCCAGGTCGGCGTCGCCCCGCAGCGCGCTCACGAGCTCGCGGGTGAAGCCCCCCTGCCCGTTCTCCTCGTACACCTTCTGGTCGCCGCGGCCGGCGGTGATGATCTGCCGCACCGGCCGGGAGGTGATCTTCTCCAGCCAGTCGGCGTGCTTGGAGCTCAGGCCGGCCGAGCGGGAGGCGGCCAGCCCGCTGTAGCAGCAGTCCATCACGTACAGGATGTGCTTGGCGGGGATGACCTTGTTCCACCGCTTCACGTCATCCATGGAGATGCAGCTCGCGAAGAGGTAACCGTTCACGGCCCTGTCGCATTCATCGTGGGATAGTTGTCCGGAAGCGTAGGGACTGGGCCGATTCAATAGGATGTGAACCGAAGCGAACTCAAGCGGCTCTCGAAGAACGAGTTGATTCGTCTGGTGCTGAGTCTCTCCGAACGTGTCGAGGCTCTGGAGGGTAGGGTCGCGCGCTCACGCAAGGACTCCTCGACGTCCTCCAAGCCCCCGTCGAGCGACGTCGTCAAGCCGTCGCAGAGCAAGCCAGAGGGCAAGGGTAAGAGCAAGCGTGCGATCGGAGGGCAACCGGGCCATGACAAGCAAGTGCGCGAACCGTTCGCTCCCGACGAGATCGACGATGTCTTCGAGTACGTGATCGACGACTGCCCTGGTTGTGGGTGCATGTTGAAGGGCGCGCCGAGCATGGGGCGCGTAATCCAGCAGGTAGAACTCGTCGAGCGGCCCTTCCGGGTCAGTGAACACAGAGCAGTGGGCTACTGGTGCCCGCAGTGTCGCGTCCACATGGAGGCGGCGTTGCCTGCGGAGGTGGAACGTGGCGGGCTGTTCGGGCCACGCTTGAGCGCGTTCGTGGCCTACCTGAAGGGCGGCTGCCACACGTCCTACACGACCGTGCAGTCCTTGCTTGCGGACGTGTTGGGGGTGTATGTCTCGACGGGTTTCTTGGCCAAGGTCGTGGACAAGGCCAGCGAGGCGCTGGCGCTGCCCTACGACGAGCTTCAAAGTGCGCTTCGGGAGGAGGCCTGGCTCAACGTGGACGAGACGGGGCACAAGGACTGCGGGAAGAAGCACTGGACGTGGTGCTTCCGCGCACCGGAGTACACGTTGTTCCGGATCGATCCCTCGCGGGGCTCTGGCGTGCTGCGGGAAGTGCTAGGCGACACCTTTGGGGGCGTTCTCGGAGCGGATTACTTCTCCGCCTACCGCAAGTACATGGGCGAGTGTGACGTGCGCGTCCAGTTCTGCTTCGCCCATCTTATCCGGGACGTGCGATTCCTTACGACCCTCGCCGACAAGGCGACGAAGAACTACGGTCAGCGTGTCCTGGAGGCGATCAAGGCACTGTTCGATGTGATCCACCGCGGGGCGACCATGGACCCGGCCAAGTTCCAGTTGGCGCTGGAGGATGCCAAAGGCAAGGTGATCCTCAAGGTGCGCAGCGCCCCGGCCCGCAGAGAGGCTCAGAACATCGCGGAGCGTTTCAAGAAGAACGCCGCAGCCTACTTCGAGTTCATCCAGACGCCAGGCGTCGAGCCGACCAACAACCTGGCGGAGCAGGCGATCCGCTTCGTCGTGATCGACCGCAAGGTCACACAGGGTACGCGTGGCCAGATGGGGCGCAGGTGGTGCGAACGGATCTGGACGACGATGGCCACCTGCGCTCAGCAGGGTCAATCCGCATTCGGATTCCTGGTCAAGGCCGTACACGCCCGCTTCATGGGCAAGCCCCCGCCCTCGCTACTTCGAGCCTGAAACGCCCTCGCACGGTGTGAACGGTTACGCGAAGAGCTCGTCGGGATCCCCGTCGATGGGGATTATGTAGCCCATCTGGTTGCCCTGGGCGTCGGAGTGGTCCTGCCCGTGGCCGGAGAAGAACACCAGGAGGCGGTCCTCGATCTCGGTCTCGCGGGACATCCTCCCGCCCAGGGTCTTCTGGATGTTGGTGCGGGTGGCCTCGTGGTCGGTGAGAGTGATGATCCGCTCCGGATCGAAGCCGACCTCCACCAGCGCGCCGGCCACCGCCTGGACGTCGGCCACGGCGAAGTCCAGGGGCGGCACTCCCGGGCCGCCGTAGGCGTCGATGCCGATCAGCACCGCCCAGCTCGACCGGTAGAAGTCCGAATGCGCCGGCGCGGCCGGCGACGCGGCGGGGGTGGTGCCGATGTCGCGGCCCTGGGCGCCGGCGCATTCGGCGGGGGCGCCGAGGGGCGCCCGACAGAAGGGGCACAGCTTCCAGTCGACCTCGACGGGCTTGCCGCATTGCACGCAGAACATGCGCTCACCTCGAACCGATTAGGACCACTGGGATCCCGGGTCTACTCCTTCTCCGGCGGCTCCAGCTTGGACAGCTCGTCCAGCATGTCGGCCGGCAGCTCGAACGACTCCTCGGACGTGCCCTCGATCTCCCCCAGCTCGCTGGCGATGTCCACCGCCGGTCGCTCCGGCTCCTCGAACTTGACCTCCTCCAGCTGCTGGGTGGCGCGATCCGCGTCCTTCTCGTCCGCGATCACCTCCTCCATGTGCTCCACGGCATCGTCGGCCAGGTCCTCGATGTCGAGCTGACCGGACGCCTGGGCGGTGGAGACCACCTCGAACTTGCGCAGGAGCAGGACGACCTTCTCCCGGCGGCTGAAGATCAGGCCCTCCATCTCGCGCAGGCTCTTGCGCTCGCGCAGGACCTGCTCGATCTCGCGTCCCAGGATGCGGCGCGTCTCGCCGCGCGCCGCGTCCATCTCCCGCTTCTTGCGGACCGCGATCGCCTCCAGGCGCCGGATCTCGTCGACCAGATCCTCGATCTTGTCGTCGTACTGCTTGCGGGCGGCCGTCAGCTTGTCCATCACCGCCTCCAGGCGGCGGGACTCCGAGGCCTTGATGCCCAGCGAGGTGGCGACCTTGGAAAGAAGCTCCTGCATCGATTCGCCGAGGTTGGCCATGGATTCTCCTGGATCGGCTGGGTCCTCGAGGACCAGACCGACAGCGGCGATAAGGCCGGTCTGAGACCGCACTTGGGATGATACCGGATACCCCCGACCCGATCCGACCGGGCGGGGGGGATATCG
Organism: uncultured Planctomycetaceae bacterium; assembly: GCA_964615935.1. Classification (GTDB taxonomy): domain Bacteria; phylum Planctomycetota; class UBA1135; order UBA1135; genus CAZTTG01. The sequence goes on along the minus strand of CAZTTG010000036.1, from coordinate 48,291 downwards.
GCAGGGGTATCGACCGTCCCCCTCGGCGCCGAGAGGGAAAGCGGGGCCCTAACAAAGGGCGAAAATCCATGCGCCCCTGCGCCCGGCGGGGTCCGGCGCGCCTCGGGCTCATCTCAGCAGGGAGAGCAGCGAGCGCTCGAGTCGCTTCTTCTGCGAGTCCAGCTTGCCCGGAGTGAGGGTGGCCGCGCCGTACAGGGCGAAGCGCTTGACCTTCCCGACCCCGACCGGGTGGAAGACCGCCCGCCGCCAGAACAGCTCCGCGATGCCGCGGAAGAAGACCTTGTCGATCGCGCGTGCGGCGTTGAAGGTCTGTACCACCAGCGCCCGACGACCGCCGAGGGTACCCGCCGGCGGGTCGTCGACGCGCTGCACCAGCGCGACCCCGTCGACCAGGACCCGATCGACCCAGCCCTTCAGGATGGCGGGGGGTGCGAACCACCACACCGGATGCACGATCACGTAGGTGTCGGCCCAGCGGACGTCCTCCTGGTAGCGGTGCACCAGCGGGTCCTGCTCGGCGGTGACCGCCGTCGCGTGCCGCTCCTCCGGCCCCAGGCGCAGCCGGGGATCGAAGCCGTCGGCGAGCAGGTCCTGGACGCGGTACTCCATTCCCTCCCGCTCCAGGGTCTCGCGGATGCCCCGCGCGAGGTGGTGACAGAGGCTCGTGGTCCGGCCGTGCCCCACGACCAGGAGGACTCTGCGCGCTCGAGCTTGGTCCTTCATGTGAAGTTGGCTCCGACGGTCGTGCTCACGGCATTCCGCCGACCGGGGGGGGAATCCGACACGCTAGCAAAAACGGCGCGAGGGGGATAACATGAGTCGCCGCTCGCTCCTCGACACTTCCCACTCCAGGAGGAAGACCGTGAAGATGCGAATCGCCGCCTGCTCCTGGTCCTTTCGGCCCGGGTCGGCGACCGAGCTGATCGAGGCCCTGCGCGCGTCGGGCATAGCGCGCACGCAGCTCGCCCTGGACCCCATCCGAACCGGGGAGTGGCCCGAGGCCGAGTCCCGGGAGGCGCTCGAGCGGGCCGGAATCGGGGTCGTCTCGGGCATGATGGGGATGGCCGGGGAGGACTACTCCACCCTGGAATCCATCCGGCTCACCGGCGGGGTGCGCCCCGACGAGCACTGGACCGCCAACCGCGCCGCGGCCGAGGAGAACGCCCGGCTGGCGAGGCGCCTGGGGCTGAAGCTGATCAGCCTGCACGCCGGTTTCCTGCCCGAGGAGCGCGAGGATCCCGAGCGCGCGCGGATGATCGAGCGGCTGCGCGAGGTCGTCGATCTCTTCGCGGCCGAGGGCGTGAGCACGCTCTTCGAGACCGGCCAGGAGACCGCCGGCACGCTGGTGGAGTTCCTGGAGGAGCTCGACCGGCCGACGGCGGGGGTCAACTTCGACCCGGCGAACATGCTCCTCTACGACAAGGGCGATCCCGCCGAGGCTCTCGACCGGCTCTCGAGCTGGGTGCGCCAGATGCACATCAAGGACGCGCTGCGCACGAAGACCCCGGGGACCTGGGGCGAGGAGGTGGCGGCCGGTCGGGGCGAGGTGGACTGGACGGCGGTCTTCGACCTCATCGCCGAGCGCGGGCTGGAGGTGGACCTGGTGATCGAGCGCGAGGCGGGCGAGGATCGGATCGGGGAGATCCGGAGCGCGCGCGAGCTGGTGGTCGGCCACCTCCAGCGGATCGGAGCGGTGGTTCTATGAGCAGCGAGAAGGCGATCGGCGTCGGGGTCATCGGCCTGGGGTTCATGGGCCGCGCCCACATCACCGCCTACCGAGCCGCTGGGGCGGCGGGCTTCGCCAACCGGCTCGTCGCGGTGAGCGACAAGGACACGAGCCTGGCCGGCGGGGAGGCCCGCCCCAGCGGGAACCTGGAGGCCGGGGAGCGCATCGAGCGCCTCTTCGACCCCGCGGAGGTCGGCTTCTCCGCGGACGTCGGGGAGCTCCTGGCGAACGACTCCATCGACCTGGTCAGCATCTGCACCCACACCCTCAGCCACGTGGACCTGGCCATCCAGGCGCTGCGGGCGGGCAAGCACGTGCTGGTCGAGAAGCCCGTGGCGCTGAGCTCCTCCGAGGTGGAGCGGCTGGCCGCCGCGGCCAGCGAGTCCGACCGGCTGTGCATGCCGGCCATGTGCATGCGCTTCTGGCCGGGCTGGACCTGGCTCCGCGAGAGCATCCACTCGGGCGCCTACGGCCGGGTGCGCGGGGCGGTCTTCCGGCGCCTGGCCTCGCACCCCGCCTGGTCGCCGGAGTTCTACAGCGACGTGGAGAAGAACGGCGGCGCCCTCTTCGACCTCCACATCCACGACGCCGACTTCATCCAGTGGTGCTTCGGACTGCCCGCCTCGGTGATGAGCAGCGGGACCATCGACCACCTCACGACCCTCTACCGCTTCCCCGGCGGTCCCTCCCACGTGGTGGCCGAAGGCGGCTGGGACTGCGCCCCCGGCTTCGCCTTCGAGATGAGCTTCACGGTGGTGTTCGAGCGGGCCACCGCGGACTTCCAGCTCGGACGCGCTCAGCCCCTGTTGCTGTGCGAGGAGGGCCAGGCGAGGCCGGTGGAGATCGCCGAACCCAACGGCTATGACGGCGAGATCCGGCACCTCCTGGCCGCCATCTCGGGCTCCCGGCCCGGGCTGGAGGCCTCGCTGGAGGACGCGGTGGCCCTGACCCACATGCTCGAGGCCGAGGGCCGGAGCCTGGAGACCGGGCTGCCGGTCGAGCTGAGCTAGGCTCGTTCCCGGCCGTGAGACTGGCGCGAGCCGTCCGCGAGGGGGTCGTCCCGCCGCGGCGAAGGCCGCGGGCTTGTGCCCTGACGGATCCCGTGGGATCCTGAGACAGAACGAGACCCTGAAGGGAGGGCTGCCATGAGCATTGCCAAGATGATCAAGGGTCACGAGCTGTTCCAGAGCTTCGGCTTCGAGGAAGTCGAGCGGATCAGCACCTTCTCCGGGTCGAAGCCCTACGAGAAGGGCGACGTCATCTTCAGCCGGGGAGACCACGGCTCCCACTTCTTCGTCGTGATCGAGGGGCAGGTGAACCTCGAGCTTCCTTCCGCCGACGACGAGTCCACGCTGGTCGTCGGCAAGATGGGCCAGGGCGACATCTTCGGCGTGTCGCCGCTCCTGGGCGTGGACCGCTACACCACCACGGCGCAGTGCGCCCGGCCCGGCACCGTGCTGGCGGTCGAGGTCGAGCCCTTTCGGAAGCTCCTCGACACCAACCCCACCGTGGGTATGAACGTCATGACCGTGATGGCGCGGGCCTACTTCTCGCGCTACATCGAGACCCTCAGGCGCTTCCAGAACATCCTGAACGAGCTCGCCCTGACCTAGCGGCCCGGAAGGCCGACGGCCGGTCGGCCGTGAGGTCGCGAGCTCGGAATGGCGCGGTGCCCGACGCCGCGTGGTGGAGCGCTGTCTCCATTCCCGCCCCGGCGAAGGAGAGCGATCGGTGCTCACCGCGATCACGCGCCAGATCAGCCCGGCCATCGGCCGCTGCGAGCTCACCCATCTCCAGCGAGATCCCATCGACCTCGAGCGGGCCCGCCGGCAGCACCTCCTCTACGAGCGGTGCCTGGAATCCCTGGGCTGCCGCCTCCTGAGCCTGCCCGCCGAGCCGGAGCTGCCCGATTCGGTCTTCGTCGAGGACGCGGCGGTGGTGCTCGACGAGCTGGCGGTGATCGCGCAGCCGGGCGCCGAGTCCCGGCGGAAGGAGATCGAGAGCGTGGCCCTGGCCCTGCAGCCTCACCGCTCTCTGGTGTTCATCGGGGCGCCCGGCACCCTGGACGGCGGCGACGTCCTGCGCTGCGGCCGTCGGATCTGGGTGGGCGCCGGCGGACGCAGCGACGACCTCGGAATCCGGCAGCTGCGCGCCCTGCTGGCGCCGCACGGCTATCGGGTGATCGCGGTCCCCGTCCGCGGCTGCCTGCACCTCAAGTCGGCGGCGACCCGGGTGGCCGAGGAGACCCTGCTGATCAACCGCCGCTGCGTCGACGCCGAGGCCTTCGACGGGCTGGACCTCATCGACGTCGACCCCGCCGAGCCCCACGCCGCCAACGCCCTCGAGGTCGCGGGGACGCTGGTCTTTCCCTCCCACCACCCCCGGACCCTGGACCGGCTCGAGGCCCGCGGCCTCGCGGCGCGGACGGTCGAAGTGGGCGAGCTCGCCAAGGCGGAGGCCGGGGTGACCTGCTGCAGTCTGGTCTTCGAGAGCTGAAGCCCGCTAGACTTCCCCCGGCGGAACGCGATGGGCAAGTCGCATCTTCGGGAGCAGGGTCCCCGTGGGGATCCACTGGACGCGCGCACCGCGCAGCAGCACCGGCACGGGGTCCTCCTCTCCGCCGCCGTCCTGGGTCTCACGGCCATCGCGACCCAGATGCTCGCCCTGCGGGAGTTCCTGGGCGTGTTCTCCGGGAACGAGCTCACCCTGGGCGTGATCCTCGCGAGCTGGCTCCTCCTGACCGGCGCGGGTTGCCTCCTGGGGCAGCACGCCCGGCGGATGCGCGATCCCCTGCGCTGGCTGGTGGCCGGCCAGCTGGGGATGGCCGTCCTGCCGGCGCTCACGGTCGGCGGCATCCGCCTGCTCCGGCGGCTCCTCCTCCCCGGGCTGATGGTGGGGATCGGAGACGCCTTCTGGGCCGCGCTGGCGCTCCTGGCGCCCTTCTGCCTGGTGTCGGGCTTCCTCCTGACGGCGCTCTCCTCCGCGGCCTCGGAGCGCCGGGACGCCCGGCAGATCGGCGAGGTCTACGTCCTCGACACCCTCGGCGGGATCGTCGGCGGCGCCCTGTTCAGCCTGTGCCTGGTGCACCTCTTCGAGCCGCTGCAGGTGGCGACCTTCCTCGCGGCGCTCAACGGGCTCGCCGCGGTCCACCTCTCGATAGCGTCGCGCCGCCGGGGGCTGGCGGGGATCGCCCTCCTGATCCTGGCGGCCTTCGGCGCCACCGTGGCCGGGAACGACTGGGAGCGCGCCACCGCCCGGTCCCTGTTCCCCGGCCTGGAGCTGATCCACCGGCGCTCGACGCCCTACGGAACCCTGGCGCTGACGCGGCAGGGCGAGCAGCTCGACGCCTGGCACGACGGAGTCCCCATCGGCGGCACCGGCGATCCGGTGCAGGCCGAGGAGACGGTCCACTACGCCCTGGCCCAGCACCCCGATCCCGAGGACGTGCTCCTGGTCTCGGGCGGCCTGATCGGCGCGCACCGGGAGGCTGCCCGCCATCCGGTGGACTCGATCGAGTGCGTCGAGCTGGATCCGGCCGTGCTCGAGATCATCCGCGGCCTCTCCGCGTCGGAGGTCGATCCGCGCGTGCATTGGATCGCCGGCGACGCGCGCCGGCTCGTCCGCTCGAGCCGTGGACGATGGGACGCGATCCTCATGGCGCTGCCGGATCCCTCCTCGGTCCAGCTCAACCGCTACTACACGGTGGAGTTCTTCCGCGAGGTGCGCCGGGCGCTGAAGCCCGGGGGGGTGTTCAGCTTCGGGCTGGCCGGCGCGGAGAACTACGCCAGCCGGGAGCTCCGCCTCCTGGCCTCCTCGATCCACCGCTCGCTGGGCGCGGTCTTCGAGAACGCCATCCTGATCCCGGGCGCGCGCCAGTACGCGGTCGCCTCCGACGCCCCGCTGGACCTGGAGATCGCCGCCCGCCTGGAGCGCCGGGGGATCGCCACGCGCTACGTGCGCGAGGAGTACCTGAGCGCGAGGCTCACCCCCGACCGCCTGGCCGCGGCCGAGGAGATGGTCTCCCTCTCCGCGCCGCTCAACCGCGACCTCGTGCCCGGGAGCTACCACGCCCACCTGCGGTACTGGATGGGTCGCTTCGGGAGCAGCGCGCTCCTGCCGGCCCTGCTGGTCCTGGGCCTCTCGATGTCGATCGCCGCGCTGCTCTTCGCCTCGGCGCGGCGGGCCGTCCCCGCCGCGCTGTGCGCCAGCGGCTTCGCCGGCATGGGGCTGGAGGTGGCGCTCCTGATCGCCTTCCAGGTGGCCCACGGCTACCTCTACCAGCAGATCGGCCTGATCATCACCGCCTTCATGGCGGGCGCGGCGGTGGGGGCGATGCTGGCCGGGCGCAGCTCGAGGAGCCCCGCGCGGCTGGTGCTCGGCCTGGACGCCGCCCTCGTCGGGCTGTCCCTGCTCTTCGCCGCCGGCGCCGGAGGAGCGAGCGCCCTGCCGCCCATCGCCTTCGTCCTGCTCAACGGCGCCGTGGGCTTCGCGGTGGGGGGGCAGTTCCCGCCCGGCGCCCGCCTGATCTTCCGGAGCGTCGAGGAGACCGCCGCCAGGCTCTGGACCCTCGACCTGCTGGGAGCCTGCCTGGGGGCCATCCTGGTCGGCGCCTTCCTGATCCCCCTGGTCGGGATCGGCGCGACCTGCGCGATCATCGCGGGGCTCAAGGCGCTCACGGCCGCGGCCCTGTGGGCGCGGAGGGACGCCGCGCCGGGCGAGGCGGAGCTGCCGCGGCCCGAGCCGGGCTTCCGGGAGCTGGCCCCCTTCGGGCTGATGCTCCTGGTGCTCGTCGGCACGGGCATGGCCATCGTCGCCGAGGACAGCAGCACCGCGATCTACGGCCTCTCCTTCCGGCCCGCCTACCACTGGATCGCGGTGGGGCTGCTGGCCTGGGGAATCCTGCGGGCCATGGGCCTGCGCGTCGCGCGGGGACGGGCGGGAGGCTCGCCGTCGAGCGGTCGAGCCGAGGGAGCGATTCACCCTCGAGCGCGCCTGCGCCTCTTCGAGTGGGCCAGCTTCCTGGGCCTGGCGCTGGTGGCCTTCTTCCCCATCTTCCGGTGCTACTTCGCGGTCCCGTACCTGTTCTGCCACGTGTGCCCGCGGCGGTGCGTCTTCGGCTACCTGCGCCCCTACCTGGTGCCGGCCGCGCTGATCATGAACCTCGAGCGGAACTTCTGGTGCACCCACGCCTGCCCGATCGGGACCCTGAGCCTGGCCCAGGGGCGGGCGTGCCGGCGCTCGCGGCGCGTGCCCGCCCTGCTGCGGGCCCTCTCGCTGCTGGTGCTGGTCTTTACCGCGGTCTCCTACTTCAAGCTCGAGCGCGACCTCGCGGCCCAGCCGGACGTCGAGAACGACTGGTACACCTGGTTCTTCACCAACACCTACGCCGTCAGCATCACCGTCATCGCCTCGGCCGCGGTCCTGATCCTCGCGACCGTCCGCCTGCGGCGCGCCTTCTGCGAGATCCTGTGCCCGATCGGGCGCTTCTCGGACCTGGTGCTGAGGCTCGAGGGGGGCCTCTTCAAGCGGGGCTCCGGTCGGCGGGAGAAGCGGGAGGATCACGCGGTAGAATCGGGGGCGCGAAGATGAACCGCCGAAGCCTCATCCGGAAGACCGTCATGGGCGGCTGCGGGCTGGCCCTGGGGGCCTGCACCGTGCGTGATCTCCTGACGGCCGGCGCCCCCGCCGGGCTGCGGTCGGGCTTCCGCAACGACGCCCCGGGCGAGCTGTGGCAGTGGTCGCGGGAGGCGGACTGGTACGAGAAGAGCGGGCGGGTGGTGAAGTGCCTCCTGTGCCCCCACGAGTGCATCCTGGGGGAGAACGACCGCGGCTTCTGCCGCGTGCGGGTGGTCAAGGACCGCAAGCTCCACTCGATCGCCTACGGCAATCCCTGCTCGGTCCACATCGACCCGATCGAGAAGAAGCCGCTCTATCACTTCCTGCCCGGCACGCCCATCGTCTCCGTCGCCACCGCCGGCTGCAACCTGCGCTGCATCAACTGCCAAAACTGGGAGATCTCGCAGAAGCGGCCGGAGGAGACCGAGAACGAAGACCTGCCTCCGGAACGGCTGGTGTGGGCCGCCGTCGACCGCGGCGTTCCCTCCATCGCCTACACCTACTCCGAGCCGCTCATCTTCTACGAGTACGTCCGCGACAGCGCGGCCCAGGCGCGCGAGCAGGGGATCCGCAACGTCCTGGTCACCGCGGGCTACGTCTCGGAGGAGCCCCTGCGCGAGCTGTGCCGCGTCGTCGACGCCGCCAACGTGGACCTGAAGGCCTTCAGCGACCGCTTCTACCGCAAGATAGCCCAGGCCACCCTGAGGCCGGTGCTGCGCAGCCTGGAGGTGATGCGCGAGGAGGGCGTGTGGGTGGAGGTGACCCGGCTGGTGGTGCCGACCCACTCCGATGACCTGGAGGACATCCGCTCGATGTGCGAGTGGATGGTGAGCGCCCTGGGCGCGGACACCCCCCTGCACATCTCGCGCTTCCGCCCGGCGTACCGCCTGAGCGGGCTGCCGGCGACGCCGGTCGAGGTCCTCGATCGCGCCTTCGAGGTGGCCCGAGAGGCCGGCCTCCACCACGTCTACGTCGGCAACGTGCCGGGCCACTCCTCGCAGCACACGCACTGTCCGGGCTGCGGCCGCGCGGTCCTCGAGCGGCGGGGCTACCGGAACCTCTCCGTCTCGCTCGAGGGTGGGCGCTGCGCCTGTGGCCGGGAGATCGCGGGGGTGTGGTCATGAACGCCGAGCCCGGGCCGGCGCGCACCGAGGAGGGGATCGGCTGGCCGAAGCTGCTCCTGACCCTGGGCGCGCTGGTGGCCCTCTCGGCGGCGCTGAGCGTCGTCCTGTGGTGGGGGAAGGGCTGGGGGGAGCCACCCCTGGAGGAGCCTGCCGCGGCCCCGGCGGAGGTCCCTCCGGCCCCCGCGCGGGAGAGGAAGGTGCGGCCTGCGACGGTGGCCGGCCGCTTCTACCCGGGCGATCCGGTGGAGCTGCGCCAGGAGGTGGCGCGGCTCCTCGCCGCGGCGCCCCCGACCGGCCTGCGGGGCGTGCGTGCGATCCTGGTGCCCCACGCGGGCTACGTCTACAGCGGGGCCGTGGCGGCCGCGAGCTTCCGCGAGGTCGATCCCGGCTTTCGCCGGGTCTTCGTGCTGGCCTCCAACCACAGCGGCGCGGCGGACTACTCGGGCCCATCGCTGCCCGCGGTCACCCACTATGCGATCCCCGGGGCCGAGATCCCCCTGGCGGAGGTGGTGGACGAGCTGCGCGGCCAGGACCTCTTCGAGCACGAGCCCGAGGCGCATCGGATGCACATGATCGAGGTCGAGCTGCCCTTCCTGCACCAGCTCCGCGGCTGGCCGGAGGAGCCCGACTGGGCCATCGTGCCCATGATCCTCGGCCGCATGGGCGCGGAGGCCGTCGATCGGCTGGTGGATGTGCTGGACGCTCACGCGGATGACGAGACGCTCTTCGTCTTCAGCGTCGACCTCTCCCACTTCCACCCCGACGAGCGGGCCCGGCGGCTGGACGCCGGGACCGTTCACGCCATCATGACCCAGGACCGGGAGGCCCTGGATCGAGCCGTCACCGACGGCAACCACGTGCTCCAGACGATGGTGGCCCTGGCCCGGCGGCGCGGCTGGGAGCCGACCTTCCTGGCGGCCCGCAACTCAGGGGACGTCAGCGGTGACCTGGATCGCGTGGTGGGCTATGCTGCCATCGTGTTCTCCGAGCCCTTTCGCCTGAGCGAGCAGGAGGGCCAGGAGCTGATCGGCCTGGCCCGGCGCACCATCGAGGAGCGCGTTCGACACGGCCGCGACCTCGAGGTGGAGGAGGACTGGCTCGATCGACACCCGGCCTTCCGGATCCCCCGCGGGGTCTTCGTCACGATCAAGAGGGACGGGAAGCTGCGCGGCTGCATCGGCGAGACGGTCGCGCGCCGTCCCCTGGCCGAGGCCGTGCGTCGCTTCGCGGTCGAGGCGGCCATCCACGACCCGCGCTTTCCGCCCCTCGAGGAGGGCGAGCTCGCGGGCCTCGACCTCTCGGTCTCCGTCCTCGGCCACCCCGAGGTGGTGAAGGTCGATCGACCCGAGCAGTACCTGGAGGTGCTGCGGCCGATGAAGGACGGGGTGATCCTCCTCTACGAGGGCCGGCAGTCGACCTTCCTCCCCCAGGTGTGGGCGGACCTGCGCGATCCCGAGGCCTTCCTCACGCGCCTCTCCCTCAAGCAGGGATCGCCCCCCGACGCCTGGAAGGACCCCGCCGCGGTCCTCTACCGGTATCCGGCCCTCGTCTTCGGGGAGTAGGGGCCCTGAGCCCGCTTTTCCGGCCTCCCGGGTGAATAGCCGCTGGCGGAGCTGGTATCAGTGTGATATCACAACGATACCACCCCATCCCTGGAGACATCCGCCATGGAAGACCGCGTCCGATCCACCGAGAACCTCATCCACCCCATCCCCGGCTGGGCCGTCTTCATCGGGCTCCTGATCGTGCTGGCCGGGGCCGCCGCCCTGGCCATCGGGCGGCACGAGGCCGACCCCTGGCTGGCGCTCAACATCGTCCTGCCGGTCCTCTTCCTGGTCGTCATGCTCCCCGGCTTCTACCTGGTCAACCCCAACATGAGCCGGGTGATGGTGCTATTCGGCCGCTACCGGGGCAGCGTGCGTCGGCAGGGCTTCTTCTGGGCCAACCCCTTCACCATGAAGCACCAGGTCTCGCTCAAGGCCAACAACATGGCCAGCGAGAAGATCAAGGTGAACGACCTGGGGGGCAACCCGATCGAGATCGGGGCGGTGGTGGTGTGGCAGGTGAAGGACACCGCCCAGGCGCTCTTCGACGTGGAGGAGTACGAGACCTACGTCGACATCCAGGTCGAGACGGCCGTGCGGCAGCTCGCCAGCATCCACCCCTACGACGAGAAGCAGGGTCACGAGGACGTGGTCTCCCTGCGTGGCGACAGCGCGCAGGTCGCCGAGGAGCTGAAAGAGGCCCTGGGCGAGCGCCTGGAGCGCGCCGGCATCCAGGTGCTGGAGGCTCGCCTGAGCCACCTGGCCTACGCCCCCGAGATCGCCTCGGCCATGCTGCAGAGGCAGCAGGCGCAGGCCGTCATCGCCGCCCGCAAGCTGATCGTGGAGGGCGCAGTCGGCATGGTCGAGCAGGCCCTGACCGATCTGGGCTCGCGGGGCGTGGTCGAGCTCGACGACGAGCGCCGGGCCACCCTGGTGGGGAACTTGCTGGTGGTCCTGTGCGGCCAGGCCTCTCCCCAACCGGTGCTGAACACCGGAAGCCTCTACACGTAGGGGATCCACCTTGGGCCCGAAGAAGGACCCCACCCCGGGCACGGCCGGGAGGCCCGCCCGGGGCAAGCGCAAGGGCTTCCTCCTCAGGCTCCCACCGGAGCTCATGGAAGAGCTGCGGCGCTGGGCTGCGCACGACCTGCGCAGCCTCAACGCACACATCGAGTACCTGCTGCGCGAGGCGCTGAAGCGGCGGAAAGGGGAGGGGGACTGAGGGCGGCCGCCGCCTTTCTCAGTGCGCGGCCTTGCTCCCCGTCGGGATGGCGAACCAGATCCTCCGAAGCAGGAGGAAGCCGATCACGCCGAATGGGAAGAGGAAGACGGGCCACAGCCCCCAGTCGCGCGTGGTGAGATAGCCGAGCGCGAAGGACTGCAGCCCGGTCCCCAGATAGACGAAGCCGTCGATCATGCCCACCGCTGTGGCCGCGCCCTTTCGGCCGCCGAAATCCATGGTGGCCGTGCCGCTCAGGAGACCGTGCGTGCCGATCACCCCGATCGACATGATGAAGACGATCAGGCCCAGCCACAGCGGATTGAGCCGCAGGACGGGACCGGCCTCGAGGGTGCGCTTGTCGCCGGCGCGCAGGGCCGGCGCGGGATCGCGCAGCACCGCTCGAATCCGGTCGCCGTCGCGCTCCAGGGAGGCCCACAGAATGCCCGAGCTGGCCTTCTCTCCCTCCGGGATGCCCGTGCCGTCATAAGTGCACATGCGCTTCTCGGGATTCCACTGGGCCTTGCCGATCCCCTTCGCCGGAACGGAGGACACGGCGACGGAGACCTCGTCCCAGGTGGCGAACTCCCCCTCGGCGGTCAGCTCGTCGAGCGCCTCGGGATCGCCGGCCAGGCCCAGGATCGCGTCGCCCGGCTCGAGAGCCATGATCCGGGGCGCGGCGCCGGGGTCGGCGGCTCGCAGGCCGTTCCTCGGCAGAACTCCCCAGACGGGGGCACCCTGATCGCCGAGCTCGAGAGCGACGGAGAGCGCGAGCGCCTCGCCGCCTCGGAGCACCTCGACGGGAACGGACACCTCACCGGTCGGTCCGGGATCGCCGAGCGCCGAGAGCGCATCGTCCACCTCGGCCCAGGACGAGACCGGCGCGCCGCGGACCGCGGTGATCAGGTCGCCTGCACCGAGAGCCCCCTTGGGGGGCGCGGCCCACCCTACGCGGTTGTGCGTGCCCCCCAGCGTGAAGAACATGCCGATCGAGGCCACGGCCAGGATCCCGTAGAGGATCCCGGCCACGGGAGCACGCCGGCTGCCGAAGAAGATGTCGCTCACCCACCCGGCCACGTTGGCTCCCACCACGCCGGCCACAAAGAGGATGCCGCCCCAACCCCCCTGCAGGAAGGGCGTCAGGAAGACCAGCGCGCCCGAGATCAGCAGCCATGCCTTGCGCGAGCCCTTGTTCTTCGCGCCCGCCCAGAAGAAGGCCCCCGCCACCGCGAAGAAGGCCACCACGATCCAGGCGTTTCCCCAGGAACCGTGGCGGAGCCAGTGTTCGGAGGGCAGCACCCAGACCTCCTTGGAGTAGATCGGGAACCAGTGCATCACACCGTTGCGGATCACACCGGTACAGAACTCGATCAGCGCCACGGTGAGGATGATGGGATTGGTGACCACGCGCTTCATGATGGTCAGGACCGGGACCGTCACTCCCTCCTCACCGCTGGACGCGTCGCCCGTGTCGAAGTCCTCGAGCCCCGCGTTGGCCGGGGAGTCGCGCAGGATGACGGCCTCGATCAGGAAGAACGCACCCAGGAGCGCGGCCGGGGCGAAGAAGACCCACTTGGCGGCCATCGCCTCGGTCGTGCCTTCGGCGGCCAGGTCGAGGATCCAGCCGTTCACCGTGAAGGCCAGGAAGATCCCGCTGGAGATCATGGTGCCGAAGATCCCCGAGAATCCGCCTCGCTCGCGCACGTGGAACCAGTGGGAGTTGACCTTCACGATGGCCACGGCGCCATAGGACTGGAAGTACATGTTCGCCGAGTAGAGCACCGTGAAGACCAGGCGGATGCTCTCCCCGCTCGCCTCGCCGGTGCCCATGAGCCAGGACAGGTACAGCCCCATGGCGAGATTCATGAGCCCGGCGCCGAAGCTGGCGATCAGGATCCCCTTGCGGCCGCCGATCTTGTCGACCAGCGGACCGTTCAGCAGGAAGGCGAAGGCGTACACGACGGTGCCAACACCGAAGATGATGCCGAAGTCCTCCTTGGTCATGAGATCGCCGAGGGCGTTCTTCGACACGGTCAGGTTGTAGCGCCCCATGTACAGCAGGGCATAGGTGAGCCCCATGGGGAACCAGTTGGCGAAGCGCCTCCTGCGGAAGGCCGGCGTGTGCTGCACGGGCATGGAACTCATCGAATCACTCCAGGTCGCTACGGATGGCCTTGCGGCTCGATCCGACGGCACGGACGGATCGACTGCGGGCTCGCGCCCGGGCCGCGCGCGGGAGAGGACATCACGCCCGGCAGCGCTTGTGGATGTCCCACAGCCGGGCGCAGACCTCCTCGAGGTGCTGGCCCAGCACCTCGGGCTTATCGGTCTTCTCGGGCTCGTTGTCGAAGACGGCGTAGGGCACGCGGTGGTCGCCGACCAGCAGGCAATCGGGATCCGCGCCGGAGAATGCCTCCCAGTCGGAGTCCTTGTAGAGGAACTCCATCTTCTTGTCCTCCAGCGAGTGCTCCAGGATGCTGTCGGGCTTGTCCGGGTTGGCGCGGCGCATGTTCTTGCGCTGCGACTCCTTGCGGCTCACCTGGATGTAGATGGTGTTGGCCCGGCCGAGCACCTCGGGGGAGAGGTAGGAGTAGGCCTCCGCGAATCCGCCGTGCTGGCTGCCCCGCGCGAACTCGAAGATCGCCGTGCGGGTGTCGTGATAGCCGGAGACGTCGCGCAGGCGCTTGGAGTACTGCAGGTTCAGCTTCTCGATCAGGAAGTTCCAGAAGAACTGCTCCTGGAAGACATAGCCGGGCAAGGTCTGGCCCTCGTACTCGAAGCTCGTGTTGGAGATCAGCCGCGGCTTGCCGTGGCGCTCGTAGATGTCGTCGTCCTCGAAGCGCTCCCACAGGATGGGGAAGTCGTCGAACTCCTCGAACTCGCCTACGTGGAAGCGGCGGATGCGCTCCTCCAGAGGGGTCTGCTTGAGGTAGTCGATGACCTCGGACTTGCCCGCCGCGGGGCGCCCGTTGAGGATGATGATGTCGAATATGTCCGCAGCCATGGTCCCTTCCTCGGCGAGAAGCCCTGCCCGTCGCAGGGCCGGCGGTGCCGGATTCTAGGCCGCCCGCGGTGAAACTCCCATGAAATCCGCGTCCCCGCGGCCATCCCGAGGGCTCGAGCGGGGGCCTCGGTGGATAGGATCCCCCCGAGGAAGCGAATCCAGGCCGCGCCATGCCCCCGCAGCGGGGTCGGTGCCGAGAGGACACACGATGACCAGAAGAACGCTCGTCCCGAGGCTGATCCGTGCGGCGGCGCCGATCGTCGTCACGGCGCTGGCCGTCGCCCTGCCGGCAGGGCCCGCGGCCGGCCCGCAAGACCTCGACCAGGTGGAGATCCAGACCCAGAGCCTGGGTGGGGGCGTGTACATGCTCGTAGGGGCCGGCGGCAACCTGGGCCTGTCAGTGGGAGAGGACGGGGCCTTCCTGATCGACGACCAGTACGCCCCGATGGCCGACAAGATCCGCGCCGCGGTGGCGGAGCTCACCGAGGAGCCGATCCGCTACGTGGTGAACACCCACTGGCACTTCGATCACATCGGCGGCAACGAGAAGATGGCGGAGGCCGGGGCGGTCATCGTGGCCCACGAGATGGTGCGCGAGCGGATGAGCACCGAGCAGTTCATGAGCGCCTTCGAGCGCACGATTCCGCCCTCTCCCCCGGCCGCCCTGCCGGCGCTCACCTTCACCGACTCGATCACCTTCCACTGGAACGGCGACCGCGCCCTGCTCTTCCACGTGGACCCCGCCCACACGGACGGGGACACCATGGTCCACTTCGAGAAGGCCAACGTCCTGCACACGGGGGACGTCTACTTCAACGGGATGTATCCCTTCATCGACCTCTCCGCCGGCGGCTCAATCGACGGCATGATCGCCGCCGTCGAGCGCGTCCTGAAGCGCGCAGACGACGAGACCCGCATCATCCCCGGACACGGACCGCTGTCGACCAAGGCGGAGCTGCAGGCCTACCACGACATGCTGCAGACGGCGCGCGACCGCATCGCGGCGATGATCCAGGAGGGCCAGAGCCTGGAGGAGATCATCGACTCCCGACCCACGCGCGACCTCGACGCGCAGTGGGCCAACGGCTTCCTGACGCCCGAGCGATGGGTGACCCTCCTCCACACCTCGCTGATCGACGACCAGGAGCGGTGAGCCGCGCGCCCTAACAAAGGGCGAATCGCGGCCCCCCGAGGGCCCCGACGGCCTCGCTGGTTGCCTTGCCGGGCGGGCTGCCCCACACTCGGGGCGGCAACGGCTCACAGCGAGGAAGGACGAAGGAACCGACATGCAGTTCGATTTGACCGAAGAACAAATGATGCTCCGGGACGCGGTGCGGGGTTTCGCCTCCAAGGAGGTGCAACCCCGGGCAGCCGAGCTCGATCGCACCGGCGAGTTTCCGCGCGACCTGGTGAAGATGTGCAGCGAGCTGGGCCTGATGGGGGTGGCGGTGCCCGAGCAGTGGGGCGGCGGCGGCATGGACACCATCAGCTACTGCCTGGCGATCGAGGAGGTCTCCCGCTGCTGCGCGTCCACCGGCGTGATCCTGTCGGTGAACAACTCGCTGGTGTGCGACCCCCTGATGGACTTCGGCAACGATGAGCAGAAGGAGCGCTTCCTGAAGCCGCTGGCCAGCGGCCAGAAGATCGGCTGCTTCGCGCTGACCGAGCCCGAGGCGGGGAGCGACGCGGCGCGCCAGCAATCGACTGCCGTCCTGGACGGGGACCACTACGTCCTCAACGGAAAGAAGATCTTCATCACCAACGGCGAGGTCGCGGACACCGCCATCGTCTTCATGATGACCGACAAGAGCCAGGGGGTGAAGGGCATCACCGCCTTCATCGTGGAGCAGGGCACCCCGGGCTTCACCCTGGGTCAGAGGGAGGAGAAGCTGGGCATCAACGCTTCGGGGACCGCCGAGCTGCTCTTCGAGGACTGCCGCGTTCCCGCCGATCAGCGCCTGGGCCAGGAGGGTGAGGGCTTCAAGGTGGCCATGAAGACCCTGGACGGCGGCCGCATCGGCATCGCCGCCCAGGCCGTGGGAATCGGCCGCGCGGCCCTGGAGGATTCGATCACCTACGCCAAGCAGCGCGAGCAGTTCGGCAAGCCAATCGGGAAGTTCCAGGCCCTGGCCTGGATGATGGCCGACATGGCGACGGAGATCGACGCTGCCCGGCTGCTGACCCTGCGCGCCGCCCACGCCAAGGACAGTGGCCGGCGCTTCTCCAACGAGGCCGCCATGGCCAAGCTGTTCGCCTCCGAGACGGCCACGCGGGCTGCCAACAAGGGAATCCAGATCCACGGTGGCTACGGCTACATGAAGGACTTCCCCATGGAGCGCTACTACCGCGACGCCAAGATCACCGAGATCTACGAGGGGACCTCCGAGATCCAGCGACTGGTGATCTCCGGCAACCTGCTTCGATAGCGGATTCAGGGGCGCTGGTCCCGGGAGCGCGATCCCCGTCTGGACCTTCCGGTCAAGGGGGCGGGTTGCCCCTCGACGCGCCCTCGGCGCCTCTCCCGACCGCACCGATGGCGGGATCCCGGGGGAGGCCCTAGAATCGGGCCGGCCTGGCAGGTCCCACCCCCCCCGTGCGCAATGATCCGATCCCGGAACAAGATCGTACTGTACTCGCCGCACCACGTGCCGACGAAGGCGGGTCACCGCGTCACCCGGCACTACCTCCCGCTGGCCCTCCTGAGCATCTCGGGCTTCCCCGATCAGGACGGCTACGAGGTGGTGCTGGTGGACGGCAATCTCTACCCCGAGGAGGAGGGACACGCGCGCGCGGTCGAGGCCTGCGAGGGCGCGCTGCTCTATGCCACGACGGGAATCCTCGGCTACCAGGTGGCCGATGGCCTGCACTGCACCCAGAAGGTCAAGGCGAGCCACCCGGACCTCCCGGCCTTCATCGGCGGGTGGTTCGCCTCGGTGAAGCCCGAGCTCTCGCTGGAGACGGGCCTCTACGAGGCGGTGGCGATCGGGCAGGGCGAACTCACCTTCCGGGACATCGTGCGGGCGGTCGAGGCGGGCGAGCCCCTGGACGGCGTCCCCGGTCTGGCCCTGTGGCGCGACGGCGAGGTGGTGCGCACGCCCCCGCGAGAGATCGCCGGGTGGGATCGGCTCCTCACCTACCCCTGGCACCTGCTCGACTTCGAGGTCTACCGTCGGGAGCAGCGCGACGAGTACCGCCGGCGGGTGGCCGGCTCGCTCCCGCCGCCGCCCGGCTTCACCCTGGATCGGGGTTACTCCGCCGCCGCCCACTGCTCGAGCTACGGCTGTCCCCTGGGGTGCAACTTCTGCTGCTCGCCCGAGGTGTGCGCGCGCCGGTGGACGGCCATGCCCGCCGAGCGGATGCTGGACGACATCTGCGAGCTGAAGGAGCGCTGGGGCTTCGACGTCCCGGCCTTCTTCGACGCCAACTGGGGCGTGGACGAGCGCCGGGTGCGCGCCTTCGCCGAGGGCCTGATCGAGCGCCGGCTGGGCATCCACTACTACCCCATGATGCAGGCCGAGTCGGTCCTCCACTACGCGCCCGACACCCTGGAACTGCTCGCCGAGTCGGGCCTGTACGCGGCCGTGGTGGGCGCCGAGGCGGCCAGCGAGGAGACCCTGAAGGCGATCGGAAAGCCGCTGCGCGGGGGCGGGAACCTGGAGGCCATCGCCGCCATGGAGCGCGCCGGGATCTCGGCGCGCGTCACCTACATCCTCGGCTTCCCCCAGGAGAGCGAGGCGTCCATGCTGGCCACCCTCGACGAGTGCCGCCGCATGGCGGTGGCCTGCCCCGGCAGCGCGCCCACGGCCTGGCCTTTCCTGCCGATCCCCGGCACCGAGGCCTTCACCCAGGCGCTCGAATGCGGCTTCCGCGCCCCCGAGACGCTCGACGAGTGGGGCGCCTTCCTGCACTTCAAGCTGGGCGGGTGGTGGCCCGACGCGCTTCCTCCCCGGGTGGCCCGGCTGCGCCGGCTGTACGAGCACTTCGCGACCCTCGCCAACGGGACGCCGCGGGGCAAGGTGGGCCTGTGGGAGCGGCGCGCCCACCGCCGCCTGCGCAGCGACGCCGACTTCGAGCGGGGCTGGCCCCTGGGGAAGGTGGAGGCCAAGGCCTTCGAGCTCTACGATCGTCTCGAGCAGAGGCTGCCGCAGTGGTTGGCTCGCCGGAACACCGAGGTGGCTCGCGGCTGGAAGACTCGCCGGGGCGACAGCCCGGTCTTCCATTCGTAGGACCGATCGTGACCGCTTCGCCGGCGCCCCCCCGGCTGCGAGATCGCGACCTCCAGGCGGTCCTGCT
The DNA here is from genome assembly GCA_964615935.1 of uncultured Planctomycetaceae bacterium. Lineage (GTDB taxonomy): Bacteria > Planctomycetota > UBA1135 > UBA1135 > CAZTTG01. The sequence continues at coordinate 29,765 of CAZTTG010000036.1, read as the reverse complement.
GGTCGTCCTCGGGCTGCAGGTGCTCTCCTGGTCGACCCTGGATGGCTACCAGCTCGCCGATTCGGTCGAGTACATGGAGCACGCCCAGGCCTTCGTCCGCGGCCAGGAGGTGATCGACTCGCACGCCATCCGGGCCTTCGGCTTCTCGGCGCTCCTGACCCCCGTCTTCGCGGCAGCCGACCTCCTCGGGGTGGAGGACTTCCGGCCCGTGGTCCACGTCCTGAGGGCGCTCCAGGTGCTCCTCGGCCTGCTCCTCGCGCGCGCCTGCGCCCGGATCGGAGCGCGGCTGGCGGGGCGCCGGGCGGGACTGGCCGCCGCCCTCCTGGTCGGCTTCAACCCCATCTTCCTCCAGTACACGGTGTCCCCGGTCTCGGGCGTGGCCGCGGCCCTGTGCATCGGACAGGCGCTGGACGGCCTGACCTCGCCCCACCGCTTCCGGCGCGGCCTGGGCACGGGTCTCTGGCTCGGCGCGGCGCTGCTGATGGCCTACCAGACGATCATCATCGCGGTTCCGCTCCTGGCCCTGCTGATGCTGCGCCACCTTCGCCGGGCTCCTGGCTTCGCGGCGGGCGGTCTGGCGGGCTATGCGATCGGCGCGCTGGCCGCGATGGCCCTCGACCTGCCGCGGTACGGGAGCTTCGGCCGGAGCCTCCACCTCCACTTCGCCCAGAACTTCGGCGGCGTCGCCGGGCGCATCGTCCGCGAGCTGGGCTTCGTCGACCTGGCCGCCCGCCTGATGGAGTACGGAGGCAGCGTGCAGCTCGGCCGGGAGGTCTCGGTGGCCGATCCCCTGTTGCTGAACCTGCAGCAGCGCATGCCGGTGCACTACTACTTCTCGTCGATCCAGGAGATGCTGGCGTGGCCGGTGCTGGTGCTCCTGGCCGCGGGGCTGTGGAGGTCGCTGCGGCGGCCGGGCTGGACCTCGTCCATCCTCGTGACGCTGCTGGTCCTCAACGCGGGAGTCATGAGCTTCAAGGGCTCCAAGGACTTCCGGTTGTGGCTCCCGCTGCTGCCCATGATCGCGCCGCTGTGCGCCCTGGGCCTGAGGGCTCTCGTCGGAGGGCCCGGGCAGCGACACGCCCGGCTGCGCGCCCTCGCGGCGTGGTCCCTGGTCTTCCTCGCCGGCTGCCTGGGAGCCGACGCGCTGCTGGCTCGGAATACCCAGCGGTACGCCGGCTACTGGCGCGCGATGGACTGCGTGAACCGGATCGCCCGAGAGGAGCGCGAGGAGGGCCGGGAGGGACCTCCCCTCCGGGTTGCCTGCGCGTGGTACTGGGCCGCCTATCTGAGGAGCTCGGCCGATGTGGAGCTGGTCAAGCTCCCGCACCACCTGGACGGGTGGCGGGGCTACTCTCCGCGGGAGCGCGAGCGCACCCTGGAGGCCCTCCGGGGGCTCGACTGCTTCATCGCCCACATGGCCGTCCTGGCCGCCCACCCCACCCTGATGGAGGCGGTCAACGGCGACTTCGGAGTGCACACCCTGACGTGGGACCGCGAGGTCTTCGAGGATCTGGGGCCGATACTGATCCTGCAGAGGTGCGCCCCGGATGCCGGCGCGAGGAGGTTCTTCGAGGTGGTCATCGGGCAGGATCCGGCGAGCTACCGGGAGCGGTGGCAGCTCTCCGATTCGATCGACTTCGTGAGCCTGGGGGATGACGGCGCCACCGAGCGCCTGCGGCTCCTGGGCTGGGATCACGAGATCCTCCCGGGCTCCGAGCACGGATGGCTCACCTACCACTGGTACTGCGCTGCGCCGCTGCGATCCGACTACCGGGTGCTCGATCGCATGACCACCGAGCCCGGGACCCACGCGTGGCAGAACGACCACCCTCCCGCCCACGGCCTGCGGCCGACCTCGTCCTGGGAGCCGGGCTGGATCGTGAGGGAGGGATGGCCGGTCGTGGCCGCGGCCGAGCCCTTCGACTGGAGGTCCGAATGGCGGCCGCTGGGCGCCGGTCACCCCGAGGACCGCATCGACGCTGATCTGTGGATCTCGGTCGTCGCCGCCGACCGGGCCGGCCGCCATCTGTGGGCCGCGCGGCCGGGCGAGTCGGAGCCCATCCGGCGGGGCCTGCCGCCGGGCACGCTCGAGTCGGCCGACGGCCATCGATTCGATGCCGGCGGGAGGGTCTGCGCGGGCCGCTTCTCCCTGCCGGTCGGCGAGAGCGCGCGCGCGCTTCGGAGGTGATGCCGGGGCGAGGTTCGGGCTACCATGCGTCCTCGACCCGGATCCCGAGCCCATGCCGGAGCCTCCATGACCCGATCGCAGCCCCGCGGGTGGCCCCCCTGGGCCACGGCCCTCCTCGTGATCGGTGCCCTGATCGCCGGCTGCGGCGATGGCGAGGAGCGAGAGGCGTCGCGGTGCATCGCCCTCTTCGAGCGCATGGGAGAGGCGCGCTTCGTCGGGCTCCCCCGGGACGACGAGCCGGCCGAGGAGCCTCGCCGGCTCGCGCTGAACTTCGAGGGGAGCTCGCCCGAGCGCATCTGGTACGGACGCGTGCAGGGTCGCAGCATCGACTACTCGGAGGAAGCCGGACCGATCGGAGGGATCGACCCCGAGGGGGGATTGCGGGGCGGCGCCCTGCGGCTGGGCCCCGGCCTGCCGCAGAACGCGAGCCGCGCGGCGCTGCTCCTGGCCGCCGAGGGGCACTCGCGGATCCGGATCTCCGGCAGGGTGCGGCTGGAGGGGAACCCCCTGGCCTCGGAGGCCTCCAGCCGGGAGGTCCTGCGGGTGGTCGAGCACCGTCGGGAGCTGCGGGGCTCGGCCCGGCCCTCTCGCTCCAGCCGGATCTTCGGCTCCACCCACCGCGTCTCGCGCCGTCTCGATCCCTCCGGCTGGGACCGCTTCGAGCTCTCCTTCGTGGCCGGATCGGGCACCCGCTCCCTGGAGATCCAGCTCCTGCACCGCAGCGGCGACAGCGAGGAGGCCGTCACCCGCTACGACGACCTCCTGATCGAGCAGTCCGCCGCGCTGGACGCCGAGCTGTACGGGGATCTCTGCGGCGGATACCGGCCCCGCGACGGGCGCGAGCTCGAGACCCCCTGGCGCCTGCGGGTGGCCCTGCGATCGCAGGACCGGCGTCGGCAGGAGACGCGCGACGCCGTGCTGCTGCCGCCCCCCGCCGAGCTGTCGCTACCGCTGCGGGTGCCCCCGGCGGAGGCGCGCCCCAGCCTGCGCTTCTCCTACGGGATGCTGCCCGAGGCCTCTCGAGCCGCGGGCGATGGCGCCCGGATCGAGGTCGCCTTCCGCGGCCCCCGGGGCGGCTCGGTCCACCTCGGCGCGGTGGAGCTCGACCCCAAGAACGACCGGGCGCATCGCGCCTGGCTCGGGGCGCGCCTGGACCTCGGGGAGGTGGCCGGCCGCGAGGGGCGCATCTCCTTCCGCTCGACGGACATCCCCGGCAGCCCGCCGGATGCCCTGGACGCGGTGCTGATCGCGACGCCTCGCGTCGAGGCCGAGGCCGAGCCGCCCGCCGACCTCAACGTCCTGCTCGTGGGGGTCGATACCCTGCGCGCCGATCGCATGAGCGCCTTCGGCTACGGGCGACCGACGACGCCCGCCCTGGAGCGGCTGGCGGACGCGGGCATCCGCTTCGCGCGGGCCCGCTCGCAGGCGCCCTGGACCCTGCCCTCCTTCGCCTCGATCAGCACCTCGCTCTACCCCTCGGCCCACGGAGCCGGCCGCGGCGGGCACGACGAGTGGACCCCCATCGACCCCGGCACGACCTCCCTGGCCGAGGTGCTCGCCGGCCGCGGCTGGGAGACGCACGGGATCGTCGCCAACGGCCTGATCTCGCCCGAGTACGGCCTCGACCAGGGCTTCGAGGCCTACGGCTGCACCTGGACCATGGAGTCGGTCGAGCAGGACGCGCCCGCGGTGGTGGCCTTCGTCGAGGAGCACCGCGCGACGCCCTGGTTCCTGTTCTGGCACATCATGGACCCGCACCTGCCCTACCTGACGGACGGTAGCTTTCGCGAGGAGTTCACCGACCCGGGCTATGAGGGGAGGTTCGCCTCTGGCCGGGGCGCCATGGTGCCCTTCCAGGCGCTCGATCCCCGACCGGGGCGGCGCTGGTTCACCCACGAGGGGCCTCCGCCTCCGCCGGACCTCTCGGAGGGCGACCGCCGCTTCGTGGGCGACTACTACGACGCCGAGATCGCCGAGATGGACGCGGCCGTGGGTCGGGTGCTGGACGCGCTGCGCGAGAGCGGCCAGTGGGAGCGGACGATCGTGGCCTTCATCGCCGACCACGGGGAGGGGCTGGGCGATCACGACCACTACCACCACGGCTACACCCTCTTCGACGACCAGGTCCACGTCCCCATGCTGCTGCGCATTCCGGGCCGGGACGAGGGGCGCGTCGTCGATCGCCCGGTGGCCGCGATCGACCTGGCTCCCACCATCCTGGGAGCGCTGGGCATCGAGCCGCCGGCCGATTTCCAGGGAGTCGATCGCCTCTCGGTGGACGCGCCCGAGGACGACGCCCTCTTCATCGAGTACCCGACCTACGACAGCTCGGCCCAGAAGGCCTGGATCCGGGGCGACTTCAAGTACCTGCACGATCCGGTGTTCCGCACCGAGGCGCTGTACGACCTCGGAGCGGATCCCGCCGAGACGCGGGATGCGGCCGCCGAGCATCCCGAGCTCGTGCTCCAGGCGCGCGCCGAGCTGGACGCCTTTCGCTGGGAGAAAATCCAGAAGGGGCGCTTCCACCTGCGGATCTCCGGTGCGGTCGGGCAGCGGGTCGAGCTGACGATCGCCACCGACGACCTCTTCGACGCCAACTTCGCCTCCCGGCCTATCCTCCCCGACGATCGCTTCGAGATGGACCTGGAGCGCCGACATCTCTCGCTGGATGCGGTCCTCGAGCAGGAGCGCCTCGAGCTCGTCTTCTGGTGCCGGGGCAACGAGCTCTCGGTGGACCTGCGTCTCGACGGCGAGCCCGCGCCGGGCGGCCTGGTCCTGGCCGGGGAGGAGGAGGCGCGGGAGCTCGAGACCCGGCTCTCGAGGGAGGAGATCCCGCGCCGCGCGGGCCAGGAGCTCCCCTGGCCCGGCCCGGGCCGCGCGCTCCTGTGGCTGGAGCCCGGCCTCGCCGAGCTGGACCCCGTGCTGCTCGATCCCGAGGAGATCGAGCGGCTGCGGGAGCTCGGCTACACCCGCTGATCCGGGGCGCGGCACCGTTTCTCTCCATCGCCGGGACCCCGGCCCGGGGTTCGTCACGTATCCTCCCGGACATGATGCAGACCAGATTCCTGGCGCTCCTGCTAGCTGCCCTCGCGCTGCATGCCACGGGCTGTTCGGAGGCGAAGGAACCGACCGCCCGCCCGCCCTCGGCCGCCGCACTCGACGAGACCGTGCGCGTGCTCGTCGTTCATGGCTCGGTGACCGGCAACACCGGGCGCATGGCGAATGCGGTCGCCGAGGGTGCGCGGCGCGTCGCCGGGGTCGAGGTCGCGGTGAAGCCGGCCGGCGAGGTCGAGAAGGACGACCTCGAGTCGGCCGACGCGCTGATCCTCGGCTCGCCGACCCACTACGCGAACCTGCCCGGGGGACTGAAGACCGTGCTCGACCGCTGGAAGGGGGAGTGGCAGGTGGATCTCACCGACAAGGTCGGCGGCGCCTTCGCCACCTCCGGGGGGAGGACCGGCGGCGGGGAGCACGTCGTGGTCTCGCTGCTCCTCTACATGCTAGAGAACCGCATGGTCGTCGCCGGGCCGCTCTACGAGGCGAATAGCTTCAGCTACGGCGAACTCGGCGCGACGGCGATCACCGGCGAGTCCGATCCCGGGGTCGACGAGGACGAGCTCGACGGCGCGCGGCGGCTCGGGGAGCGGGTCGCCGAGCTGGCCCGGCGCGCGCAGACCCAGGCTCAGTGAGCCTGCCCCGCCACGGCGATGCAGTAGAGGCTCTTCGTTCCCCGAAGGTAGATCCGATCGTCGACGATGACGAGGCTCGCGTCCACGCCGTCGTCGAGCTGATTGGTGGCCAGCTCCTCGTACTCGCGGCCGTGCGCGAGGACCTTGGTCGCGCCCTTGCGCGAAGTGATGTACACGCGGCCGTCCGCGCCCACGGGCGAGGAGTACACCGAGCGGACGCCGTCCAGGCGCTGGTCCTCGTACAGGACATCGCCCGTCTCGGCGTCCATGCAGGTCAGTGAGCCCGAGTTCCCGCTGAGAAAGTAGAGCAGCCCGTCGTAGAGCAGGGCCGAGGGCACGTAGGAGGTCTTCCGGTCGTGGGTCCACAGCACGTTCGGGCCCCCGATGAGGTCCCCCTTGGCTCCCTCCAGCCGGACGGCCTGGAGGGAGTTGCCGCGGAAGCCGCTCATCAGATAGACCACGCCGTCGGCGTAGTTGGGGCTCGGGATGCAGTTGCGGGTCATGCCGCCAAGGGACCAGACGACTTCCCCGCTCTTCAGGTCGTAGGCCCGCGACATGCCCGTGCCGGGCACGATCACCTGGGGCTTGCCCTCCACGCTGACGATGAGGGGCGTTGCCCAGGTCGTCGGCTCGTCGCGCTCGCGCCGCCAGAGCTCGTCGCCGCTGCCCTTGTCCAGGGCCACGATGAAGGAGTCACCCTCGTGGTCCCAGGTGATCACCAGCGAGTCGCCATGGAGGGCCGGCGAGGCCCCCTCGCCGAACTGCATGGAGGTTCGCATCAGGCCGAATTCCCTGGACCACTGGAGCTCGCCCTCCATGTCCAGGCAGTGGATTCCCCGGGAGCCGAAGAAGGCGTAGATGTGCTCGCCGTCCGTCAGCGGGGAGTTCGACGCCTGAGTCGAGTCCGAGTGACCGGCCTCGTGGGGCACGGCCTCGGTGACCTTGCTCTGCCACACGTCCTCGCCGCTCTCGCGGTCGAGGCAGAGGACGACGAACTCGTGAATCTTCGTCGGCGCCGGTCTGCTGCCCCAGCCGCCGCGTCCGCCGCGTCGACCGCTGCGGCCCTGCGGCTCTTCGCCTTCCTCTTCCTCTCCCACTCCCGCGCCCTCGCCTTCGCGGTCGGTCTCGACCGCGGTCGTGACGTAGATGCGGTCGCCCCAGATGACCGGCGTCGCGTGCCCGAGGCCGGGCAGCGCCCGCTTCCAGCGGACGTTCTTCTCCTCGCTCCACTCCACGGGGGGCTTCTCCCCCGGTGCGGTGCCGTTTCCGTCGGGGCCGCGCCAGGCGGCCCAGCGGGATCCGTCCCCGCTCGAGGGCTGGCCGTCGGCGGCGAGGCAGGGCGTGGCCAGGGTCGCGGCCGAGGCCAGGAGGAGGAGGGAGAGGGAGGCGCGAGTGATCTTCATGGGCATGCCCGGTCTCGATTCGAATGGGGGAGCGAGGCCATCATACTCGGAGCGCTCGTGGGGATCGCGGCGCCGCATTCATCCTGCCAGGCTGGTGGTAAGCGCAGAGTAAGTCCCGCGCCACCGTCAGCGCGGTGGCGCGACGGCGGCTGCGGGCGTAAGGTCCGCGCGCCATGTGCGCGCTCCACGGTGCTGCGATTGGACCGCCGGCCCTGATCGCCCTGCTCGCGATCGGCGCCTGCGACCGAGAAGCCTCGGGCCCGACTCCCCCAGCTTCGCCGCCGGCGCCCAATCCCATCCGGCAGGAGGACTGGCCGTGCTTCCGGGGCCAGCCCGAGCTCACCGGCCTCGCCGGGGGCGAGCTCCCGGCCTCGCCCTCCCTGCTCTGGATCTTTGAGACCCGAGCCCCCATCGCCTCCTCGCCGGTGACCGATGGCGAGCGGGTCTACGTGGGCAACGACGACGGCTGGCTCTTCGCGCTCTCCTTCGAGGGGGGGGAGGAGATCTGGTCCGTCCGACCCGGCGAAGGGAGCGAGCCCGCGCTCATCGAGGCCCCGCCGCTCGTCTTCGACGGGAGGCTCTGGGTCGGCGATCAGGCGGGCCGCCTATGGTGCCTCTCCGCCGCCTCGGGCGAGGTCCTCTGGAGCCACGCCACCGGGGACAAGATCGTCGGCTCGGCGAGCCTCGCCGAGATCGAGGGCGAGCCGCGCATCCTCGTCGGCAGCCACGACGGCTTCCTCCACAGCCTCGACGCCAGCGGCGAGCCCCAGTGGGCCTACGAGAGCGAGAACTACGTCAACGGCTCGGCCGCGGTGGTCCAAGATCAGGCCCTGTTCGGCGGCTGCGACGGCCTTCTCCACGTCGTATCCCTGCTCGACGGAGAGGCCACAGCGCGCTGGGAGGTGGGCTCCTACGTCCCCGGATCCGCGGCGGTCGTCGGGGGCCGGGCCTTCGTCGCCCACCACGGCGGGCGGGTGGTCTGCATCGACGTCGAGAGCGGGGAGAGCATCTGGACCTACGGGACCGGCGATCTGCCCTTCCTCGGCTCTCCGGCGGTGGACTCCTCGCGGGTCCTGATCGGCGGTCACGACAAGCAGGTGCACTGCATCGATCGCTCGACCGGCGAGGGCCTGTGGACCTTCCGGACCCGTGGCCGGATCGACGCGAGCCCGGTGATCTGCGGATCGCGGGTGGTCGCGGCCAGCGAGGACGGGCGCGTGTACCTGCTCGACCTGGACTCCGGCGAGCGCCTCTGGAGCTACGACCTCGGCGCCGGCATCCTCGCCACTCCCGCCGTGGCCCGGGGACGGATCGCGGTGGCCAGTGAGGACGGCTCGGTCTATTCCTTCGGCGCGGAGTGAACGGCACCCGCACGGAGCTTCCCGCTGCCCCTCCCGACGGCGGTAGAATCCACGGACCATGAAGCTCTCGCCGGTCGCTGCTCTCGCCACCCTGCTGCTCTCGGCGGTGGCGACGGCTGCCGGCTGGTCCTGGCTCGAGAGCGGGCCGGGGAGGGAGATCGCGGAGCGCGGCCCCTTCCCCGCCGAGGAGATCCCGGTGTTCCGACCGGCGCTGCCGGGGGTGCTCACGCCGGGGGAGGGCCTTCCGGCGGAGGACCTGGAGGGCTCCTGGCCCTGCTTTCGCGGCCCCTGGTGGGACGGAGTGAGCGACGAGGAGGTCGCCCTGGCCGAGAGCTGGCCGGAAGAGGGCCCGCCGCGCCGCTGGTCGATCCCGGTGGGGGAGGGCTACGCCGGCCCCGCGATCCACCGCGGCCGCGTCTACCTGCTGGACTACGACGAGGGCCGCGTCGACGGCGAGGTGATCCCCGAGCGCCGGGGCGACGTCCTGCGCTGCCTCTCCCTGGCCGACGGCCGGGAGATCTGGCGGCGCTGGTACCACGTGCCCATCTCTCGCTACCACGGGATCAGCCGGACCGTGCCGGCGGTGAGCGATCGGCACGTCGTGACCCTCGGGCCCCTGGGGCAGGTCCTCTGCGTGGACGCCGAGAGCGGCGAGGCCCTCTGGTCCATGGACCTCGTGGCCGACTACGGAGCGCGCATCCCCGAGTGGTACGCGGGGCAGTGCCCCCGGATCGACGTCCTCGACGACAGAGAGGTCGCGATCCTCGCCCCGGGCGGCGATCGCGGCGCGCTCATGATGGCGGTGGACTGCGAGACCGGAGAGGTCGTGTGGGAGACGCCCAATCCCCGCGAGCTGCACATGACCCACTCCTCGATCGCCTGGATGGAGTGGCAGGGCGCGCCCACCTACGTCTACTGCACCACCGGCGGCGCGGTCGGCGTGGACGCCACCAACGGCAGCCTGCTCTGGGAGTACCCCGAGTGGATCATCTCGCCGGCGATCGTGCCCACGCCGGTGCTCCTGGACGGAACCCGCCTCCTGCTGTGCGGCGGCTACAAGGCCGGTGGCCTGATCCTCGAGATCCGCGAGGACGAGCGCTTCCGCCCCAGCCCGTCGGTGGTGGGGCGCATGGACGTGCGCACTTTCGGGGCCGAGCAGCAGACTCCGATCTACTACGACGAGCTCGTCTTCGGCGTGCTGACCAAGAACGCCGGTCCGCGCAAGGAGCAGCTCACCTGCCTCTCCGCGGAGGGCGCGGTGCTGTGGTCGAGCGGTCCCGAGCGCCTGTTCGAGCTGGGCCCCTTCATCGTGGCCGACGGAAAGCTACTCCTGATGGACGACGACGGCGTGCTGACCCTGGTCCGGACCTCGGCCGAGGCCTACGAGGAGCTGGCACGGGCAAAGGTGCTCGAGGGCCACGAGTCCTGGGCCCCCATGGCCATCGCCGGGGGACTCCTGCTGGTGCGCGACCTGCACACGATGGCGTGCCTGGACCTGAGCGGGGAGGGCGTGCGATGAGGGCGAGGATGGAGATGCGGCGCGGAGCGAGCCTGGCCAATGTCGCCATCGCACTGCTCCTGATGGCGGCGGTCGTCGTTGCCGTCATCGCCGTGGCCAGGCGGGATCCGCGGGGGGCGGGCGCCGGGGGAACCGGTCGCAGCTACGCCGAGGGTGCGCGCGAGGTGGTCGCGGTCGATCCCGAGGAGATCGGGTGGCGGGAGTCCGCCGAGCCCATGGCGATCGACATGGCCTCTCCCAGGGCCCTCGCGGTGGACGGGGAGGACCGCGTCTGGATCATCGGCGATCGGCTCGCGGTCCATTCGTCCGATGGGGAGACCGTTCAGCGGACCGAGCCCTTCGAGGAGGGGTACCGGGGCCTGGCGGTGGACTCCGACGGGCGCGTCCACGCCGTGGCGGCGGAGCGCGTCGACATCCTGGAGCTCGACGGATCTCGTATGGAGGTGCTGCGCTCGATCGAGATCTCCGGAGAGGGAACGTCCCTCGCCTCGATCGCGCTCGCCTCCGGGGGAGCCTTCGTGGCCGACGCGGGCGGGCGCCGCGTGCTCCGATTGCTGGATGAGGAGGAAGGCCAGCTCTTCGAGCTCCTCGCCGACGGCTTCGTCGTCCCCAGCGTGATGGACCTCGCCGCGACCCCGGACGGCGAGCTGGTGACCGTGGACCCGGGCCGCCACCGCGTCCAGCTCCGCGACGCCTACGGCGACGTGGTGCGCGAGTTCGGGGAGATGGGCTTCGAGCTAGCCGAGTTCCACGGCTGCTGCAACCCGGCCGCGATCGCCCGGATGGCTGGCGGTCGGACGGTGACCGCGGAGAAGGGCCTGGGCGTGACGCGCGTCAAGGTCTACGACGAGGGGGGCCGGCTCGAGAGCGTGGTCGCCGGACCCGAGGCCTTCGACGAACCCCGCGGCCACCCTCTGATCCTGGACGTGGCCGTCGACTCGAAGGGGCGGATCCTGGTCCTGGATCCCGTCCGCAAGCAGGTGCGCGTCTTCACCCCCGACGAACGGGGTGGGAGAGGAGACGACCGATGAGCGCTCAGGAGGGCCGGACCGACCGCCGCGAGCTGTTCCGATCCATCGCGAGGGGCGCTGCGCTCCTCGTGCTCGGCGCCGGCGCCGCCGCCCTCTCCCTGCGCAATGCGGGGCCTGGGGACTGCGGGAGGCAGGGCCCCTGTGCCGCCTGCTCCCTGCGCGAGGCCTGCGATCGAAGACCCGGGCCGCCCGAGTGGCCGCAGCCGGGAGGGAAGTGATCCATGTCGGACTCCGGAAGACGAATCACGCGACGGGAGATCCTGAGGGCCGGCGGTCGGGGCGCGGCGGTCCTCGGCCTCGGAGCCGGTGCGGCCGCCCTGGTCCTGCGCCACCGCGCCGCGCCGCGCAAATGGGTCTGGCAGATCGACCCGGACAAGTGCATCGCCTGCGGCAACTGCGAGGTGAACTGCGTGCTCCAGCCCTCGGCGGTCAAGTGCCTGCACGCGCACTCCATGTGCGGGCGCTGCAACTTCTGCTTCGGCTACTACGACCTGCGCGCGGGCTCCGAGGTCCACGCCGGGGTCGAGTACCAGCTCTGCCCGACGGACGCCATCCTGCGCGAGTACCTGGGAGGGCCCTACTTCGAGTACACCATCGACGAGGAGGACTGCATAGCCTGTGGCCTGTGCGTGAAGGGCTGCAAGGGCTCGGGCAACGGCTCGCTCTACCTGCAGGTGCGCCACAGCATGCCGGGCGAGCGCCCGCCGGGTGTGCCCGACGGGACCTGCGTGAACTGCAACGAGTGCTCCATCGCCATCGCCTGTCCGGCCCAGGCCTTCGTGCGGGTTCCGGCCGACGACCCCTACCCCTTCCGCAATCCGGAGAGCCTCGGGACCTGAGTTGAATCCGCGCCTCGCGAGCCTCCTCTTCGTCGCATCGGCCCTCCTGGCACTGCCGGGGGCCGCGCAGGAGACCTTCCGCTATCCCCCGCCCGAGCTGGGGCCCGAGTACGTCGAGCCGGAGAGTCACCTCCCGGAGCAGAGCGAGCTGGTCTCGCCCCTGGCCGACGCGGGCCTCTTGACGATCGCCATCCTCGTCGCCTCCTGGCTCGTCCATCGCCGGCGCAGCCGCGCAGGTCTGCTGACGCTGGCCGTCGCCTGCCTGGTGTGGTTCGGCTTCATCCGCGAGGGCTGCGTCTGCGCGGTGGGTTCCATCCAGAACGTCGCCGAGGCGCTGGTCGATCCCGAGGCGCCCATCCTGCCGGCCACCCTCCTCGTCTTCACGGTCCCCCTGATCGCGACCCTGCTCTGGGGGCGCACCTTCTGCGCCTCGGTCTGTCCTCTCGGCGCCCTCCAGGAGGTCCTGCTGCTTCGACCGACGAGCCTGCCCTCCTGGCTGGGGGCGGGCCTCTCCCTGCTTCCCCACGCGTATCTCGCCCTGGCGGTGCTATATGCCACGACCGGCGCCGGGTACCTGATCTGCCGCTACGACCCCTTCGTCGGCTTCTTCCGCCTGGGCGCCACGGTCGACATGCTCGTCTTCGGCGGGTGCCTGGTCCTGATCAGCGTCTTCGTCGGCCGGCCCTACTGCCGCTTCCTGTGCCCCTACGGCGTGCTGCTCGCCTGGGCCGCGAAGCTCTCCTGGAAGCCGGTCACCATCACGCCCGACGCCTGCGCGACGTGTCGGCTGTGCGAGGACACCTGCCCCTACGGCGCGATCCGCGAGCCCAACCCGATCGCCGTGCGGACCCGGCCTCTGCGCGGGCGCAGAACCCTGGTGGCGGCGCTGATCTTCGCCCCCCTCCTCGTGCTCGGCATGGGCTGGAGCGGGTCCCTGTTGGGACCCGAGCTGGCGCGCGGCCACCCGAGGGTCGCCCTGGCCGAGCAGATCGAGGCCGAGGAGTCGGGGCGCATCCGCGAGACCACCGACGCCGGCGACGTGTTCCGAGGCTCGGGCGAGACCGTCGCGGCGCTCGCCACCGAGGCCGAGGAGCGCCGCGCCGACTTCGTCCTGGGCGGCTGGCTGGCGGGGGGATTCGTCGGGCTGATGATCGCACTGCGGATCCTCGCCTTCTCGATCCGGCGGACGCGCGTCGAGTACGAGGCGGACCGCGAGCTCTGCCTCGCCTGCGGCCGCTGCTTCGACTGGTGTCCCGTCGAGCTGGAACGGCGCAAGAGCGGCGTGGTCCCGGAGGTGCGCGCGCCATGAGCCCGAGCGCGCAGTCCTCTCGGGCGCGAGCCGTGCGCCAGACCGGGACCGGCATGGCGGCGGTGGCCCTGTTCTTCAGCCTCTTCGTGCTCGTCGAGATGTGGCTCACCTGGGAGGAGATGGTCGCGAGCCGACCCATCGACCACCCCGAGCTCACCGCGCTGCGCGCCGACCTGGACCGCGAGCCGGGTGCGGACGCCATCGCCGACGAGATCCGCCGGGCGGAGGCCGCGCTGCGCGCGCGCTTCCTGACCGGCGATCGCCGTCTGCGCCAGGGGGGCTGGCTGCTTCTCGTCGGCATCGCGACCTTCGCCGCCGGAGTGAAGCTCGCCCTCTCGACGCGGCCGCGGATCCCGGCGCTGGCTCCGCGTGCGATCGCATGGGATCCGGATCGGGAGCAGTCCCTCTTCGGGCGGGCCTCGGTGCTGGGTGCGGCGATCCTGCTCTCGGCCACGGCCGTGGCCGTTCCGCTCCTGCGGGAGCGGGGGGGGGAGATCGAGACCGCCCGGGGGGTCTGGACGCGTTTCCGCGGTGCGGGGGGCCTGGGCATCTCGCCTCACGGAGCTGCGCCGCTCGTGCTGGATGCGCGCGAGGGGCAGGAGGAGAACCTGCGCTGGAAGAGCGTGGTTCCGCTCCCCGGCCTCTCCTCACCGGTGGTGTGGAACGAGCGCGTGTACCTGACCGGCGCCTCGCGCAACTCGCGGGAGGTCTACTGCTACGACGCGCTGTCCGGCGCCCTGCTCTGGCGCCGGCCGGTGAGCGCCGGGCCCGAGAGCTCGCGGATTCCCGATGGCGTCTGGGAGGAGACCGGCTACGCGGCCCCGACTCCGGTCACCGACGGCGCGCGGGTGTGGGCGCTCTTCGCCAACGGCGACGTCGTGTGCCTCGACGCCTTCGGCAAGGAGATCTGGTGCCGGAACATGGGCCTGCCGCACACGATGTACGGCCTGGCCGCCTCGCCCATGCTGCTCGGCGAGAAGCTCGTGCTGCAGATCGATCAGGAGGTGGGCGACGAAGGCCCGGCGAGCGCGCTCATCGCCCTGGACGCCGCCGACGGCTCCGACCTATGGCGCACGCCTCGCGACGTCGAGAGCTCCTGGCCCACGCCCATCCGAATCCAGGCGCCCGGAGGAACCCAGATCCTCACCTGCGCCAACCCCTTCGTCATCGCCTACGAGCCAGAGGACGGCAGCGAAATCTGGTGCGCCGACTGCCTGGCCGGGGACGGCGGCCCCTCGCCGAGCTTCGCCGAGGGCCTGGTCCTGGTCGCCAACATCGGCTCCTCCCTGGCGGCCGTCCGCTGCGACGGGGAGGGGGACGTGACCGACACGCATCTGGTCTGGGAGCACCTCGAGGGCCTGTCGGACGTCCCGAGCCCGCTCGCGGCGAACGGCATCGTCTGGTTCCAGGGCACGGATGGAACGACCACTTGCCTGGATCTCCACACAGGCGAGGTGTTCTGGGAGCACGACCAGAAGGCGAGCTTCTACTCCTCGCCTTCTCTCGCCGGCGGGAGGGTCTACCTGATCTCCCGAGACGGCGAGGTGCACGTGATCGAGGCCGGGCGCGAGTACCGCGAGCTTGCCGCGGGTCATCTCGGCGAGGCGTGCGACACGAGCCCGGCCTTTGCCGACGGCCGCATCTACGTCCGCGGTCGGCGGCACCTCTTCTGCTTCGAGGGGGGCGGCTCTTGAGCGCACCGGTGGACCTGGGTCGCGTGGACGAGCTGGCCACCGAGATCGGTCGCGAGCCCGAGAAGCTGATCCCGCTCCTGCACGCCTTGCAGGAGCACTACGGGTATCTGCCCGAGCCGGCCTTGAGCCATCTCTGCGAGGTCACCGACATTCGGCCCTCGGCCGCGGCCGGGGTGGCCACCTTCTTCGACGGCTTCGAGCTGGAGCCGGCGGGCAAGCACCGGATCAGCATCTGCTGCGGCACGGCCTGCCACGTGAAGGGAGCCGAGCGCATCCACGAAGCCTTCGCCCGCCACCTCGAGCTGGGGCCCGGTCAGCGCACGGACGCGGATGGGCTCTTCACGTTGGGCAAGGTCGCTTGCCTCGGCTGCTGCACCCTCGCTCCGGCGGTGCGCATCGGCGAGGTCACCTACGGGCACGTGAGCGCGGACGGCGCCGAGCGCCTGGTCTACGACTTCCTCGACCAGGCGGATCGCGAGGAGCGGGGGATCGTCCCCGCGACTCCGGGGGACGGTCGCGAGCGGGCCGAGGTCCGCGTGGGCCTGGGCTCCTGCTGCGTTGCCGGCGGCAGCGATTCCGTGTTTCGCGCCGTGGAGCAGACCCTGATCCGCTCGAAGGCCGACGCGGTGGTCAAGCGGGTCGGCTGCGTGGGTATGTGCCACCAGACGCCACTGGTGGAGGTCGTCCTGCCTGGGCGTGAGCCGAGCCTCTATGCCCAGGTGAGCGAGCGCGACGCGCCGGCCATCGTGCGCCGGCACTTTCCCCGCCCCGGCCTCCTCGGTCGGCTCTCGAGCCTCTTCTCGCGCGGGATCGACCGGCTGCTGACGGACGAGGCTTGGCCGGCGCTCGAGCGCCACGCGCTGGACGTGCGGGATCGGCCGGTGGCGGAGTTCCTGGAGCGGCAGCGCCGCATCGCCACCGAGCACAGCGGCGAGGTCGACCCCCTGGACCTGGACGAGTGCCTCGCTCGGGGGGGATTCGGGGCCCTGGATTCCTGCCTCTCGAACTCCTCGCCCGACGAGCTGATCGACGTCCTGGACCGCAGCGGCCTGCGCGGCCGAGGCGGAGCCGGCTTCCCCACGGCCCACAAGTGGAAGGTCGCTCGCGAGGCCGCGGGCGAGCGCAAGGTCGTCATCTGCAACGGGGACGAGGGCGACCCCGGCGCCTTCATGGACCGGATGATCCTGGAGTCCTCGCCCTTCCGGGTCATCGAGGGCCTGGCCCTGGCCGCCTGGGCCATCGGAGCGCGGGAGGGTGTCTTCTACGTCCGCGCCGAGTACCGCCTCGCGGTCGATCGTCTCCGCGAGGCCATTGATCTCTGCCGGGAGCGCGGAGTCCTCGAGCGCGACGGCTTCCATCTGCAGCTCGAGGTCGCGCGCGGCGCGGGTGCCTTCGTGTGCGGGGAGGAGACCGCCCTGATCGCCAGCCTCGAGGGGCGCCGGGGGATGCCGCGCCTGAGGCCGCCCTTCCCCGCGGAGAGGGGCCTCGCGGGCGCGCCCACCCTGGTCAACAACGTCGAGACGCTGGCCCTCGTCCCCTGGATCGTGCGCCACGGGGCCCAGGCCTTCGCCGCCATCGGCACGGCGACCTCCACCGGCACCAAGGTCTTCGCCCTGGCGGGCAAGGTCGCCCGCGGCGGGCTGGTCGAGGTGCCCATGGGGATCACCGTCCGGGAGGTCATCGAGGAGGTGGGCGGCGGCGTGGCCGGCGGGGGCCGGCTGAAGGCCGTCCAGATCGGCGGGCCTTCGGGAGGTTGCGTGCCGGCCTCCCTGGCCGACACGCCGATCGACTACGAGGCCCTGGCGTCGGTGGGCTCGATGATGGGCTCGGGCGGGCTGGTGGTCCTCGACCAGACCGACTGCATGGTGGACGTCACCCGCTTCTTCCTCGAGTTCACCCAGCGGCAGTCCTGCGGCCGCTGCGCCCCCTGCCGCCTGGGCACCCTGCGCATGCTGGAGATCGTGGACCGCATCCGCGAGGGCCGCGGGCGGCCGGGCGATGTGGAGCTCCTGGAGGAGCTCTCGCTCCAGGTCGCGCAGTCGAGCCTCTGCGGCCTGGGCCGCACCGCCCCCAACCCGGTCCTCTCCACGCTCCGGTACTTCCGCGGGGAGTGGGAGGCCCACCTCGAGGGCCGCTGTCCCGCGGGCCGCTGCAAGGCCCTGATCGACTACGTCGTCACCGAGAGCTGCATCGGCTGCACGGTCTGCGCCCAGCGCTGTCCGGTGGACGCCATTCCCATGAATCCCTATGAGCGGCACGAGATCGACGGCGAGCTCTGCACCCGCTGCGACGTGTGCCGGATCGCGTGCCCGGTCGAGGCCATCGAGGTGCAATCGAAGTGCCGAAGCTGAGCATCGACGGACGCGAGGTGGAGGTGCGCGAGGGCGCGACCGTTCTGCACGCGGCGCGGGCGCTGGGCATCGACATCCCCTCGCTCTGTCACCTCGACGGCTTCGAGCCCTCCACCTCCTGCATGGCCTGCGTGGTCCGGATCGACGGAGACTCGCACCTCGTCCCCTCCTGCGCCACGCCGGCCCGGGACGGCATGGTAGTCGAGAGCGAGAGCGAGGAGGTGCGCGCGGCGCGGCGCACGGCCCTCGAGCTCCTGGTGAGCGATCACACTGGCGACTGTGTCGCCCCCTGCCAGACGGCGGACGCGAAGGGCGCGGACGTTCCCCGCTTCCTGCGGTCCGTGGCCTCGGGCGACCTCGAGGGCGCGGCCGCGATCCTCGAGGCCGCCGGCCTGCGGCTCGGCGATCCCGACTGTCTCGACCTGGCGCGGGCCGAGAAGGCCTGCCGGCGCGGGCGCTTCGACGAGGCCCTGGCCATCGGGCGCCTCGCGCGTTTCGCGGCCGCGACGCGCGAGGGTCCGTCCTCGGCGGGGGAGGAGCCGCTCACCCCGCGGACCTTCTCGGTCCGCACCGGCCGGCTCACGCCCGAGGAGATGGTGGGCTTCCTGGCGGGCGGGGAGCAGGGCGGCCAGGTGATCCCCGCCGATGCCGGGGCCGGATACAGCCTCGAGGAGGCGCGGGCCGAGGCGCGGCGCTGCACGCACTGCGACTGCCGCCAGGCCCACTCCTGCCGCCTGCGCGACGCCTGCGAGGCCTACGGCGTGCAGGTCCGCCGCTTCCGCACGGCGCGCCGTGCGTTCGAGCTGGATCGCTCGCACCCCGAGATCCTCTACGAGCCCGGCAAGTGTATCCTCTGCGGCCTGTGCGCGCAGGTGGCCGAGCGAGCGGGCGAGCCCATCGGCCTCGCCTTCGTGGGCCGCGGCTTCGAGACCCGCTTGAGGGCTCCCTTCAGCGAGCCCCTCGCCCAGGCGCTCGCCCGCTCGGCCTGTGCCTGCGCCGACGTCTGTCCCACGGGCGCCCTGTCGCGGATCCGCCCTGACTGAATGGGATTCGGGCTAGGTCGCTGCCGACTCGCGATCCAGCCGTCTTCTTGCAGGAAACGCCTCAGTTCCATATACAGGCCAGTACAACGTGGTCCCCGATCCTACGCAGCCTCCCAACCAGGACCGGCCAATGAGCCACAACAGCAGCTCTCTCGCAGGGCCGCTGCTACGTGGCCCCCGCTTGCCACATCTACTTGGCTATGCGAACCCGTAGAAGACGAGTCGACCGATAAGAAGCATGGAGAAGCAACGTGGCCGTGCCTGACTTCCAGTCATTGATGCTCCCGCTCCTGCGTATGGTGTCCGACGGTGAGGAACGTTCACTTGCAGAAGCACGGGCCTCGCTGGTCAGTGAGTTGGGGCTCAGCGTCGCCGAGCAGGAAGAACTGCTCCCGAGTGGTCGACAGTCGCGCTTCGCCAACCGGGTCGCATGGGCACGGGTGTACCTCCAACAGGCAGGACTTGTACTCTCACCACGTCGTGGCCACTTCAGAATCACGGACCGGGGACGAGATGTCCTCAAGACCCCTCCGGACAGGATCGACATCAAGTTCCTGGCGCAGTACCCGGAGTTCGTCGAGTTCCGCAGTCGCAAGGGCAAGGTCGACAAGCAGGAACCAGCCGGCGAATCGGCAGGCAATGATCTCGAGACGCCCGAGGAGGCTCTGGACTCTGCGCATCAGCAGATGAGAGCAAGTCTCGCGGCAGAGGTCCTGGAGCGCGTGCTTGCAGGATCCTCCCAGTTCTTTGAGCGCTTGGTGGTCGAGCTGCTACTGAGAATGGGCTACGGCGACTCCCGCAGCGACGCAGGACAATCGGTGGGTGGACCCGGTGACGAAGGCATTGATGGGATTATCAGCGAGGACCGGCTCGGGTTGGATGTCGTCTACCTGCAGGCCAAGAAATGGGATGGAAGCGTCGGGCGCCCAGAGATTCAGAAGTTCGTAGGTGCTCTTCATGGGAAGCGAGCAAGGAAGGGCGTCTTCATCACAACGGGCTCGTTCTCTGCAGATGCCGCCGCGTATGTGGAGCACATCGACCCAAAGGTGGTTCTCATCGACGGCCGGCGCCTCGCACGGTACATGATTGACTTCAATGTCGGCGTTGCCACTGCCAGGACCTATGATGTGAAGCGAGTTGACTCTGACTTCTTCGAGGAGAGCTGAGCTGCCGATCAAAGCGATGCAGACGGACGCGCTCGCTGCGCGTCCGCCGCTGATCGCCAATGCGTTGGGCCGACATGATAGTCCATATTGCTTCTTACCGTTGTATTCGGCGCAGGCTATCTCATTGGCATCGCTCTTATCGTGATGCTCGGCATATCAGCGATGACGGCAGGGGAGGTGGCGGGCAAGGGAAAGACACTCAGATCGCGTCTGGTCTACTGGCCGATCGCTGCGAGGAGGAGTAGGTGCACGCTCGAATTCTGGGGCGGATGCGTGAGCTTGTCCGGATGAGTCGCTACGTCATGACCGTCCACGGCCACGAAGAGATGGAGGCCGATCAACTGACCATCTTCGACGTCGAGCACTGCATTCTGACGGGCGAGATAGTCGAGAGGCAGAAGGACCGCCATACGGGGGAATGGAAGTACCTCGTTAAGGGAAAGACCCTCTCGGGGCACGATACCGTTGTCGTTTCCAGGGTTGGCCTCACTGGGAAACTGGTTATCATCACGGTGTACCTACTGCGAAAGTAACCAAGCCATGATCTGCGATATCTGTGGCGAGAAGAACGCGAAGGTTCGGCGAGTCACCCGCAGCTTCGGCCGGGGACGATCCGCCTTCTTGATCGAGAGAGTGCCGGTCGTCCATTGCCCGGACTGCGGTGAGAGCTACATGACCGCTGAGACTCTCCAGGAGATCGAGCGCATTCGGATGCACTGGCGCGAGCTGAGCGTCGACAAGAAGGTGCGGGTTGCCAGATTCGGCGGGGCGGCATGACAAGGCGATTCAGACGCACGGCCGCTTCGCGGCCGCGCTGAACGCCAAACCGTTAGGACGGCAGCCGTATCGAGGAGCGGCCCTGGCGAGCCCAGGGGCAGGCCGAGATGCTGCGCTCCTGGGCCGAAGCCCGCGCCGACGTACGCCCGACCGGTGCGATCTCACGAATCAGGCCCGATTTCCTCAGCCGTCCCCGGGAGCCGGGCCTCGGGCCGTGAGTCCCCCCAGCCACTCTCGGAGTTCCTCTCCGCTCAGGGGCTCGCGCGTCGCGAAGATCCGGCCCCCGTTCCAGGCGGGGTCCCGTTCGAAGCCGCCCTCGGGGAAACGCCAGGCCAGGGCGGCGCGGCGGTGCGGGGCGTGGGTGGCCTCGCCCTCGGGGAGGGTGACGTTCGCCAGGAAGAGCGCGCCGTCGCCGTCCGGGTGGGGAAGGAAGCGCCAGCCGCCGCCGTTCGAGAGGGGCTGGACGTCGTGGCGCGAGCCTCCCCAGGAAACGGCCTGCATGAAGTCCTCGGCGTAGATCCCGACCTCACCGAGCTCCCGGCGGATCCCGCCGGCCACGGGCGGGCCCACGTGCACCTGCCACCCGCCGTCGCAGCGGGCGAACAGCAGGAAGGACTGCATGGCGCGGTCGGCCGCGAAGGAGTCGCAGACGAGGAGCAGCTCCTCGGCGCCCTCGCCGTCGGCGTCCAGGAAGCGCGCCCGGGCGGGAAACGGGGTGTGCTCCGCGCGCGCGCCCGGTCCGACGTGGAGCGCGGCCCGGAAGACCGGCTCGAGAGGGGAGCGCCCGCGCCGCTCGAAGAAGTGCACGTAGTGCTCGCTCGCGGTGGAGGAGACCAGCGCCCAGGTCTGGGGCGCCGAGCAGCCGGCGAGCAGGTGGCGGATCTCCGGCTCGGCCGCGAGCCCCTCGAGGCTCGCCACCCGGCGGGACAACTCCACCGCGAGCTGCGCGGGATCGCGGTCCGCAGGGGCACCGAACCGGCAGCCGGCGGCGCCGAGGAAGAGCATGCCCGCCGCCGCCAGGGCGAGCCGCGAACGACGAGCGCTCCTGGCACGCACCATCCGGCTCAGAACCCCGCCGCCAGCTCGCGCACCTCCTCCAGCATCTGCTTGCGCTCGTCGTCCGACGCGAGCGGCACGGAGCCGAAGTACTTGTGCCAGATGGGGCGGATGCCGGAGAAGTCGAAGGTGATCTCGTCCATCAGGAGATCCATGGCCTTGAAAAAGCCCTTCTCTCCGTAGTTCTCCATGGTGTCGCCGATGGTCACGATCGTGGCCACCTGCTTGTCGGAGAGCAGGCGCACCAGGCCGTCCGGGCCGAAGGTGTAGGCGAAGCCCGCGCTGAAGACGCGGTCCAGGTAGCCCTTCGCGATCGCCGGCGGGCCGGCCCACCAGAGGGGGTAGACGAAGGTCAGGACGTCGGCCCAGGCGACGTGGGCCTGCTCCCCCTTCATGGCCTCGGGGATCTTCCCCTCGGCCATGATCGCGAGCTCCTCGCCCTTCAGGACCGGATCGAAGGCATCGGCGTAGAGGTCGCGTACGCGGACCTCGTGGCCCGCCTCCTTCAGGGCGACCTCGTAGGTCTCGAGGATCGCGTGGTTGAAGCTCTTCGGGTTCGGATGGCTGTAGATGATGAGGTGCTTCACGTCCGGTCCCTTCCGGCTGCGCAGTGGCTCTGGAGTCGGGAGATCGTACGATCCTCGCGGGTGGCAGGTCCACGGCCGTGCGCGGATCCGGCCCGCCCGGTCGGGATTCGGTGCGGGCACCCTCCGTAGCTGGTACAAAGAGCGCACGGCCCAGCCACCATGCGGATCGTGCACCTCACCCCCGGGACCGGGAGCTTCTACTGCGGGACCTGCCTGCGCGACCGGACCCTCGTGCGGGCGCTGCGCGCGCGGGGACACCAGGTGTCCCTGGTGCCGATGTACCTGCCCTCCTTCCCGGAGGACGCGAGCGCGCCGGAGGAGGCGCTCATCCACATGGGCGCGGTCAACCTGTACCTCCAACACAGGCTCCCGGCCTCTCGCCTCATCCCGCGCCCCCTCGCCAGCCTGCTCGACTCGCCGCGGCTGCTGCGCTGGATCTCGCGGCGCTCCGGCTCCACCGATCCCGTCTTCCTGGGGGAGATGACCATCTCCATGCTGCAGGGAGAGCAGGGCCGCCTGGGGCCGGCGGTCGAGAAGCTGGCGGCACAGTGCGCGCAGGAGGAGCGCCCCGACGCGATCCTCCTGTCCAACGCGCTCCTGGTGGGCGTGGCCCGGAGCCTGAAGGAGCGGACCGGCGCCACCCTGGCCTGCACCCTGCAGGGCGAGGAGCCCTATCTCGACTCCCTCCCCGAGCCCCAGCGCGGGATCGCCTGGCAGACCCTGCGCGAGCGGGCCCGAGACGTGGACGCCTTCATCGCGGTCAGCCGGAGCTACGCCGATCGGATGGCCGGCAGGCTGGGGCTGGCGGCGGATCGCGTCGGGGTGGTCCTGAACGGACTGGATGCCGAGGATCTGGGGGCGGCGGAGCCGCGTCGCGCGCCCGCTCGACCCACCCTGGGCTTCCTGGCCCGCATGTGCGAGGACAAGGGTCTTCCCCTCCTGGTGGGGGCCTACGTCCTGCTGCGCGAGAGGGGGCGCGTCCCCGACCTCGCGCTGCGCGCCGCCGGGGTGGTGCGCCCCGAGGATCGAGCGCTGGTCGAGGCGCAACGGCGGAGGCTGGACGAGGCCGGCCTGGGCGAGGACGCCGAGCTCCGGCCCGACATCGGGCCCGAGGCGAAGCGGGAGCTGCTGGGGTCCCTCACGGTGATGTCGGTCCCCGCCGCGGCGGACGAGTCCTTCGGCCTCTACGTCCTGGAGGCCATGGCCGCCGGCGTGCCGGTCGTCCAGCCGCGTCACGCGGCCTTCCCGGAGATCATCGAGGCCACCGGCGGCGGGGTCCTGTGCGAGCCGGACGATCTCCAGGCCCTGGCCGAGGCGATCGAGGAGCTGCTCCTCGACGAGCCCAGGGCCCGGCGGCTGGGAGAGCAGGGGCAGCGAGCCGTCCGCTCGCACTTCACCGCCGATCGCATGGCGCGGGAGGTGGAGGCCCTGCTCCTCGAGTTCGCCGACTCGAATAAGGGGGGAGAAGCGCAATGACGGACGAGCCCGTGCTCCTGGAGATCGAGGGTCTCGTGAAGCGCTACGAGGCCGGCCCCGACCAGCCCCACCTGTCGGTGCTGGAGGGGGTCGACCTCCGCGTCGGGGCCGGAGAGTCGGTCGCCATCGTCGGCCCCTCGGGCTCCGGCAAGAGCACCCTCCTGCACGTCGCCGGCGGGCTGTGTCCGGCCACCTCCGGCCGGGTCGCGTTCGACGGCCGTGACCTCGCCGAGCTCGATGCCGACGAGCTGGCCGCCCTGCGGAACCGGGAGCTGGGTCTGGTGTTCCAGGACCACCACCTCCTGCCGCAGTGCACGGTGCTCGAGAACGTCCTGCTTCCGACCCTCGCCGGCTGGCAGCCTCCCGGTCGCGGCGACGCCGAGGCCCGGGCCCGGGAGCTGTGCGCCCGCGTCGGGCTGGGGGAGCGGCTGGCCCACCGACCGGGAAGACTGTCCGGGGGCGAGCGACAGCGCGTCGCCGCGGTTCGGGCGCTGATCAACGGGCCGCGCCTGCTCCTCGCCGACGAGCCCACGGGATCCCTGGACGCCCGGACGGCGGACGAGCTGGTCGATCTCATGTGCGAGCTGGGCGACGAGCTGGGCGTCTCGCTCCTGGTGGTCACCCACGCGGAGCCGGTGGCCGGCCGGATGGGCCGGGTCCTGGAGCTCCGCGGCGGCCGGCTCCACCCCCTGCCGCGGCCGTCATGAGGCGCTCGCACCTGGTCCTGCGCGGCCTCGCGCACTTCCGGTGGACGCACGTCGGCACCCTGCTGGGGGTGGCCGTGGGATCGGCCGTGCTGACGGGAGCCCTGCTGGTCGGCGACTCCGTGCGCCACAGCCTGGCCGGGCAGGCCCGGCAGCGCATCGGACGCGCGGACCTCGCCCTGGCCTCGGGCCCGCGCCTGTTCCGCAGCGCGCTGGCCGAGGCCGTGGCCCAGGAGCTGGGGGGGGAGCCCGACGAGCCGATCGTCGCTCCCGCCCTCATGCTGCGCGGCATCGCCTCGGCCTCCGGTGGGAGCCGCCGGGCCCTGGACGTCCAGGTGCTGGGCGTCGACCGGCGCTTCTGCGCGCTCGCGCCCGGGACGAGCCGGCCCGATCCGCCGGCGACCGGCGAGGTCCATCTCAACCAGCCCCTGGCGAGCAGGCTGCGGGCGGAGGTGGGCGACCGGATCGTGCTGCGGGTCGAGGACTTCGGGCCGGGATCGAGCGAGGCGGTGCTCGTCGGCAAACCGGGCGTGCCGCCCGCCCTCCCCCTCCAGGTGGCGCGCATCCTGTCGGATGACGAGCTCGGGCGCTTCGACCTGACGGTGAGGCAGACCCCTCCGCATACCGCCCTGGTGTCGCTCCCGGACCTCCAGTCCCGCCTGGGTGTCCTCGAGCGGGCGAATCTGTGCCTCGTCGGGGGGACCGGCTTCGAGGGGATCGAGGCGGTCGAGGCCGCGCTGCGCAGGTGCTGGAGCCTCGACCTCGCCGGGCTGCGGGTTCGCGAGCTGACCGGCTCCGACGCCCTGGAGCTCGCCAGTGAGAGGATCCTCCTCGACCCCGAGCTCGTCGAAGGCCTCGCGCGATCGGGAGGGCGCGCCATGGGCGTCTTCACCTGGCTGGCGAACGAGCTGCGCGTCGGCGAGCGCAGCGTCCCCTACTCCCTGATCTCGGCCCTCGGTCCGGCCACCTCGGCGAGGCGCGAAGGGGGCGTCGAGCCGTGGCAGGCGGTCCTCCCGGCGGACACGCGCGAGGACGAGATCGTCATCAACGAGTGGCTGGCGGAGGAGCTGGCGGCCGGCGTCAGTGACTCGCTGGAGCTGAGCTACTGGACCCTCGGTCCCCACCAGGAGCTGACCCTGGAATCGCGCGCGCTCGCGATCCGCGGGGTCGTGCCGGTCGAGGGCCTGGCCGCCGATCGGGAGCTGATGCCGCCCTTCCCGGGGCTGGCCGGGAGCGAGAGCTGCAGCCAGTGGGACCCGGGCGTTCCCATCGATCTCTCCCGGATCCGCGATCGCGACGAGGAGTGGTGGAACGAGCACGGGGGGACTCCCAAGGCCTTCGTCACCCTGGCGGCCGGCATGGAGCTCTGGGGCAGCGAGCGCTTCGGCTCGATGACGGCGGTGCGCTTCGCCCGCGAGGACGGCGAAGAGCTCCTCGCCGGGCTCCGCCAGGCCGTCGATCCGGCGGCCCTGGGCCTGTCGTTCCGGGACCTGCGGGGCCCCGCCCTCGCCGCCAGCGCTCCGGCCACCGACTTCGGCGGCCTCTTCCTGGGACTCTCCTTTTTCCTGATGGCGTCCGCCTTCCTGCTCGTCGGCCTGCTGCTGGCCCTGAGCGCGCTGCAGCGCTCGGCGGAGATCGGCACCCTGCTCTCGCTCGGCTTCCGACCGGGCGCGGTGCGCCGGCTGCTGCTCGCCGAGGGCGCCGCCCTGGCCCTCGTCGGATCGGCGCTGGGCGCCGTGGCGGGCGTCGGCTACGCGCGGCTGCTGATCCTCGCCCTGGGCTCGATCTGGAGGGAGGCCGTCGCCAGCTCGACCCTCGTCTTCCACGCGCGGCCCTCGAGCGTGCTGCTGGGGGGCGCGTGCGCCTTCCTGGTCGCCCTGGCGTGCGCGTGGATCGCCCTGCGCCGCCGGGCCGCGCTGCCCGCGGTGGATCTCCTGGCCCAGCGCGCCGGAATCGAGATCCCGGGCGCCGGGAGGCGGAGGCGCTCGTTCGGGATCGCCGCGCTGGTCTTCCTCCTCGCGGCGGGAGCGGTGCTGATCCGGGGGATGCTGGCCTCGGGCCCCGCGAGGCCGCTGGCGTCCTTCCTGGCGGGCGTCCTGGCGCTGGCCGGCGCGCTCGCCGCCGGGCGCTTCGCGCTGCTCGGTCGGGGAGAGGGCCGGGCGGCGGCCTTCCGCTCGCTGGGCGGCCTGGCGTGGAGCCACGCAGCGCGGCGTCCGGCGCGGAGCCTGGCGGCGATCGCCCTGCTGGCCTGCGGCTCCTTCCTGGTGATCGTCGTGGGCGCGCACCGCAAGGTCGCCCCGGCGGACCCGCTGGCTCGACTCTCCGGCACCGGGGGCTTCGCGCTGGTGGGGCGCTCCTCCCTCGCGGTCGTCCCGGACCGCGCGACCGAGGGCACCCGGGCGGAGCTCAGGCTCATCGAGGACCAGCCCCCCGAGGTGTCGGTCGTGCCGCTGCGCGTGCGCGACGGCGACGACGCGAGCTGCCTCAACCTGAACCGGCCTCAGCAGCCGCGCCTCCTGGGGGTCCGCCCCGAGGAGCTCGCCCGGCGCGGCGCCTTCGCCTTCGCCGAGACCCTCGCGGGCGGGGAGGCGAATCCCTGGCTCTCGCTCGCCGACGCCTCGGATCCGGAGGTGGTGCCGGCCATCGGCGACGAGGCCAGCCTGACCTGGTCCCTGCACCGCGGCCTCGGCGATTCGCTGTCCTACGTTGACGAGCGCGGACGGACCTTCGAGGTGCGCATCGTCGGCGCGCTGGCGGGATCGATCCTCCAGGGGGACCTGATCGTCGACGAGAGCCGGTTCCGGGAGCGCTTCCCCTCGGAGGCGGGCTATCGCATGTTCCTGGTGGATGCTCCCCTGGCGGAGGCCGACGAGCTGGCGGCCGAAATGATGCGCGAGCGCGAGGACGACGGCCTCGAGCTGGTGCTCGCCACGAGCCGCTTGGCCGAGCTGGGCTCGGTCCAGAACGCGTACCTGATCGTCTTCCAGGTTCTGGGGGGGCTGGGTCTGCTGCTCGGCAGCGCCGGCCTGGGGGTGGTCGTGCTGCGCAACGTCGCCGAGCGCCGGGGCGAGCTGGCGGCTCTCGCCGCGATCGGCTTCGCCGCGAGGAGGATCCGCGGCCTGCTCCTGCTCGAGCACGCGATCCTGCTCCTCGCCGGAACGGCCGGCGGCGCGCTGGCGGCGCTGGTCGCGACCGTCCCCATGCTCCGCGGCGCCGGGTATCCCCCCGCCGCGCCGGTGATCCTCCTGCTCGGCGGGATGCTGCTCGGGGGCCTGCTGTGGGTCGGACTGGCCACCCGCCTGGCCCTGCGCGGCGCGCCCCTGGCGGTCCTCGGTCGGGAGGGCTGAGGGCGCTCGGGCGGCCCTCAGAAGCCGGCCGACAGCGAGACGCCGAAGGTCAGCGGGGCGCCGCTCTCGCCGACGAAGGCCGCGGGATCGAGGGGGTTGGGCTGGAAGGCCACCGGCACGTAGTCCTCGTCCAGGGCGTTGCGCACCCAGAGGTCGAACCTCCAGTGCGTGCCCTCCACGCCCGCGCGGAGATCGAGCAGGGAGTAGCTCTCGCTCTCGCGGTTGCCGGCGTCGTAGTAGAAGGTGCCCACGTTGACCAGCGAGGCCTGCAGGGACCAGCGATCCTCCTCGCCCGGTCCGCCGCTGAGGCGAGCCCCCAGGCTCCCGGTGGTCCGGGGCGCGAAGGCCAGGGTGTTGCCGCCCACGTTGGCGCCGAAGGGGTCCACGTACTCCTCGAAGCGCGCGTCGGTGTACCCGAAACCCCCGAAGAGCGCCAGGCCGTCGCGGGGCTCGCCCTCCAGCTCGAGCTCGAATCCCCGGCTGGTCGCCGCGCCGGCGTTGTCGACGTAGCCGCCGACGGTGGAGTCGAAGAGGGAGAGCTGCATGTCCCGCCAGTCGACGTAGAAGAGCGCGGCCTTCAGGCGCAGGCGCTCCTCGAGCCAGGCGCTCTTGGCGCCCACCTCCCAGGTCCAGCTACTCTCGGGCCCGAAGGCGTGCTGGTCGGAGGGCGCGGCGAGGTTGAAGCCCCCGGCCTTGAAGCCCTGGGCGGCCCGCGCATAGGCCAGGACGTTCTCGGCCGCCTGCCAGGCCAGGCTGACCTGCGGCAGGACCTCGTCGTACTCCTCCGACCCGTGCGTCGACTGGCGGCCCGGCGAGCTCCGGCCGCCCTCGAAGTGCCGGCTCAGATCGGCCGTCTTGGCCTCGTGATCCAGGCGCAGCCCCAGGCCCAGATCGAGGTCCTCGGCCAGGGCGATGGTGGCCTGTCCGAAGGCCGCCAGCCCCCAGTCGTCGAAGTCCCCCTCGCTGACGTCCGTGCCGGCTGGCGCGCGGGGAGGCGGGCCGCCGCCCTCGTCCACCCGGAACTCGTTGGCGGCCGCCCTCCAGGAGTCGGCGGAGAAGTAGTTCAGCCCCAGGAGCCACCTCCAGGCGGCGTCCTCCTCCTCCGGCGAGGAGGCGCGGAGCTCCTGGTTGAAGTAGCGCTGGGACTCGTCGGTGGTGCGCCGCACCCAGTCCTGGCTGGAGAAGTCGAAGTCCGAGGACTCGTGGATCTCCCAGTCCTGGTAGCCGCTGATCGAGGTGAGCTCGAGGTCGTCGCCGTACCAGGTCCAGCTGAGCGAAGGGGCGAGGATGTCCCGACGGGCCTCGCCCTCGAAGTCCTGGTCGATGTGGTGCGGCCGCTGGCGCAGGCCCTCCAGGTCGGAGAGGACGAAGCCGCCGTCGCGCGAGCGCTCGCCGTGGATCGCGAGCTGGACCTCCCACCGGTCTCCCGGGAACCAGAGCATGGAGGCCCGGCCGAAGAAGGAGTCGCGGTGATCCACCCGGTTCCCGGTGTAATCGTTGGTGGTGTAGCCATCGCGCCGGGTGTGCATGGCGGCCACCCGCATGAGGAGCCCGTCCCCGTGCACCGGGCCGCCGGCGGAGAGCTGGAGCTCGCGCAGGTCGTGGTTGCCGAGCTCGAGGCTGCCCTCGGCCTCGGTCGTGCCGCCGGGGAGCTTGGGAACGACGTGGATGACGCCGCCCAGCGCGTTGCGCCCGTAGAGCGTGCTCTGCGGCCCGCGCAGGAACTCGACGCGCTCCACGTCGATGAGGGGGATGTTGGTGCTGCTGGTCGTGAGCTGTGGCACGCCGCCGATGTAGGTGGTGACGGCCGGGTCGCCCTGGCCGGAGCCAATGCCGCGCAGGGTCGGGAAGCTGAGGCGCCGGGACGAGAACTCGGTGAGGAGGAGGTTGGGAACCCGCAGCGACGCATCCCGAACGGTGGCGATGCCGGCCTCGCCGAGGGCCGACTCGTCCAGCACGAAGAGGCTCTGGGGCAGCTTCTCGGGATCCTCGGGCCACTTGCGCGCCGTGACGACGGTCGTCGGGAGGAGCGGGGTCTCCTCCCGGGTCTCCTCGGCGCGTGCGGTGTCGGTGGGGGGGTCCTGAGCCTCGAGGCCGGTGGCGAGGAACGCCAGCAGGATCGGAGGCGCGAGGAGGAGGGGGGGCTTGCTCATGGGCCGTGCGGACGCGCACGATACCGAGCCCGCGCAATCTCCGCCACATACTCCCCAGCCGCCACGCGCGTG
>CAZTTG010000035.1:0-57742 GCA_964615935.1 uncultured Planctomycetaceae bacterium | reverse complement strand
CGCCCGGGGATGGACGAGCCAGGGGGGCCGGGGCAGGCCGGTGATCGCGCCGCGCTCCGGCGGCGCCCCCGTGCTATGCTCACCGCCCAGCGGGAGCCGGCCCGGCTCGAGGTCTCCAGCATGAACAGCCGTCAGCGCATCCTGGCCGCCATCGATCACGATCCACCGGACCGCGTGCCCCTCGACCTGGGCGCCACACCCAGCTCGGGCATCTCGGCCATGGCCTACGGTCGGCTGTGCGAGCACCTGGATCTGGCCTGCGGCCCGACGCGGGTCTACGACGTGGTGCAGCAGCTCGCGCAGCCCGCGGAGCCGCTGCTCGAGCGGCTCGGCGTCGACGCGGTGGACGTGGGGCGGGCGTTCGAGGGGGGCCCGGGGGACTGGCACGCGGTGCAACTCGCCGACGGCTCGCCGGCGAGCTATCCGCGCTGGTTCCGGCCCGAGGCGAAGCCCGGCGGCGGCTTCATCGCCCGCGCCCCGGACGGGGAGCCCATCGCCGAGATGCCGGCCGGGGGCGCCTTCTTCGATCAGACCTGCTATCCGTGGATCGACGGCTATCCCGCGGACCTCTCCGGGCTGGACGAGGCCATGGGCAAGGTGCTGTGGGCGGCCTTCGCGACCCCTCCCTGGGACCGGGTCGGCGAGGAGGGGTTCTGGGAGGCGCTGCGGGCGAGGACCCTCGAGCTGCGGGAGGGAACCGATCGGGCGCTGGTGATCGGCGCGGGCTGCAACCTCTTCGAGTGGGGCACCTTCCTGCGGCGCCTGG
This sequence comes from uncultured Planctomycetaceae bacterium, assembly GCA_964615935.1. GTDB lineage: Bacteria > Planctomycetota > UBA1135 > UBA1135 > CAZTTG01. Next base: position 56,976 of record CAZTTG010000035.1, on the reverse strand, counting down.
ACAACTTCCTGATGGACCTGGCCTGCGACCCGGGCGGGGTGGAGCGGCTCCTGGACGCGCTGATGGAGCGGCACCTGGCCTTCCTGGGCAAGGTGTGCGCGGCGGTGGGGGACCTGGTGGACATCGTCCGCTTCGGGGACGACCTGGGCATGGACGGCGGCCCCTTCATGTCGCCGGAGGCCTACCGGCGGCACTTCAAGCCCCGCCACCGGCAGCTGTGCGAGTACGTCAAGTCGCACAGCGGCATGCGCACCTTCCTGCACTCCTGCGGCTCTATCTACCAGCTCATCCCCGACCTGATCGAGGCCGGCTTCGAGGTGCTCAACCCGGTGCAGACCAGCAGCCGCGACATGCAGCCGGACCGCCTCAAACGCGAATTCGGCGGGGATCTGACCTTCTGGGGCGCGGGCTGCGACACGCGCCGGATCCTGAACCTGGCCGAGCCCGAGGAGGTGCGGGCCCACGTCCTGGAAAACCTCGACATCCTGGCCCCCGGCGGCGGCTTCGTCTTCAACACGGTCCACAACATCCTGCCCGAGGTCCCGCCCCGGAACATCGAGGCCATGTACGCGGCCCTGGACGAGTTCAACGGGGGCTCGCCGACATCAAGTCGGGAAGGGAGCCGCGGCCGTCGGAGCCTGCCGCCGGGAGAGCTCCGTCGCCATTGGACCCGAACCGGCAGGAAACCCTCTTCGACTGAGGATAACTCGTAATGGCGCGATCGAAATACCTGGCTTCGCTGACGGACGAGCAACGGCGACAGCTCGAGGAGCGCCTGATGGCTCGCCAATCGGGGCGCTGCTTCATCTGCGACGAGACGATCGATCTCGTCCTGCATAAGGACCAGCTCGACATCGACCACATCGATCCCCTGGCGGAGGAAGGTCTCGACGCGGAGAACAACTTCGCCCTAACCCACGCCTCATGCAATCGAAGCAAGGGCGCCTCGAATCTGAAGGTTGCGAGGCGCCTGGCGGAGTTCGAGCGACTCCAGGTCGAGGCGCGCAGTGCGGGTAGGCGCGGGGCGAACCTGGGCGACGTTCTCGAGCGGCACGGCGGCGCCAAGTTCCCCTTGCGCCTGCGATGCGAGGACGAACTCGCGGAGTTCAGCCTTCCCGAGGCGGGGCGGATCGAGATCCGCAGGGTTCCGCTGCTTCGTGACAAGCTCAGCGGCGAGAAGTCCTTCTTCACCACCCTTCCGCTCGAGTACCTGCACCACGACGACCGGATCAATCCGCGCAGCATCGGTTCCAACATCCGGGGGCTCATCGAGGAATTCCTGGAGGGCCGCCCGCAGCTCCACGTGGGGCTTGCCTGGTGGGCGCCCGACCAAGACGGAAGTGGGCCGCTCAAGGTCTTTGACGGCCAGCACAAGGCGGCGGCGCAGATTCTGCTCGGGGTTCGCGAGCTGCCGGTGCGGGTCTTCGTGGAACCCGACCTGCAAGTGCTGCTCCAGGCCAACACGAACGCGGGCGGCAAGCTGCGCCAGGTTGCCTTCGACGCCGCGGTGATGCGGCACCTGGGAAGCACGCTCTACATCGAGCGCGTCAATCAGTATCGCGAACTCCGGGGCCTGGCCGCCGACGACTACTCCTTCTCGGAGAAGGATCTGGTGCGCTTCTTTCGCGGGGAGTCCCGGGAAATGGAGCGCTACATCGTGGATGCCCAGCGTGACGCGGTGACCCATGACTCCGTGAACAAGCTCCTCGAGTTTGTCGAGTGGGCCGGCAAGGCGGCGGACCGCCCGCTCTCCTACACCGCCATCGAACGCTCCTTCTTCAAGGAGTTCCTCTGCAAGAAGGCGCTCGAAAGCCCGATCGACCAGGGGCTCGAAGACGGCACCAACCCCCGCCAGCTGGAGCGCACGCAGCTGACGCGGATCATGAGCCTCTTCGCCGAGGTCTTCTTCATTGGCCAGTGGGATCCGGAGACCGGCGGGCGCAGGCTCGAATACCGGCTCCAGAAGGGCGACTCCATCCAGGAGGGACACCTGCGCGCCTGGCGGGTGGCCCGCGAGGAAGTGCTGGCGAACGTGCTGCGCTGGCTGCGGCTGGTGATCGAGCACTACTTCGCCTTCACCGCCCAGATGGTCGACAGGGACCGGCTGCTCCAACGGAACCTCCCCGACACCCTCTGGGATCACATGGAGAATTCCCTCGTCAGCCTCGCGGGGCTTCCGTGCTGGGTGGACAGGAACCTGAGTACCACCGTCTTCGGGTCGAAGCAGAATCTCGATTTCTGGGAGATGATCTTCCAGACCGGCAAGGCGCCCACGGGCGTTCAAGTGCTGGCGCAGCCGCTCGACCTGAATCGGATGATCCAGCCGCCAGAAGACGGACTGGGAGGGACGGCATGAACATGAAGCGGATTCCGCACGCGCGGGAGGTAGATCAGGCCATTCGTGGTGTCCTGGCCGCGGTCAAGGAAGCGCTCAAGGGCGTCAACGCGGCCGCGGGGCAGGCGATGACGAAGGGGGACTACTCCACCGCGGAGGGCTTGGTCGCGAAGGGGCGCAAGATCCAGGAGTTCCGCGCCAGGGCGGAGGAACTCCGCAAGCGCTGGCGAGAGCTGCGGGGCTCCGGAGTTGGGAAGGGGGACGAGGCGAAGATGAGAGCGCCCCTCTGGGCCTATTATCAGCCGGTCCTTGCGGCGATCGTGGAGCTGGGCGGCGCGGCGAAACGGCGGGAGCTCGAGCCTTTCGTCGAGCGCATCATGGAAGGCAACATGCAGCCCGGCGATCTGGACGTGATGGCACGCGGCGAGAAGCGCTGGCAGCGGATGATCAGGAGGGCGCGGAAGCCGCTCGTCGCCGAGGGCTGGCTGGAGGAGGGCCCGGGGCCCATCTGGAGGATCACCGCTGCCGGCCGCGGCGCCGCGAAGAAGCTGCGCGGCGGCCCGGGCGCCGATGCGGGGTGACCGAATGCGCAGGGTCGAGCGAGCGATGGCCCCAAACTCGGCCACGGAGATGTAATTGCGCAGGGAGCTTGACGGTGATCCCTACAACCCGTAATTTCTTACCGGTTGTGGGGAACGATAGCCATGAAGCCCGACCTGTTTCTCGCAAGACACGACCTCTTCACCCGCGCGGAGCTGGTCGCCGCCCTGCCGGGACGCGCCCCGGCCACCCTGGACGCCCACCTGGCCAGATGGCGGCGGCAGGGGCGCATCGTGCGGGTCAAGCAGGGGCTCTTCGTCCGGCGTGATCCGGTGGAGTCGGGTGCTCCGGTACTCTTACCGGACTTCGTCGCGCTGGCCGCGCGCATGGCGCCCGACGGGGCGGCCGCCTATCACACGGCCCTGGAGGCTCACGGCTGCGCACAGAGCCTCTTCGAGCCGTTGACCTTCGTCACCTGGACGCGGACCAAGCCGATCGAGTTCATGGGGCGCCGCCTGGTGCCGGTGCATCCGCGCACTCCCCTGCGGGAGAGGAACGGCGGCGAGGCCTGGATCGAGGCGCTGGATCGCGCCGGTCTCGAGGTGCGCGTCACCAGCCTGGAGCGGACGGCGGCCGATGTGCTGGACCGGCCCTCTCTGGCCGGCGGCATCGAGGAGGTCTGGCGGTCGCTCTCCGCCCTCCCGGCGCTCGATCCGGAGGCACTGCTGGACTATGTACAGACCCTGGGCAACCGCACCCTGGCGGCGCGGATCGGCTACTTCCTGGAGACGCGGCGCGACGAGCTGGCCGTGCCTGCGTCGGTGCTCGAACGGCTGCAACCCCTGCTACCCAATCACCCGGTGCATCTGGACCGCACTCTCGGCGGCAAGCTGAATTCCCGCTGGCGGCTGATCGTTCCCGGGGAGCTGGTCAACGCGCCCGAGGAGGGCTCCGCATGACCACCCTGCGCACCGTCAGCAGGGTCGCCGCCGAGACCGGCTTCCGTTCCGACTCAGTGGAGAAGGTGCTGCGTCTGTGCGGTATCCTCGAGCGTCTCGATCGTCACCCGACCACACGCGGAGCCTGGCTGCTCAAGGGCGGCTCGGCCTTGAACCTGCTGCACCTGGATGTTCCGCGCATGTCGGTGGACATCGATCTTAACTTCGTCGGCGCCGCCGACCGGGAAGGGATGCTGGCCGCCCGCCCGGAGTTCGAGGCCGCCCTTGCCGCGGTCTGCGAGCGTGAGGGCTGTACCGTCAAGCGCACACCCGACGAGCATGCCGGCGGGAAGTTCAGGCTGCGTTTCGTCAGCGTCCTCGGCGGTTCGCAGAACCTCGGGGTGGACGTCAGCTATGTGGCCCGCGTGCCGCTCCTGGGCACGGAGAGACTGGAGACGCGCTTCCCGCCTGGCGACCCGACCGAAGTGCCGACGCTTCCCCTGCTGGAGCTGGCCGCGGGCAAGTTCACGGCGCTGGTGCAGCGGACCGTCGCCCGCGACGCCTTCGACGCGGCGAACCTGCTGCAGCTTCTTCCCGGACTTCTGGATGACGCCGAGTTGCGCTTGGCCTTCGTCTGCTCGATGGCGGGGGGTCGTCATGATCCCCGTGGCCTGCTGCCCTCGGACCGGGTGCCCGGTGCGTTGGCTGTCAAGCAGCAACTGATCCCCCTGCTGCAGCAGGGCGGAAGCCGGTCCGCGCCCGAACCGGAGGAGTTGCGTGCGCGGATCGGCCGCTGGCTGGAGGGCGCCACGGAGCGGCTGCTCGAATGGACGCCCGCCGAGCGTCGCTTCCTGGATCGACTGCACGACGAGGGCGAGGTGGACGCAGAGGCTCTGCACGCCGACCCGGCGGTGCGGGAGCGGATCCGGGCCCAGCCCATGCTTCGCTGGAAAGCGCAGAACGTCCGCAGCTTCCGCGAGGGGGGGGGCACTGACCGTGGCGCTCAATACATCGTCTTCGCCTGATGAGGTGCGCAATGATCACGACTACGAAGACCCTCGGACCCGCCCTGCTGCTCATGGGCCTGCTCGCGGCGAGCTGCTCCGCCCCCCAGGCGGTGCCCCAGCGCTACGGCATGATGATCGGCCTCGAGCCCGAGATGGTGGAGCGCTACCGGGAGCTGCAGGCCGATCCCTGGCCCGCGGTCCTGGAGAAGCTCGCCGAGTGCAACCTGCGCAACTACTCGGTCTACCTGGCCGAGCCCGAGCCGGGGCGGTACTACCTCTTCAGCTACTTCGAGTACGTGGGTTCCGACTTCGACGCCGACATGGAGGCGCTGGCGGCCGACGCCGAGACCCAGAGGTGGTGGAAGGAGGCCGATCCCTGCCAGTTCCCGGTTCCCGCGGCCGGGGAAGAGTCCTGGTGGTACGGGCTGGAGGAGGTCTTCCACTGCGACTAGGCGACGCGAGGGAGGGTGGCGCCTACGTCGTCCTGATCCGGCTCGAGCGGGCCGTCGAGCTGCGGGTGGGGTCCCTGGGCCTCTTTCACTGCGCCCCGGGCTGGTACGCCTACGCCGGCAGCGCGCTGAGGGGCCTGCGGCGGCGCGCCCTCCGCCACCTCGCCCGCGCCGGGCGCGTCCGCTGGCACGTCGACTACCTGAAGCGGGCCGCCGGGGCGCACCCCATCGGCGCGATCCTGGTGCCGGGCCGCGCGATCGGAGAGTGCGCGCTCAACCGGATCGCCGGCGGCCTGCTCGGCGGGCGGGCGCCGATCCCCGGCTTCGGCGCCAGCGACTGCCGCTCGGGCTGCCCGGCCCACCTGTGGACCTCGCCTTCCCCGGTGGCGCTCTCCCACCTGGCGGGCCTGCACCCGGCGGCGCGCATCCTCCGAGCTCGCGGGGAGGGCGCGACGCGGCCCCCCGGGCCGACGGCCTCCCGGCCGGGGGCCACCCCCGGCTGAGCGGATTCCCGTTCGGACCGGCAGGCGGGATTCCGGCGTTTCACCCGGGCCGTTCCACGCGGGGCGTTTCACCCGAGGATCTCCCCGCGACGGATCGGTGCGGGAGCGCGGCCCGAGGCCGCGGAGGGCCGTCGAGAACGGATCGAGCGGGCTTCTCCGGGTCGATCCTCACCCGTTCCGGCCCATTCCGTAGCCAGAGGAGGCAGGCCCATTCTGCGGCCGCGGGGTTGGGATTCCGCCGGTGGCCGGTAGTATCCTGCGCCCGATTCCCAGCCCCCCCGCTCCCCGCCGGTCGGGGCTCAGCCGCGGCCCCCCTTCGGGCCGATGAGGAGCGAGCCACCTCGACCGTCCCAGCGCCCCGACCGTTCCCCGCGTCCCCGAACCTCTCCCACCGTCCCGTGTCCCGCACCCATCCCCGACGGCCCCGGCCCCCGGCCCCCGGCCGCGCGCCCCGGCTCCTGCGGCTGGGCCTGCTCACCCTGGCCGCGATGACGCTCGGCGCCCAGCCCGCCATGGCCTACATCGGCCCGGGCGCGGGCTTCGCCGCGGCCGGCTCGGTGCTGGTCCTGGCCAGTACCTTCTTCCTGGCCCTGGGGATCATCCTGATCTGGCCCATCAAGGCCGTGGTCCGGCTGATCCAACTCCGCGGCCGGCCCCGGGCCAAGGTCCGGCGCATCATAGTGGTGGGGCTCGACGGCTTCGATCCGGGGCTGGCGCGCAAGTACATGGGCGAGGGGCGTATGCCAAACTTCTCGAAGCTGGCCGAGGAGGGGCACTTCTCCGCCTTGCAGGTCTCCTGCCCGTCCATGTCGCCGGTGTCCTGGTCGAGCTACGCCACCGGCGTGGACGCCTCGCGCCACAACATCTACGACTTCCTCACACGCGACCCCTGCAGCTACATGCCGTGCCTGACCTCGACGGATACCCGCACGGTGCCGCGCACGATCAACCTGGGCTTCGCCAAGGTGCCTTTCGGCCAGAAGCCCATCTACGAGTGGCGCCAGAAGAGCCAGCCCTTCTGGAAGATCCTGGGTCAGAACTACGTGTGGTCCTCGATCATCCGGGTGCCCATCACTTTCCCGCCGCAGAAGTTCAAGAACGGCACCCTGCTGTCGGCCATGTGCGTGCCCGACCTGCAGGGGACCCAGGGCTCCTTCTCCTTCTACTCCACCAAGGCGCGGCCCGCGGGTCAGCACATCGGAGGCCAGCAGTACCAGATCCGCCGCCGCGGGAACCTCATCGAGTCCAAGCTCACAGGCCCTCCCGGAGCGGACGGCCACCCGATGAAGAGCGAGTTCAGCGTGGAGCTGGACGAGGCCGCGCGCAAGGCAAAGATCACCGTGGGCCGCACCACCGTGGAGGTGGGGCCCAAGGAGTACACGCCTTGGCTGGTGGTCCCCTTCGGCAAAATCACCGGCATCGCCCGCCTGTACCTGCAGACCTGGGAGGGGGAGGACGTCGAGATCTACTGCACGCCGATCAACGTCAACCCCGAGAAGCCGGTGATGCCCATCTCGCACCCCTTCGTCTACGCCATCTACCTGGCCAAGATGCAGGGGCCCTACGCCACCCTGGGGCTGGCCGAGGACACCTGGGCGCTCAACGAGCGGGTGATCGACGAGGAGGCCTTCCTCGAGCAGTCCTGGCTGATATACGAGGAGCGCAAGAAGCACCTGTGGCACGCGCTGGAGAAGACCAAGAAGGGCTTCGTCACGGTGGTCTTCGACACCACTGACCGCATCAGCCACATGTTCTACCGCACCCTCGATCCGGACCATCCGGCCAACCGGGACAAGGAGGTCGAGAGGTACAAGAACGTCATTCCCGAGATGTACGGGAAGATGGACGGCCTGCTGGGCGAGGTCCGGGAGCGGATTGGAGACGACCCCGAGACCGTTCTGATGGTCATTTCCGACCACGGCTTCTGCAACTTCCGGCGCGGAGTGAATCTGAACACCTGGCTGAAGAACGAGGGCTACCTGGTGCTCAAGGAGGGCTGCGAAACCTCGCCCGACTGGTTCGTCAACGTGGACTGGTCCAAGACGCGCGCCTTCACCCTGGGCCTGACCGGCATCTTCATCAACCGCAAGGGCCGCGAGGCCCAGGGCATCGTCGAGCCCGGCGAGGAGCTGGACTCGCTCTGCCGCGAGATCAAGACCAAGCTCGAGGCGTTGCTGGACCCGGTCGATGGCGAGCGCGTTGTCTCCGAGTGCTTCCTGACCAACGAGATCCAGAGCGGGCCCTACCGGGACATGGCCCCCGAGCTCCTGGTGGGCTACCACCGGGGCTATCGCCACTCTTGGGAGTGCGCCACGGGCGCGGTGACCGAGGAGGTGATCGTCGACAACACCAAGTCCTGGTCGGGCGACCACTGCATCGACCCCAAACTGGTGCCCGGCGTGATCTGGTGCAGCCGGGACCTCAACAGCAAAACCCCCCACATCATGGATCTGGCGCCCACCGTGCTGGAGCGCTTCGGGATCGAGATTCCGGGCTACATGCAGGGAAGGCCTCTTTTCGGCCCGGCTCCCGAGCCCGGGGGTCGGCCCGAGCCGGCCGAGAGAGAGGAAATGGTCGCGAAATGAGCAAACCTCGCTGCTGGGCGCCCCTGGCGCTCTGGATGGTCGGCCTCTCGGGGCTCGCCCTGGCCCACCCGCCCGCCGAAAAGACCTTCGAGAAGGTGATCGTCCTGGGCATCGATGGGATGGATCCCAACCTGCTGGCCGAGGTCATCGAACTCTATCCCGATCGGATGCGCCACTTCGCCCGGCTGGTGGAGGACAGCGGCGGGATCCATGCCCTGGGCACATCCATCCCGCCCCAGTCGCCGGTGGCCTGGTCGAACTTCATCACCGGCCGCAACCCCGGCGGGCACGGTATCTTCGACTTCGTCCACCGCGACCCGGTGACCCGGCTGCCGGCTCCCTCCACCACGCGGGTTGCCTCCACCAGCGTCCTCGACCTGTGGGGAGACTGGCAGTTCCCGCTGGGCGGCGAGACGGAGACCAACCGCAGCGGAGACTGCTTCTGGGGAGTCATGGCCAGGGAGGGCGTGCCGGCCGACATCTGGCGCATGCCGGCCAACTTCCCGGTCGAGCCGGCCAAGGGCGTTTCCTTCCCGGGGATGATGACCCCCGCCCTGGACTCGGCCTACGGCGAGTACACCTTCTACACCACCGACCCGCCGGCCAAGACCTCGGTTGATGGCGGCAAGCTGGTGGCGCTGGACGAGCGCATCGAGGGGCTCATCGACACCCGCCTGATCGGTCCGGAGAACCCCTACCGGGAGCACAAGAAGGATACCCCCGCCGTCCGCTCCACCGTCCCCATGAAGATCATGCTCAACCGCAAGGTGGGGGCCTGCGCGATCGAGATCCAGGGGCAGGTGGTGATCCTCAAGCCCGGCGACTGGAGCTCCTTCGTCACCGTGAGCTTCGAGATGCTGCCCATGTACATGGACCAGGCGGTGGGCGGCCCCATGTCGGGCATCGTCCGCTTCTACCTGCGCAGCATCGAGCCCGAGGTGGAGCTCTACGCCTCGCCGATCAACATCGACCCGCGCAATCCGGCCGCACCGGTCTCCCTGCCCGAGAGCGCCAGCGTCGAGCTGGCCGACGACGTCGAGGGCATCGGCCTCTACTACACCCAGGGCATGGCCGAGGAGGTCAACGCCCTCAAGGCCGGTGTGCTGACCCAGCCGGAGTTCATGGAGCAGTCCGAGATCGTGCTCCAGGAGCGCGTGCGCATGATGGACTACGCCATCGACCACTACCTCGACAAGGGCGTAGGCGGCCTGCTCTTCTTCTACTACTCCACGGTCGACCTCACCAACCACATGATGTGGGACCTCTTCGACCCCGAGCACCCCAACCACGACTCAGTGCTGGCGGCCGAGGACTCCTCCGAGTGGTCCCACCGCGAGGGGAGCATCTGGAAGGACACCGTTTGGGACGTCTACATGCGCTTCGACCCCATCCTGGGTCACCTTCGCGAACGCGTGGGGCATGACACCACGATCATCGTGATGTCCGACCACGGCTTCGCGCCCTATCGCCGGGCCTTCAGCCTGAACACCTGGCTGTACGAGGAGGGCTACCTGAAGCTGAAGGAGGGGCACTCCAAGGAGCTGCCGCTCGACCACCCCGAGCACAAGGCGGTGTTCATCTTCGGCAAGGACAAACACGGCGAGGACGTGGTCGACTGGGAAAACACGGTGGCCTACGGGATGGGCTTCAACGGCCTCTACCTCAACCTGAAGGGCCGCGAGGGCTGCGACGAAAAGGGCCGGCCGGTCGAGGGCGCGCCCCAGGGCATCGTCGAGCCCGGCGCGCAGGAGGACGCGCTGCTGGCCGAGCTGAAGGCGAAGCTGGAGGCCATCATCGACCACGACAACAAGGGCAAGCAGCTCGTGCCCACCGCCGACATCGCCAAGCAGGTCTACAGCGGCGAGCGGATGCGCGAGGCCCCCGACATCCAGGTGGGCTACAACACCGACTACCAGAACTCGGACGAGTCCTCCACCGGCCGCATCCCCCACGCGGTCTTCGCCCCCAACCTCGGCGGGACCTTCGTGGGCAGCCACCTGATGGCGCACGAGCTGGTTCCGGGGATCGTGCTCACCAACCGCCGGATCCTGCCCGGCGAGCACGCCCTGGAGGACCTGACGGTCGAGCTCCTGGGCCGCTACGGAGTCCAACCCGCGGAGGGCATGGAAGGCCACCGCGTCCTCGAATAGCAAGCACCCCAGCAAGAGAAAGGCACTCCCATGTTCGGCGGAGGAAACAAGATCAAGCTCGACAAGGAGCTCCTCGATCGCGTCAAGCAGATCGCCGAGGTGGCCGGCTATGCCTCCCACGAGGAGTTCATCGTGCACATCATCGAGAAGGAGCTGGCCCAGTTCGAAGAGGACAGCTCCAACGAGGACATCACCGAGAAGCTGCGCGGGTTGGGCTACATCAGCTAGCCCGACTCCGATCCAATCGCCCCTCACCAGCGGTTCATGAACGCCCTCAACGGATTCCTCAACGGATTCTTCGACCTGGCCCTGTGGCCTTTGGAGCGGATTGGCTTCGCCGCCTCGCTGATCGTGGTCAGCGGGATCTTCGGCGTGCTGGCCCTCATGCTCTTCAAGCGCATCAGTTGGCAAGCGGGGATCAAGGCCACCAAGGACCGCATCAAGGGGCACCTGATCGAGATCCGCATCTACCAGGACGATCTCTGGGGAGTGGTCAAGTCGATCGGCAAGATCCTGGCACGCAACTTCCAGTACCTCTTCCTCAACTTCTGGCCGATCCTGCCCCTGATCCCCTTCTTCCTGATCCTGGCGGCGCAGTTCGTCACACGCTACGCCTACGATCCGGTGGCGGTGCAGGACCCCCAGCAGTGGATGTCGGGCCGGGGGGTGACGCTCCAGGTGGAGCTGGCCAAGGGCCACGAGAGTCGGATAGACGAGCTGGAGATCACGATCCCCGAGGGCCTGGTCGCGATGACCCCCCTGGTGTCGGTAGCGGCCGAGGGGAGGGCCTTCCAGGAGATCGTGGCGGTCGAGCCCGGCGAGTACGAGCTCGAGCTGCGGCTGGGCGGCGATCCCGGTGAACTCAAGCGGCTGGTGGCCGGCGAGGAGGGCAGCCGGGCCATGCAGCCGCGGCGGGTGAACGTCGCTGGCTGGTACAACCTTCTCGATCCCGATCACTGCGCCCTCCTGTGGCCGGCGGAGAGGAGCTTCGCCACGGACTCGCCCTACTACAGCGTGGCCTTCACCTACCCCAACCGCGAGCAGCCGTACTTGATGGACGGCGAGCTGGGGATACTGGTCTCGATCTTCATCTTCTCGATCCTGTTCGGAATCGTGGCCATCAAGCCGCTGGGCGTGCAGATCTAGCGGCCGCATGTTCTCCCCCCGCATAGAGCGGGCCCTGGACGCGGCGATCCGGGCCCATGAAGGGCAGCACCGTAAGAGCGGCGGGGAGGTGCCCTACGCGGTCCACCCCCTGCACGTGGCGCTCATGCTGGCGCGCTGGGACATGGAGGAGGACGTGATCGTCGCCGGCCTCCTGCACGACGTGGTGGAGGACTGCGAGGAGTGGAGCGCCGAGCGGGTGGAGCAGGAGTTCGGGGCCCACGTGGCCTCGATCGTCTCCGAGCTCACCGAGGAGAAGGGTCAGGGCTGGGAGGCGCGCAAGCGCCGCTCCATCGAGGTCATCCCGCAGATGACGGCCCAGGCCGCCTCGGTCAGGGCGGTGGACATCCTCCATAACCTCCGCAGCCTGGAGGCCAGCCTGCGGGCGGCCGCCGATTCAGCCGAGGTCTGGGCTCCCTTCAACGGCGGGCGAGAGCGGACCCTGGAGGTTGCCCGGCGGATGGTGCTGGCCCTCCAGGCCCGGATCGACCCCCGCCTGGGCCGGGCTCTGCAGGCTGCGCTCGACGGCCTGCTCGAGCTCGAGGGGATGCCCGTGGGCGGAGAGAGCGGGTGCGGGGACGCCCCGCGAGCGGATTCCGCGGAATCCCGGTGACGAAGACGTGCCTGGGCTCGTTTGCTCGGGAGTGAGCGCCGCGCCGCGCTCCGCGCCGCATGGCCACGGCGCTCTGCGCCGCATGGAAGGGAGCCCCACCGTGAGACCGCCCTACTGGATCGCACTCGCCTCCTCGATCGCCCTCGGAGCGGGCCTCCTGCCGGGGGCCGCGCGAGGCCAGGCGACGGCCGCGCCCGCGACGCCCCAGCTCTGGCAGCCCCAGGCCGTCAACCTGGCCATGGCCTCTGGAGAGCCGGCGGTCGGTCGCCGCACAATCGCATTCGTGGTGCCCGAGAACGGACACGGCTATGGGGACCTCAACGGAGACGGGGACGCGCAGGACGACGTCCTGCACCTCGGCGATCCCCTGTGGGGCACCAGCGTGAACCTGGGCCTGGCCGGAGTGCGTCCGGAGGCCGGGGAGCGGCTGGTGGTCTTCGCCGTCTCCGAGGCCGACCAGGGGTACACCGATCTGAACGGCGATGGGGACACCGCCGACGGGGTCCTGCACGTCCTCGACACCGCCACGGGCCGGCTGACCTCCACGGCCTTGGCCACCTCGCTGTGGCCCAGCGACTTCATCATCGAAGGGGCGCGGGTGGCCTTCGTGGTCCATGAGTTTCAACAGGGGGGCTTGGACCTGAACGGGGATGGGGACGCCTCTGACGCCGTCCTCTTCGTCTACGACGCGGCCGCCGACGTCGCCCTCAACTTGGGGCTGGCTTCCCGTGGTACGGGGCACTTCTTGCTCAGCGGAAGCCGGATGGCCTTCCTGGTGGACGAGGCGGACCAGGGGAATCTCGACCTCAACGGGGACGGGGACACCTGGGACGCCGTGCTGCACCTGCGCGATCTCTCGGGAGGATCCACCCTGAACGTCGGCATCGCGCCCCACTCCCCCTCGCCGCAGTTTGTGCTCGACGGGGCGGACGTGGCCGTCATGGTGCGGGAAACCGCCCAGGGCATGGCGGATCTGAACGGCGACGGGGACTGGCTCGACGAGGTCCTGCACCTGGTGGACTTCGCCTCCGGCTCAGCGAGCAACCTGGCCCTGGCCGGGGCGCGCATGCACCTCGACGCCGGGGTCCTGGTCTTCCAGGTCATCGAGAGCGGCCAGGGCCAGTCCGACCTCAACGGCGACGGCGACGCGACGGACAACGTCTACCACACGTACCGGATGGCTCCGGGCCTGCTGGCCAACCTGCAGCTCGCCGGGGCTCAGCTCAGCGCGCACCTCCACGACGGCCTCCTGGCCTTCCTGGTCATCGAGAAGCACCAGGGGAACACCGACCTCAATGGCGACGGCGACGTCGACGACTGGGTGCTGCACACCCACGAGGTCTGGAGCGGCGCCACCGCGAACCACGCCCTGGCCTGCAGCCATGCGGTCCGGGTCAGTTGGGGCCGCGCCTTCGTGGAGGTGAGCGAGGACGCCCAGGGGCAGACCGATCTGAACGGGGACGGCGACGCCTCCGACGGGGTCCTGCACTCGGTTCTCGCGGCCACGGGCGCCGTGAACAACCTGGGCCTGGCCAGCTCGGGTTCGACCTTCATCAAGGAGGTTGCCGGCCCGTGGGTGGCCTTCCGGGTCCGGGAGAGCAGCCAGGGCTACACGGACCTGAACGGGGACGGGGACACCCTCGACTACGTCCTGCACCTGCACTGCGCCCCGACGGGGCTCACCACCAACCTGGCGCTCTCCTCGGACGCGCCGAAGCTCCGAGGAGGCCTGGCGACCTTCCTAGTCTCCGAGATCGCCCAGGGCGGCGCCGACCTCAACGGCGACGGAGACGCCATCGACTTGGTGGTCCACGTGGCCCGGTAGGCAGGGTTCAGGGCGCGAAGCTCAGCTCGTAGGCGTTGGTCAGGTTGAAGCCGGTGCCGCAGGGCCCCTGGGTGGGGGAGTCGCGGTGCCAGACCTGGAAATAGCGGGTGTCCCCGGGGCTCCAGCCGGCCTGCGCGCCCAGACCCGGGCCCCAGATTGCCGAGCCCGTGTACTCGCAGCTCTGGATACCCAGGCGCTTCAAGCCTCCGCCCACGCAGAGCAGGCCGTCGCCGAAGGGGACGCCCAGGCCGGATCCGCTCGCCTGGGTGCCCGCGATCAGCACGGCGTTCTTGTACTTCACCATCTGATACCCCATCAGAACCAGGTCGTCGGAGGCCAGGCTGATCGAGCCGCCGGCGAAGAGCAGCCCGCCGCGATCCTCCGAGCTCAGGCAGCCCAGTCCCCAACCCGCGGGGCTCTGGTTCCCGCAGGGGCAAGGGGTTCCCGTTCCGTCGCCGAAGCAGTACGCCGATCCGAGGCGGGCGGAGACCGAGTACTCGTAGACCGCGCCCGCGAAGGAGCCGCCGATGTCCTCCCCCGGGGCTCCCAGCAGGACCCGGTCTCCCTGCACGCAGGCGCTCTCGCCCAGCAGGCCCTGCGCCTGCCCGCTGGCCGTCAGGAGCTTGGCCTCCTGGGCCCAGGACCCGCCCCGCTTCCGGAAAAGGTAGGCCGAGCCCGTGCTGGGGCCGACGACGTCGTCGCCACGCGCCCCCGCCACCAGGACGTCCCCGTCGAGGGAGACCGACCATCCGAAGGCGTCCAGGTAGGCCACGTCGTGGGCCTCCAGCCGGGCGTCCTGTACCCACGACGAGCCGCTCCAGGAGTAGACCCACACCGCGCCCCTCGACGAGTCCCGGTAGGCGCCCGACGCGGCCCGGTCGCCCTGGATGTCGACCGAGGAGCCCAGGTGCTCCTTTTAGCCGCCGACGAAGAGCTTGCCCTCCTGGCTCCAGACGGCGCCGCTGCGCTTGAACACGTAGGCCGCGCCCGAGTCGTCGGCGTGATTGTGCGCCCCCACGATGGCTCGATCGCCGTCCAGCGCCACCGACCAGCCGAAGTCGTCGTCCGGGGCCCCGTCGGCGGCGACGAGCTTCTGCTGCAGGCTCCAGCTCGAGCCGCTGCGCACGAAGACGTAGGCCGTCCCGCACACCACGCCCGCCGGATCCGCTGCGGGGGCGCCGACCACCAGGGTCTCCCCTTCGAGGGCCACGGACTCGCCGAAGTCGTCGTCCGCGGTGGCGTCACTGGCGTGCAGCTCGGCCTGAAGGCTCCACCCCTGGGGGTCGCGCAGGAGAACGTGGACCGAGCCCGACTCCCAACCCAGGTCATCGTCCCCGGGCACGCCGATCGCGGCCGTTTCGGCGTCGCAGGAGACCGAGTTGCCGAAGTGATCGTACTTGACCGGTTGCGACTCCGTCAGCCGGCTCTGCTCGCTGAGCACCGGTATTCCCGACTGCGCGGCTCCCAGGAGCAGCACGGCGATCGTGCAGGGGACCATGTGTGCCTCCCTCGGTCGGCGGTGGACTCGTCGGCGGCCCACGAGTCCAATGTGGATCCGTCCCCATTGTCGCCCGCCCCCGGATTCCCCGCCACGGCCTTTCCGGATGCAGCCCACGAACCGTTCTCTTACGACCCGGACCCTCATCGCCACCCTCCTGCTGCTCGGCGGCCTGTGCGCCTGCACGGCCCCGCGATCGGCGGATCCCGCCGAGCCCGGCCGCATGGACTGGTGGCGCGAGGCGCGCTTCGGGCTGTTCATCCACTGGGGCCTGTACGCCATCCCCGCCGGCGAGTGGGAGGGCGGCACCAACCACGCCGAGTGGATCCGCACCACGGCGCAGATCCCGCGGGAGACCTACGAGGGCTTCCTGGGCGGGTTCGATCCGGTGAAGTTCGACGCCGAGCGGTGGGCGCGCCTGGCGAAGGAGGCGGGCATGCGCTACGTGGTCATCACCAGCAAGCACCACGACGGCTTCTGCCTCTTCGACTCGGAGCACACCGAGTGGGACGTGATGTCCACGCCCTTCCAGCGCGACATCCTGCGCGAGCTGGCCGACGCCTGCCGGAGGCACGGCCTGAAGATGTGCTGGTACCACTCGATCATGGACTGGCACCACCCCGACTACCTGCCGCGGCGGGATTGGGAGGACCGCTCACCGGAAGGGGCCGTCTACGATCGCTACGTCGAGCACCTGCACGCCCAGGTGGAGGAGCTCCTGGGCCGCTACGGGCCCATCGGCGTCATGTGGTTCGACGGGGAGTGGGAGCGCACCTGGTCGCACGACCTTGGCCTGGAGCTGTACCGCCTGTGCCGTCGGCTGCAGCCCGAGGTGATCGTGAACAACCGCGTGGACGTCGGCCGCGGGGGCATGGCCGGGATGACGGTGGCCGGGGAGTACGCCGGCGACTTCGGAACGCCCGAGCAGGAGATCCCGCCCACCGGCCTGCCGGGGGTGGACTGGGAGACCTGCATGACCATGAACCGCCACTGGGGCTACAACAAGAACGACCACGACTGGAAGTCCACCGAGGACCTGGTCCGCAAGCTGGTCGACATCGCCTCCAAGGGCGGCAACTTCCTCCTGAACGTGGGCCCCACCGCCGCGGGGGAGTTCCCCCCCGAGAGCGTCGAACGCCTGCGGGGCATCGGCCGCTGGATGGAGGTCAACGGCGAGGCCATCCACGGAACCGGCGCCAGCCCCTTCGCCGAGCTCCCCTTCGGCCGGTGCACCCTACGCCAGGGGGGCGAGGACGCGACGCTCTACCTGCACGTCTTCGACTGGCCCGGGGATGGCCTCCTGGTCGTGCCCGGCATCGGCAACGATCCCGTCGGGGCGCGGCTGCTCGCCGAGCCCGGGCGCGAGCTGAGCGTCACCCGGCGCGGGGGGGATCTCCGCGTCGCCCTGCCGGCGGCGCCGCCGGATCCGATCTGCTCGGTGGTGGAGCTCGAGATCGAGGGCCGACCCGTGGTCTACGAGATGCCGCGGATCCGCGCCGTGGGCGAGATCCACCCGAATGCGCCGGTGAGGTACCTGGTCGACCGCCGCGCGGTCGAGATGTCCACGGCCTCGGACCAGCTAGAGATCCGCTACACGCTGGACGGAAGCGATCCCACCCGGAGCTCGCCGCGCTACCGCGGGCCGTTCCAGCTCTCCCGGACCGCGGTGGTCAAGGCGCGCTCCTTCCATCGCGACGCGCCGGTGAGCGGGATCGCCGAGGCGCGCTTCGAGAAGGTGGATCCGCGGCCCGCCCAGACGGTGAGCGGACTCCGGCCGGGCCTCCTCTGCGAGCGCTACGAGGGCGACTGGGACGAGCTGCCGGACCTCGACGAGCTCGAGCCCTCGGCCTCCTGGACCGCCGCCGAGGTAGGTCTGGGGGACGAGGTGCAGGGCGAGTACTGCGCCCTGCGCCTGTCGGGCTGGCTCGACGTGCCCCGGGGCGACGTCTACCAGCTCGCGCTCGCCAGCGACGACGGCTCCCGGCTCTTCGTCGGCGATCGCCTGGTGATCGACAACGACGGCCTGCACGGGGTGGCCGAGGAGATCGGCGCCGCGCCGCTGGCCGCGGGCCTGCACCCCATCCGCGTGGAGTGGTTCAACAAGACCGGCGGCGCCGAGCTGAAGCTCGCCTGGGCCGCGGCCGGGGAGGAGCTGCGGCCGATCCCGGCCGCCCGCCTGAAGCGGCGGTGAGAGGAGCGAAGACGACATGAGCATCGGATCCCTGAGCCTCGGACTCGCCCTCGCCGCGACGGGCGCGGACTCCGGGGTCGATCCCGTCAGCTGGGAGGAGCTCTGCGCGGTCCCCTCCGGGCGCACGGTCCACCAGTTCTCCAGCCACAACAAGGAGGGGCGCAACGGCGACGATGGCTGGCACCTCTACGACGACGAAAAGGGCCACGCGGTCATCTTCGACGTCGAGGGCCCCGGCTGCCTGCGCAGCATGTGGAGCACCGACATCCGGGAGGACGCGGTTCTCCACTTCACCTTCGACGGCGAGGAGGAGGCGCGCTACTCGATCCCGATGATCGGCTTCTTCAAGGGGGAGCACGAACTCTTCCCGGCGCCGCTGGTGTCCTACGAGCGGCGCGGCTACTGGGGGGACCGGCCCTTCGCGGGCAACAGCTTCGTGCCCATTCCCTTCGCCAAGGGGCTGCGGATCTCGGTGAGCGGGGAGCTGCACTTCCACCATGCGATCTGGGAGAGCTACCCGCACGGGACCGAGGTGGAGACCTTCACCGGCGAGGAGGACCGCGCCGCCCTGCTCGCGGCCTTCGCGGGCGCTCCGGGCTGGAGCGCGCCGCGCACGAGCGGGGCGGACAGGACGGAGGCGGAGTGGCCCGCCGTCGAGCCGGGCGAGGAGGTCGTCCTGGCCGAGCTCGACCGCCACGGCCCCGCCTGCGTGCGGGAGCTCTGCATCGAGGCCGAGGACAGCGAGGCCTTGATCCGCGAGACCTGGATCCAGATCGCCTTCGACGAGCGCGACCGGCTCGACGTCCGCGCTCCGCTCGGCTACTTCTTCGGCTCCGCGGTCCGGGCGACCGCGATGCGGTCCATGCCCCTGCGCGTCGAGCCGCTCGAGTCGGGGCGGGTCCGGCTGACCTCCTGGTTCCCGATGCCCTTCGCCCAGCGCGCGCGCATCTCGCTGGTGAACCGCTCGGACCAGCCGCTTGGCCCGCTCCAGTCGGTCGTCAAGACGGTCGAGAGCGCCCTCGCGCCCGAGCGGATCGCCACCTTCACGGCCCTCTTCCGCGAGGGCTGGACCACCTACGGCCGCGACTGGCTGCTCTTCGAGGGCCCCGGGGCCGGCTGGTACGTCGGCACCGTGCAGACCATGCTCGGCGAGCACTACTGCGAGGGGGACGAGCACTTCGCGATCGACGGAGCCATCTCCCCTCAGATCAACGGAACCGGGAGCGAGGACTACTACCTGGGCTGCTTCTGGCCCAACCGCGAGTTCAACTCGCCCTTCGCCTGCTGCGTGGGCGACATCCACGAGGAGGCCGGCTCCTTCATGGGATCCTACGAGTACCGGAGCTGCTACGCGCGCTACCACCTCGAGGCGCCCATTCCCTTCTACTCGGAGCTCGACGCGAGGATCCAGCACGGCGGCTACGACAACATCCGCTCCAGCTACGGCAGCCTCTCTTTCGGCTACCTGAGGCGCCGGCCGGCGCTGGTGGAGACCGACTTCCTGGACGTCGCAGGCGCGGCGAGCGAGGCGCGGCACGGGTACGCCTCGACCGCCGGCGAGCCGACGGGGAGGATCGTCGCGCGGAGCGAGGGGCGACATCACCTCGTCGAGCGCGAGGGCCGCGGCCGCGTCCACGCATCGGGCGAGATCTCCTTCACCGTCGCGAGCGACCCCGCCAACCAGGGCGTTCGCCTGCGTCGCCGGATCGATCAGGCGAGCCCCCGCCAGACGGCCGAGGTGTGGATCGACGGAGAGCGGGTGGGGACCTGGTACCACCCGGACCACAACGAGACCCTGCGCTGGTTCGACTCCGACTTCGACGTCCACCGGCGCTTCACCGCCGGCAAGAGCGCTCTGGAGGTGAAGCTCATTGTGAAGCGAGATCGCGGCCGCGGGGCGTTCAACGACTTCGAGTACCGGGCCTTCTGCTTCGGCGACTGAAGCCCGAGGCAGCCCGCGCCGCGACCTACCGCACGTAGCCGAGCTGCCGCAGCCGCTCCTCGAGCTCCTCGCTCATCTCCACCGCCTCGCCGGGTGGCTTCTCCCAGCGGCTCTCCCGCTCGAGCATGCGCCGCATGGCCCGCTGGTGTCGCTGGAACTCCTCGGGGAGGCGTTCGATGGCGCTGCGCTGCTCGGTGGGATCCCGGTCGAGGTCGTAGAAGGCCACGCGCCCGCTCTCCCGGTCCAGGAGCAGGCTGAAGCGGTCGGACTGCACCTTCTTCAGGTCGAGATCGTAGGCGTTGGCCGAGAAGACGAAGCGGCCGCGCCGGGAGCCGAAGGAGGAGCCGGGCAGGAGGCTCCGGCCGTGGATCGAAAGCGGCGGCGGCAGGCCCAGGACCTCCAGCAGGGTGGGCATGAGGCCCAGGGTGGAGACCGGCTCCTCGTGGACGACGCCCTGGAGGGCCGGCTCCCAGGGGATCGCGACGATCAGGGGGACGGCCAGCTCCTCGTTGTAGAGGGTGGAGCCGTGCAGCATGGCGTGCTCGCCGAAGGCCTCGCCGTGGTCGGAGACCAGGGCGACGGCGGTGCTCCCCGCCAGCCCCCGCCGCTCCAGGCCCTCCAGCAGCCGGCCGATCTCGTGGTCCACGAAGAGGATCTCGCCGTCGTAGAGGCTCACGACGAAGGAGAGGTACTCCTCCAGGTCGGGCCTCTCCCGGGCGGTCTCCCACAGCGCCTTCCACCACTGGTCGCGGGGCAGCTCGCGAAGGCCGTAGCGCTCGCGACCGGGGTGGTCCAGCTCGAACTCGGGGGGAGGGAGGTAGGGCGAGTGGGGGTCGATGTAGTGCAGGCACAGGAAGAAGGGGCGATCCGGCGGCAGGTCCTCGATCAGCCCCAGGGCCTCGTCGGTGATGGCGCGGCTGTCCTCCTCGAGCATCCGGAAGGTGTCGAAGCCCTGGGAGAAGCCGAAGGCCTCCGAGAACCAAGCCTGCTCCGAGAGGGCGTGGGTGTCCCAGCCGGCCTCCTGCAGGATCTCGGCGATGGTGGTGAGCTCGTCCGACAGGCCCCGGAAGTCCTCGGGGTTCCGTATCGGATGGAACACCATGCCGTGGGCCTCGGGATGGAGGGAGGTGAAGATGGAGGCCACCGCCGGGCAGGTCCAGGGGGCGGGGCTGATGGCCTTGCGGTAGAGGATTCCCCGGGCGGCCAGCGCGTCCATGGCCGCGGTCTGGATCTCCCGGTAGCCGTAGCAGGAGAGGTGATCCGCCCGGAGGGTGTCCACCGTGATCAGCAGCAGGCTGCGGTTCGGCGGCCCGGGACGGCCGGCCGGGGGCGCCTCGCCGCCGCAGGAGACCGCCAGGATCGCCACCAGGGCCGCGCCCACTCGAGCGAGCGCGGCCGCGCCCGTCCGCGGCCGACCGATCGACGTGCCTCCCTCGCTCATCGCTCCCAACGTGCGCTCCGGTGTCCCCTCGCCTTCCAGCGTACATCCTCCCCCCCGACCGTTCGACTCGCCATCGGAACGGCGGGTCGACAGGATCGCGGACGACCCGGAGGGCTCAGCGGGCCACCGAGGAGTCGAAGCGCGCCTGCGTCCCGCCCGAGGCGTCGAGCAGCGCGGCCGCGACCTCGCCCTCGGTCGAGAGCCCGCCGCCGGCGAGGAGGCCCTCTCCCGCCGAGCGCAGGAGGACGATCGCCCGGCCGTCCCCCATGGCGGCCTCGAGGAGGTAGCCGTTGGGCACCTCCCGGATGGCGACCGGCTCGGGCGGTTCCTGCGAGGCGAGGTGGGGGCGGATCGCCGTCACGAAGCAGGCCGACGCGGATTTCCGGCGGGTGGCCGCCGTCAGGTGGTGCTCGACGAGCTGGACGCGCGGGCGCGGCGGGGGATCGAAGGCGTCGGTCGAGCCGAGCTCCAGGTCGGGCGGAGCGAGGAGCGAGACGCGGCAGGCGGCCCGGCCGCTCTGGAGGCGGATGTCCTCCTGCCCGGAGATCTCCCACGGCTGGGGCGCGTGCAGCAGCCACTCGAAGGTGGCCGGCTCGGCGGACCGGAGGCGGTCGCAGACCACGATCAGGTCGGGCTTGAGGAAGAGGATGCCGCGGGTGAAGCGCTCCAGCCTGCCGGCGTAGGCCGGCGCGGCCTGGCCCTCGACGTAGTCGATGGCGGGCGAGGTGTGGAAGCGCTCGATCCGGCCCGTGGCGGCGGCCGAGTGGGGGGTCTGACCCCGGCCGTCGACGGTGACGCAGTTGGTCGAGCGGGTCTGCCACATCCAGCGCTTGTGGTGCTCCGAGCCGTAGCTGTCGCGCCGGCCGGTGCGGATGAGCAGGCGCTCGCCGAAGGCGTACAGCAGGAAGGAGTTCTGGGACTCGTAGCCGTGGCTCTGGGTGCCGAAGGGGCTGGACTTGAAGAGGACGCACACGTCCTCGCGGGCGTCGAGGAGGTCGGAGTGCAGCATCGCCAGCCCGGTGCCCCGGAAGCAGCGCGAGGAGGGCAAATCGGTCGGCGGGACGGCCTCGACCGGGGGCCGGGTGCCGCGCAGGAAGCCCACGTAGCCGCCCCCCAGCTCCGACCCCCCGTTCCGATCCACGTACCACTGCCAGTGGGGATTGCGCGCCTGGGTCGCCAGGACGCTCATCAGGCCGCGGTTGTCCTTAGATCGCAGGCGCGCGCACAGGTCGCCGAAGCCCCCGCCCCGCGCGCCGGGCGGCATCAGGTACAGGGCGTAGTCGCCGGCCCTCGAGAAGTACGGCAGCTCGTACGCGTCCAGCCCCAGGGCCTCGCGCTGGACGTCGGCCCACCAGGTGAAGCGCCCGACGTAGGAGCGCCAGTAGGCGGCTCCCTCGTGCCAGCCCCCGTCGGCGTCGGACCACACCGGGTAGGCGCAGGCGAAGACGTTGACCGCGAACCACAGCCAGTCGTCGGCCTCGGGGATCTCGCCCTTGAAGGCGATGGCCACCTCTCCCAGGAAGTGCCAGGCGCGGTTGGAGTGGCTGGAGTAGGGCCGCCACAGGTGGCCCGGGCACAGGTGCCGGTACATCTCCTTTCCGCGAACCCGCATCACCTCCCGGCAGCGGACCCGCTCGTCCTCGGAGAGGAGGTCGTGCACGAAGGTGTAGGCGCGGCTGAAGTGGTAGGCGTAGGGCATGCCCGCCTCGTCGTTGTAGCGGTAGCCGGTGCTGCCCTTGGGATTCCACTCGGCCGCCGCCAGCAGGAGGCGCCGCGCCAGCTCGCCGCAGTCCCGGCGCTCGCCGACCCGCCAGGCGAAGCCCAGGGTCGCGGCGCCGTTGAGCAGGCGGATGGTGAAGGTGCGGTTGCCCCACCAGATCGCGCGCCAGTCGTCGCTGCCGCGCACCGTGCCGGGGGGATAGAGGGGCGGCTCCTCGGTCGCCGGCGCCTCGGCCATCAACGCCTCACAGGTCGCGAGCAGCGCGGCGAAGTCCTCGGAGGACGCGCCCGCCGCCCGGCGGCGCAGGTCCGGGATCTGCTCGGGGCGCAGGAAGAGCCGGGGGTGCTCGGCGGGTACCCGCGCCAGGAGCTCCCCCCTCTTCGGAAGGGGGAAGCTCACCGCCCTGGCGGGGATGGTGAAGGTGCGTGCGCGGCTCCAAGGGGAGATCGCTCCCTCGCCGTCGGCGAAGCGGAAGCGCCAGTGCCAGCGGCCCGGCGCGAGGGCGCGCGGCGGGCAGCAGGCGCTCCACGGCAGGGCCCCGGCCCGCCAGGCGAGCTCGGTGAACTCCGGGTCGGAGGCGACCTCCAGCTCGTAGCTCTTCGCCCCCCGCTGCGGCCGCCAGACGAAGGGCGGCGGGGTGCGCTCGGCGATCGAGCCGTCGGCGGGCCGGAAGCCCCACTCGCCGGGGCGGGCGGGGGTCTCGTCCAGCTCGAGCTGCGCGGCCGCTCGTGAGCACAAGAGCAGGGCCGCGACGATGGTGGGGATTCTCGCTCGCATCCGCATCTCCCGGGGCAGGTGGCCGCCCCCAGGGTCCGCCCCCGCGCGGCCGCGTCAAGGGGTGGGGGGGCGCCGGGCGCGATCGCGCGTTGCGAGATGCGCGGCGGGCCGCTACAACCGCCTCATGCCCTCGATCCGATCCTCGAGGGCGTCCGCCCTCGGGCGCCTCCTCCTGCCGAGCCTGCTGGCGGCCCTGGCCGCGGCGCTGATCGCGCCGCGGGCGAGCGCGTTGCCGCCCCAGGGCGGCTATCGGACCGACGAGCACCCCGAGCTCGGGCTCGAGTTCCCCTGCCCGCGAGACTACGAGCAGGTGCCGACGCAGCCGGGCGAGCAGTTCGTGGTCCTCGAGTTCGTCGAGAAGCCCGGCAAGGCGCGCACGAGGAAGGAGCGCAAGGCGCAGACCTCTCCGGCCTCGCTGATCTTCGTGTGGATCGACATGATCCCGGACCCGAAGCCCGAGGAGATTCCCCCCACTCCACCCGGCCCGCCCGCTCCACCCGGGCCGCCCGGCGAGGAGGAGGAGCCGGAGGAGCCGCGCACCAAGGCCCGCAGCAAGGATGACCCCGGCCCCATCAACTCGATCCAGCGCTTCGTGGAGCAGCGGCTGCGCGGCTGGTCTCCCACCGACCGGCCCCAGGAGGAGAAAGCCCGCGGAGGCTTCGGCGCCAGCACCCTCGAGCTGGTCCACGAGAAGAACAAGAAGCGGCGCGGCTTCGTCTTCAGCTACCAGAACGGCAAGCGCACCCTGGCGCTGATCGGCTTCGCCGACACCACCGCCTACGAGGACCAGCAGAAGATCTGGCGTCACGTGGCCTCGCGCCTGGAGATCAGCGAGCCGGAGGCCGCCGACCTGGAGAAGCTGAAGCGCTACTACGCGCGCCGCAAGCAGTTCCGGGGCGCCGACTACCGGATCCAGGTCCGCAGCCAGATGGTGCGCGGGTGGGATTTCGAGGACCTCGAGAACTACATCGTGGTCCATCACACCAAGGACGAGCCGCTGCTCCGGCAGATCTGCCGGGACCTGGAGGCCGTCCGCAAGGAGTACGTGAGGCTCTTCCCGCCGGTGGGGGAGATCGACGCCGTCTCGACCGTGCGCATCTGCCGCGACAAGGCCGAGTACGTCACCTACGGGGGCTCGCCCGGCTCGGCGGGGTACTGGAACTCGGCCAAGGGGGAGCTGGTCCTCTACGACGCGGTCATCAAGGAGAGGGGCAAGCGCCCCAAGGACGACAACACCTTCATCGTCCTCTTCCACGAGGCCTTCCATCAGTACATCCACTACTCGGCCGGCGAGCTGCCCCCGCACTCCTGGTACAACGAGGGCTTCGCCGACTACTTCTCGGGCTCCTACCTCAAGAACGGCCGGGTGCGTAAGATCGGTGTGAATCCGTGGCGAATCCGCACCATCCAGAAGGCGATCCTGGAGGGCGCCCACGTGCCCTGGTCGGACATCATCCACTACGAGCAGCGCCAGTACTACGCCCGCGCGGGGCTGTGCTACGCCCAGGGGTGGTCGATGATCTACTTCCTGAACACGTGCCCGAAGGTGGCCCGACGACCGGAGTGGGCCAGGATCCTGACCACCTACTTCGATACCCTTAAGGCGACCTACCGCGCCGAGCTCGAGGAGCTCCTGCCGCAGGGCAAGGCCCACGATCGCGACGCGCGCGCCGAGGCCGGAATGCACGCCCGGAAGGTGGCCGTCGAGAAGGCCTTCGAGGGCGTGGACCTGACCGAGATCGAGCAAGCCTGGGCGGACTACATCAGCCGAATCGAGTACGACTAGCAGAGGGACCGATCATGCGAAGACTATGGTGGATGGCGCCGGCAGCGCTCCTGCTCGCGCTGTCGGCCCCGGCAGGCAACGCCTTCCAGGAGGACGAGGTCAAGCCGGTGCCGGCGGCGCAGGAGGACACGCCCGAGGACGAGGTTCAGGCGCTCAAGGACGAGTACGACGACGCCGTGGATGAGTACCGCGAGCTCCGGCGCGGCGCCCAGAGCCCGGAGGACCTCGAGGCGGCCTCCCAGAAGTACCCCAGCGCGGATGACTTCGCGGCCCGCTTCCTGGCGATCGCCGAGAAGCACCCCAAGGGCGATGCCGCGGCCGACGCCCTGGTGTGGGTCGTGGAGCGCGCCCGCTCGGGCGAGCACGGCGGCAAGGCTCTCGACCTCCTGCTGCAGGATCACATCGAGCGCGAGTCCCTGGCGAGCATCTGCGGGGGCATGCAGCGCGACACCACGACCACGGCCGAGAAGACGCTGCGCGTACTGCTCGGCAAGAGCCCACACCGCAGTGTCCAGGGCATGGCCTGCTTCAGCCTGGCCAAGCAGCTCGACTCCCAGGCCGATGTCGCCGTCAGCCTCACCGAGGACAGCGAGGCCCTCGCGAACTACTCCCGGAGGATGGATGAGGAGGAGATCGGCCGCCTGAGCAAGCTCGACGTCAAGGCCGCGAAGAAGGAGATCGAGGCCCTCTACGCGCGCGTGAGCGAGGACTTCGCCGATCTCCCCTACCGAGGCGAGCTCACCCTGGGCGACATGGCCGAGCGCAACCTCTTCGAGCTGCGCAACCTGGCCATCGGCAAGGTGGCGCCCGACATCGAGGGCGAGGACATCGACGGGGTGGCCTTCAAGCTCTCCGACTACCGCGGCAAGGTGGTGGTGATTGACTTCTGGGGAAACTGGTGAGGCCCCTGCCGGGTCATGTACCCACACGAGCGGTCGCTCGTGGCACGGCTTGCCGACAAGCCCTTCGCCCTCATCGGAGTCAACAGTGACAAGGACCGCGAGGCCCTGAAGCAGGTCCTGAAGGACGAGCAGATCACCTGGCGCTCCTTCTGGAACGGGCCGGACGGGACCCGCGGGCCCATCTCCACCCGGTGGAACGTCAGCGGCTGGCCGACGATCTACATCCTCGATCACGAAGGCGTCATCCGCCACAAGTACGTGGGCTCCCCCGGCGGGGAGGCCATGGACGAGGCGGTGGACACCCTGCTGAAGGAGATGGGTGCCCTGTAGAGGCGGATAGACCCGCGCCATTCACCCGAACGGGACTCCGGCGGCGCGCCGGGGTCCCGTTCGCTGCCTCAGGGCGTCGCCTCGGCGGTCAGGTCGATCTCGAAGGGCGTGGCGGTGTTCACCGCGTCGTGCGCGAAGCGCACGGTGGCCGTCCGGGTGCCGACTCCGCTGACGGGATCGAAGCGGATGTCCCAGCTCACGACGTCACCGGTGGCCAGGCTCGACTGGCCCAGGCAGCTCTGGTTGACCGCCGAGCGCATGGCGTCGGCCACCACCGTGTGGAACTCGATGTCGATGTTGCTGAGGCCGCCCGAGCACAGGTGGCAGTAGCTCATGAGCGTGCCCCGCCCGCAGGTGGGCGCGCCCCAGCAGGTGGGCTGGCACTCGTCCAGCGGCGGGCAGTAGTCGTGGGTGTGCTGGGCGCTGAAGTTGTGCCCCAGCTCGTGCGAGCAGACCACGAAGTCCCAGTTGAGCGAGCTGGGGGTTCCGTTCCAGGTGCCCCAGTTGATGGCGCCGTGGACGTTACCGCTCACGCTGAAGCCGTAGTTCTGGTTGCACAGCACGTCCACGTAGGCGATGCCGCCGCCCAGGCTGGCCCCCGAGAGGAAGTGGGCCAGATCGGCCGTCACCGGCCAGCTGCCCCCGAATCCCGGCGCCCAGGCGGCCTGGAACTCGTTGAGCATCTCCAGCGTCGTCCCGGGCCCGTCGGGGGTGGCCCAGGGATCGGAGGAGCTGGGGTAGATGGCGAGGTAGGCCAGCGTCATGACCGTCTGCACGTCGGCCAGGTAGCGATCGCTGACCGCGGCGACGAGCTGCGTGGCGTAGGCGGTCGCCGTGGGGACGTCCCCGAAGAGGCTGTAGAACTGCCAGTCGGTCTCCACCGCCAGCCGGCAGTCGGCCAGGGTCAGGTTCGAGGTGGGGTTGCCCGCGGTGGGGGGGATGGCGGCGGGTCCCGGCGCGGCTCCGTCGGGGAAGAGCTGACCGTCGCACATGGCCGCCGGCGCTCCCTGGGCAGCGGCCGCGAGCTGGTCCTCCCAGATCAGGCGCGAGACCGAATGGGCCTGGCCGCCCGCCCCGGGCTCCGCCATCAGGTGCAGCGTGTCCCCGGGCTCGCCCGACAGGCGCAGCCAGCCGCGGGTGCCGTGGGGGGAGAAGCCGAGGAAGACCGACGAATCCGGGGCGCCGACGACGGTGCCGCTCCAGTAGCTGGAACCCTGCAAGAGGGCCGCCGGGCCCCCCGGCCAGGGCCGGCCGTCCACCAGGAGGACGCCGTCCTCCGACCAGGGCGAGGGCACCCGGTGCAGCTCGAGCTCGAGGGCGTCGCCGCCGGGCACCGGGAAGCCGTGCAGGCGGACGCGATCGGTGTCCGCGAAGTCCGCGAGCAGTCCCTCGTCCAGGGCCAGGAAGGCCCCGCCCTGGGCCTCCTCGGCCAGCCGGATCAGCGGCGAGGCGAGGTCGGCGACGGGGCCCGCGCTCCACAGGGTCAGGGGGGAGGTGCCGATCTCGATCGAGAAGTCGTACACGTCCGAGCCGACCAGCTCCGGGGAGCCGAGTGACAGGGGGTCGATCCCATCGTTGGTGAGCTCGACCACCACCCCGGCGTTGGGGCCGGCCCCGAGCGTCTGGGTGCCGAGGTCGAGCAGGTCGCCGTTCATCACCGGGGTTCCGCCCCCGGTCTCGGCCATGAGCCAGGGATCCTGGCTCACGTCGTCGTCGGTGATGGTCAGGGTGTGGGTGGTGTTCGGCCCCAGCGTGGTGCCCGCGCGCGGGTTGCCCAGCGCCAGCACGACGGTCTCGTCCGCCTCGGCGATCGCGTCGCCCAGCACGTTCACCTGGACGGTCTCGGTATGGCCGTTCAGCTTGCCAATCTCGAACTTCACTTCGTAGGTCGGAGCGACGCTCAGCGTGTAGTCCTGGCCGGCGCCCCGCGTCGCACTACCGGCGCCCGCGTCCACGAGGTCCGCGCTGACGTCGATCTCCAGGGTGACGCCCGGATCCAGCGTGAGCTGGGCCACCACGTCGTAGGCGGCGGCCTGCTCGTCGGGCGTGAGAGTGGCCGTGCTGGTGAGCTGGATGATGGCCTCGTCGTCGTCCTCGATGGAGGCCGTGTGCTGCTGGATCGCACCCAGCGCCGCTCCGCCCGTCGGGCTGCCGAGCGAGAGCCGGACGGTCTCGTCTCCCTCCACCGACAGGTCGCCCAGGGTGGTGAGCGCGACGTTCTCGACGTGGCCGGTCGAGGAGCCCGCCGGGAAGGTGACCACCTGGGGCGTGAAGGCCGTGTAGTCCACCCCACTGGTGGCACTGCCAGAGCCCGCGTCCGACACCGTGACCGTCACGTCCTGCCCGAGCGGTCCGCTGGTGAGGGTCAGCTCCACGGCGACGTTCAGGACCTCCGGCTCGGCCCCGCTGGAGGTGCCGCTCTGGAAGCCCAGCGCGATGGGCGTGCCGCCGCCGCCCCCTCCTCCACCACCTCCGCTGCCGCATCCCGCGACGAGGGCGGCGAGGACCAACAGGGAGGAGAGGCGCATCGAGCTGGGAGTCGGCTTCATGGCGGTGCTGCTCTTCGGGTGTGGGCGGGCCCGGGACGGCCGTACGGGGGGCGGTGGCCGTCCCCTTGCGAAGGGAGTTCCGCGGGGCCCGCACCGCCACCTGTCGGGAGGCCGCGGCCGCGGGATGAAGCCATTCCCCGGAAGACCTGCTCCCCGCCCTCGCCCTCCTGGCCCGGGCGCCTACCGGGCCGCGCGCAGGCCCCGGAATCGGTTGAGCGCCGCCCCGATCTCGTGGGGGCGGGGGAGGGCCAGCTCGGGCAGCGGATCGATGGCCCACAGGCCCCGCTCGCGGGCCAGGCGGGCCGCGCCGTGGGCCAGCTCCCGGACCGTCTGCGGCGCGCGCTGGCGGCCGAGCTGCGCCAGGAGGGCCCCGATGGCGCGGGCCTGCCCCTCCTCGACGAGCTGCTCCAGGGCGCCCAGCTCGATGGTCTCCTCGCCGAAGGCGATGGTGCGGGTGCCGCCGGCCTTGACCCGGCGCCTGCCGCGTCGGGTGGTGGGGTCGAGGGAGTCGGGCGCCACCAGGCGGGTGGGGAGGGCCAGGGCCTCCGCGGGCGTTCTGCCGGCGCGTCCGGTGGGGTGCTCGGCGGCCACCGCGCGGGCCCTCTCGCTGGCGTCGCGAGGGAGGTAGTCCTCCATCAGGACGGTGCGGTCGGCGACGTCCAGCCAGTCGCCTCCGCCGCCGGTGACCAGGATGATGCTCGTGCCGCGCTCCGCGAGCTCGCGCGCGCGGTCGATCAACGGGGTGATGGTCTCGCGCTCGACCAGGCTCTGCATGCGCGCGTCGCGCACCAGGAGGTTGGTGGCCGAGGTGTCCTCGTCGAGCAGGAGCAGCGAGGTGCCCACCTCGAGCGCCTCCAGGATGGCGGCCGCCAGCGAGGTGCTGCCCGAGGCGTCGGCGGTGGTGAAGCGCCGCGTGTCGCGCCCCTGCGGCAGGTCCGAGATGAAGGGCGAGAGGTCCAGACCGGTCACCGCGCGGCCGTCCTCGCTGCGGACCTTGACCGCGTCCGGGGCGGCGGCCACCCACTCGCGCCCGTCGCCGGGAACGTGGGGGTAGACCCCCGCCTGCAGGGCCTCGAGCAGGGTGGTCTTGCCGTGGAAGCCGCCCCCGCTGAGCACGGTGATGCCGCGCTCGATTCCCATCCCGACCACCTCCCCGGCGTTGGGCGTCGGGAGCGAGACGCGCAGGGAGGGCGGGCTCTCGAAGGGGACCGCGCCCTCCAGGGGCTCCTGGCTCACCCCGCTCGAGCGGGGCAGGATGCTCCCGTCGCGCACGAAGGCGCACAGCCCGCGCTCGGCGAGCTGGGCCAGCAGGGCCTCGTGGTCCTCGGCGCACAGGGCCTGTCGCCGGGCGCCCTCCCGATCCAGGCCTTCCCAGCGGACCTCCTCGACCGCGCGCGGCAGGTGCCGCTCGAAGATCTCGGCCGCCGCCCGACCCATCGCCCGGCGACCGCGCGCCGGCAGGCCGACGCGGAAGCGCAGCTCGAGCTCCCCCTCCTCGATCGAGCAGCCGCTTCGCTCCAGGATGGCGGGGCCGCGCACGCCGACCTCGATCCGCCCGGAGCCCCCGCTGCCCCCGCCCGGCCGCGGCATCCGCTCGCAGGCCCGGCGGAAGGCGCGCAGGACGAAGTCCTCCAGCCCGGTCCGGCGCGGGCGGTCGGCCCAGAGCTCCTCGGGGAACGCGCCGGTGGCCCTCGGGAGCCGGACCCGGACGATGCTGGGCGGAGCGAAGGGATCGACCTGCACCCGATCGACGAGGAGGGTCCAGCCGGGTGCCTCCCAGGCCCCCCGGACCTGCCGATAGGCTCCGTAGCCGGCACCCTCCAGCCTCTCCAGGCGCAGGCCGAGCTCCTCCAGCGTCGACATCGCCCCATGGTAGCCTCCCGATAGGGGAGCCCCCACTTCGGGGGGATCGCTCCCCGGGCGGATGGTTGCGGCTCGAGGCCGCTTTTCTTTTCCACCCCACCGATCCCGTCGGCACCGACGCGCGTGCGGGCGTCCGCCCCGACCTGCTACCATCCCCGGCATGCTGGTGCGGCACTACATGACCCGGGACCTCATCGTGCTGACGCCCGAGGTGCGCTGCCGCCAGGCGATGCTGCTCATGCGGGCCAACCGGATCCGCCGGGCGCCGGTGGTCGAGGGCGGGCGGCTCGCCGGAATCGTGACCGAGCGCGATCTCCTGCGCATCCTCCCCGGGCGGCTGGGGGAGCTCGAGGGCGGCGACGAGGACGAGCTGACCGGCCCCGAGGTGCGCGAGATCATGTGCTCCGACGTCGTCTTCGTGCCCGGCGGGTGCACCCTGGAGCGGGTGGCGGCCCTCATGCTGGCGCACAAGATCGGCGGCGTCCCGGTGGTCGACGAGGGGCGGCTGGTCGGGATGGTGACCGAGTCGGACGTGTTCCGGGCCTTCATCCGCCTGATGGCTCCCGGAGTGGGGGTGCTGGCCACCATCCAGGCGCCCGCGCCGGAGGGCTCCGCGCCGCCGCAGGACGCGGTCCGCATCGCCCAGGTCATGGGGCTGCGCCTGACCGCCCTGACCACCCAGGATCTGCCCGGGGCGCCGGCCCTGCAGACCCTGCGCGTCTCGGGCGAGCGGCAGGGCGAGTTCATGGCCGAGCTGGAGCGCCGCGGGTTCCGGATCTACGGGTTCTCCACAGGAGATTGACGGGGCCCTCCGCGTCGGCTCGCCCGGGGCCGGCTATGATCCGGGGCCCTCTCGATCCACGGAGCTGATCCCATGCGAACCCCCCGATGGATGCTCTCCGGCCTCGTCCTCCTGGTGGGCGGGGCCCTCGCCGCCGCCCACGATGACGAGCAGGAGCGCGGCCGCACCCCCGCCCAGCGCTTCCTGACCAGCCGTCTGAGCGAGGTCGACCTCCCCCTGCCCGAGGAGGAGGACGCCTTCTTCTTCGCCATCTTCGGGGACCGCACCGGCGGCCCGCGGGAGGGGATCGAGGTCCTGGCCCAGGCGGTCCGGGACGTCAACGTGCTCGAGCCCGACCTGGTCATGACCGTCGGGGACCTGGTCGAGGGCTACAACCAGACGCCCCTGTGGCTCGAGCAGATGCGCGAGTTCAAGGGCACCATGAACGGGCTCACCATGCCCTGGTTCCCGGTCGTCGGCAACCACGACATCTACTGGCGCGGCCCCGGCGAGCGGCCGCCGGAGGAGCACGAGGCCGACTACGAGACGCACTTCGGCCCCCTGTGGTACGCCTTCCGCCACAAGAGCGCCTGGTTCGTGGCGCTCTACTCCGACGAGGGAAACCCCGAGACCGGGGAGAGGAACTTCAACAAGCCCGAGTGCCAGCGGATGAGCCCGGAGCAGTTCGCCTGGCTGGAGGAGACCCTGGAGCGGGCTCGCGGAGCCGAGCACGTCTTCCTGTTCCTGCACCACCCGCGCTGGCTGGGCGGCCAGTACGGCGACGACTGGGAGCGCGTGCACTCCCTGCTGGCCCGGGCGGGCAACGTCAGCGCGGTCTTCGCCGGCCACATCCACCACATCCGCTACGACGGCGAGCGCGACGGCATCGAGTACTTCACCCTGGCCACCACCGGGGGTGTGCAGCAGGGGGACATCCCCGGGGCGGGATACCTGCACCACTACAACCTGGTGACCGTGCGCAAGGACCGCATCGCGGTGGGGAGCGTGCCGGTGGGGGCGGTCATGGACCCGCGCCGGATCACCGGGGAGGTCAGCCAGGAGACGCGCCGGCTGGCGAACGAGATGCGACCGCGGCTCTCCGACGCGCTGGAGCTGGACGACTACCTGGGGGCCGACCAGGTCCTCCAGCTCGGCCTGGCCAACCCCATCGGTCGCCCGATCGAGGTGACCGCCAGCCTGAAGAGCGGCGACCCGCGCTGGGTCTTCGAGCCCGAGCACCGGCACCTGACCCTCCAGCCCGGCGGCTCGGTCGAGCTCGACTTCCGGGTCGCCCGGGCGGGCGGCGTGCTGGACGCGGCCTGGCGCCTGCCGGAGGTCGAGTGGCAGGCCGACTACCTGGGCGAGGGCCTGCGCGTCTCACTCCCGCGGCGCACGATGCCGCTCGCGGTGAGCACCTCCTCGCTGCCCGAGCCGCCGCGTCGGTGGGATGAGTCCGTGCTGGCGGTCGACGGCCGCGCCGGACACCTGCGCATCGAGCACGACGACCTGAATCTCCCCGACGGCCCCTTCACGGTCGAGGGGTGGCTGCGGGCGCGCGAGTTCCGCTCGCGGCAGGGCTTCATCAACAAGACCGAGACCAGCGGCTTCGGCTTCTTCCTCAACGACGCCGTGCCCGCCTTCTACGTCCACCTCGACGACGCCTACGCCGTGGCCCGGCCGGAGGGTCTCCGGCTCGGGGCCGACAGCTGGCACCACCTGGCCGGCGTGTTCGACGGCAGCCAGCTGCGCCTCTACCTGGACGGGACGCTGGTCGCCAGCGCCGAGGCCGGCGGCGAGCGCACCCGCCGCGGCCTGCCGCTCCTCGTGGGAGCCGACGTGGACGGCGCGGGCCAGGCGACCTCCTGCTTCCCGGGCGAGATCGACGAGGTCCGCATCTCGCGCCTCGCGCGCTACTCGGGAGCTAGCTTCGAGCCGCAGCGCCGATTCGAGTCGGACGAGCAGACCTGCCTGCTCCTGCACATGGACGCCGACGTCGGCCCCTGGGTCTTCGACAGCTCGCCCGAGGGGGCCCACCCGCTGCGGGCGGGCGGGGCCCGGGTGGTCGGGGCGCGCTGAGAGGCGGCGGAGGCCGGGGATCCCGGCTGGAGCGCCCGGGGCGGGCCCCCCGGCGCCCCCCCTCCCGGAACATCCCTCTCGGGGGCTTGACGCAGTACGACATGGAGTTTATGTTTCGCGAATAGTCCTTTACGTAAAACAGTATCCACCGGCTGCGCCGGTGCGGCATCGACGAGGTGAGGCGGATGGCCATCGAGGTGAGGCTCGATCTGATGCTGGTGAAGCGAAAGATGTCGCTCACCGAGCTCTCGAACCGGATCGGCATCTCCATCACGAACCTCTCCCTGCTCAAGACGGGGAAGGTGAAGGGCATCCGCTTCAAGACCCTCGAGGCGATCTGCCGGGAGCTGGAGTGCCAGCCCGGCGACCTCCTCGAGTACATCCCGGAGTACGTCTGATGAGCGTCGAAGGCACGGATGGGGGAGCCGCCTCCGGCGACCTGCGCAAGCTCGTGCACTGGATGATCATGCTGTGGATCGGCGGCCTGGGATTCGGAGGCCACCTGACCCTGCTGCTGACCCGGGACGACGAGGACGCGATCGGGCCCATCCTCTCGGCCGGGCTCCTGATCGTCGCGGTCATCTGGAGCGTCCTGTCCGCGCTCACGCTGTTCCGCCGCGCGAGGGAGGCGAGCGCGCATCCCGATGGCGAGGACGCGGCGGTCGATTATCCCGACATGGTCTGACCCTCGTCACGACAGGAGGTATGTGAAATGAGCATCCAGCGTCGGCTGTTGAGCGGGCTCGCGCTCCTCTCCATGATCGCTTCTCCCGTGACCGCGCGAGGTGGCGATCAGGGCTCCTCCGGCATCGAGGGCATCTGGCAGGGAGGCGTCCCCGTCAAGGCGAACCTCGAGATCACGGTGGTCTTCCACGTGTCGGCCCGGCCCGACGGCACCCTGGCCGCCACCATGGACGTCCCCGATCAGAACGCGCGCGGCATACCCGTGGACGGGGCGTCCTTCGAGGAGGGCCTGCTGAGGCTCGAGGTCGGGGCCGTGGGCGGCGTCTTCGAGGGCCGGTTGAGCGAGGACGGAGCCGAGATCACCGGCCAGTGGATCCAGGAGTCGAGCTCCCTGCCGCTGGTCCTGAAGCGCGTCGAGAAGGCCCCCGAGGGGCCTCGCCGGCCGCAGCTCCCCGAACGGCCCTACCCCTACGACGACGAGGAGGTGGTCCTCCGCAACGAGTCCGCGGGGATCTCGCTACGCGGCACGCTGACCCTGCCGCGCTCCGAGGGGCCGGTCGCGGCTGTCGTGCTCATCACGGGGGGCGGCGCCGAGGATCGCGACCAGACGGTCCTGGGCCACAAGCCCTACCTGGTCCTGGCCGACTACCTGACCAGGAGGGGAATCGCCGTCCTGAGGGCCGACGACCGGGGCTACCAGAAGGCGAGGGGCCAGGAGGGCCTGGCCGAGTTCCTCGAGGCGACCAGCGCGGACTTCGCGGGGGACGCCCTGGCCGGCGTCGAGTACCTGAAGACGCGCGAGGAGGTCGATCCGAAGCGGATCGGCCTGATCGGCAGCAGCGAGGGCGGGCTGGTCGCCGCGCTGGCGGCCGTCCAGTCGGCGGACGTCGCCTTCATCGTGCTGCTGGGGGCGCCGGGCCAGACCCTGGAGGAGCTCCTTCTGGACCAGATCGGCTTCATCCTCGGCCACTCCGAGGGCGGCGATGCGCTCACCCGGCTCGCGCAGGATCACTTCCGTCGGGCGTTCGAGGTCCTGAGGAGGCCGATCGACGCCGCACGGGCGGACCAGGAGCTCCTCCGACTGGAGGAGGACGACCTCGCGGAGCTCGGAGAGCCGGAGAGGGAGGAGCTGAAGTCGCTGGATCGGACGATGGGAGGAAATCCCATCGTGAGGCGGTCCCCGTGGTTCCGCTACCTCCTCAGGAACGACCCCGAGGCGGCCTACCGGAAGGTGCGCTGCCCGGTCCTGGCGCTCGCCGGCGAGAAGGACGTCCAGGTGCCCGCGGAGAGGAACCTGCCCCGGATCGCGGCGGCGCTGGAAGCGGGCGGCAATGCGAGGGTCGTCGCCCGCGTGATGCCGGGCCTCAACCACATGTTCCAGACCTGCGAGACGGGTTCACCCCGGGAGTACGCTCGCATCGAGGAGACCTTCTCACCGACGGCCCTGACGGTCGTGGGCGACTGGATCGTCGACCTGACGGGCTCCGGATCGTCCGGGGAGTAGGCCCGCAGACCCCCGCAGAGGGGTGAGCGCTTTCCCGACTTCGGACTGAAGGCCGATCGGGGAGGGCGGTAGGAGGCGGCCGGTGAGGCTCGAGGGGCCTCGCCGCGCGCCCGGAGGCGGGTGCAGGGAGCGATGGCCATGACGTGGGAATACAGGACGCTGAAGCTGCCGGCCCAGGGCGGCTTTCTCGGCGGCAAGTTCGACGAGAAGGCCCTGGAGTCCGCGATGAACGAGCTCGGCCGCGAGGGCTGGGAGCTGGCCGCGGCCTTCTCCACGACCATGGGCAACGGCCAGACCCGGGACATCGTCCTCCTGTTCAAGCGGCCGGAATAGCCCGCTGAGAGGGGCGCGCGGGCCGCTGGCTGGCCGGCCGAGCCGATCGCCGGCTATACTCGCCCATCGCTTCGCGAGAGGAGGTGGACAGGGTGAGACGGAAACGCCTGCTGCTCGTCTTCGGCGTCGTGGTCGTCCTGGCGATCCCGGCCGGGATCATCTGGCGGCTCTTGGCTACGTCGGACGCCGTTCCGATCACACCGGAGCAGCCGGAGGTCACCGCGTCGGGTCCGCCGCCAGCGGTTCTCGACCCTCCCCCGCAACCCGACGAGCAGGCGGCCCGACA
This sequence comes from uncultured Planctomycetaceae bacterium, assembly GCA_964615935.1. Lineage (GTDB taxonomy): Bacteria > Planctomycetota > UBA1135 > UBA1135 > CAZTTG01. Next base: position 20,204 of record CAZTTG010000035.1, on the reverse strand, counting down.
TGCGCCCGAGGAACCCCTCAGGCCGGATCCCCCGGCGGCCTCCGAGCTCGCCCGAGTTCTGGGACGCTGCGTGGCCGCCGAAGCCGGCGCCCCGCTGGCTGGTTGTACGGTGAGGTTCCGTGGCCGTCCCGGCAACTCCGCCGAGATGGCGAAGCACGGCCCGGTGGACTGGGACGATCCGGAGCCGGTGGTGACCGGGCCGGACGGCCAGTTCGAGTTCGCCTTCGTGCCCCCGCCGCCCTACCAGCACAGCCTCGACGCGCAGTGCGAGGGGCGGGTTCCGCGAACGGCGCGCTGGGGAGCGTTCCAGCCCGGGCAGGTGGAGGACCTCGGGGACATAGAGCTGTGCGTGGGCTACGGGGTCGAGGGCCAGGTCATGGACACCCTGGGCGCGCCGGTCGCCGGGATCCGGGTTTCGCTGGAGAACCTGCCCCTGCCGATTCGCGGGAGCTTCGGGGCCAACACCTCGCGCGGTGGGATCAGCGGCGAGGACGGGCGCTTTCGGATCTCCACCCCGATCCCCGCGGGCACGTGGACGCTGGACGCCGGCAGGCGAGGTCTGAAGCTCGTCTCTCCCGACTGCGTCACCGTTCGTGAGGGAAGGGGGGCCGGGCCGATCACCGTCGTCATGCGGGGCATGCCCTCGATCTCGGGAGTCGTGGTGGACGAGACGGGCGCGCCGGTTCCGGGCGTCAGCCTTCACGCTGACCTGCGCCGCTCGGCCCGCTCGGGCCGCATGGCGGCGGCCAGAACCGGGAACGACGGCACCTTCACGATGCACGCCGTAGACGACGCCCTGACCCCGGTGCGCATCAAGGTGTATGACCCGGGCCCCTGCGAGCCCCCCGTCGAGGCCGGCCCCGAGCACGAGTGGGGCGTCAGCGACGTGCACATCGTCCTGCGGCGCGCCCTTTCCTTCGAGCTGACGGTGGTCGAGCGCGAGGGCGGTGCGCCGGTCGAGGAGTACGCCATCGTCTGCCACGCCCTCCCGAGCACCAGCAGCAGCGAGACGGGCCCGCGCCTCGGCGACCCTCACCCCGACGGCCGGGTGACGGTGGACAAGGTGTGGCACGGCCCGAACCTGCTTCAGATCTTGCCCCGGGATCCTACGCTGGCGCCCAGCGAGCCGATCGAGTTCGATGCCGTCTCGGCTCCACTGGCACCGATCCGCGTCGAGCTCGACCGCCAGAGGCTGGTGACGGTGCTGGTGGTGACGCGGGATGGGGACCCGGTGGCAGGCTCCACGGTCGACCTCTATCGGGAAGGCGGCAGCCCGTGGCCGGATCACCTGTCCAGGGCGGATTCGGACGAACGCGGCGAGGCCCGGATCGCCGAGCCCCGCGACCGCACGGGCCTGGTCCTCTTCCTGACGGGCAAGCGCCACCTCCCCCTCGAGGTGAAGGACCCGCGATTCCCCGAGGACGGCGAGCCGCTACGGCTCGTGGTACCTACCGGCGGACGACTGGTCGGATCGGTGCGCATCGAGGGCTATGCCCCGGGGCAGCTGGGCGTCGCCCTCGAGAGGCACGGAGGTCCCTCGATGCAGGGCGGCCTTCGAGGCGAGAACCGCCTCGCCGACGGCGGATCCTTCGAGCTCGAGGGAGTCGAGCCGGGCGGGCACGATCTGTACTTGACTCTCAGCGTGCACTATCGGACGAGGCATGGAAGCAGCGGACACGGGATGCGACTCGAGCCGCGGCTGGCGCAGGTGCTCGTGGAGGATTCGCGCACCACCGAGGTGGAGCTCGACGCGAGCGGCTTCGCGCCCGCGAGGCTGAACGGCCGGGTCTTGCTGGACGGTGCGCCCGCGAGCGACTGCCGCGTGTTCGTGGTGTACCTGGCCGAGTTCGCCCATGCCACCCGGTTCGGAGAGTTCACGCCCGACCCTCAGGGGCATTTCGAGGCTCTGGGTCTGCCGCCGGGCGACTACCGCGCCGGCATCACGGTGGGCGATCTCAAGACAACTCAGGGGGACCCGATCGTTGCCAATGAGACGTTCTTCCTGAGCCCGGGTCAGATCCTCGAGCGGACCTTCTCCTTCGAGCGCCGCCTCCTGCGCCTGCGAATCCTCGAGCCGGACGGCAAGACACCGGTCGCGAATGCCGAGGTGCGGATCGAGAGCAGTGGTGACCACCGCACCCGCCGCACCGACGCCGAGGGCCGGCTCGCGCTCGATCCCGCGCCCGCGCATCCGGTGACGATTCGCCACGGGGACCGCGAGGGAGGCCCGGCCTCCATCCCCTCGGGGGAGCGCGAGGCCGAGGTGGACGTCGTGCTGCGGGAACGGGGCTGATCCCACCGCGGGCCTGTCCGGCCGACCCGCGATCACGGCTCGAGCACCAGCCGCGATGCGGCGCCGGCCTCGATGGCCTCCTCGCTCCAGGGCACCGGGCGCATCTCGCCCCGGGCGAAGAGCTCGAGCTGATCGGCGTAGTGCGGATCGAAGGGGTGCCCCGACTGCCCGCCCGGCAGGCACGCCAGCGAGCGATCCGGGTCGCCCGTGTCGGCCACCCAGCGCATCGAGGGACCGAAGCTCACGCGCTCGTAGCCGGCGAAGGCGCTGAGGCAGGTGGAGGATCCGTCGAGCGGGATGGGATCGCGGGAGTATTCCCTCCCGATCAACGGCAGGCGGACCAGGGGGTGCATGGGAGCCCAGGTGTGCAGCTCGCCGTAGCGCCACTGCGATGGAACGGCGCCGCGGAAGCGCTTCGAGGTCGCTCGCCAGGCCTCGACGAGGGCGCGCTCCAGGGTCGCGCGACGCCCCTCGACCTCCTCGGTCGAGACGTCGTCGAACCAGCGCTCCTCGACCTCCCCCCGCAGCGCGCGCAGGAGGCGGTGGCGGCGGTGGTAGCGGAAGCCGGCGGAGAGATCCTCGGCCTCCAGCTCGTCCCCGAAGATCCGCTCGTGCAGCTCCTCGTGCAGGTGGGCGAAGAGGGCCGCCGGGGAGGAGTCGACGGTCATGCTCCCGTCCCATCCCCTCAGGTGCTCGAGGGCCTCACCCGCCGGGCCGCTCCAGTCCCCCTCCAGCGCGGCCAGGACCTCGAGGGCGTAGAGCGAGACGGCGTCGGTCTGCAGGGACGCGAACCCTCCGGGGGTCCAGCCCTCTCGCTCGGCGAGCAGCTCCCGGGCGCGCCGGGCGCGGTGGGGGACGTCGAGCTCGGCCCGAGAGCGCGCGTCCCCTCCGGGGAGGCCGACGTCGTCGTTGGCGGACGCCAGCAGGTCGTCCGGGGGATTCTCGAGGGCGGGCAGCACGCCAGCCGGGAGGTGGCCGCTCCAGTGATGCGCGGGATCGGCGCCCGGCTCGAAGAGCCTCCCGTCCCCCGCGCCGCGGTCGGGCGCGCGACCCAGGACGGTCTGCAGGATCCCCCCGTCGCGGTGGGCGACGATCAGGTTCTGGGCGGGGCAGACGTAGCCGGCGATCGCCGGCCGCACCTCGGCCAGGCTCCGCGCGCGCGCCAGGGCCAGGAAGGGCGCGATCGGGTCGAAGGGCTCGTGGGCGCTCCAGGCCAGGCTGAGGCGCGTCCCCTCCGGGCCGAAGCCCTCCAGGAGCGGACCCAGGTCGGTGGCCGCGAGCTCGATGGTCACCGCCGGGCCCCCGCGGACCTCGATGGTCTCGCTCCAGCGCTCGATCGGCGCCGTCCCCTCGCCGCGCACCACCCGGTCGGTCCCCTCCAGCTCCTCGATGAAGAGGTCGTTGCTGTCCAGGCCCGAGTTGGTGACCGCCCAGGCGATCTCCGGCCCCTGACCGATGATGATCGGCGGCGCGCCCACCAGGGTCATGCCGGCCGCCTCGTAGCCGGGGCAGCGCAGGCTCATCTGGTACCACAGGCTGGGCAGCATGAGCCCCAGGTGCGGATCGTTGGCCACCAGCGGGTGCCCGCTGGCGCTGCGACCGGCCCCCACCGCCCAGGCGTTGCTGCCGCCCTGCCTCCCCTCGCCGCCGTCCGCCGGCTCGGCCTCGGAGCGCGCCCGTTCCTCCCGCTCGGCCTGGACGAAGGCGCGCAGGGCCTCCGAGACGCGGAGCTCCTCGCCGCCGTAGAGGCCCGCCAGGCCCTCCTCGCCCAGCCCCACCAGGGTTCGGGTGCGGTCCTGGTCGGGCGCCATCAGCATCGAGAGCTCGCGCGCCATGAGCAGGACGGTCCCCATGCAGTCCACCGGCCGCCAGGGCTCCGGCTCGACGCCCAGCAGCACCAGGCCCGGCGGCAGGTCCGACCCGCGCGCCTCGAGCCAGGCGTTGACGCCGCGCGCGTAGGCCTCCAGCGCGGCGCGGCCCTCGACCCCGCACGCCTCCAGGTAGCCCTCGGCGGTGCGGTGGAGCAGCAGCTCTCGCGATTGCGCGTCGGAGGGCACGGCCGCCGGCCCGACGATCTCCGCCAGCCGGCCCGCGGCCACGCGGCGGCCGAGCTCGAGCTGGGTCATGCGATCGTTGGCGTGCAGCCAGCCCACCGCGGCGAAGAGGTCCTCCAGCGATCCGGCCCGGACGCAGGGCACGCCCGCCCCGTCGAAGCGCACCTCGACCGGCGCCTCGAGGCCGGCCAGGGTCGCGCTCCCCTCGCGCTGGGGCAGGCCGGTGCCCCGCAGCCAGCGCTGGATCAGGATCGAAGCTCCCCACAGGAGCAGGGCCAGGATCAGGAACGACAGGAGGAGCCAGCGCAGCCAGCGGCGTTTCTTCGGGGCCATGCTCGAGGGGGTCGTCCGGTGGGCAGGGGCGGGCGAGGCTGGATTCGGGCGCGGCGATCCTATCGGAAGTCCGGGGCCGGGGGGCCCCCGCCGCCGCGAACCTCGGTGGTTCGCGGGAATCGCCGTAACATCTGGTCGCGCCCCTGCAAGGACGGGCGATGGGAGACCGACGAATCGACGGCTCGTTCCGGCGGTACTGCCGCCACGGCGACGTGAAGGCCCTCGGTCGGGCCTTCGACCTCGTCGCGCCGGAGCTTCTGACGGTGGCGCGGCACCTGTGCCGGGACGAGGCCGAGGCCGAGGACGCGGTGCAGGCCAGCTTCCTGACCGTCCTCGAGCGCGCCCGCGACTTCGACCGGGAGCGCCGGCTGATGCCCTGGATGGTGGGGATCCTCGCCAACCACGCCCGCGCGATGGTCCGCGAGGGCGCGCGCCGACCGGATCCCGAGCGAATGCGCCCGAGGCCGGCCGACGATCCGGTCGCGCGGGCCGGCGAGCGCGAGCTCGCCGCGGCGGTCGAGCGCACCATCGAGGCGCTGCCGCGAACCCTGCGCGAGACCGTGCGCATGCACCTGCTGCACGGGATGGGGCCGGGCGAGCTCGCGCGGGCGCTCGAGATCGCGCCCGGCAACGCTCGGGTGCGGCTGCACCGCGGCCTCGACAAGCTGCGCAAGGCGCTGCCCACCGGCTTCGCCGCGGGGGCGACCCTCGCACAGAGCCCCGGGCGGGGTCTCGCCGCCGTGCGCGCCGAGGTCCTGGCTCGGGCCGACTGGATCGGCTCGGGCCTCGTCTCTCCCGCCGCGGCCCTCACCCCTCCGTCCCTGCTGGGAGGAATCCTCGTGACCCACCGCGTCGCCCTCGCGTGCATCGCGCTCGTCGTGCTCCTCGCCGGCGGGCTCTGGCTGCGCGGCGAGCTCGCCGAGCCGGCGCCGCCGCCCGATGCCCCGCTCCCGATCACCCTCGCCGAACCGGAGCAGGCGCACGTCCCGCCCGAGCCGGCGCCGAGCGCCGCGGAGGTGGAGGCGAGGCGGGTTCCCCTGGAGCCGCCGGCCGCGACGCAGTTCAGCGGCACGGTGGTCGACCTGCATATGCCGACCCGATTCCTGGCCGGCGCGCGGGTCTGGACCCTGCCCGAGGGCGCGAGCGAGCGCGTGCTGCGCGCCACGGCCGACGGGCGGGGGAGGTTCTCCTTCGAGGCCCCGCCCGCCGAGGAGGACACCCTCTTCATCGAGGCTCCCGGCTTCGCGCCCTTCCGGGCTCCCGTCTCGGAGCGGGCCAAGGGACACTATCGCCGCAGCCATCCGCGACAGGTGTGGGGCTCCGGCGCTCGCGTGGACATCGGCATCGTCGAGCTCGTCCGCGGGGTCGAGATCGACGGCCGCGTGCTCCACGAGGACGGTCGGGGAGCGGTGGGCGCCGAGCTCCACCTGGTCTGGAGCGGCCTGTCGTGGGGCCCCTTCCTCCCCATGGCCGAGGGGCCGATCGGTCGCACCACGGCCGGCGGTCTCATCGATCCCGACGGGCGGGTGCCGATCCAAGCCTTGGTCCGTGCCGATGAGGCCACCTATCTGCTGGTCGCCGTGCTCGGGGATCGGATGGGATGGACGCGCTTCGCCGCCCTCGAGGGCCGGGACCGGGTCAACGGTCTCGAGGTCGTCCTCCGCGCGGGCTTCCCGCTTCGAGTCCGGGTGGTGGGCGAGGGCGGCGAGCCCGTCGCCGGCGCCCGCGTGGCCTGCGATCGGAATGGACCCGACCTCGGCACAGACTTCCGCTCCCGTCGGAGCCCCAACACCTGGCCGCGCCACGTCGTTCCGGAGGGAATCGAGCGCTTCTTCGTTCGGTGGACCGATTCCGATGGCGAGGCTCACTTTCCATCCCTGCCCTCGCTCGAGCTGGATGGGTCGAGCTCGGACCGTCCCGTGCAGTTCGAGGTCTCCGTCCAGGCCGACGGATTCGCCGACGGCTCGCGCGGCCGGAAGCTGGAGGGAGATCCGCAGGCGAGCATCGAGATCGCCCTTCGCGCCCGCCGGCAGCTCGTCGTGACCGGCCGTGCGGTCGACGTGGGCGGGAGGCCGATCGAGGGCGCGCAGGCGAAGCTGCGGTCCATCGGGACGCGGGCCGCGACCACTCCGGACGGATGCTTCGAGCTGCGGCCTCCCATCGATACCCCCCTCGAGGAGCTGGGCTCCGTCGTGGTGAGCGCGGAGGGCCGTGTGGCCTGGGGGGTGCGCCTGCCGCGACCCCTGGCCGAGGACCGCCACGTCGAGCTCGGCGACGTCATGCTGAGCCGCCCCACGAGCATCTCCGGTCGCGTGGTGGACGAGAGGGGCCAGCCGGTCGCCGGCGCGGCCGTCACCATCGGCGGCGGCCGGGATCTCGGCTGGCCCGTCGACGTCCCGCTCCAGCACTCGGGTCCGGATGGTCGCTTCGTGCACGGGCACGCGCCCGAGGGCGAATGGCCACTGCAGGTCATCTACGTCCAGGGCTCGAGCGACTTCGCCTGTCCCTCCCAGCCCGTGTGGGCCGAGGGCGGCGCCGAGGACGTGGTCCTGGTGGTCGAGCGCGGGCCGGAACACCCCGGCCGGGTGATCGCGCAGATCGTCGATCGGACGAGCGGTGCGGCCCTGGACGCCCTGGCGGCGGGCGTGCACCGCGCGGACTCCCGCTCGGGGGGAATCCGGCAGGAGGTGAAGGTGAGCCTCCTCGCCGGACGGGTCGAGGTGGGGAACGTCGCGCCCGGGCGCTACCAGCTCTGGGTCCAGGTTCCGGGTCGGCCTCTGACCTTCGGGGCCTTCGAGATCGGCGAGACGCAGGGCGAGGTCCCGATGAGGATCGAGGTCGACCGCGCGGGTCGGATCCTGGGCCGTCTGCACCCGATCGAGGGGGTCGAACCGTCGCGCGTGCAGGTCCGGGCCTGGTGCAGGACCCCCACCGGCTTCGTGGCCCCGCGCGTGCACCCGCAGGCGGGTCCGCAGGGGGTGTGGAGACCGGACGAGCGCGGCCGGATCCTCCTCGAGGATCTCTGTCCGGGATCCTGGTGGATCACGGTCTGCCACGAGGACCGGATCGCCGGCCCGGTCGAGGTGAGCGTGCACCCCGGCGAGGAGAGCGCGGTCGACCTCCCCCTCGAGGCCGGCGGGATCATCGAGGTCGATCTGGGCTCCCTTCCCGACAGCGGGTATCTCGAAGTGAGCGCGCAAACGGACGATGGGCCCCGCGCGACCACCGGCTATCTCCTGGTCGAGGGGTGGCAGCCGCGCATCGAGGTCACCGTCCCGCCGGGTCGGACCGCGTACGAGGTCTCCCTGTCCGCGACGGGCGAGGGCCCGCCCATCCTCAGCGGGGAGGTGGAGCTCGAGAGGGGCCAGCGCGTGGTCCTGGGTCGCGATCGGCGCTGAAACCCGGGACCCTAACGAAGATCGAACCGGCTTCCGGCTCGTGGATCCGGAGGGGCTCCGTACAATCCCGCGCTCGCCGCGCTCCGGGGACAGGACGGCGCCGGCGCCATCCCATCCGGAGCCCCGGGCCGCTCGCCCGCCTCCCCCCTCCCAAAGGACCCACCACCATGCTCCTGAGCCTCATCGCGGCAGCGCCGCTCCTGGCCTCGACGGCCGGCGCCTTCCCGGCCCCGTCCGTCCTCGACGACCACGGCAAGCTGCCCTGGGTCGAGGGCAGCTTCGAGGAGCTCCTCGAACGGGCGCAGAAGGAGGACCGCCTCATCTTCATCGACTTCTGGACGGACTGGTGCGGCTGGTGCAAGCGCCTGGACGCGGACACCTTCTCGGACGACGCGGTGGTCGAGGAGATGAAGGACATCCTGTGCTACTCGGTGGACGCCGAGAGCGAGACCGGCGCGCCCCTGGCGCGGAGGTACAACGTCCGCGGCTTCCCGGCGCTGATCCTGCTCAACCCGGACGGCAGCCCGCGGGACCAGATCGGTGGCTACCTGCCGCCGGACGATTTCAGGAAGGAGATCCAGCGCGTCCGCAAGGACGAGGGGACGCTCAACGCCCTGCGCCGGGCCGTTGAGAGGGCGCCCGGCGACCTGCAAGCGCGCTACGACTACGCCGTCAAGCTCCAGGAGATGGGCGACGAGGAGGGCTACGAGAAGCAGATCGAGGCCATCCACGAGCTCGATTCCGAGGGCCTCTCGCTGGTCTCGCGCCGCCTGAAGCTGGCCGAGCTGAAGATGGCGATCCAGCAGGAGGCCCAGGCGGGTGGGCAGCTCGACCTGGCGCCGATCGAGGCCTTCCTCGCCGCCGAGAAGGAGCCCGAGCTCCTGTTCGACGGCTGGGCCTTCGTGGCCTCGGCCTACGACTTCATGGTGCAGACGACTTTCGAGCCGAACAGGGCGAAAGGCCTGATGGTGAAGTTGAACGAGGCCAACCGCCGGGCCTGGAAGAGCTGCCCCGAGCAGCACCTGGGCCCCTTCGGCAACTCGGTGGCCTGGACGCTGTGGGAGAAGCGCGACGCGATCTCGGAGAAGGACAGGCTCTTCGCCCTGGAGGTCGCGCGCAAGGCCGCCGAGGTGTTGGACGATGATCCCAGCGTGCTCGACACCCTGGCCTGCTGCCTCTTCATGAACGGCAAGACCGAGGAGGCCATCGCCACCATCCAGCGCGCCATCGAGCTCGACCCCGAGAACGCGGACTGGAAGGAACGCCTGGTCCAGTTCCAGGAGGGCCTGTAGGCCGCCGCGCCGTCGGCCTCCCCTCCGGCCATCGCTCCACCGGGCCGGCGGACCCTTGCCGGTCCGCCGGCCCGTGTTACCCTCGGAGTGTCACCGGGAAGTCGATCGAGCGGGAAGGACGGAATCGAGCATGGCGGACGAGAAGACACGGCCCGACTGCCGGCACCTGAGCCGGCGAGGGTTCGTCAAGGGCACCTCGCAGGCCGCCGCCGGGGTGGCGCTCGGCCTCAGCGCCTTCGGGCGGCAACTGCCGCTCTCCGAGCGGCCGATCCCGCGCGTGGTCCGGGCCTACGACCGGAACGCCACCTCCTGGGACTACCAGGCGAGCTACTACTTCGACTTCATCGACCAGGCGGCGGTGGACCAGATGTTCATCAGCGGCCTGCAGACCCTGACCGGCGCGAGGTCCCCGCGCGAGGCGTGCCAGAGGCTGATGCCCACCTACCAGGCGGGCGACAAGATCGCGATCAAGATCAACCTCAACAACAACGCCAACCAGTCCAACGAGATCGACGCCACGGCTCCGGTGCTCAACGCGGTGCTCCTGGCCCTGATCGTCGTCAACGGCGTTCCGGAGGCGGACGTCTACGTCTACGACGTCTCGCGCGCGATCCCGACCTACCGGATCCGCAACCGGGTGCCCTGGAACGTGAGCTACGTCGAGGCCGGGGACGCGCTGGCGCAGGCGGACCCCAACGCTCCCATCCAGTTCCGGGGCATCGGGACCCAGTACTGCCCCTTGGTGCTCACCCAGGCGGCCCACCTGATCGACCTGCCCCTCTTTAAGGACCACCTCTTCGTCCTGGCCACGATGGGGATGAAGAACCACTTCGGGACCACCCGGCCGGGCCCCTCCTACCTGCACTCACCGATCCACCAGAACCTCAGCGATCTCAACGCGACCCCTCACATCCGGGACAAGACGCGGCTGATCGTGGGGGACGCGCTCTTCGGCGTCTACACCGGCGGGCCCTACGGCGAGCCTCAGCAGTGGGCCACCTTCCCCGGCGGGCCGACCCCCAACAGCGTGTTCCTCGGCATCGACCCGGTCGCCACCGAGTCGGTGATGGTGGACTACCTCATCGCCGAGCAGGAGTACCGCGGGATCTCGCTCCTGTCCCACGAGTACCTGCACGACGCCATGGAGTACCACGGCCTGGGGCGGCACGAGCACCGCGACGCCGCCGGCCGCTATCGGTGCATCGAGTACGTGGAGCTCGATCTGACCTGAGGGAACCCCGAGCTGGCCTACAAGCCCGCCATCGCTGCCGCCGCGCCGGCCAGGATGGCCGTCGTCGTCGCGTCCGCCGGCTCGTAGATAGCGAAGCCGTCGTAGTCCGGGTAGTCGTCCGCCGAGAGCAATCAGACGCACGAGCCCGCCGCTGCTCCCCCGGCGGCCGCGCGGGTCCAGATCTCCCCGTACCAGGCCTGGAGCCAGGCGTCGCGGGTGGCCGTGGGGCGGCTCTTGCCGAGATCCTCGAAGACGACGGGCTTTCCGAGCAGGTCCCCGTCCAGGCTGTGGTGGCGGATCCAGTCCACGGATGCGGACAGACCCATATACCAGTGCTCGGGCCAGATGTGAACCGTGGCGAAGTCCACCGCGGGCGGCGCGTGGTTGCGCATGAAGTCCGCGCCCAGCGCGTCCGCCCAGGATCCCGGGTTGGGGTGAGGCCCGGCCGGTCCGTAGAAGCCCGAAGGGTCCGAGAACTAGGCCGTGCCGTAACCCCTGTCCAGGACAGCTCTTGCGGGCTCGTAGAATGGCGGCATGCGAGCCGACCTTCACCCCATCCGCACCCTGCTCCTGACCGTGTCTGGGTTGGTGAACCGGCATCAGCAGCAGGTCATTGACTATCTGGTCGAGGAGAACCGCGTCCTCAAGGAGCACCTGAAGGGACATGCACTCCGGTTGAACGACGGCCAGCGTCGTCGCCTCGCAGCCAAGGCCAAGCTGCTCGGGCGGAATGCCCTGAATCAGGTTGCCACGATCGTCACCCCAGACACGCTGATGCGCTGGCATCATCGGCTGATCGCGCTCAAGTGGACCTACGAGGCGAAGAAGCGGGTGGGCCGGCCCGGCCTGATGAAGACGATCAAGGCGCTGATCGTCCGCATGGCCCTCGGCAATCCGTCCTGGGGGTACTGTCGCATCAAGGGTGAACTCAAGGGGATCGGCCACGACGTTGCCCGGAGCACAATCGCCAAGGTACTGAAGGAGAATGGGATCAAGCCGGCACCGGATCGACCGTCGTCCTGGAGGTCGTTCATTCAGGCCCATTGGGGGCAGATCGCCGGGATGGACTTCTTCACCACCGAGGTGTGGACGCCTCGCGGCCTGGTGACGTACTACGTCCTGTTCGTGATCGACCTGGAGACCAGGAGAGTGCAGGTCGCTGGGATCACGCCGTTCCCAGGCGAGGCGTTCATGGCGCAGGTGGCACGAAACCTGACAGACTGCTTCGACGGCTTCCTCCGGAATCATCGGTTTTTGATCGTTGACGGCGACTCCAAGTTCTCCGAGCAGTTCAAGAGAGCCATCGAGGATGCTGGGACGAAGGTCATCCGCACTCCTCGGCAAGCTCCGAACTCCAACGCTTTCGCCGAGAGGTTCGTGCTCTCGATCAAGTCGGAGTGCCTGCGGCGGATGATCTTCTTCGGGGAGGCCTTGTTCCGCCGGGCCGTCTCCGAGTTCGTCGAGCACTACCACGTCGAGCGTGCGCACCAGGGGCTTGGGAACGAGCGGATCGAACGCGGCGAGTTCACGGGCACCGGCGAAGTCGAATGCTCTGAACGCCTCGGCGGGCTGCTGAAGCACTACCGCCGGCGGGCCGCCTGAGTGGAACTGGCTGGGTCGGGTAACGGCCCGACGGTGGGGGAGGTGCGCCTCGCCCGAGCTGCGTGCCCAATCGGCGCAGGGCGCGGCCCAAACCCGAGCGCATGACCCGCCGCAAGTCCCTGCGAGACCCTGGCTTGGTGGTCGGCGCTGTTCTCGGACAGGACGAGGTGATCTCGACCGCGTCGGAGAGGTCCGTTCCAGACGGGCCCGTGGGAACGCGGGTCCAGCCCTGGAAGCCGGGCACGGTGCCGGGAGGCTGGTCGACGCCGGCCGGATCGTTGATCGTCAGGGCCAGGGTGCCGCCGCAGGCGCGCGTTCATCGGGCGGAGCGAAGTGGTCGTGACCCGGGTCGCGCGGGTAACCCGATCCTTACAGAAACCAGCCCGGGGGGTAGCGGTTCTACCCCCGGGTCTGACAATGGAATCGACCCCCTCCGCCCCCCCCCGACGAAGCTCCACCCGGAGACGTGCACATGCGGCGACTTCCGAAGCCGGTGGGAATGCTGCTCCTTCTCGCTGCCCCGCTCGCGAGCCAGCAGATGGCCCTGGACTACCTCTATCGCTACAACTGCCAGCCGGGGACGCCCGACCACCTCATGGGGGTGGCCGCCCTGAGCGGCGATCGGGCCCTGGTGGCCGGCAACCAGGGGCTGGCCCTGGTCGATCTCGCCGCCCTGCCGGCACAGGGGACCAGCTCCTACCTCTTCCGCCTCACCGGGATCAACGCGCGGGACCTCTACCTGCGACCCGACGAGCAGTACGTCTTCGTGAACAGTCACCGCAGCGGCGGCGCCAACCACTTCGGCTTCGACGTGGTCCGGATCAACGGCAATGCGCTGCAGAAGGTGACCTCGGTGGCCGAGGACGGGGTCCTCTACGAGAAGATGTGCCTGGCCGGCGACCGCCTCTACGTGGCGGCCCACGCCCACGGCATCCGGATCTACGACGTCTCGAGCCCCCAGGCTCCGGTCCTGGTCGGGCAGCTCGCCGATGGCTTCGACGACGCCTTCGACATCGAGGTGACGGGCACCACGGCTTACGTGGCGGACGGCGGCGGAGGTCTCAAGATCGTGGACGTGAGCGACGAGACGGCGCCGCAGCTCACGGCCGGCGAGACGCTGGCCACGGCCGTGGGGACCTACGAGGAGCTCAGCATCCGCGACGGCCGGGTCTGGGTGGCCGCCGGAGGGGCGGGCCTGGCGGCCTACCAGCTCGGCTCGCTCTCCTCGCGCACCTTCCACCCGGTCCCGAGCTGCGCCGAGAGCCTCTGCTGGGTGGGAGAGTGGCTGGCGGTGGGCTCCCTCGCGGCGACCACGGTCTTCGAGGTCGGCCCGGGCACCGCGGCCTCTCCGGTGGCCTCCGAGAACGCGCACCGCCGGGGCCCGAACGCCAGCCTGCGCTTCGCCGAGGGGGTGGGCGCCGCCTCCGGCGACCGCCTCATGGTGGCCGGCTGGAACTTCATGGACGTGTACGAGATCCTGCCCGCCGCCTCCAGCACCCAACCGGACATCAACTGCGACGCCCAGCGGATCCGCTTCGCGCCCGCGGGAGGCGCTCGCGAGGTCACGCTCTCCAACGACGGTGCGGGCGCTCTGACGGTGAGCTCGGTGAGCTCCACCAGCTCCTACTTCTCCGCCGGCTGGTCGGGAGGCACCCTGGCGCCCGGCCAGAGCGTCTCCTTCGACGTCACCTACTCGGGCAGCGGCCCCAGCGGGGGCAGCGGCCGGATCCTGATCCAGAGCAACGACCCCGACGAGGGCACCCTGCCCATCCAGGTCTTCGGCAACACCACCTACCTGGATCCCGGCGAGCCGGCGGTGGACTTCACCCTCCAGACGCTCGAGCGCGATCCCCAGACCGGGCTGGTGGTGCACGGCAGCCCCTTCACCCTCTCCCAGCACTCGGGCAAGGTCGTCTGGTTCTCGGTCTTCGGCACCTGGTGACCGGCCTGCTCGCCCGCGGTCGCGGACATGCAGAACACGGTCATCGAGGAGTTCGAGAATCACCCCGGCGTGGTGGTGGCGGTCTTCGAGGAGGGGGGGAAGAACGGGGAGACCCTGGACTGGGCCCGGACCTTCTGGGCCAGCTACTACCTGCGCGATTTCGCCATCTGGGATCCGAACGGCGCGGTGGGGCAGCACTACCTCATGCCCCAGACCGGCCTGCCCTTCGGTCGGGGCTTCGTCATCGATCAGCAGGGCAAGGTGGCCCTGCCCCACTTCGGGCACGACCCCGCGGGCGTGATCGAGACCATCTACGAGCTGCTCGGCTGCACCGAGCCGGAGGTCTACTGCACCGCCAAGATCACCTCGCTCTCCACCCATCCCTCCATCGGCTGGAGCGGAGCCGGCAGCGTGGGCCAGGGCGACTTCGAGGTGAACGTCTCGGGCATGGTGCCGGGCAAGCCGGCCATCGCCTTCTGGGGCGCGGGCCCCAACGCCCTGCCCTTCCAGGGCGGCTGGCTGTGCGTCCTGCCTCCGATCCAGCGCGGGACGCCCCTGCAGCTCGACTCCGGCGGCTTCGGCCGGTGGATGCTGGACATCTCGGGCGAGGTGCCAGGGGCCGACGAGCACTTCCAGTGCTGGGGACGCGATCCCGCCGATCCGGCGGGCTTCGGCACCAGCCTCTCCGACGCGCTGCGGGTCACCTGGTGCGACTGAGCCCGGTCCATCGGGCATACTGTGCCCCATGGACCCGGGCCCCGACGCGATCCTGGAGCGCACCCAGTGGGACTTCTTCTGGCTGCCCGAGGACGCCGAGGTCTGCGACCGACCGGAGATCCTCTACGCGCGCTGCGCCCGGGACGTGCCCTACCTGAACACGGTGGCCCGCACCCGGGCTCCGGCCGAGCGACTGCCGGAGCTCGTGCGGGAGGTGGACGCGGCCCACGCGGGGGTGCTCTCGCGCTGGCTGGTGCCCGGGACCTATGACACGGCTCCGCTGGAGGCGGCCCTGGACGCGGCCGGATACCTGCCGGCGCACGAGCACTTCGCCTACGCCACCGACGTCGAGACCTTCCGCCCCCGCGGCTTGCCGGGGATCCTCGTCCGGCCGGTGGACGGTCTCGAGCGCCTGCGGGACTGCACCTCGGTCGTCGATCGGGCCTTCGGCGGCCCCCTGGATCGCACGGAGTCCGAGCTGCGCGACGACCTGGCCCGCTGCACGGAGCCCGAAGCCCGGGTGTTCCGCTGCGTGGCCTACGACGAGACGACGGGCGATCCCCTGGCCTCGGGCGGCATGAACCTCTACCCCGAGCTGGGCTTCGGCTTCCTGTGGGCCGGCGGTACCGTGCCCGAGGCGCGGGGCCGCGGCGCCTACTCGGCAGTGGTGGCCGCCCGCGTCGCGCGCGCCCACGAGCTGGGCTTCCGCATGGTGGGACTCTACGCGCGCGTGGGCACCTCGGCGCCCATCGTGGCGCGGCAGGGATTCGCGCAGTACGGCCGCATGGTCTACTGGGATCGGCCGCTGCGGCGGAGCGGCTCTCCTGCGAAGGACTCCAAAGATGGCGTATGACGAGAGACTGGCGGATCGAATTCGGGTCGCCTATCGGCGATCGACAGGGCCCGCGTCCCCTACGGGAGCGTCCAGGCCCAGGACCACCACGGTGTCCACCGGGTCCCGCCGCGCAGCTTCGAGTGAGAGGGCGATCCCCTCCTCGGTCTGCTCGTAGCCCACCTCCGCTCCGCCCGCCAGGAGCGAGGCCGAGAGGACGGCCCGATCCAGGCCCGGAAGGGAGATCCGGTCGCCCTCCCACGCGAGGACGTGGACGAAGACCCGATCCTCCCTGTGGGTGCTGGCGCCCCAGTCGCCGGGGCGGAAGGGGCCGCCGCGCGTTCCGTGGATGCTCTCGCCGTTGGCGGAGAGCCACTCGCCGATCTCCTTCAGGCGCTGCACCTGCCGTGGCTCGATGCGGCCGTCGGGCATGGGGCCGACGTTGAGCAGCAGGTTGCCGTCGCCGCCGGCGGTGCGCACGAGGGTATGGACGCACTGCTCGAGCGACTTCAGCTCGTCCTCCGGCTTCCAGGCCCACTGCTGGCAGATCGTCATGCAGGTCTCCCAGGGCCGCCGGTCCTCGAAGGCGCCGATGCGCTGCTCGGGGGTGTCGTAGTCGCCCGGGTTGGCGGCGGTCTGGGCGGTGGTCCCGGCCATGCCCTCGCGGCCCTTGCCGACGCGGTTGTTGACCAGCGCGGCGGGGTCCAGCCGACGGCAGAACTTGAAGAGCCGCTCGCCGCGCTCCGGGCTCCAGGGCTCCTCCCACTCGCCGTCGAACCAGAAGGTGATCAGGGGGCCGTAGCTCCGCGACAGCTCCAGGATCTGGGAGTGCACGTAGGCCTGGTAGCGGTCCATGTCGGGCTCCAGCCCCGGGGGCAGCTCGAAGCCCGGGCCGCCGTGGCTGCCGGCCGTGTTGTAGTCGGGCTGGTACCAGTCCAGGATCGAGTAGTAGGTGCCGAAGGCCAGGCCCTCCTCCCGACAGGCGGCCGACAGCTCGCCGACCACGTCGCGGCCGAAGGGCGAGGCCATGACGTCGTAATCGGTCTGCTGCGTGTCCCACAGGCAGAAGCCGTCGTGGTGCTTGGCGGTCAGCACCACGTACTTCATGCCGGCCTCCCGGGCGATGCGCGCCCATTGTGCAGCGTCGAACCGATCGGGGTCGAAGCTCTCGTAGAGCGCGTCGTATTCCTCGCGCGGCACCTTCGTCCCCCGGGACCAGCCGATCTCCGTGCCCTTCAGGGACACCGGCCCCCAGTGGATGAACATCCCGAAGCGCATCGAGCGCCAGCGCTCCAGTGAGGCCTCGATCGGGTCCGGGCCGGGCGGCCGCTCCTGGGCGACCGCCGCGCCGACGCTCAGGAGGACCCCTCCCAGGGCCAGGGCCGCCGTCCGCATGCTCGTGCTCCTCATGGATCCGCGCTCCTTTCGGCTGCGCATTGTAGGTCTAGCGCGACTCCTCCCACTCGAGCGGCCAGTAGATCCGGCGCCCGGCGTCGGTGTCGTCCACCCAGGCGGTCTTCTCCAGGTCGTGGTGGAGCTCCAGGTCTTCGAGCGAGAGGCGCAGGCGGTCGCCAGCCCGCAGCGAGGCGGCCCGGGTGGGCTCGCGATCCCGGACGGCCGCGAAGGCCACCCACAGGGGACCCGCCTCGGGCTGGCCCGAGATCACCTCGAGCACCCGCAGCTCGCTGATCGCCAGGCACAGCTCGTAGTCGAAGCCCTCCGGCACCCAGCTCGTCTCCACCACCTCGGCCAGGACCTCGAGGCGGGAGCCGGCCTCCTCCGGGCGGGGAGCGGGCGCCGCCTCGCCCGGGGGCGGAAGCGGGACCGCGCTCCAGCGGCCGGGATCCCCGGCGAGGTCGCGCATGGAGAACTGCCACACCACGATGCGCTTGTCGTCCAGGCCGCCGGGCCGCCGTCGAAGGGTCTCGCGGGTCTCGCTGGCGCCCCCGCCCGAGATGGCGATGACGTCGAGCCGGCACTGCAGGTGGAGGGCGAGGTGCTCGGCCAGCCCCGCGGAGCCGGCCAGGCCCAGCTCCGGGTCGCTGAAGACGCGCGCGAAGCTGTCGCCCAGGAGCAGCACCTCGGCCCGCGGGTCGGAGCGGAAGTCCTCGCCGGTCTCCCGGTGCCGCACGCGGCGCGTCACCACCTGCATCGGGCGGAAGGCCCGGCTCTCCGGCGGCAGGCCGAGCATGCTCACCAGATCGCCGAGGCCGTGGGTCCGCTGCAGCTCGACCCGCCACGGGTCTCCCGCCCCGCGCAGGCTCCCCACCCGGCCCTCGATCTCCCCCGCGAGGCGCTCCGCGACCCGCGACATGCTCTCGGGAGTCCAGTGCGTGTCCCGCGGCAGGTACTCGATCGGGGGGCCGGCCTCGGCCGCCCCGGGACACCAGACCTCGACTCCCCGATGCTCGAGCTCGCGCAGGAAGGCCTCGCGGTCGGGGTTGCGGGTCCAGACCGCGATCTCCGCCGGATCCAGGCCGGCGGTCCAGCCGGGGCGGTGGGGGAGCTGGATGGCCTCGGGCGCCTCGGAGGCCTTGTTGGGCACGGGGACCACCAGGAGCACGACGCCGCGCTCGGCCAGCCGGTCGCGCCAGTCGACGATCGCGTCCAGGGCCGCGCGTCCGGCCATGCCCGGCTGGAGGATGCCGGGCCCGGTGACGAGGTCGAGGTCGTCCTTGTAGTAGATCCAGCCGTCGCGCCCCAGCTCGGCCCGCTCGGTGCCCCGCTGGAAGAGGGCCACCAGCGCCTCCTGGTACCGCGGCACCAGGACCTCGCGGATGAAGGAGACGCGGCGCAGCTCGTCCTCGAAGGCCTGGCGCCGCTCCTTCTCGATCGGACCGAAGAGATCCAGCACCTGGACGCGCCCCCCGCGGGAGAGCTCCCAGGCGGCCTGCCCCGCCGGCGCGCCGACCAGGGCGCCCAGGAAGAGCAGGGGGATGAGGCGGCGGACGAGGGGGTGCATGGATCAGAAGCGGAAGTAGATGAAGGGGTTCTCGGCCTGGGAGTACATGGCCACCACCGCCAGCAGGAAGGCGCCGAAGACGCCCAGCGCCAGGGTCGGGCGCGCCGCGGCCCGGCGGACGAGCTCGACGGTCTCGGTGCCGAACCAGACCAGGCCGGCGGCCAGCGCCAGCGCGAGGACGTTGAAGGTCTGGTAAGCCCTCCCGGCCGTCACCGCCGCGGCCGCCTCCGTTCCGGAGCCGCCGAACATGGCGCCCAGGAAGCGCAGGGACTCCTGCGCGCTCTCGCAGCGGAAGAGCACCCAGAGGAGATCGAGCAGCACGAAGGTCAGGAGGACCCGCGCCGGCCGCGGCAGGAAGGCGTAGGGCGCGCTCCGGCTGCGCATCCGCTCCAGCGCCATCACCAGCCCGTGCAGCGCGCCCCAGATCAGGTAGTTCCAGGCGGCTCCGTGCCACAGCCCGCCCAGCACCATGACCACCAGGAGGTTGAGGTAGGTGCGCAGGGGACCGCGGCGGTTGCCCCCCAGGGGGATGTACAGGTAGTCGCGCAGCCAGGAGGTGAGCGAGAGGTGCCAGCGCTGCCAGTACTCGGTGATGCTCTCGGCCCGGAAGGGGGAGCGGAAGTTGATGGGGATGCGGAAGCCGAACATGGCCCCCAGACCGATGGCCATGTCCGAGTAGCCCGAGAAGTCGAAGTAGATCTGGAAGGCGTAGGCGGTGACCCCGAACCAGGCCACGTGCGCCGGCAGGGCCTCGGCCGCGAAGCACAGGTCGGCGATCTCCGCCATGGTGTTGGCGATGAGCACCTTCTTGGCGAAGCCCACCATGAAGGTCAGGGCTCCCTCGGCCAGGAGCTCGGCCCGCTCGGGGCGCCGGCGGAGCTGGTCCGCCAGGTGGCTGTACCGCACGATGGGCCCGGCGATGAGCTGGGGGAAGAGCGCCACGTAGCAGGCGAGGTCCGACAGGCTGCGCGCCGGCGGTGCGTGCCCGCGGTAGAGGTCGATGCTGTAGGACATCGACTGGAAGGTGTAGAAGGAGATCCCGATGGGCAGGACCACCTCGAAGACCGCGAAGGTCTCGGCGCCCAGGAGCTCCAGAGCCCGGTTGAGGTTCTCCTGGGCGAAGACGAAGTACTTGAAGAAGCCCAGCAGCGAGAGGTTGGCGACCACCGAGACGGCCACCGCGGCGCGGCGGCGAGCCGGCGGAGCCCCGGGCGCGCTCACCACCCGCCCGCAGGTGTAGTCGATCAGGGTGGAGGCCAGCATCAGGCTGACGAACCAGGGGCTCCACCAGCCGTAGAACAGGTAGCTGGCCAGCGTCAGGAAGCCGTTGCGCAGCGACCGCGGGAGGGCGTAGTAGACGCCCAGCGCCAGGGGCAGGAAGTAGAAGAGGAAGAAGGGGGTGGTGAAGACCATGGGGCGGCGGCCGCCAGCCTACCCGCTCCGGGAAGATGTTGCAGGTCGGCAACAGGCCGGGCCCAGGGGAGCGGGAGGGGGAAAACCCTCAAGCCCCTCCGCGGGCGCCGTCGATCCAGGCCGTCAGGTGGCCTC
>CAZTTG010000034.1:0-59495 GCA_964615935.1 uncultured Planctomycetaceae bacterium | reverse complement strand
CCAGAAGGCGCGGGGCTACACGGTGAACCCGATCGATCTGTTCACCTCCAGCACCGGGACGGCCCTCTTCCCGTGGCCCATCCCGGGTGGTCTCCAAGTGGATGGACGTGGGCAGCGGTCGGCGGGCCACCTTCTCCGCGCCCACCGTGGAGCCGGCGCCCCAGGAGCAGCCCTCCGGCACGCAGGTCGTGCTGGCCTTCCGGGGCGCCACCACGGTCACCTCCAGCGGTGGCGGTGGCTGGACCAACCGGGACCAGGAGAACGCCGAAAACTACGACGCCTACGGCGACCACAAGACCCTCAACGGGGGTCCGACGGGCTGCGGCTGCACCATTTCCCCCACCTTCCTGAACGGGGACGCGACCTGGAAGAGCGACATCTCGGAGATCAACACGGCCCGCTTCTTCCAGTTCCGCGTGACCTTCGTCTCCAACACGGAGACCCTGCTGACTCCTGAGCTCTCGGCGCTCGGGTTCGCCTACATGCTCGACTGAGATGGGATGAGCGCGCGGCCTCCCCGAGGTACGATGCGGCCATGATGCCGCCGCTCCTCCTGCTCGTCGCGCTCTCCCTTCCCCCGCTCCAGGAAGCCCAGGCCGAGGGCCGGGAGCCGGCCCCCGTCCCGGCGGAGTCGATCCGCGCCGCGGCCGAGCTGATCGGCCTGGAGCTGACCGACGCCGAGATCGAACTGATGGTCCGGCGCGTCCTCGAGAACCGGCGGTCCTACGAGCGGATGCAGGCGGTCCCGCTGGACAACTCGGTCCCGCCGGCCCTGATCCTGGACGCCAGCCTCCTGCGACCCGTGGAGGGAGACCTTCGGGCCTGGGGCGGCGGGGAGCTGGTGCTGCCCGAGGTGGCTCGCCCCGACGACCTCGAGGACCTGGCCTTCGCCGACATCGCGACCCTGGCCTCGCTCATCCGCTCGCGCCAGGTGAGCTGCGAGGAGCTGACCGGCATGTACCTCGCCCGGCTGCGCCGGCTGGACGAGACCCTCCACTGCGTCGTGACGCTCACCGAGGAGCGCGCCCTGCGGCAGGCGCGCGAGCTCGATCGGGAGCTCGCGGATGGACGGTGGCGCGGTCCCCTGCACGGGATTCCCTGGGGGGCGAAGGACCTCCTGGCCGTTCGGGGTCATCCCACCACCTGGGGCGCGAAGCCGTTCGAGGACCAGGTCGTGGACCTCGACGCCACGGTGGTGGAGCGGCTCGACGAGGCCGGCGCCGTGCTGATCGCCAAGCTGAGCCTCGGAGCGCTGGCCTGGGGGGACGTGTGGTTCGGCGGCCGGACGCGCAACCCCTGGAATCCCGAGCAGGGCTCCAGCGGGTCGTCGGCCGGCCCGGCCTCCGCCACGGCCGCCGGGGCGGTGGCCTTCGCCATCGGCTCGGAGACCTGGGGCTCGATCGTGTCGCCCTCCGACCGCTGCGGCTGCTCCTCCCTGCGTCCGACCTTCGGCCGGGTCAGCCGCCACGGAGCCATGGCGCTCTCCTGGTCGCTGGACAAGCTGGGCCCGATCTGCCGCTCGGCCCTGGACGCGGCCATCGTGTTCGACGCCATCCAGGGGGTGGATCCCCGCGACCCGACCACCCTGGCCGGCGGCTTCGCCCTGCCCGTGGAGATGGACGTCGAGGGGATGCGCGTGGGCGTGCCCGCCGGCGCTTTCGAGGAGGGCGATCCGCGCCGGAGCGTGCTCGCCGAGCTGGAGGCCCTCGGGGTGGAGCTCGTCGAGCTCGAGCTCCCCGATCACCCGGTGGGAGACATCATGCTGCTGCTCAACGCCGAAGCCGCGACGGCCTTCGACGAGCTCACGCGCAGCGGCCGCGACGACGAGCTCGTGCGTCAGATCCGGCGGGCCTGGCCCAACGTGTTCCGCGCCTCGCGGATGATCCCGGCGGTGGAGTACATCCGCGCCCAGCGGTTGCGGACCCTCCTGATGCAGGACCTGCGCCGGGCCCTGTCCGGCGTGGACGCCATCGTCCACCCCAGCTTCGCCGGTGACCTGCTGGCGATGACCAACCTGACCGGCCACCCCACCTTCGTCGCCCCCTGCGGCTTCCGCGAGGACGGGACTCCCTTCAGCATCTCCTTCACCGGGAGGCTCTTCGGCGAGGCCGGGCTGCTGGTCCTCGCCCGAGCCTGGCAGGAGGCGACCGGCCACAACCAGCGCCATCCCGGCTGAGCTCAGCCCCTCCTTCGGCCCTCGTCCTCCCACTGCTCCACGTTGTCCACCTCCGGGTTGACGTTGCTGAAGAAGACCCGCTTGC
The DNA here is from genome assembly GCA_964615935.1 of uncultured Planctomycetaceae bacterium. GTDB lineage: Bacteria > Planctomycetota > UBA1135 > UBA1135 > CAZTTG01. Next base: position 57,234 of record CAZTTG010000034.1, on the reverse strand, counting down.
CCTCGAAGACCTGGAACAGCGCCAGCTCCTCGATCTGCCGGGTGGACGTGTACTTCCTGGAGCGGTTCCAGGTGTGGGATAGATAGAACACCATCTGATCCACGCCCAGGGCCAGGGCCTTCTCCTGGGCTTCCACGGTCTCCTCTTCGGAGTCGTTGTGCTCGAACAGGAGGTACTTCCACCGCAGGATGGGTCGACCCTTCCGGCGGAGATGCTCCGAGAGCTCGGGGATGACGCTCTCGGCGATCCCCGGCCTCCGGCTCCTGGCGATGTCCTCGATGAGCTTCAAGGCGAGCTCCAGGCGGCCGCCCTTCCGGTACTGCTCGTAGGACTCCGGCCGGGCGCCGTCGATGCTGACGCTCAGGTAGTCCAGGTCCATGATCCCCGGGAAGAACCTCATGTTCCCGTTGGTGCAGGCCGTGTAGAGGGCATCCGGGTAGTACGTGCGGGCGAGGGTGAGCAGCTCGCCGAAGCGAGGGTGCAGCAGGGGCTCGCCCCTCCCCCCGAAGTTGAACTCGCCGACCCGGATCCCGCCCCTCACCAGGTCGTCGATCAGCTTCCCGAAGACCTCCACGGGGAGGTTGTAGGGCCCTCGGCCCAGAGGCGACCGCTCGGGATCCCGGCGGATGTCCCGGGGCACGCAGGCCTCGCAGTCGATCGTGCACAGGAAGGAGGATTCGACCTGAAGGTCCTCGATCTCCTCCAGCCGGCCGTCCACGCCGTGATGGCCGAACTCCTCGGTGGGTGAGAAGAAGAAGCAGCTCTCGCAGCACTCCAGATAGGGCTCGCCCCTCTGGAAGCTCTCCCGGAGACGGCGAAAGGGCGGGCCGTTGTAGCCGTCCGCGATGAAGTCGAAGGCGCCGAGATCGTCCAGCGGCGGCGCGAAGAGGGTGATGTTCTCCCCGATGTCGCAGTTGCAGGGGATCGTGCCGTTGGCCTGGACGTAGAAGCGGTTGGCCGCCCGGCAGTTCATGCCCAGCTCCCGCTCGGTGCAGGCCGGCGGCCGGCCTCTGGAAGATCGTTGCGTACCATCCGGTTCCCCGGCCCGCGGGCTCGACCCCAGCTCATCACGAGGGGCGCGATTGCGCAACCGGTACCGGGCGTCGGGCCCGTCCGCGGTCGAACGGAGCCATGGACATCCGGCCGACAGCCTGCATCCCGGGCGATGTGGTAGGATGGCCGTCTCCCCGCGGTCATCGCGGTGGGACCGGCCAGGATGCCAGCCTTCGACCTGTTTAACGCCCGGCCGCGCTTGGCCATCATCGAGCTGACCTCGCGCTGCAACCTGCGGTGCGTCTACTGCGCCGTCAACCAGTCGGACTACCGGGCCCAGGATCTCGGTGGCCTCGTCGAGGATTGGCTGGATCCCTTGATCCGGCTCCACCCCCGGGAGGTCCAGATCAGCGGGCACGGCGAGACCACGATCCTGCCCGGCTGGCATCGGACCGCCCGCCGGCTGATGGAGCGCGGCCTCACTTTGTCTCTGTCGACCAATATGGCCCGCCCCTTCGGTCCGGAGGAGCTCGACGTGCTCTCGCGCATGGCCAAGATCGACGTGAGCTGCGACACGGCGGATCCGGAGCTCTTTGCCTCGATCCGACGGGGAGGCGAGCTGATCCAGCTCGAGCGGAATCTGAGCGCCCTCGTCGAGCTGTGTCGCACCCGCTCACGGCAACAGCCCTACATCGCCATCAGCGCCGTCCTGACGGACCTCACCGCGGAGGGGCTTCCGGCCCTCGCGCTCTGGGCCGCCCGCCAGGGAGTCAGCGGGCTCTTCCTGGCCGGCCTGGTCACCCACGCCGAGTCGCCCGGGAGCGAGGCGCCCCTCCGCCGCCCCGCGCCGGTCGAACCGGATCGGGCAGCCCGCTCGATCGCCGACGTGCGGCGGGTCGCCGAGGAGCTGGGGCTGGACCTCAACGTGATGTCGGGCCTGGAGACGGTCCCCCGCCAGCGGGCAGCGAACCCCGAAACCGCCGCGGCCACGGTGCCCATACTCACGCGTTGCTGCACGGATCCCTGGGACACGCTCTTCGCCCACGCCGACGGAGAGGTGACGCTGTGCTGCTATGGGCCTCCAGTCGGGAACCTCCGGGCCGGGAGCTTCGACGAGGCCTTTCGGGGCGAGCGCGCCCGTCGGATCCGCGCGGGGCTCCTGAGCGGCGAGCTGGACGCTCACTGCGAGCAGTGCGCGGCCCGCGGCTGGACCAGCGCGGAGGAGCTCGCCCGACGGGTCGGCGAGATCCAGGGCGCCGACTCCCTGGGGGAGCTGGAGGAGCTGCGCGCGCGGGTCTATCGCCTCGAGGCCGTGCGCGAGGAGCTGCTCGACGAGCGCGAGCAGCTCCGCCGGCACGCCCGCAACGTCGAGGAGGAGCGCGGGCACCTGGGCCTCCACGCCCGGAACCTCGAGGAGGAGAAGAGGAACCTGCAGGACCGCATCGCCCGTCTCGACCGCACCCTGTCCCGGATCCCCGGGATGGCGATCTACAGGGCCCTGCGCGGAAGGAGGAGGCTCCTCGAGCGCGGGCCGGACCGATCCGACGGCACCTGAGCCGCGCTAGCGCTCGATCAGCGCCTCGAGATGCGGCCGCAGGGTGGTGGCCACCAGCTCCTGGCCGGCGAGATTGATGTGGTGGTCGCCGCGCCAAAAGAGCGGTCCCGAGCGCGCGCGCATGGGCCCCCGCAGATCGACCACCGCGAGGCCCTCGTGGCGGAGCCTCTCGAGGAAGCGATCACTCATCTCCCAGGCGACTCGCAGGTCCTCGTCGGAGAGCTCGAGGATGCGGCACACCCGCTCCAGCTCCCCGGCGGCCTCCTCCCACTGCACCTCCGCCAGGGCCGGGATGTAGACGATGATCAGCTCGATCCCGTGCTCCGCGCACAGCCGTCGGATGCGCTCGATTGCGTACCAGCCGGCCTCCAGGGCCAGGTCGACGTCCCGGGGCACGAGCTGGAAGTGCTTGTAGCCGATGAACGCCTGGCAGGCGGCCTCGGACGCCGCCGCGGCGGCGCGCCAGCGGGGGGAGGGGTGGATCGTGGGAGGAGGGGGCAGGGCGTGCAGGTAGCGATGGACGGGGAGCGCCTCGTAGAAGTCGTTGCCCCCGTACACCCCCACCACGAAGGCGTGCGGCTCGAGGTCCAGGAAGTCGCGCAAGACCCCCAGGTAGTTGTAGAAGCTGTAGCCCCCCTTGCCCGCGTTCAGCACCTCGATCGTCCGGCCGGGTTGCGCCTCCTGGAGCAGGGCTTCGAGCACGTTGGGCCACGACTCGTCATGGGCGCACACGCCGTCCGTGTGGGAGTCCCCCGTGGCCAGGACCCGCAGCTCCGGTCGCCGGGCGGCGGGCTCGGCGATCTCGATCATCCCCAGCGAGTTGGTGCGCTTGCGGTACTCCCCGTCGGGGTGCTCGGCCCAGGGACGGGGCGAATCGAGGTGGGGCGGGTACCGCAGGTAGCGGACCGGGTCGTACCCTCCCTGGCGCCGGGACAGCCCGAAGAGGGTCTCCGCCACCTCCTCGGGGATGTCGAGGGAGATCGGCGCGGATGGCGAATCCGCGCCCGAGAGGGGCTCGCCAGCGCCGGTCTCGTGCTCCTCGAGGAGCCGACGGACCTCCTCCCCCCGGTCGAGGAGCTCCGGCGCCCTGTCGAGCCGCACGGCCACGCGCCATCCGACCACCGCACAGACCGCGGTGGAGATCGTCAGGCACAGGAGCTGGGTGCGCGCGCTCGCCATTTCCAGGAGCCCTACCGCAGGCGCCGAACCGCCCCCTCCTGGATCGTGCCGAGGCGGACGGGCCGCGCGTTCTGCCCGGTCGGGTCCCAGGCGATCGTGCCGGTGACTCCCTCCCAGGGCGCCAGCTCCCGGATCGCGTCGCGGATGCGGGCCCGGTTCAGGCCCGCCCGGCGCACGGCGGCGATCAGGAGGTCGACGGCGTCAAAGGTGTGCGCCTCGGCGTAGTCGGGATCGACGCCCGCCCGCTCCCGGAAGCGCCGCCGGAAGTCCTCCGCTCGCGCCCCCCCCGCCGCGGGATCCCAGAGCAGCGGCAGGAGAACCCCCTCGGCCGCCGGACCGGCCAGCCGGGCGAAGGGACGGCGCGCCAGGGCCGCGCCGCCGACCACCGGCGCCTCCAGCCCCTCGCGGCGCAGGGCCCGGACGAGCTCCGCGCTGTCCTGGGGCCCGGCGATCACGGCCACGGCCCCGATGCCCATCTCGACGAGGCTCCGCGTGTGCGAGGCGGAGTCCAGCGCCTCCGGCCGGAACTGGAGGTGGATCGCGGGCTGCGAGCCGGCCCTTCCGAGCGCGGCCAGGAGCTCTCGGGTCGCGGCGCGGGAGTCGTGGTCGGTGCAGGAGACCACGGCGAGGCCGCTCCCCTCGGAGCGGGCCACCAGCTCGCCTGCGAGCAGCGGCGCGAAGAGGTGGTCGGGCGGCGCGCAGGAGAAGATCCAGGGCACGCCCGCCAGGTTGGTCGAGGAGTCGGTGCTGATCGGGTTGACGAAGGGAAGGCGGGCCTTGGCGATGACCTGTTCGACGAGATGCGCCGAGGGGCCGTCCGGCGAGCCCACCACCGCCCACACCCCGTCGCTCCAGGCCAGGCGGGCCAGGTCCCGCACCCCGGTTCCCCAGGGATTCTCGGACCAGGCCGGCAGGAGTCGGAAGGGGAGGCCGCGGCAGCCGCCCTCCCGGTTGGCCTCCTCCACCGCCAGCTCGGCGGCCACCCACGCGCCGCCGGCGCTCGGGTGGCGCGGGTCGCTGGGGCCGAACCAGCCCAGCAGGACCTCTTCGCGGTCGGTGGGAGCCGGGTCCTCGCGCCCCGGGCCGACGTAGTCCAGCTCGCGCTGGCGGGCGCGGTAGTGCGGCTCGAGCCCGGCGGGATCCGCCGAGCGGCAGGCCCCCGGACCCAGGGCCGCGAGGGCCGCGGCGAGGGCCAGCGAAGCGGCTCGGAGGCGAGGGCCCATCGGCGCCCTTCTCGTCGGTCCTACTTCTCGCCCGCGGTCTTGCGGTTGGCGCGGTCCCGGGGAGCGATCGTCCCCTGCGGGACCTCGAGGTCCTGCCGCGAGTAGAAGCGGAACTTGCCGCCCTCGACCCGGGCCAGGAACACCTCACCCAGGTCGTCCAGGCAGGCGCTCATGGGGATCAGGCCGCTGGCGCCCTTGAAGGGGGCCGGTCGGTGGGCGATCAGGTCGCGGATCTTGGCCCGGTTCAGGCCGGCGTGCTGCACCGCCTCGATGAGCATGTTCATCCCGTCAAAGGCGTGCACGGCATAGGTGTCCGGCTCCAGCCCGAAGCGGTCCACGTAGGCCCCCCGGAAGGCCAGCAGGTCGGGGTCACGGCTGGTCGGATCCCAGGGATAGCCGCACACCACGCCCTCGGCGTTGTTCCCGGCGATCTCCAGGAATTCGGAGGACACGCAGCGGTCGCAGGAGAAGTAGGGCTGGCGCATGCCCATCCGGCGCATCTGGTTCAGGATCCGGGCGCCGTCGGCGCCGTCGCCCCAGTGGACCACGGCCTCCACGTCACTGTCGCGCAGCCGCTCGAGCTGCAGGGAGTAGTCCTCGATGCCGACCTTGTAGGCCATCTCCAGGAGCACCGGGTTCCCCAGGCGCCGGGCGGTGTCGCGCACCTCGCGCACGCCGAAGCGCCCGTAGCGGTTGCTGGCGCGGATGATGCCCACCCGCGTGTAGCCCAGCTTGCGAAAGACGTAGTCGGAGAGCAGGTAGCCCATCTGCCGGTCGTCCCCGATGCAGCGGGCCACCCACGGGATGTTGGTCTCGATGAAGGTCGGGTCGGTGTCGCCCGTGTTCATCATCACGATCTCGGCCTTGAGCGCCACCCGGATGGCGATGTGGCTGTTGGCCCCGTCGATGGTCCCCAGGATGGCCCACACCCGGTCCCGGTAGGCCATGTCTATGATCTCGTTGCCCGAGGCGCCCCACAGGCCGTTGTCGTTGGAGATCACCAGCTCGAAGGGGAGCTCGCGCCGCCGGTAGCCGCCGGCCTGGTTGGCCTGCTCGACGGCCAGCTGGGTGCCGCGCAGCATGGAGATGCCCAGCGACTCCTCGTGGCTCTTTCCGCCGGTGGCCACCGAGACGGTGGACATGATCGGCCCGATGAAGCCCAGCTTGACCGAGTCCAGGTCCTCGGGCTCGGGGATGGCGCGACCCGGGCCGGTGTACTCCAGCTGCTCCAGGAAGTGCTCCTTGAAGGGCGTGACGTGCCGGAAGGGCTCCACGTCCACCGAGGAGCGGGCGTAGTTGTCGTCCTTCTGGAGGATCAGGGCGGGCACCTCGTAGGGGCCCACGTCGATCACCTCGAGGAGCCGCTCGACCTGCGGGCTGGGAGCGGCGGGCTGCTCGTCTCCCGCCTCCTGCGCCGCGGGCGCCAGGAGGAGGCTCGGCCAGGCGAGCGCCAGGAGGCTCGCGGTGCGTCGGATTCGCGATGTCATGTCGTCTTCCCGCCCTTCCTATCGTTCTTTCGTGTCGTCGGCGGCGCGCAGGCCGGGGTAGTAGCCCTCGCCGATGGCGCGGCCCAGCCCCTTGGATGTTCCCACCCACACGTCGGTTCCGTCGAAGTCCGCCCACAGCGTGTAGTTGTGGGGCAGGTTGGGCGAGGTCTCCAGCTCGGCCAGCACCTCGGTCCCGCGCTGGATCACCGCCTTGCCGGTGTGGGTCTCGTGGTTGGTGGAGTAGGTCACCCAGGTGTCGCTGGGGAAGTCGGCCACCACGCCCAGGCCCTTGTCGGTGCAGTACCAGGCCTCGTCGGCGCTGCGACCGCGGGTGGCGTTGACGAAGTCGCTGGGCAGGCCGCACTCGTGGGCGTAGAAGCCCCGCCAGTGCCGCCCGTCGTAGCGACAGGCCCCGAAGTAGGTGCCCACCCACAGGGTCTTCTCCACGTAGGTCACCCCGGTGGTGATGACGTGGACGATGCCGTCGTCGCGGTACAGGTCGATCTCCATCTCCCCGTCGGGGTCGAGGTAGTCCTTCCAGGTGCCCCGCTCCACGTCGTACTCCAGGATCCCGCTGCCCCACACGGCCAGGTAGAGCAGGCCGTCGTCATAGCTGCAGCCGTAGTTCCAGATCTCCTCCATGGGGGCGTTCTTCTCGGTGAAGATCGTCCACTCGCCGGTGACCGTGTCGTAGCGGCTGGCGCCGGCGGTGGTGGCGGCCCAGACGTTGTCGTTCTCCACGCACACCCCGTAGACCACGTCGTTGACCAGCCCGCTGTTGAGCTGGTGCCAGTGGTCGAAGCGCCCGCCGCTGAAGCGCGCCAGGCCGCCTCCGAAGAGGCCCAGCCACACGTCCCCGCTCTCGGGGTCGACGTCGATGGCCCCCACCACCCGCCAGGGCAGGCCGTCCTCCTCGCCCCAGCTCTGGATCTCGCCGGTGGACTTCTTCAGGCGGGCCAGCCCCTCCTCGGTGCCGATCCACACGTCGTCCCCGTCCACCTTCACGGCGAAGACGTGGTCGTTGGGGAGACCGTCCGCGGTGGTGTACTGCTCCCACCGCGTGTAGACGTAGGGCAGGCCGGGATCGTCCGCGCGCGGGCCGGCGGCCTCCACCGCGGCCGCGGGGGCGGCGCTCTCTCCCGAGGCGGCCGGCGTCTCACCCGCCGGCTCCGGCGGGCTGGCGCAGCCGGCCGCTCCGAGGCCGGCCAGGGCCAGGCTCGCCGCCAATGTGAGGTTCCGTCTCGCTGCCGTTCTCATGGATCTGAACCTCACAGGGTCTTGATGTACTCGATCAGATCGTTGAGCTGATCCTTGGTCATGTCGTTGGTCACCCCGTGCTGGTCGTAGGGGTTGTACCGGGTCCAGATCTCCTCCAGCGTCTCGGAGATGCCGTTGTGCAGGTAGGGCGCCGAGTCGTAGATGTTGCTCAGGTGAGGGACGTCGAACTCGGCATCGCGGTCCATGGGCATCTTGGTGCCGACGTCGTGAACCTCGCGGTCGGTGTAGAGGGGCGGGAAGTGGCAGGTGACGCAGCGCTGCTGGGGAGGGATGAGCCGGCCGTCATTGGTGCGGGTGCGCATGAAGGCCGCCCGGCCGCGGCGCTGCGCGGCGGTCAGCTCGCCTCCCAGGGGGCGGTAGCGGTTGGGCGGCCGGGGGATGGTGCGGATGTACTCGGTCAGGGCCGCCAGCTCGTCCGGCTCGAAGGGGTCGATGCGGGTGAAGAAGACCGCCAGCCGGGGGCCACACTGGCGCTCCAGGCTGGGGTTGGTGCCCTCCCACTTGAAGGGGGCCGTGTCGAAGATGCCCCGCAGGGTGCGGTTGTCCACCGGGCTGATCCCGATCCCATCCGGCTCGATGTCGTAGGTGATGCCGTCGACGTGGCCGTCGGGGTGGCAGGTATGGCAGGAGAACTGGCGGTGGAAGGTGACGTCGGCGCTGTGGAAGAGCCGCTCGCCCCGGCGGACCAGGTCGATTTCCTTCGAGCCCCCCAGGTCGATGGTGTTCTCCACCGAGAGCGAGCCCACGTCGATGACCGTCACCGAATCGTCGAAGGCGTTGGCCACGAAGGCCGTCCGGCTGTCGGATGTGAAGACCACGCCCCGCGGGCTGCGTCCGGTGGGGATGTGCGCGGCGACGAACTCGGTCGGCTTGCCCAGGTGATTGGGGAGCACGTGCTCGCGCTCGTAATCCGAGGCGCCCTCGATCAGCGAGACCAGCTTCTCGACCTCGACCGCGGCCACGCGGTCGGTGCCCGAGCTGGTGGCGAAGGCCCAGCGGCCGTCGGGGCTGATGGCCACGTCGGTGGGGTCCGCGAAGCACCGATCGGGCTCGTCCAGGAGGACCTGATCCACCCGCCCCTCGCGCCAGATGATTCCCAGGCCGTTGGTGATGGTCCAGCCCTGCAGGAGCCGCGTCATGGGCACCAGGTTCTTGGTGCGATCCAGGGTGATCAGGGCGAAGCTGCCGTCGGGGTGCCAGTCGATGCCCATGCAGAGGTTGGCGTGGGGGACGTCGATCCGGTCGATCACCCTCCCCCGCGCGGCGTCGATCAGGGTCACCTCGGACACCGAGGTCTCGCGGAAGGGCACGAAGCGCGACAGGGTGTTGGTGGCCGCGATCAGCGCGCCGTCGGGCGAGCGGGCCAGGGCCCAGGGGGCCCGGCTGGCGGGCAGGCGGCGCAGCTCCTCCAGGGTCTGCGCGTCGAAGACCGAGACGCAATCGGAGGCGGTGTTGAGCACGTACAGGAGGCGCCCCTCGGCGTCCAGCATCACCCCGTGGGGCTCGTCCCCCACCGCCAGGGTGTCCACCACCGCCCGGGCCTCCACGTCGATCACCGACACGGTGTCGTCCAGGCGGTTGCTCACGAAGGCGCGCCGGCCGTCGGGGCTGAAGACCACGTCGGTGGCCTGGCGGCCCACCTCGATCTCGCCCGTCACCCGCCGCGAGACCGCGTCGATGATGATCACCGAGCTCGAGGCCTCGCAGGCCACGTACAGCTCCTCGCCGTCGGGGGACAGGGCCAGGTTCAGCGGGGTCTTGTACCGCGGCCCCAGGGCGGTCCGCTCCAGCCGCGTCGGGTGGGCGATCTTCTCGAGGGCGCTCTGGTAGTCGAAGGGCTTGCCGTGGGCGTCCCCGTGGCAGCCGAGGCAGGTCTCCTCGCTGACGGCCTTCAGGCCGTTCTGCATGGCGGCCGCCGGGTCGCGCATGATGGCCTCGGCCGAGTAGGCGCTGCCCGCGCCGTGGCAGCTCTCGCACTGCACCCCCTCGGTGGGATCGAAGCCCGCCAGGAGGCGATGGGCGGGCTCGTCGGTCCCGGGGGCGTGGCAGGCGAGGCACTGCTCGGCCTCCTGGGGGTTGCCCCGCACGCCGGCCTCGCGGGCGAGCTCGTAGCTGGCCGGCGTGGCCAGCGCGGCGAAGGCCCGCGCGTGAGGGCTCATCCGCCAGCGGCTGAACTGGTAGCCCATCTGCGGCCCCGCGTGGCACTCGGCGCAGGCCATCGTGCCGGTGAAGGCGGGCAGGTCGCCGCCGCCGGCGCCCGCGGGCCTCGAGCGGGGATCCACGGGCGTGCCCCCGCGCCGGGGGATGGGGTGGGCCAGGCGCTCCATCGCGGCCTCGACGTCGAAGTCGGGCGTGCCCAGGACCGCCACATGGGACCCCTTCACCTTGTGGCACATCATGCAGTCGTGCTCGGTGGGGGTCTGCAGCCCGTTCGCCTTGGCCTTCACCGAATCGGTCATGATCTCGGCGTGCGCGTACTCGCTGCCGGGGCCGTGGCAGCGCTCGCACTGCACCCCGTCCTCGAAGCGGAAGGTGTCGTCGCGCTCCCAGTCCTCGGTGTCCCAGGCGGTGGCGTGGCAGCCCAGGCACATGGCCGCCTCCTGGGGTTCCTCGGGGATGCCGCTGAGCCGGGCGATCTTCTTGGAGTCCTCGTTCCACAGGGAGGCGTAGGCCAGGGAGTGCGGGTGGGTGCGCCACAGGCTGAACTGGTGCCCCGCGTCCGCTCCGAAGTGGCAGCCCGTGCACACCTGCGTGCCCACGTAGACCGGGTGGTCGTCGGCGACTCCCGATTCCTGACCCCGCAGCGGGATCGAGAGCCAGAGGGCCGCAACCGTCGCGAAGGTGATCATCCGAAGCATGTGCTCTGCGCTCCCTACTCGGTTTCCTGGACCACGGTCAGGATCTGGTCGGCCTTCACGTCGTCCAGCTTCTGTTTGCTGCCGTCCGGCCAGCGGATCTCGACCGAATCCACCTTGGATGCCCGGCCCAGACCGAAGTGGGCCCGATGGTCGCTCTGGGAGAGGTAGCCGGTCACGCCGAACACCTCCCGGACCATCCGCGCCTTGCCGGCGGTGACGGTCACCCTTGCGCCGATGGCGTCGAGCTTGCCCCCGGGCAGCCTGGGGACCACCTTCAGCCAGTGGTTGCGGTTGCCGCCGTCGTTGCGCAGCAGGAGGGCCGGGCCGCCCAGGTTCAGGACCAGCACGTCCACGTCGCCGTCGTTGTCGTAGTCGGCGAAGGCGGCTCCGCGCCCCACGTGCTTCTCGCGGAAGTAGGCGCCGGACTGGTCGGCCACGTCGATGAAGCGGCCCTGGCCGTCGTTGCGCGCCAGGACGTCCTCCTCGGTGTACTCGTGGTGGGCGTTTCCGTTGGCCACGAACACGTCGGTCCAGCCGTCGTTGTCGTAGTCGAAGAGCCCGCCGCCCCAGCCGGTGTACTGGCCGCAGATCACCGCCAGCCCGTGCGGCGAGGTCACGTCCTCGAAGGTCACCCCCTGGTTCAGCAGGAGGCAGCCGTAGTTCATGTCCGGGATGTAGAGGTCGAGCCCGCCGTCGCGGTCCACGTCCCCCACCACCGGCCCCATGGAGGAGGCCCCCTGCCCCGATTCGCCGAAGGCCAGTCCCCTCAGCTCGGCGTCCTCCTCGAAGACGCCCTCGCCGCCGTTGACGAAGAAGTAGTTCGACATGGCGTCGTTGGCCACGTACACGTCGATCCACCCGTCGTCGTCCAGGTCGGTGGCCACGGCGCTCATGGCCCGGCCGTTCTCGAAGTACATCTTCGCCTCTCGGGTGACGTCCTTGAAGGTACCGTCGCCCTCGTTGCGGTACAGCCGATCGGGCAGTCCCCGGTAGCTCAGCGGGCCTGGGTAGTTCTGCGCCGCGTAGACGTCCTTGAACTTGCCCGCGTCGTATTCCAGGTAGTTGGCCACGTACACGTCGAGATCGCCGTCCCGGTCGTAGTCGAACCAGGGGGCCGAGAGGCTCCACAGCGGGTCGCCCAGGCCGGACTTCTCGGTCACGTCGGTGAACAGCCCGTTCCCATCGTTGCGGTAGAGGACGTTCTTGCCGTAGTTCAGGACGTACAGGTCGAGGTCCCCGTCCCCGTCGTAGTCCGCCGCCGAGGCGCCCATGCCGAAGCCGTCGTCGCCCACCCCGGCCTCGGCGGTCACGTCCTCGAAGGTGCCGTCGCCCAGGTTCCGGTAGAGGGCGTTGTGGAGCTCCCCGCGCAGATCCCGGCCCTTGTTCTCGCTGACCCCCTTGGTCCAGCAGCCGTTGAGCAGGTAGATGTCCAGCAAATCGTCGCCGTCGTAGTCGAAGAAGACCCCGCCAGGCCCGGTCCCCTCCACGATGTTGCTCAGGTTGTGGTCGCCGAAGCTATGCTCGAAGCGGATACCCGCCTGCTCGGTGACGTTCTCGAAGGTCGGCAGGGCCGGCTGCTCCGCCGCCTCGGCCTGCGGGTCGGCCAGCAGCGAGGCCAGCAGGATCAGGACACAGCTCATCGCGCGTCTCCTTCGCGTTCTTCACCACGGTCCTCGCCCGTCGCGCCGTCCCAGTGGGCGCCCAGATCGATCCACTCCACGAGGAGGCGCCGCTCCGCCTCGGTCAGCGCGGTGGCCCGGGGCGGTGGCATGGTGGGAACGACCGCGTCCGGCGCGTACTCCCGATCCCACGGGCGGGCGCAGTTGCGGCCGAAGAGCATCCACACCAGGGGGCTGGTGCGGGCCCGTCCCGGGTGAACCCAGCGGCCGCGCGCGGGCTCGTCCGGCGCCCCTTCCTCGGGGGCCGCGAGCAGGGTGCGGTAGGCCCGGTTGAAGGGGGGCGCGGCCCCGTCGGTGAGATCGGGCCGCTCCTCGCGCCCGTCGTGGCAGCCGGCGCAGCGGGCGGTGACGATGGGCATGACGTCCCGGCGGAAGTCCACCGTGCGGCGCCGCTCGGGCGGCAGCAGGAGGCGCATGGCCGGCTTCTGGACCGCCAGGACGTAGCGGTTCTCGGGGACCAGCTCGGGATCCTCGTGGCAGCCGATGCACCCGCGCCACTCGCGGTTCTTGGCCCAGATCCAGCCGCAGCTGAAGAGGGCCAGCCCGTCCTCGTCCAGGGTCTGGAGCTGGATTGGGGCGTTGGCCGGGATCTCCACCTGGAAGGAGCCGTCCTCCTCGATCGGGACCAGGCCCAGGAGTCGCTTCTGCACGATGGGGGGCAGGCCCAGCTCCGAGGAGCCCGGCCCCCCCGGAGCGCTCCGCTCCTCCTCCGGCAGGTAGACCGAGCGATCCTCGGGCGAAAGGGGAACCCCCTCGATGACCCGGAGCTGCTTCATGGTGCCCGGCTCGAGGTGCTCCCGGAACTCCGGTTCGATCCAGTGGACGTCCAGGCAGTACAGCTTGCCGGTGGGGATCTCCTCGTTGACGCTGCTGCTGCGCCCGTCCGGCCGGGGCCGCGGCGCGAGGACGCGCGCGTGCAGGTCGTGGTGGGCGTCGTCCACCAGCACGGCCACCGCCCGCCCGGACTCGGGATCGACCCGGTAGATCCCGTGGGCTCCGCTCCCGTCGGCGGGTCGGCGGGAGACCAGCAGCGCTCCGTCGGGGAGGGGGGAGGGCGTGTGGTACAGCGCGTCCCCGCCGCCGTCGATGAGCCGCGAGGGCGAGGAGGGCCTCCGCATGCTCACGCAGGCCAGCCGGCCGGCCCCGTCCCAGCCGACCCGATCGGCCTCCACGAAGACCACCAGCCCGCCGGTGGTCTCGCAGGCCATGTGCCGCAGCCGCGCCTGCTGACTGCTGGCGTAGAGCGCGCCGTCGGTCCCGTCGGTGTTGACGCCGAAGAGCGCCACTCGCCCGCCCGGACCGCGCTCCAGGTCCATCCGCTGCCAGGCCGAGTAGAGCACGCGCCCGTCGCTCATCAGGAAGGGGTCGAAGTCGTCGCTGAGGTTGACGGTGAGCGCGCGCAGGCCGCTGCCGTCCAGCTTGCAGCTGTACAGGTGGGTGGCGACCCCCGAGCCGTACTCGTTCATCCGCCCCGCCAGGTCGCTGACGAACATGACCTGGAACCAGGGCTCGGTGGACACGATGGTGTAGAGGGTGGCCTGGTAGGCGGGGCTGCGGCAGTTGCCCATGTCGGCGGTGATCTGGCGCAGGCCGCCGCCGTCGGCGCCCATCTCGAAGGCGTTCCAGGCGTCCCCGGCCCGCCGCTTGCCCGCGAAGAGGATTCGCTCCGCGTCGAAGGACACGTCCAGCTCGCAGGCGCTGTGGAAGCCCTCGCTCAGGGTCCGCAGGCGGCCGTCGGTCTCCAGGCGCATGATCCGGGCGCCCTCGCCATGGTCGGCCCGCAGCACGCCCCCGGCCCGTCCCGCCTCGCGGGTCGCCGGCGCGTCGATCGGCAGCCGGGCGAAGACGACGGGCCACCGGAGCCCGGCCTCCGGGCCGCTCTGCGCCCGGGCCGCCGAGGCTCCGGCCAGGATGAGGGCCACGGCCCACGAAAACCAGCTAGGCGCAGCCTGCATATACGCTCGTCCTCACCACCGCGCGGCCCCTGGGCCCCGCGCCGCTCCATGGATTGCGGAAAAGAAGATCTGGATACGAAGAAGAAGATCGGATGATAGCGCGCATCCCATTAGGGGCCAGCCGGCCCGCCCCCTTTGGCGCGGGGCCCCCCGGGGCCCGGGGAGAGCGCGCCCGGAGCGGGCCCGCGCCGGGGGCCCGCCCGCGCGCCGGGACCGGTCCGGGCGATTCGTCCAGCCGATCCCGGGAGCCCTCGAGGTGAGCGGCGTGCGCCGGCCCCCCTGCTCGCATCCGAGCTATCAGGAGCGCCGAGAGCCGACCGGCCCGCGGGTGCCGGGCGAGCGGAGGGCAGAGGCGCCATGATCATGATCCGACGCAAGGAGAGGCCCGAGGGCGACGGGACGGCGCGCTTCGCGCCAGGGCAGCTGGTGCATCACCGGCGCTACGGCTACCGGGGCGTGGTCGTCGACCTCGATGCCGCGTGCCAGGCCCCCGAGGAGTGGTACCTCTCCAACAAGACCCAGCCGCCCAAGGACCAGCCCTGGTACCACGTCCTGGTGAACGGCACCCCCCAGGTCACCTACGCCGCCGAGACCAGCCTGGAGGAGGACTTCAGCGGCCAGGAGGTCCTCCACCCCCTCCTGGAGGTGTACTTCGAGGGTTTCAAGGCCGGAAGCTACGTGCGCAACGACCGGAAGTGGGGCGAGTAGGGCCACCAGCCGTGTCAGGCGGCGCCCGCACCCTCACGGGATGCGGTGCAGGACCACCACGTGCTCGACGAACTCGCCGGGCGGGACCTGCACGTGCTGCGGCTCGACCGGCTGGTAGCCCTCCAGGGGCTCCAGGCGGATCTCGTACAGGCCGGGATTCGTCAGGCCGATCCTCGTCGCGTCGCCCCGATAGCCCCAGCTCCGCCCCCGGCCCTGGCCATCCACCTCTTCGATCTGGATGTGATCCTCGATCAGGTCGTAGGGCAGGGGCTTGCCGTCCTCCTGAGCCGAGATCACCAGACCGCAGGATCTCACCAGGTGCACGGTGATCTCGTTGGTGCCGGGCCGGACCTCGTGGTGCTCGTTGTAGAACTCGTAGCCGTCCTCCCAGAGGTGGATCTGCACTCGCCCGGCCGGGGCTCGGAAGCGATAGCCGCCGCGCTCCTCGTCCGGCGGGGCCGAACCCAGGCTGCCGCCGCTGAGCGGCGTGGGGCGCTCGCAGGTCCAGTTCACGTTGTCGAGGGGGATCGACTCTCCGGTGACGCCGTCCAGGACGTGGACCCAGACGTCCGCGGGCTCGCCGATCTCGATGTGGGCGTTCAGGAGGCCTCCGATGGGAACGTGGAACACGTGCTGCAGCTCGAGATCCGAGAAGCTGGCCTCGTACCTGCCCGGGATCACGTCGCCGGCGGACCAGCGGTAGAGGCCCTCCCGCCCGGCCACGGGCTCCAGCTTGGAGCGTCGGATGCGGATGTGATCCTCGTAGTCGACGTCGGGCAGGTCCATCGGCTCGAGGGTGAAGCCCAGGCCGGCCTTGCCCCAGGCGGGCGGCAGGAAGAGGGTGCCGGCCAGCGGGACGGGCGCTTCGAAGATGGGCAGATCCTCCAGCTCCAGCGTCACCCGCGCCCGTCGGCCGGCCTCCAGCACGACCGTCGTCCACCCCAGGAGCAGGCGGGTGTCCTCCCACCAGTCCCCCACCTCCACGCTCACGCTCACCTCGCCGGGGACCAGACCCGTCAGCAGGGTCGGCCCGTCCACCTCGGGGCGCTCCTCCAGCAGGGGCCGGCCGCGGAGCGGAGGCTCCTCCCTCGCCCTGCGGAGCAGGGCTTCCAGCTCCTCCTGATCCAGGCCCGCGTCCTCGGCGAGGACCTCGACCGAAACGCCTTCCGCGCCGCCCAGGGAAGGCTGCGGATCGGCCTCGGCTTCCGAGTGGGGGCGCAGGCGCAGGACGGGCTGCGGCACGGGCGCCCCCGGAGTCGGGGGGCCCTGATCCAGGTTCAGGATGCTGACCTCGAGCTCGGCGGCGGCCTCGAGGGTCAGGATCCGCTCACCACCCACCTCGAAGTCGACCTGGACGCGGCCCCAGGAGTAGCCGGGCGAGCGGGCCCAGAGCACCGCGAGCCTGCTCCTCTCCCCGGGCACGTCATCCGGAGCGATCTCGATGGGGGAGTGGACGCCGGAATAGAGGACGTCCTCCGGCGAGTAGTCCCCCGGGTGGGGGATGTCGTCGAACCTCCAGCTCGAGCAGAGCACCACCTCCACGTCGGGGAGATCGGCGTGGAATTCCGCGTCCACGACCCTCAGGATCGTCGTCCTGAGCCACACGGCTCGAAGCTCGACGACTTCGCCTTCGGCGACGGCGATGTGCTCGTCATCCAGGAGCCGGGCAGCCCGATCGCCGAGCTTCAGCTCGTCCACGCCCAGACGCCGATCGGGGCGCATGCTCAGCTCGAAGCGCCCTCCGACGATCTCGACCGAGGGACCGTGCCTCCCGGTGTTGCCCTTCCAGAGGACCGGAGTGAAGCTCCCGTTCTCCGAGGGGTGCTCGACCTCCTCGGCGTCGAGGACGACGATCGTACCGCGGACGGTGATCCGCCCTCCGCGCGGCCTGGCCTCCACCTCCACCGGGGAATCGTCCTCGACGATCTCCGCCGCCTCCCGCTCGACCGCGAGATCGGAGGGGGCGAGCTCCGCGATCGTGGACACCGGAGCCTCGGCCTCGGGAGCCGGGCCGGGCTCGCCCGCATCCGCCGGCGAGACGCCGGTCGGCGGCCGGGTGAGGACGCCCGTGATCAGCACGACGAGCACCGCCAGGAGGACCACTCCGAGCGGCAGGGCGAGGAAGCGCTTCATACCGGGTCTCCGCGTCTTTCGGGTGGGGAGGGACTCATCCAGGGTAGGCAATCGGGGCCAGGACGCCCACTCCCCGCGGACCGCTGGGCGTGAAGAGTCCCCTCGATCGCCGGTAGGCGGCCGCAGCCTGGCGATTCGCCCGCCCTCTTGGCCAGGACGCCCTCGTCGTCCATTTGGAGGAGTGTAGATGACGCGGCTGGAGCGCAGCTCGGCCCGGTCCTCTTCGGCTGAGTCGAACCGCTACCGGGAGCCCTCGAGCCGCGAGACGATGAGCTGCCGCGCCTGCTCCGCCTCGAGCGGGGCGAGCTCGGCCAGGAGATCGCTCGGGTCGGGCGCGAGCGGGGCCATGGGCAGGCCGGCGCGCGCGGCGTACTCGACCGCCGCCAGCTCCTGCTCGAGCAGGACGCGGGTGCGCTGGACCTCCTCCGCCAGGGCCCGGCCCTGGAGCCCCCGCCAGAAGGCCAGGCGATCGTCGAGGAGGCGACCCTGGATCTCCCCGGGCGTCAGCGAGCGCCGCTCCGCCACCCCCAGGACGGGCGGCTGGTAGGCGATCGCCGGCGAGCCGTCCGCGCGGCGCGCGATCCGGGCGTGGCGGGGTGCGAAGGTCGAGCCCGCGGGCTCCAGGAAGAGGTACTCCCCCTCGCCCCAGTCCGGCGGATGGCCGGCGAGGTGGATCTCGGAGTGGGCCCGCACGGTGCCCGAGGGCAAGGTCCGCAGGGCCTCGAGCTCCCGGCGCAGAGCCTCTCGATCCCGGCGACCCCGGAAGTGCAGGACCTCCTCGGCCAGCTCGGGATCCCGCCGCCGCTCGGCCTCGCGCCAGCGCACGAAGACGTCGATCAGCTCGCCCCGGGAGAAGCGCCCGCCGGACGTCGCTCCGCTCTCGACCGAGGCACAGCCGAAGAGCAGGAGGGCGCCGGCGACGACCAGGAGGCGCGCGCCCATCACTCCCCCTCCCCGGGGCAGAGGTCGTTCTTGCTGCGCTTCTCGATCTCGTCGAAGGTCGGCTCGTAGACCCGGTCGCCCCCCTCCACCCAGGGATGGCGGGAGAGCTCGCGCAGGCGCCGCTCGCTGACCTCCTGCGCCTCGGCGGGCGTGAACACCACGTGCGGGGTGATCAGCAGGATCAGCTCGGTCTTGCGCCGCTCCCGCACCTCCCGGCGGAAGAGCGGGTTGACGATCGGCAGGTCCCCCAGGATGGGGACCTTCTCCTGCGAGTCGAGGATCTCGGTGCGCACCAGGCCCCCGATGGCCAGGGTCATGCCGTCCTTGGCCACCACGGTGGCCTGCAGGGTGGCGGTGTTCACCGTGTCGATGGCGAACTCGCTGATCTCGCCCGCGGCTCCGACCACCGGGATGGTGGCGCTCTTGGCCTGGATCGAGGAGGAGTCCTGGTTGATGAACAGGGTGACCGTGCGGTCGGCGTTGATCTTGGGGATCACGAAGAGGGTGTTGCCCACGTCGCGCACCTCGGTGATGGGCTGCACGAAGGCCGAGGTGGCGCCGGTGGCGGGGGTGATGACGTCGGTGCTGACGCCGGTGGTCAGGACGCGCTCCTCCCCCACGAACATGCGCGCCGGGTGGTTGTTGGAGGCCATCACCATGGGCGTGGCCAGGACGTTGAGGCGGTTGTCCCCGGCGAGCAGCTGCAGGCGCGCCCGCACCTCGTCGCTCAGGAACTGGTACACCAGGGTGCCCCCCTCCAGGGGGAAGTTGCCCAGCCCCAGGACGTTGCGGGGCGCGGTGGCGGCGTCGGGCAGCAGCGGGTTGATCGGCTGGGCGCTGGGCGGGCCGGTCTGGTCCGAACCGGTGCCCAGCTCGAAGTCGAAGATGGAGCGGAAGGTGTCCCCCACCGTGAGCTCGAGGATCTTCATCTCCAGGAGCACCTGCGGGGTGGGCCGATCGAGCTCGGTGACCAGGCGCTCGATCTCGTCCATGATCTCGCCGTCGCTGGTGCGCACCACCACCAGGTTGTGCTGCCGGTTCACGGACACGTAGATGGGCGGCTCCCGGCGCGAGATCCCCCGCAGGGCCTCCCCGCTCACCTCGCCCCCCGCGGCCACCTGTTCCTCCAGGCGGGCGAGCTGGTCCGGTGTCAGGGACTCGTCCACCACCCCCTCGGACTCGAGGTCGCCGGCGCGACCGGTCCGGCCGCGGGAGGCCCCGTACTGGCCGCGTCCGCCGCCGGTGCCGCGCGCGAAGCGGCCCGCCCCCGTGCCCGAGCGCGAGAAGCGGCCCAGGGAGCCCTGGTCCGCGCCGTAGCCACCGTAGCCGGCGGATCCCCCGTAGCCACCGTAGCCGCCCAACCCGCCCTGTCCACCGTAGCTCCCCAGGCCGCCGCCCAGGCCGCCGCCCATGCCGCTCATGAAGTCCAGCTCGCTGGGATCCATCCCCAGCGAGAGCACCACCCGATCGCCGAAGAGATCTTCGATGGACACCGCCACCGCCACCGCGTTGGGGTGCTGCATGGTGAAGATGCGGATCTCGTCCTTGCGGTAGATGACGTGGTCCTTCTGGAACTCCTCGGTGGTCATCACGCGCAGGGCGCGGGCGGTCTCGTCGCGGCGGAACCACAAGCCCGAGACCTTGCACAGGGTCTCGACCGCCTCGCCGGCGGTGACGTCCTGGAGGAAGAGGCTGACCTGCTTCTCCCGGGCCTCCTCGGTGGCCGCGATGTTCAGCCCGGAGACCTCGGCGATCAGGCGGATGGCCTCGAACACCCGGGCCTCCCGTAGCTCCAGCCGGCGGAGCGGATGGTCCTCGCCGGGCAGGACCGGCTCGCCGAGGGTCGGCGCCCCCGGGTCCAGCTCGACGGACTGGCCACCGGCCGTGGCGACCAGCAGGCCGGCCGCGGCGACCAGGGCGAAGGCCGCCCAGCGGAAGCCCGCGCGCGGCGCGCGAGATCGATCGGGCTCGGGCGCGCTCATCGCACCACCACCTCGTCGCGCTCCTCGCCGACCTCGAGCACCAGGCCCCGCGGCCCGATCTCCCGGATCCGCAGCGGGACCCCGGTCCCGGCCAGGTGCAGGCGCAGCTCCTCCCCCTCGCGCACCACGATGGTGCCCTCGCCGTCGATCTCGAGCAGGGCCAGGGAGACTCCGTCGCCGTCCTGGACCCAGCCCCGGAGGTTCATCCGCGGCAGGCCCGAGATCGCGCCCTGCCGCTGCCCCTCGGCCTGTCGCAGGTCGGGAGGGGGCCGGAAGGGATCGCGCTCCGGCTCCTGCAGGCGCGAGGCGTAAGCGTCGGCCTGCTGGCCGCTGGAGCCGGCCACCGCTCCCAGGAGAATCGAGAGGGTCAGGAGTCCCATCCACTGCTTGTGCAACATGTTCATTTCCTCGTTGACGGGATTGCCGGGGAGCACCTACCGATTCACGAGCTGGAAGACCGCCTGAAAGAAGGCCACGTAGACGAAGCCCACCATGCCGCCCACGAACAGGATCATGGCCGGCTCGACCAGGGAGCTCAGGCGCTGCAGGCTGATCTCGAGCTCCTGCTCGTAGAAGCGCGCCAGGTCGTCGAGCACGCTGGTGAGCTCGCCCGATCGCTCGCCCACGCCGATGATCTGCGGGACCTGCGGCGGGATGGGCCCCCCGGCCAGGCTGCTGGCCAGGTCCCGCCCCTCGAGGATCCGATCCGAGGCCTGGACCACGCTGGCGGCCACGGCCCGGTTGCCCAGGACCCCGCTGGTGATCCGCAGGGATTCCAGGATGGTCCGGCCGCTCCTCAAGAGGGCCGACAGGGTGCGCGCCAGCCGCCACATGGAGGACACGGTCAGGAGCCGGCCGATGACCGGCAGCCGGAGCCCCCCGCGGTCCATCAGGTGCCGCCCGGGCGCGCTCCGCCGGGTCACGGCGGCCGTCAGGGCCAGGAGCGCGACGAGGACCAGGATCAGCGGACCGTTGGCCTGGATCCAGGCCGAGACCCCCACCAGGGCCTTGGTCACCGGCGGCAGGGGGACGCCGCGGCGGGCGAAGAAGGTGGCGAAGCGCGGCACCACCTTCAGGATCAGGAAGACCGCCACGCCCAGCGACACCAGCATCACCACCGAGGGGTACATCAGGCCCGTGAGCACCCGGCGCCGGACGACGGCGCGGCGCTCGATCTCCTCGGCCATCTGCTCGAAGGTGGGGTCCAGCTCGCCGGTGGCCTCGGCGCTCTCGACCAGCTTCACCTGGAGCCGGGAGAAGAGACGCGGCTCCTCGGCCATGGCGCCGGAGAGGCTGGTGCCCGACTGGATGGCGAGGGCCATGCGCTCGAGGCTGTCGGCCAGGCGCGCGCGCGGGCTCTGCCGGGCGCAGACCTCCAGGGACTGCAGCAGGGTCAGCCCGGACCGGAGCATGAGCGCCATCTCGCGGAAGAAGAGCACCCGCTCCCGCTCGCGCAGCCGGCCCCGCCGCCGCCGGGCGGGCCGGAGGGCGCCGTGATCGCCGGCGGCCGCGGGCGCCCGGGCCACCTCCTCCATGTCCACCACCAGCAGCGAGCGCGCCCGCAGGAGCTCCACCGCGCCGCGCTGGTCGCCGGCCTCGGTGCTGCCGGTGACCTCCTGGCCGCCCTCGTCCACGGCGATGAACTCGAAGAGCGGCATGCCCTCAGACCCCCAGCTCCGTGGCCCGCATGGCCTCGTCCACCGCGATCACGCCCGCCAGCACCTTGGCGCGCGCGTCCTGGCGCAGGGTTCGCAGCCGCTCCCCGGCCGCGGCCTCGAGCTCGTCCTCTCCCGCCCCGCGCGCGATCCGGCTCCCCAGCTCGCGGTCGATCCACAGGGACTCGAACAGGCCGATCCGGCCGAAGAAGCCCGTGCCGATGCAACTCGCGCAGCCCCGGGCTTCGGCCACCTCGGCCTCCTCCACGCCCAGGTAGCGCAGCTCGTCGGCCCGCGCCGCCCGCGAGCGCGCGCAGCGCGGGCAGACCCGCCGCACCAGCCGCTGGGCCACCACCGCCCGCAGGGTGGCGGCGATGCGATAGGGCTCGCAGCCGATGTCGGTCAGCCGGCCCACGGCGCCGCAGGCGGAGTTGGTGTGCAGGGTGCTGAACACCCGGTGGCCGGTCATGGCCGCCTTCAGTGCGGCGTCGGCGGTCTCCAGGTCGCGCACCTCCCCCACCATGAGCACGTCCGGGTCGTGCCGGAAGAAGGCCCGCAAGGCGCTGCCGAAGCCGATCTTGTCGCTGCCCCCCACGTGGACCTGGCTGGCCCCGGGGATGCGGCGCTCGATCGGGTCCTCCACCGTCAGGATGTTGATGCCGGGCTGGTTGATCTCGCTCAGGGCGGCGTAGAGGGTGGTGGTCTTGCCGCTGCCGGTCGGACCGGTGAGGAGGACCAGGCCGTAGGGACCGTGGATGACCTCGCGGAAGCGCTCCAGGTCGGCGGCCGACATCCCCAGCGCCCCCATGTCCAGCTCGACGCTCTCGGCGCCCAGGAGGCGCAGGGTGGCGCGCTCGCCCCACTCGGTGGGCAGGGTGGCGACGCGGATGTCCAGCACGGCGTTCTCCAGGAAGGGCAGCCGGTGGTTGAAGCCGCCGTCCTGGGCGGCGCGCTGCTCGGCGATGTCGAGCCCGGCCAGCACCTTCAGGCGCGAGACCAGGGCGGAGCGCTCGGCGGGGCCGAGGCCGACCGGGATCTCGTGCAGGATCCCGTCGATGCGCACCCGCACGCGCAGGCCGTCGGGTTGCGGCTCCAGGTGGACGTCGGAGGCCCGGCGCAGGTAGGCCTCGCGCAGGATCCGGTCGAGCAGGCCCACCGAGTCCACCTGGGAGGGCGCCTGCGCTGGCTCGCCCGCGTCCAGGGCGCGATCGATGAGACCCTCCAGCGCCTCGGGCTCGAGCAGGGCCACCTGCAGCCCGCCCCCCAGGACGCGGGTGGCGGCCTCCAGGGCGTGCCGGTCCCCGGGGTCGCTGGTCGCCAGCAGCGCGGTTCCGTCGTCGGCTCGAAGCGGCAGGATGCGGGAGCGACGCAGCAGGGAGGCGGGCAGGCGCGCGACCAGCTCCGCCGCGGGTCGCACCGCGGTCGCGTCGACATAGGGCAGGCCGCGCGTCTGGGCCACGGCGCGGTACAGGGCCTCGGCCGGGAAGCGGCCGCGGATCGCGAGGCGCTCGACCGCGTCCTCGCCGCCCCTCCCGTCGGCCAGGGCGCTGCGGCCGATCTCGGGCTCGATCAGCCCGGTCTCCACCGCGGCGTCGAGGAACTCGTCGGCGGTGATCGTCATGGCCGCGCCCCCGCCGCATCGCGATCGCGGGCTCCCGGGTGACCGCGGTCGCGGGTCGCCCGCAGCCACTGCTCGAAGGTGCCCGTGTCGCGGGCCAGCTTGCGGGCCTCCTCGACCTCGACCGCGCCCTCCACCACCCGGCGGGCCAGGGCCTGCTCCAGGGTCTGCATCCCCGCCGCGGCGCCGGCCTCCATGCTCGAGTAGATCTGCTGGGTGCGACCCGTGCGGATCAGGTTCGCGACCGCCGGATTGACGCGCAGGAGCTCCACCGCGGGCACCAGCCCCTGCCCGTCGCGGCGGCGCAGCAGCCGCTGGGCGATCACCGCCCGCAGCACCATCGAGAGCTGGTGGCGGGCGGCGTCCTTCTCGTTGGACGGGAACATCCCCACCATGCGCTCGATCGAGCCCGGGGCGTCGCCGGTGTGCAGGGTGGAGAAGACCAGGTGCCCGGTCTCGGCCGCGGTGAGCGCGGCGCGCAGGGTCTCCAGGTCGCGCATCTCGCCGATGAGCAGCACGTCGGGGTCCTCGCGCAGGGCGGCGCGCAGGGCCCGCTCGAAGCTCTCGGCGTCGGTGTGCAGCTCGCGCTGGTGGACCAGGGCCCGCCGGCTCGCGTGCAGGTACTCGACCGGATCCTCGATGGTGATCACGTGGCAGTCGCGCTCGCGTACGATGCGGTCCAGCAGGGTGGCCAGGGTGGTGGTCTTGCCGCTGCCCGTGGGGCCGGTGGCGATGACCAGACCGTCCCGCACCTCGGCCAGCTCCCCCAGCGTCTCGGGCAGGTTCCAGTGCTCCAGGCTCAGCGGGCGCTCCTCCAGGCGGCGCAACGCGATGCCCACCCCGTCGCGGTGGCGGAAGACGTTGACCCGGAAGCGCCCGCCACCAGGGGAGGAGAAGGCCAGGTCCACCGCCTGCTCACCGCGGAAGGCCTCCTGCTGGCGCTCGTTCATGATGGCCCGCGCCATGGCCTCGACCTCCTCGGGCGCGATCGCCTCGGCGCCCTCGAGCCGGGCGAGCTGGCCGTGCACCCGGATCCGGGGGGGCATGCCCGAGCTGAGGTGCAGGTCGGTGGCGTCGCGCTCCAGGCACTGCGCCAGGAGGGCCTCCAGGCGCTCGCGGGCGCCGGCTGTGTTCTCGTTCCTCATGGGGCCAGGAGGATCAGGCGGGTGTGGAGCCAGTCGCCGGCCGCCTCGGCGTCCCGCTCGACGTCGAAGCTGCAGGCGACCGCGAGCTGGGGGAGCGCGGCCAGGCGGTCGGCGAAGCGGTGCAGTCCGGCGAAGGTGGAGCGCAGCTGCAGGCGGCGGAAGCGGCGCTGGTCGAGCCGATCCAGGGTCAGGATCCGGTACAGCTCATGCGAGTCGACTCGCTGGGGAGGGCCCGAGCGGCTCAGCTGGGCGAGCTCCGGTCCGTCGAGCTGGTCGTTCCCGCACACCAGCACCCCGCACTCGCGCGCCAGGGTGGCGAGCTCGAGGTTCAGGTCCTCGGGCCGGGGCGGCAGCGCGGCGGCCGAGAGCTCCGCCTCCAGAGCGCTCAGCGATCGCCGCCGGGCCGCTCGCTCCTCGTCCAGCTCGGCCAGCTCGGACTCGAGGCGCTCGGGGAGCGGGCCGAGCGCGTCGGGGATCTGCAGCTCGGCGATCGCGCTCTCGGTGATGTCCGCGACCCGGTCCGCGCCGCGGGCCCTCCTCCACGGGCCGGTGGAGAGGGCGAACAGCCGCAGGCCGTCCAGGGTCAGGCAGAGGACCGCCACCAGCAGGATCAGGAGCGCGTGCTCGCGCGGGCCCGCTCGTCTGGCCTTCTTCATTGGACGATCTCCCCCCGCGGCCCGAGCCGCAGGCGAAACCCCCAGGCCTCGGCTCCGCCCCGACCGGAGCGCAGCTCGGTGGACTGCTCCAGCACGCCGAGCCGCAGATCGACCGCGGCCGCGGCCAGCGCCTTGCAGAAGACCTGCGCGGCCTCGTCCGAGACGGACCAGCCCTCGATCTCGAGGACGTAGGGGTCGAGCTCCCGGACCCGGGTGAGGTACACCCCCTCGCCCACGGTGTGGGACAGGGCCGAGAGCACGCCGGGCAGGAAGACGGCGCGCCGGGGGATCTCGCGCTCCCGGGCGAGGAGTTGCTGGCGGATGAAGCCCTCGCGCTCGCGCAGCTCGCCCAGCTCGGACCGCCCGGATTCGAGCTGCGCCTGCAGCCGCTGGCCCTCCCGGTTGGTCGCGAGGACGCGGTCGCGCTCGGCCTCGAGCTCCTCCCTGCGCTCCACCAGGCCGCCCGCCCGGTCGGTGGCCCCCCGAGCGAGCTTCGCGAGCCCGATCTCGGCGCCGATCATCACCAGGGCCAGGGCCGCCAGGCTGGCGATCCACCATCCCGGTGGACGGGCGAGGATCGGCGGGCTCGGATCCCTCGGCGGGACGCAGGCGACGGAGTCCCGGCGCGCCTCGCCCAGGGCGTGGCGGCAGGCGCCGAGCATCGCTCCCAGGGACTCAGGGGGGATCCCCTCGGGCGCGCGGTCCGTCTTCGGCCGCAGGAGGTGAACGAAGCGCCCGTTGCGCGCGGAGAGCTCGAGGGCCAGGTCGGCGACGCCCGGTGCCCCGCCGCAGATCCACACCGAGCTCGCGCCGCCCGCCCCGAGCACCTCCAGGCAGCGCTCCGGGGAGACCGCCTGCTCGCCGGTGTAGTGCAGCTCGATGGCTGCCGCGCCCCCGGCGCCGGTCTCGCTGCGCACCAGCAGGCCGCGCTCGATCTGCAGGCAGATCGAGGGCTGCATCCAGGCCTCGGGGGGGAGGGCGCCCAGGGGGGCACCCGGCAGCGGGTAGAGGCCGGCGAGCTCGAGGCCCTTCTCCCGCAACATCTCCCGCCACCGATCGCGGCGATCGCGGCACAGGCTGGCGACCAGCCAGCGCGCCTCGCCGGCCCCCGCGGCCGGGGCGTGCACCGCCCAGCCGCAGGTCGGATCCACGTCCTCGGCGGTGAACCACCTCTGGAGCTCGAGCGCCTCGCCGACCTGCCCCGGTTCGACCCAGCCCTGCTGCTGGGCCAGCTCGCCGAAGCGGGGAGTCCCCTCGGTCCGCCGGCCGGCGCCTCCCTGCGAGGCCATGCCCCTCAGGATCTCCTGCGCGCGGGCCGGCTCCAGCGCGCCCTGCCCGACCAGGATGGACCCGATCTGGCGGGACCCTACCCGCTGGGCGAGCCGCGGCTCCATCTCCCAGCGCAGGGCGTTCTGGAGCTGCCGCGGCGGCCGCTCGCCCGGGCGCAGGGGCAGGTCCAGGCAGGCGGGCGTGGCCTCGACGGTGATGACGATGGCCCTGCGCGGCAGCCGCGCGGGTCCGTTCCTCAGGGCCTCCACGGCCTCAGCGGCGGCCCGCAGCGGGTCGCTGCCGCGGGCGGTGGCCAGCCCCTCGACGGCGAGCCGTCCCTTGCGGCCGCGCCGGACCAGAGCGGCGCGGGTCTCGAAGCCGTCGGTCTCGACGACCACCAGGCCGCGGCGGATGGCGGGGGAGCAGCTCGTGGCGGGCGTCGATCGAGCCATGTCAGAACCCCAGTTCCCAGACCATGTCGTCCGCGTCGGCGACGGCCGCTCGCGGCAGGAGCGTCAGGGGGTGAGCCCGCGCCGCCCCGCCGACGCGCGCTCCGGTGTCGTCCTCGACGACGACCAGCGAGCGCAGCCCCCAGGGAACCGGCTTGTCCACGAAGGGCCCGCCCGCCGGCGTCAGGAAGGAGAGCTCGACCGGGAGCGACTCCCCCGGGCCCACCTCGCCCACCCGCCGGCTCTCCGAGAGCCAGGCCACGGCATCCCGGGCGGCGGGGGTCGCGGGCCAGCTCGAGGGCCACTCGAAGGACCCGTCCTCGGGGTACAGGAGCCGCAGCCGGACGCTGCCCGGTGTGACCGCCGCCGGACCGCCGTTGTGGAAGAGGACCGTCACGGCCAGCGACTTGACGTTCACCAGGTGGTCGGTCGCCGAGACGATGAGCTCGGCGCCGGCGGGCGGGTAGTCGGCGGCATAGCCGTCCCCCCCCGCCCGTCCGTCCGAGCCGTAGCTCTGCATCTCGAGCGTCCCCAGGCCCGGCCGGGCCTCGAAGCGCATCCAGCCGTGGAGCTCGGGGGCCAGCGGATCGACGGGACGACCCCATCCGTCGCGGAAGCTCAGGAGGCCGTCCCGCTCGAGCAGGCCGGCGACGTAGGGCCCGCGCCAGCCGCCCCACTGTCCGGCCAATTCGTCGAAGCTCCACTCGGGCAGGTCCACCGGCTCGAGCAGCTCCTCCAGGCTCCGGGGCAGGCGCCCGACGTCGACCGCGAAGCCGCCGATGACGGGCTGGCCGCCGGCGCTCGCCTCGGGACGGCCCACCACCCCGCGCCGCACCAGCTCCAGGCGCGTTCGGGTGTCCTCGAAGCGGAGCTGCTCGTCGGCCGAGTCCACGGTGGACACCGTGAGCAGGGCCAGGGTGGAGAGGATCAGGACCACCAGGACCAGCTCCAGGAGCGTCAGGCCCCGGAGGCGGTTCGCGCCGTGGCAGTGGATTGCGGGCTTCATCGAAGGAGGAGCACGAAGTCGTCGCCGCAGCTTCCGGGATCGATCTCGAAGCCCTGGCTCTGGTACAGCCCGTCGGGGCCCGAGCTGACGATCCGAACCCAGCGCGGATCCTCGGCGCGCAGCAGGTAGTAGGGACGGCCGTGCCGGGCCAGGGGCGCGCCGCGCGCGAGCAGGCGCCAGACGAAGCAGGGGCCGGCGGGCGGGAACTCGAAGGGATCGGCCAGGCCCGGTAGCTCGGGCAGCAGGGGGCCGCTGGCGGGATCGCCGCTGCCGTCGGGGAGCAGGCCCGATCCCACGACGACCCAGCCCTCGCCGTCCTGGCGCAGGTAGGGGCCGCGCCAGCCGCGCCCCACGTCGGGATCCCAGGGCATGACCGGCGCTCCGGCGGCGTCGAGCGGCTCCTCGAAGAGCTGGAGGAAG
This sequence comes from uncultured Planctomycetaceae bacterium, assembly GCA_964615935.1. Classification (GTDB taxonomy): domain Bacteria; phylum Planctomycetota; class UBA1135; order UBA1135; genus CAZTTG01. Next base: position 29,044 of record CAZTTG010000034.1, on the reverse strand, counting down.
TTGGCCGGCGAGTGGAACCAGGTCGGGCCCTGGGCGGGGGGCGACACCCTCCCGGGCTGGGGATCGCTGGTGAGCGCGAAGGGGCCCAGCCGGGGGAGGAAGCCCGTGTCGCGGCGGAACTGCAGCAGGGCCTCGCGGATCTGGCGCGCCTCGTGGGCCACCAGGTCCTCCTGGATGCCGGCGTGGGTGTCGCGGGTCAGGAGCAGGGATCCCGTCCCCACGATGGCCAGGATGACCACCACCATGAGCAGCTCCAGGAGGGTGAAGCCGGCTCGAGCGGGCGCGCGCACCGGGGCGCCGCCTGCGGATCGTCTGGGAGCTCGCATGAGCTGGGCCTCCGGCGGGAGACCGCTCCCGGGGAGAGGCGGGCGCGCCTCGGTCCCCGGGTGGCCCGGTCTCCACCCGACGGAGGGACCCCGCCTAGTTCTTCTGCCCGCTGAACTCGGTGATCATCTCGTCGATGAAGTCACCGTGCGTGTTCATCACGATCTGCAGCTTGGCCTTGTCGAACTCGGCGCCCAGCGGGCCGACGTTGTAGAGGAGCAGGTAGCGGCCGTAGTCGCCCTTCAGGTTCTTGCCGAAGACGGGCGCCGAGGCGATCTGGGTGCGCCCCCTCGTGGCTCCCACCACGCTGGCGTCGTTGCCCAGCCCGAAGACCAGGATGACGTCGTCCGGTCCGGCCCCGATCTTGGTGTTGTCGTACATGCCGCCCCCGCCGGAGCGATCCGGGTTCCACTGCAGGACGGGCGAGCTCACGCCCAGGAGCCCGGCGTATCCCCGGCCGCGGTTCCGACCGCTACCCGGTCGGGGCACCTCGTGGGCGCGGTGCGGGATGTCGATGTCGAGCAGGGGGCCGACCTCGGCCGGGCCGCCGTCGGCGTCGGGGATGTCGAGGGTCACGCTCCCGCCGCTCCCGGGCGCCGGGCTGGCGGGGTCGTTCCCCTTGGGATCCAGGAAGCGCAGGTGGCTCAGGCCGGCGTTGTTCAGGGCGTCGAGCTGGCCCTGGGTCAGGCCGATGGGCCCCAGCGTCTTCGAGCCGCCGATCTTGCCGGGCAGGAGGGCCACCTTCTCCGAGCCGCTGATGTCCACCGGGTCGGTGAGCAGGTTGGCGGGAGGGGGCGCGGCGATCAGCGCGTCCAGCTCGTTGGGGATCACCCGCTCGGACATCGTGTAGGCGCGCACGGCGGCATCGACGCCGGCCATGGTGTGCGCCGAAACACCCTCGGATGTCTTGTCGTCGAGCTCATCGTAGGCAGCGAGGAGACCGGCGCCCACGATGGCCAGGATGGTGACGACGACGAGCAGCTCCAGCAGGGTGAAGCCCAGTCGCGCGCCACGGCGTCTCTCTTCGAGAAGCATGAGCCATCTCCGTATCTCGGTCCGTGTTCGGTACACGGAATCCCGCGGGCCGTTGGCCGCAGGGGTACGGCGGATAGGCAAGTCCCGTGCCGGGCCGCGCGGGGCGGTCGGGGCGCACCGCCCGACGCGGCCGGCGTTACGGAGGCGTAACGGCCTTTGCCGGGCCTGACGAGCCCGAGTGGGGCACGCCGGTCCACGCGGCCCCGGTGATTCGGCCGGTGGGAACTCGCGCGGGCGGCCGGAAATGGGCAATCTGCCGACCCCTGCGCGCTCTCCACCCCGAGGAACGGCCCCCACCCCGCATGATGAAGACCCGACGAGCGATCCTCTGCCTGTCCCCCTGCCTCCTCCTCTCCGGCTGCCTGAGCACCGCCACCCCACCCCAGGTCGCGGCCAGCCTGACCGCGGCCACCCACTACGTCTTCCGGGGCGTCCCCCAGAACGAGAAGGGGGTCCTGCAGGCCGACCTGGGCGCGACCCTGCCCACCCGCGGAGGGCACAGTCTCGACGTCCTGATCTGGGGCAACCTGGACCTCGACGACGACACCGGCGACGCGGCCCTCCCGGACGGCAAGGGCGGCGAGTTCTCGGAGCTGGACATCGGCGCGTGGTACTCGCGGCAGCTCGGCGGCATGGCCATCGCCGCGGGGATCTTCAGCTACAACTTCCCCAAGAGCGCCCTCCCCTCCACGGCCGAGGCCTTCGCGACCCTGGCGTGGTCCGTGCTGGGCTTCGATCCGTCGGTGACCTTCTGGTACGACTTCGACGAGCTCGAGGGGCTGTACGTCAACGGCATGGTCACCCGGGAGTGGGAGGTCGGCGAGCGCACCAGCCTGGAGCTGGGCGCGACCCTCGGCTGGACCGACGAGAACCAGGCGGCCTACTACTTCGCCGACGAGTCGGGCTTCGCCGATCTGATCGGCTCGGCGACCCTCCGGCGCGAGATCGGCGGGGGCGCGTCGCTCGTGGTCCGGGTGCACGCCGCGACCATCCTCGACGGTGACCTGCGCGATGCCCTCGACGCGGCCGGCATCGCCAGCGACAACACCTGGGGCGGCGTCGGACTGGCCTGGAGCTTCTGAGCTCCTCGAGAACCGGAGGCGAGGAATGCGAAGGATCGCATCGGCCGCACTGGCGGCCTGCTTGGCTGCAGCAGGGCTCTCGGCCCAGGACCCGGCCGGCCAGCCGGCGGTCGGGCCCGCTCCGGACTGGGGCCGGCGCCTCTCCGAGGAGCCGCCGGATCGGGCGCCCCTCATGCCCTGGCAGCGCGACCTGGAGGACGCCCTGGCCCTGGTCGAGGCGACCGGCAAGCCGCTCCTGATCTGCGTCAATATGGACGGCGAGCCGGCCAGCGAGATCCTGGCCCGCTTCCAGTATCGGGATCCCGAGTTCGTCGAGCTGGCCCGCGGCTTCATCCCGGTGCTGGCCTCGCCCGACGACCACGACCCGCGGGACCGCGACGATCGGGGCCGGCGCCTGGCCGACTCCCGCTTCGGGCGCCTCATCGACCCCGAGCACGTCGACATCGAGCCCCTGCTCTTCGAGCGCTGGTTCGGCGACCAGCGGGTGGCGCCCCGGCACCTGGCGGTGGACCCGGAGGGCGAGGTGCTCTTCGACCTCTTCCTGCTGAACGACCTCTCGGTCGTGGACGAGGCGCTGCGCCAGCACGGCGTCCCGGACGGCGATCTCCCGCCACCCGGGGAGCTGGACGAGCGGGCGCTCCTCGCCAGCCCGGACGCGGGGCACCGAGCTCACCTCGAGTCCCTCTTCGCCGCCGGCGATCTCCCCACGCGCCTGCGGCTCGCCGGCGAGGCCCTCTCCTTCCGGCGGCCGACCCAGCACCCGGAGATCCTGCACATGGCACTGCGGGACGCGGCGGGCGTCGTCCGCCGGCAGGCCGTCCGCACCCTCGCGCGGAATCCCGAGCAGGCGCCGGTGGAGCTCCTCGTGCCGGCCTTCCGCGCCTGCTGCGGCCACCCCGCGGAGCACGCCGCCCTGGTGGACGCGGCGCATCGCCTGTCCCTCTCCGCGCAGGACGACGAGCTGCGCGTGCGCGCGCGGCGGCTGCAGCGGATCTTCTCGGGCCTGCAGCTCGGCTCGGGGCTGCTCGACGTCGACCGCTGGCGCCTGGCCCTGGCGGCCTCGCCGCGGATCGAGGAGGAGCCCATCTCCGCGGAGGAGATCGAGCCCCTGATCGAGCGCCTGGGGGAGATCGAGGACCACCTGCAGCTCGCGCCCGAGGATCGCGAGCTGCGCGTCCTGATGACCGCCACGCTGATGCGCTACGCCCGCACCCTGATCGCGGCCGGCCGGGACCCCACCTTCCTGCTGGAGGACGTGCGCACCCGCGCCCGGGGGGCGACCTCGCCGGAGGCGCCCGACCGGCGCGCCCTGGGCTACCTGGCGTGGGCCGCCTATCTCCTGAACGACCAGCGGAGCGCGGTGGAGAGCGCGGCCGAGGCCCTGCCCCTGCTCATCGGAGAGGCCGGCAGCCCGCTCGCCGCCGAGGTGCTCGCGGTCCTGGCCGACGGTCGCACGCGCGAGCTCTACGACGCGATGCGCACCGGCTCCGAGTGGCCCGCCCACTGGATCGCCGACATCCGGTCGGCCTTCGAGCTCCTGCTCGATCACCCCCACGCCGGCGAGCAGCAGGCCCTGGCCTACGTCCGCTTCCTGGACGCGATCGAGGCCTTCGGCCCGCAGGCGCCCGCGATCCGGCGGGCCCTCGAGCGCTTCCCGGCCTCGGCGGCGCTGCACGAGCACCTGCGCAACCAGACCCTGCGGGACCAGGGCGCCGACGCCCTGGAAGAGGCCTACGCGGCCCTGCCGCGGCCCGAGGAGCACGCGGCGACCCTCGACTGGTTCGCCGGCCTGGCCGGCCTGGTGGCGGCCGAACGCTGCGCGCAGGATCGTCGGGTCGAGGACGCCCTCGCCGCCTACGGGCGCAGCGTCGCGCTCTTCGACGCCTCGATCCAGGCCAACCCCCTGTACGGGGAATCGGCCGCGCACTATGTCTGCCTGGCCCACTCCGGACGCTCCCGGATCCTCGCCGAGGCGGGCGAGCTGGAGGCCGCGACCGACGCGATCCGCGAGGCGGCGATGCGCTGCGCGCCGAGCCTCCCGGCCCGCGACGGCCTGGGGAACGCTCCCGCCGACAACGCCGATCTCCTGTACCGGGCCCTCCTCGATGCCGATCGGGGAGAGCTGGCCGAGAGCCTGCGCGAGCTCCTGGAGCCGCTGGGCGTCGAGCTCGGGCGTCGCTCCCGCCGAGGGGGCCGGTGATCCGGGGGAAAACGGGGAAAACCCTGTAGGACTCGAGGCTCGGCTGCGCTAGCGGTGGCGGAGAGGACATTCCCATGAGCACCATCGCGCGCGTTGCACGAACCTCGATCCCGCTGTTCCTCCTGGCCGGCTGCCTGGGGGCCCAGGGGATCCTGTACTCCTGGCCCGTTCCGGCGGGGAACAACTCCGTGGCCTCGGCCGGGGACGTGGACGGCGATGGCACCCCCGATTTCGCGGTGGGCGAGCCCGGCGCCTGGGCCGACACCGGTCGGGTGCGGGTCTGGTCCGGCCGGACCGGGGCGGCGATCCTGGCCGTGGACGGAATGAGCCCGGGCGACGCCTTCGGCCACAGGGTCGCGGGGCTGGGGGACGTGGACGGGGACGGGTTCGGCGACGTCGCCGCGAGCGCGCCACAGCCGGGGAGCGGCGGGGCGCGGTCCTACGTGCGGGCCATCTCGGGCGCGAGCGGAGCCGCGCTCTGGCAGGTGAGCTCCCCCTCGACCCGCATCGCCTTCGGCGCCTCGCTGGCGGTGATGGGCGATCTCGACCTCGACGGGGTGCGCGAGCTCGTCGTCGGCGCCGTGGGCCACCCTCAGGGCCGGGCGCTGGTGCTGTCGGGCGCCACGGGCTCCATCCTGCTGGAGATCTCGGGCCTCCCGGGCGCCGCCTACGACTACGGGACCGCCGTGGCGCCGGCGGGGGATCTCGACCTGGACGGCGTCCCGGACTTCCTGGTGGGCGATCCGCAGCACGTTCCCGGCGGACCCGGTCGGGTCACCGTCCACTCGGGGGCCGACGGGAGCGTCCTGTTGAGCCTCGACGGCCCGGCCCCTGGCAGCTCGTTCGGCTCGACCCTCGCCTCGGTGGGAGACGCGAACGGCGACGGGATTCCCGACATGCTGGTGGGCTCGCCCCAGGAGCTGATCGCGGTGGGCCTCTCGTGGGGGCGGGCGCGCCTCTTCTCGGGCGCCGACGGCTCGACGCTGCAGCTCCTGGAGGGTGGGTTCAACCTCACGGGCTACGGAATGTCGGTCGCGGCCTTCCAGGACCTGGACGGCGACTCCCGCAGCGACCTCCTGATCGGGGCGGGGGCGTACAAGGTCGGATGCTGCACCTACTTCACGGCCGAGGTGCGGGTGCACTCCAGCGCGACCGGAGCCCTGCTCTACTCGGGCCCGGAGCAATCCTCGCCGAGGATCGCGGTCGTGCCCGACGCCAACGGCGACGGGCTGGTCGACTACCTCATCCCCGCCACCTACCTGCCGGGGGGCTTCTCGGCCGCGCTGGCGCTGACCGGACAGCCCCCGCCGACCATCGTCCACACCTGCCCGCCCAAGAAGACCTCCCAGGGCTGCGATCCGTGGATCGAGTCTGAGGGCGCGCCGAGCCCGACGATGGGGCCCGACCTGACGATCCGGGCCCTGAACGTCCTGCCGCACGGCGCGGGTATGTTCGCGTGGAGCACGAGCCAGGGCTCGATCCCCTTCGGCGGGGGCACCCTGTGCCTGGCGCGGCCGATCCAGCGCCTGCCGGTTCAGCCCACCGGCGGGGGGGGAGCGCCCTGCCACGGCTCGATCCAGGCCACGGGCTCGATCTCCCACACCTTCACCAAGGCCGACCTGGCCGCCCTCGGCCTGGCTCCCGGGGACGGCATCTTCGTCCAGGGCCTCTTCCGCGACCCGGGCTTCGCGCCGCCGCAGGCCGTGGGTCTGACCGGCGCCCTGCAGGTTGCGATCTGGCCCTGATCTGGGTGGACCCGTCAGGTCCTGACTGACGGTTATGCTCCGCCCTCGCGGCGGCTGGCTGGTGGCCTCCGGGCATGAATGAACGGGCCATGCGGAAGTCGGTATGCTTCCCCCGTGAAGGACACCAGCCACCGGCTCCAGGCTCCTCCACGCTCCCTGTTCGCGGCCATGCGCTCCCTCCTGGTCGGTCCCGGGTATCTCCTTCTGGTCCTGCTGATCCTGCTGGTGGTCCTTGGGACCGCCGCGGCGAGCTTCCCTGTGCCGGTACTGTGGATTCCGGCGGCGCTGTTCGTCGGCTATGTCTTCTGGCGAGACCGGAAGGACAAGCAGACGTTCGAGCCCTGGGCCGTGACCAGCGCCGTGCTCTGCCTGCTGGCCGTGGTTGACGCCCGCAACGTTGCGCTGGTCCTCGCGAGTGGTGGAGGGGGTGTACCTTCATGGCCCTGCACGTTGCGGGCAGTGCAGCCCAGCATGATCTACTTCGCGGCCAGCTTCACATCGGGAGTCGTGTCCCTGGTGCGCATCTGGCTCGGGGGTCATACCCGCGCAGGGGCCCTGATCGCGACCTACGGCGTCATCCTCTCTCCGTGCTGGGCCTGGGTCGTGCTCCACTGCCTGGTGGGACCTACGGCGGGTCCCAGAACCTCGACATGGGGACCGCTGATCGACTTGACGGCACCGGCCATCCTCGTGTTCGCGTTGGTGACGGGCGCTCTGGCCTACCTCGGCTGCCTGCTGACATGGCGCAGATGGGGTGAGCGCCACCGGAGGGGCTCTGCGCTGGTCGCGGTTGCCATCGCAGTGCTCTGGATGGCCGGCCTGGGCTGGCAGACCCATCGCTTCATCGATACGGACCTCCGCATCGCCTACCCGCCCTTCTCGCACACGCCCTGCTCCAGTACGTGCACGCCCGACTCCTCGCTCTATCTGGAGGGAGGCTATGTGGTGCACGTGAGCACGGATGGGAGCAGGTACCTCTCCTTCGCCCTTCACAGCGACTGGGTGTGTAGATGGACCGACCTGGCCGCACTCGAGTCATCGCTGGTCGAGAACGCCTCGACCTATCGCCCCGAGACGGAGCGCAGCCCCCTGGCCGATTCACTTCTCCTGAACGCCGAGTCAGGAACCCCCTTCCGCCATCTCCAGGGAGCCATCGACATACTCCGACACGATGGGCTGTCCGGGCTCAGGCTGCTGCTTGCCGTCCACGCCGAGAATCCGCGGTTCCACTGGCCGCTCTTCCTCGCGGGCTACGACCCGAGCGAGGAGCTGCCTGGCGCTCTCCCGGTCGAGATCCGTGGTGCAGGCGAGGCTGGGTTCATTCTGGAGGTGACCGGTGGCGACGGGTTCAGGTTCGAGGGAGTCCGCCACGAGGAAGACTCCGATCTGACCACCGCTGTTCGGGAGGGAATGAACGGCGGGCTACGGCGCGTCGTACTCCGCGTCGATCCCGATGCGACCTACGGCGAGGTCGTCCGAGCCATCGACGCCGTCCGGACAGCCGGGGATCTCGACGTGGTCCTGGCTCCGGGCGGTACGGGCGACTGAGCTGTCCGCCCCCCCCGGACGCCGTCGGGCCGACCGGAGCGCTGCAGGTCACCCTCTGGCCATGGGGGGACGGGGGCATCCCGGCGGGCGGATCCCGGTTAGGATCTGGCCGCCATGACGATCACAGACTCCGACCAGCGGATCCGCTCCCTGGCGCCCCTCGTGGGGAACACGCCCTTGCTCGCCCTCTCCTTCGACTTCCGCGGGCGCCGGCAGGTGGTCTGGGCCAAGGCCGAGCACCTGAACATGACGGGCAGCATCAAGGACCGCATGGCGATGCACATCCTGCGCCGCGGCTACGAGCGCGGCGCCCTGCGGCCCGGCGCGCTCATCGTGGAGGCCACCAGCGGGAACACCGGCATCTCCTTCGCCGCCCTGGGCCGCGCGCTGGGGCACCCGGTGGCGATCTTCATGCCCGACTGGATGAGCTCCGAGCGGATCGACCTGATCCGCAGCTTCGGCGCGCGCATCCACCTGGTGAGCCGCGAGGAGGGGGGCTTCCTGGGCAGCATCGAGCAGGCCGAGGCCCTGGCCGCCTCCACCGAGGACTCCTTCCTGCCCCGCCAGTTCTCCAACGAGGACAACGTGGACGCGCACGCCCTGGGCACGGGCCCCGAGATCTGGTGGCAGCTCCGCTTCCGCGGCCGCAAGCCCGACGCCTTCGTGGCCGGGGTGGGCACCGGCGGGACCATCATGGGCGCGGGCGGTCACCTGCGCGAGATGCACCCCGCGGTGAAGCTCCACCCCCTCGAGCCGGCCAACTCCCCCACCCTCTCCACCGGCCACAAGGTCGGCCACCACCGCATCCAGGGCATCTCGGACGAGTTCATCCCCCCCATCGTGGACCTCGCCTCCCTGGACGAGGTGGCCTCGGTGGACGACGGCGACGCGATCCTCATGGCGCAGAAGCTGGCCAAGGAGCTGGGGATCGGCGTGGGCATCTCCTCGGGCGCGAACTTCCTCGGCGCGGTGAAGATCCTCCAGGAGCTCGGTGAGGACGCCGTGGTGGTGACGGTCTTCCCGGACGACAACAAGAAGTACCTGAGCACCGACCTCATCCGGGAGGAGCCGTCGCGCCAGGGCCACCTCTCACCGCACATCGACCTCGTCGGCTTCCGCGCCCACCGCCGCGTGTGCCACACCTGCTGCGACCCGGTGGAGTGCACCGAGGAGGGCACCATCGATCCCCTCGAGGACCACGAGGCCCTGCCGCCCTGCCCGCGGCGTCGCTGAGTGCCGGGCGAGGGAGGGCGGCCTGCCCGCCACGGACGCGGCCCTCACTCCACCTTCACGAGGAGCAGGTCCCGCTTGCCCGCGCTGCCGACGGTCGTGTGACCCGTGAACACGCAGCCCCCGTCGGCCGTGGCTCGAACGCCGTAGCCGAAGGACTCCCCGATGATCGTGGGGAGCACCTCGCGGGACCACTGGAGCTGCCCGTCGCCGTCCGTCTTGACCACCAGAGCCGCCGTCCTCCCCGTCGAGGGGTAGTCCGTGAACCCGACCAGGAAGTACCCGCCGTCGGTGGCCCGGTCGCCGGTCAACGTGTGGTTGACGCCGTCCATGGGGATTACGCGAGTCCAGAGGACGTTCCCCCGCGAGTCGATCTTGACCAGGTACGGATCGTCGCCGGAGGTGGCGAAGCTGGTCGTGTAGCCCGTCACGAGGAAGCTGTTGCCGGCCGATCGGGTGACGCAGTGCCCGACGTCGGAGGCGGCCCCGCCGAAGGCGCGGGACCACTCCGGGTCTCCGTTCGCCTTGATCTTGACGACGAAGACGTCCCGATCGCCCGCGCCCCGGCTGTAGGTCTGACCCGCGAGGACGTAGCCGCCGTCGTCCGCGGGAGCGACCGAGAAGCACCGGTCCCCCTTCTTCCCCCCGTAGGTGCGCGACCAGAGCTCGACTCCCGCCGCATCGGTCTCGATGACGAGGAAGTCCTCCTCCCCGGCGCCCTGGCTCGCGGTCTCCCCCGCGAGCAGGAATCCTCCACCGCGGATGGGAAGGAGAGCCCAGCAGTAGTCGTCACCGGGACCGCCGTAGGTCCTGGACCACTGCACGTCGCCCCCGAGGTCCGTCCTGACCAGGTAGAAGTCGAAGCCCCCCGCCCCGGCGCTCCGGGTGTATCCGCCGACGATGAACCCGTCGGCGAGCTCGTGGACCGACCACCCGCTGTCGTCGCTCGCGCCGCCGATCGCCTTCGTCCACAGGGGCGCGCCCGCCGCGTCGGTCCTGACGAGGTAGACGTCGTCACCGCCCTGACCGAAGCTCCTCGTGACGCCGACGGCGACGTAGCCCCCGTTCCGCACGGGACTTGCGTTCACTCCCCGGTCGAGGGCCGGACCGCCCAGGACCTCGACGAAGGAGCCCTGACCGGAGGCGGCCCCGAAGAGGAGCGCCGCGGTGAGCATCACATCCATGTAGACCATCCTTCTGGGACCCGCGTGATCCGAGACCTGGACCACCCCCTCCATGAGGCCACCGCGGGCGTCGGAGGTCGCAGGAACCCGGGGATTCCGTTGCGGCGAGCTCCAGCGAGAAGTGGCCGGACACGATTCGGCCCCGCCCGACCCGCGGATCCACGCCAGCCTCAACGCAACCGCCTATGACTAGGCCGTGCTGAGGTCGGGATCAGGGCGCGCGCCACAGGGCGGTGGGCGGGATCTCGGCCTTGGAGATCCCCGGCCCCTCCCACGAGACCCGCAGGGACTGGGCCCCGCCGGCCTCGAAGTAGCGCACCGCGATCGGGTGCAGGCCGGCCTGCAGCGCGATCTGGCCGGAGGCCTCGCGCGTGCCGTGCAGGCCGTCGTTGTCGACGACGATCCGGTCACCGATCTCGAGCGAGGACCCGTCGTCCGAGGCGGTGAAGAAGGTGTACAGGCCGTCGCGGGGAGCCTCGACGAAGCCGCTGAAGGAGATCGCGAACGACTCCTCCCGGCTGCGCACGTCGAGGTCGAAGCGGGGGTGCGTGCCGCGGGCGACGACCTCCCAGCGCTCGAGGTCGGAGAGCCGGGAGATCTGCTCGCCCTCCCGAGCCTCGTAGCGGAGCCCGGGCGCGCGCCCGGCCACCCGATCGGCCGGCCGCATCTCGACCCGCGTCCAGCTGTGCTCGAGCAGGCGGCTGCGCTCGCCGTCGGGCCAGAAGGTGCGCGCCATCAGGCGCACGCGCTCCGGATTCCCATCCATATGAATGGGTCCCTCGTAGGCCGACGAGTCCTCGTCGGGCGGGCTGCCGTCCAGGGTGTAGCGGATGGTGCCGCCGCCCAGGGGATCGGAGAGCTCCACCTCGAAGGCGCCCGCGTACAGCGAGGAGTCGGGCTCGACCCGGGGGAGCGGCCGCCCCGGCCGGTAGGTCATGGAGGTCTGGATGGGGAAGGCGCAGGTGCAGCCCGAGCTGGCCTCGGGGATCAGCACCAGGCCGCCGGCGGGGATGATGTTGATCCAGCAGCCCGGCCGGCTGACCGCGTTGATCCGCCGCGGCCCGCCTCCCGGGGTGAGGTCGTACATCCAGGGGTTGCCGCCGCGCCAGAAGAGGCTGCAGGCCGAGGCCGAGATGCCGCCGCAGCCGTGGCCCTGGCGCTGGAAGCTCCAGCCCTCGATGCGCTCGCCGGTCTCGAGGTCGTAGGCGTAGGGCCAGGCGTAGACCGTGCGGCCGATGATCGTGGGGTGGCGGTTGTACTCGCCGTGTCCTCCGTCATCGGGCAGGCCGCTCAGGTGGTTGGCGCTCCAGCGGTGCTCGCCGGTGGCGGCGTCGAAGGCGAAGTAGTGGTACTCCACCGTGCCCTGGGCGAAGCGGGAGCCGGAGAGCAGGAGGGTCTCGTCGGCGTAGGAGAGGTAGCAGACCTCCTCGAGCTTGGAGGTGTCGACCTCGTGCTCGTAGAGGACATCGCCGCTCGCCGTTTCCAGGGCGACGAGGCGCTGCTGGCCCTCTTCGAAGGCCTTGGACAACGGCATGCGACCCAACGGATCGTTCAGGCTCGCCTCGGAGTGGGTCTCGATGAAGTAGGTGCGCCCGCCACCCGAGGCGATGGTCGGGTTCGCGATGCGCCCCGACTTGTGCCACCAGCGCAGCAGCTCGTTCGAGCATTCCAGCGCGAAGAGGTAGTCGCTGAACACCACATTCATGCCGCGGTACCACAGCGCGCTGTCGGCGTCGCGGCTGGTCTCGGTGTAGGAGGCGTCCGTTTTGCAGGCGCTACCCAGGAGCAGGCCCTCGACGCGGGCCAGGTAGCCCCAGTCTCGCGGATACCCCTCCACATCCTGGAGCATCTGGTAGACCCAACTCTCCTCGCCGGTCTCGACGTCGAAGGCGTGGCAGCGATCGCCGGCGGCCCAGTAGAGGTTGTACGCGTCGAGGACCAGGTTGGTCGAGTCCAGGAACACCCCCAGCCTTCGCGAGTCGGCGAGGCGCGCGGTCCACAGCGGCGTGCCGTTGTAGGCGTCCACCGCGAAGACCACCTGGTCGCCGGGGACGAAGCAGCGGCCGTCCTTGTAGAGCGGCGGCACGTTGCGGTGGTGGCGGTCGATCATCTCCCGCGGGCCGGGCCGGCCGAACCACTGCAGGTCCATGTCGCCGTGGACCAGGGTGTCGCCGCTGTTGGCGCTGTTGCCGGGCTCGGCGTAGGTGTGGGTCCACTCACCGCCGCCCTCCAGGGGGCCCATGCGGGCCATGCCCCAGGCTTCGCCGTCGTCGTTGACCTCGACCTTCCAGCCGGGGAGGACACCGGCCCCCCATTCCTCGAGGGTGGTTTGATCATCGGAGATGAAGACCGCCGTTCCCCCGCAGGGCCGCAACAGGCGGCGAACCTCCTCGGCCGCGACGGGCGGGATCCCTCCTCCCGCCGGGCTCCAGTACCTGCCAGTCACCAGGTTCATGATGCGGCCCTGGTAGGGAAGTCTCCCCGGTGAGAGTCGGTGCACGCTGACTCGTGGCGTTCGAGGCCCCTTGGCCTCATCCACGGCCACGACGGAGAGTTGGCTCAATCGGGTGACCGCGTTGGCGAGGCGGAGAGCCTTCCGTCCCAGCACGAGGCAATAACCCCGGTCGACCCCGCCCTTCTCGAGGATGCGCTTCGCGTCCCAAAGGGAGAGTCTCCCGATGTGGAGCAGATCGTCCGGCAGGTTTGAGGGGGGGGAGGGATCTGGCCAGCTTCCCGCCTCGCTGGGCGACTCGAAACAGTGGATGGCTCCGCTGTCAGTGCTGACGTACAGCCGCCCATCGCTGGCCGCCAGGCCGTAGGCCCTCCCGTCGACGGCCCCGGTCCAGCGCACGCTGCCGTCAGCGGCGTCGTAGGCCACGACCCGGTCCTGCCCGCCGGCGATGACCGCGCCCCCGGCCAGGATCATCTCGAAGGGGCTGTCGCAGGGGGCCTCCCACCTGCGGCAGGCCTCGCGCGCTTCCCGCAGCTCGATCAGCTCGCTGCGCTGCTCCGCCGTCCGGTTCTCCTCGGCGATTCCCTCGATGGCCAGGATCTTCCGGCTGAGCTCCAGGTAGCCCGTGCGATCGAGTGCGGTGAGGGTCCCGCTCTGCAGCAGCCAGGCCATGGGCCCGTTGGCGAGCACCCGCATGGCCTGGGTGGTGACGATCCGCTCCTGGGTGTCGGGCGCGCTGATCTCGATCTGCCCCGCCTCGTTGACGCCCTGGATCACCATGTCGTCGAGAACGATGGCGAAGCTGCCGCCGGTGCTCCCGAGCTGGCCCAGGGAGCGGCCGTCCGCGCGGTCGTACACCTGCGGCGCGGTGCGCCCGGCGGGCACCAGGAGGCGGGTGGGCGAGGCCAGGAGGTAGCCCTGGGCCGTGACCGAGAGCTTCTTCCTCCAGATCTCCGCGCCGTCCTCGGCGTCGGCGGCGCACAGAAACGCGCCCTGATCGGGGAAGAGGCCCGCGGCGTAGTACGCGACGCCGTTCTCCACGACCACGCCCGATCGCACGGGCCATAGGGAGATGAGGCGGCCGTTGCCCGGCAGGCGGTGGTCCTCGGGGCCGGCGCGGCGCTTCCACAGCAGGTCTCCCCGATCGAGATCGAGGCAGTAGACGCAGCCGTCGTCCGAGCCGAAGTAGACCTTCCCGTCGGTGACGGTCGGCGCCAGCCGCACGGGTCCTTCGGTGATGAAGCTCCAGCGCTCCCGGCCGGAGTCCGAGCTGAGGCAGTACACCGCATCGTCGGACGAGGATCCGAAGAGCAGCGCGCCCTGGGCGACGACCACGTGGAACGCTCGGTCGTAGATCATGGTCGGGCTGAGCCCGTGCAGCCGGTGCCAGTAGTTGTTCTCCGCCGGCCCCGGCCAGGCCGGCCGGGGCGTGTGCGTCGGCCGGTAGGTCCAGGCCTCGCCCAGCGGCCACTCCAGCGACTCGCTGGACACGCCGCTGCGATGCGAATCCCCGCGGAAGGTCGGCCAGTCGGCCGCGCGGGCGGGCAGGCCGGCCAGGATCGCGGCGCAGATCCAGAGGCCGCGCTTCCAGCGGCCTCGAGCGGGGTTCTCGATGCTCATGCGTCCACCTCGAATTGCATGGGGCCCAGCATAGCAGGCCGTCCGCGTCGATGGCCGCTGGGCGCGGGAGGGAACCCGTGACATACTCGTGGGCACGTCAGCCCCCCCTGAAGAGAGCGCTCCCATGACCGAACGCGAATCGCCCTCGAGCCCGCGGCGGGCCAGCCGCCGCGACTTCCTCAAGACCTCGGCGGCCGGGGTCGCGGCCCTCGGCGGGCTCTCCATCGCCCAGGGCGCCCACGCCGCCGGGAGACAGGCCATCCGCATCGGCATGGTCGGCTGCGGCGGCCGCTGCACGGGCGCGGCCGCCCAGGCCCTCGGCGCCGGCCCCGACGTCGAGCTGGTCGCCATGTACGACATCTTCGAGGACCGCGTGCTGAGCGGCCTGGAGACGCTCCGGGCGACCTGCCCGGATCAGATCAAGGTCGACGACGACCACCGCTTCACCAGCTTCGACGGGTACCAGCACGTCATCGACAGCTCCGACGTCGTGCTGATCGCCTGCGCCTCCAAGTTCCACCCCATGTACGCCGAGGCGGCCATCCGCGCGGGCAAGCACGTCTTCGTCGAGAAGCCCCACGGGATCGATCCGGTGGGCGTGCGGCGCATGGCGGCGGTCTGCGAGCTGGCCCGCGAGAAGGGCCTCAGCATCGTGTCCGGCCTGCAGAGCCGCTACCACGCCGGCTGGCAGGAGACCGTCAAGCGCATCCACGACGGGGCCATCGGCGACGTGGTCGCCATGCAGTCCATGTTCCTGCGCTCCCCCTACCGGCTGGAGGTGCGCGCCGAGGGGATGAGCGAGATGGAGTACCAGTTCCGCAACTGGTACCACTTCCGCTGGCTGTCCGGAGACGACGTGACCCAGTCCCTGGTGCACAACGTGGACCGCATGTCCTGGGTCATGCAGGAGGAGATGCCCGAGTGGTGCTTCGGCCTGGCGGGGCGCTCCTCCTCCTTCGGCGAGGTCTATGGCGACATGTTCGACCACCACACGGCAGTCTACGAGTACGCCAGCGGCGCCCGCATGTACGCCCTGTGCCGCACACAGAACGGCTGCTACAACAACGGCTCCGACATCATCATGGGCACCAAGGGGACGTGCTTGCTGGGGGGCTGCAAGATCGAAGGCGAGACGAACTGGAGGTACGGAGGCCCGAACAACAACCCCTACGCCGCTGAGCAGGAGGCCCTGATCGACTCGATCCGCCAGGGCCAGCCGGTCAACAGCGGCGACTACATGTCCACCAGCACCATGGTGGCCGTCCTGGGTCAGATCGCCTGCTACACCGGCAAGCCCACGACCTGGGAGGAGGTGAACGCCTCCGAGCTCCGCTTCGGCCCCGCGCCCGACGAGTCGAGCTTCGAGACCGAGCCCCCCACCAAGCTGGACGAGACGGGCAACTACCCCCTGCCCCTGCCGGGCGTCACCAAGCTGGGCTAGGGGCACACGCGATGAGGGCTCTCCTGCTGGCGATCGGCCTCTCGACCCTCGGCGCGGCCTCGGCGGCCGCGGCGCAGGAGGAGCCCGCGCGGAGGGTGCTCATCGTCACCGGCGAGGACTACGCGGGGCACCGCTGGCAGGAGACCACACCGGTTCTGAAGGCCCTGATCGAGGAGGATCCGCGCCTGGAGACGGAGGTGCTCGACGACCTGACGAAGCTCGGCGCCACCGACCTCTCGCCCTACGCGGCCCTGGTGGTTCACTTCAAGAACTACGACCCGGCCGTCCCGGGCCGGGCGGGCCTCGAGAACCTCGCCCGGTTCGCCGATTCGGGCGGCGGGCTGGTCCTGGTCCACTTCGCCTGCGGCGCCTTCGAGGAGTTTCTTGAGGAGTGGGAGGAGCTCGTGGGGCGCGTCTGGTTCGGGGCGAAGCCGCCGCCGGGCCGGCACCAGCACGATCCCCATGGGGCCTTCGAGGTGCACGTCACCGGGCTGGACCACCCGGTGACGCGCGGCCTGTCGGACTTCGAGACCACCGACGAGCTCTACACCTGCCTCGCCGGCGACGCCCCGATCGACGTGCTGGCCAGCGCGGTCTCGAAGGTGGATGGCCGCGCCTACCCGATGGCCTTCGCCACCCGCCGCGAGAAGGGGCGCGTTCTCCACTGCACGCTGGGCCACGACGCCGCGGCCCTCTCCGTCGAGCCCGTGGCCGAGCTCTTCCGAAGGGCGACCGCTTGGGCCGCGGGAGCGATCCCCGATCTCGACGAAGGGGCCGCCTGGAAGTTCGCGAGCATGCCGGACTTCCTGAACGTCGACACCACCTATCCGCAGCCGGGCTGGGAGCCGGCCCTGACCTTCATCCTCGAGTCGGTGGCCGCCGAGCGCCCGAGCTTCCTGATGGTCGCCGGCGACCTGCTCATGGGCCGCTGGCGCTCACGGGACGAGATCGACGAGCGCGCCGCCCTCTACTACCCCGCCTGGGTCGACCGGATGAGGGCCCACGGCCTGCGCTTCTACGCCGCTCTGGGCGACCACGAGATCGGAGACAACCCCTGGCCGGCGGAGCGCGCCGCGCTGGTGCCGCGCTTCAAGGCGCGCTTCCGCGAGCATCTCGGCATGCCCCTCAACGGCCCGGCGCACATGCGGGGCACGGCCTTCTGGTGGCGGCACGAGGAGGCCCTCTTCGTGTCACTCGACGTCTTCGAGCCGGTCGAGGACGGGCCCCAGGGCCGGATCGGCGCCCGGGTCGGCGGCGAGCAGCTCGCCTGGCTGGAGGGGGTCTTCGCCGCGCACGCCGACGCGCGTCATCGCATCGTCATGGGCCACACCCCCATCCTGGGCCCGGTCCGGAAATGGAGCTCCAGCGGCCTCATGCTCGAGGGCGGGCGCGATTCGCCCCTGTGGAAGCTCCTGGTCCGGCACGGCGTGGACCTCTATCTCTGCGGCGAGGTCCACGCGATCACCTGCACCCGCCGGGACGGCGTGCAGCAGATCGCCCACGGCGGGCTGATCGGCTACAACACCCGCACCAGCTACCTGGTGGGCGCGGTCCACCCGGACCGGATCGAGCTGGAGCTGAAGGAGATCGACATGCTCCCCAGCGGCGAGAAGCTCTGGCAGGTCGGGCAGAACCGGCCGCTCGAGCGGGTGGAGATCCCCGAGGGGGTGCGCGCTCGCGGCTTCCTCACCACCGGGCGCCTCATCATCGACAAGTCCGGCGAGGAGAAGCGATTCACCGACGCGGCGGGCTGGTTCCTGCCCGAGCACGAGCCGGCCGCGAGCGAGACCTACGGGCCATTTTGCCAGAGCGCGCCTCCCCGGGTGTCGCTCGAGGATCCACCGCCCTCCGCCGGGGCGGATTCCGAAAAGGACGAAGACTGACATGAAGATCGGATTCCACACCGACGCGTTCAACTCCTCCGCCTTCAGCTTCGAGAAGGCCCTGGCCTGGGCGCAGAAGAACGGCGTGCACTGGATCGAGCCGGGCCTGATCGACGGCGTGTCCTGGATCCACGGCCTGGGGTACTTCCCCCACGTGGCCCTCTACGAGGACCCCGCCATGCTGCGCCGGAAGATGGATGGATATGGGGTGCGCTTCAGCCAGGTGGACGCGGCCTACCCCCTCTCGGGCCCCTGCGGACCGACGCTGGGCCTGCCCTACGTCCTCAAGTCCATCCCCTGGGCCCGGCACGCCGGCTGCGATCGCGTGGCCACCACCGACGGCATGCAGAAGCCCGAGGGGCTCGACGACGAGGCCGCCATGGAGCTGATGAAGGGCGTCTACCAGCGGATCGTGGAGTGCGCCGAGGCCTACGACGTGACCATCACCATCGAGGTGCACGGCTACTTCACCACCAACCCCGACATGGTCGAGCGCATGCTCGACTTCGTGGACTCGCCCAAGCTGCGCATGAACTTCGACACCGGCAACACCTTCATCGCCGGACGGGACCCGGTCGAGTTCTGCAAGCGCTTCATCGACCGCATCGCCCACGTGCACGTCAAGGACGTGAGCGCGTCCATGGCCGAGGCCATGCGCGGCAAGGACACCGGCATCGCCATCAGCCACTGCGCCATCGGCGACGGGGTCAACGCCGAGAACATCAAGACCTGCCTGGGCCTCCTGCGCGACCGCGGCTTCGACGGCGTCCTGAGCCTGGAGTGCGAGGGCCAGGGCGGGCCCCTGATCGAGAGGTCGCTGGCCTGGGTCCGCGCCACCCTGGCCGAGCTGGGCATCCCCGAGGAGTGAGCCGATGAGCCTCTCGCGGCGAGCATTCCTGGGCCTCCCGAGCGCCGGCCGAGCCCGGCGGGAGCCGGGGTCCACCCCTGGGGACGAGCGCGGCCGCACCCGGCGCATCGTCCTGCTGTCCGGACCGTCCAGCCACGGCTATGGCGAACACGAGCACGCCGCCGGCTGCCGGCTCATGGCCGACCGCCTGGGCCGCCTCGAGGGCGTCGAGGCGCGCGCCGTCGAGGGCTGGCCCGAGGACGCGGCCGTCCTCGAGGAGGCCGACGCCCTGATCGTCTACGGCGACGGGGGCGCGCAGCACGCGCTCGAGGGCCGCTTCGAGGCCCTCGAGCCCCTCGCCCGGCGCGGCGCGGGGCTGGGCTTCCTCCACTACGCCCTGATCGTGGACGGCCGCGAGGACCGGCGCCGGATGCTCGACTGGATCGGCGGCCACTACGAGCTCGACTGGTCGGTCAACCCCATGTGGACCGCCGAGCTCGGCTCGCTGCCCCAGCACCCCATCGCGCGCGGGATCGCGCCCTTCGTCCTCGACGACGAGTGGTACTACCACATGCGCTTCCGGCCCAAGATGGCCGGCGTGGTGCCGCTGCTCACCGCCCTGCCGCCGGCCTCCTCCCTGGAGCGACCCGACGGCCCCCACTCGGGCAACCTCCACGTCCGCCGGGCGGTGCTCGAGGAGCGGCGGCCGCAGCACCTGGCCTGGTGCACGCAGCGGGTGGACGGCGGCCGCGGGTTCGGCTTCACCGGCCTGCACTGGCACTGGAACTGGGCGCACGACGCCTTCCGCGCCTTCCTGCTCAATGCCGCCTGCTGGCTGGCGAGGGTCCCGGTGCCCGAGGCGGGCGTGCCCTCGAAGCGGCCGGATCTCGATGAGCTGGTCGAGCTCGCGGGTCCGCCGCCCGAGGGCTGGGATCGGGCCTCGGCCATGCGCCGCATCGAGCGCTGGCAGGG
Source organism: uncultured Planctomycetaceae bacterium (assembly GCA_964615935.1). GTDB lineage: Bacteria > Planctomycetota > UBA1135 > UBA1135 > CAZTTG01. The sequence goes on along the minus strand of CAZTTG010000034.1, from coordinate 9,481 downwards.
AGCTCCGATCGAGCGGGACGGCGACTGAGATGCGCTTCGGCATCAACCTGCTCCTGTGGACCGGACGCGTGACCGAGGAGCACCGGCCCGTGCTCGAGCGCCTCGCGCGGCTCGGCTACGACCTGGTCGAGATCCCGGTGATGTCCGGCTCGGTCGAGGACTGCGCCGCCATCGGTGGATGGCTGGACCAGCTGGGCCTGGCGCGCACCACCTCCATGGCCTTCACCGATCCGGAGATCGACCCCTCGAGCGCGGATCCCGCGCGCCGCCGCGCCGCCCTGGAGCAGATGCGCTGGCAGATCGACTGCGCCCAGGCCATGGGCGCCACCAAGGTGATCGGGCCCATGTACCAGACCCTGGGCCGCTTCACGGGCGAGGGGCCGAGCGAGGACGAGCTGGAGCGCGTCACCGAGGTGCTGGCCGGGGTCGCCGACCGTGCCCGGGAGGCGGGGATCGCGCTGGCCATCGAGCCGCTCAACCGCTTCGAGTGCCACCTGTGCAACACCCTCGCCGCCGCGGCGGAGCTGGCGAGGAGGGTGGGTCACCCCGCGGTGGGCGCGATGATCGACACCTTCCACGCGCACATCGAGGAGCGGGACACCCCCGCGGCGATCCGCGCGGAGAGGGACGCGCTCGTGCACGTGCACGCGAGCGAGAGCCACCGCGGCACGCCCGGCAGCGGGCAGGTGGACTTCCCGGCCGCCTTCGGGGCCCTGCGGGAGGTCGGCTACGACGGCGAGGTGGTGGTCGAGGCCTTCGGACGAGCGGTGCCGGAGCTGGCCGCGGCCACCCGCATCTGGCGCGACACCTTCGGCTCGCCCGAGGAGCTGGCGCGCGATGCGCTGCGATGCCTGAAGGCGACGGCGGGGGGATCCGCCCCAGATCGCGAATCCCCGTAGGCTCACGGCCGGTCTCGATTGCAGCCGCGATCGGCGCGTCGTGCCGCGCTACAGTATGGGCGCGCGGCCGCTCGCGGCCGCGACCGGCGCCCCCGGCCCATGCGCGTCCTCCTCGTCGACTTCAGCCCCTTCGGTCCGCCCCTCACCCCCATCTCGCTGGGCAACCTGGGGGCGGTGCTCGAGGAGCGGGGCCACGAGGTCTCGATCCTGAGCCTGGGCTCCACCAGCCGCTTCAGCCCGCGGGAGCTCGCCGACCACCTGCGCGAAGAGCGCCCCCGGCTGATCGGCTTCGGCACCTACCAGCGGAACCTGCTCCAGGTGAAGGCCGTCGCCGGGATGGCGCGACAGGAGCTCCCCGAGTGCTCGATCGTCCTCGGCGGCCCGCAGGCGACCTTCCTCCCGGAGGCCGCCCTCGCGCTGCTGCCGGAGGTGGACCACCTCGCCCGCGGCGAGGGCGAGCGGGTGATCGCGGCGATCGCGGAGGCCATCGAGGGCGGGACCGAGGACCGGCCCATCCCGGGCACGACCTCGCGCCGCGGCGGCGGCGAGTGCGTCACCGGCCCGGCCGTCGAGCCGGCCGAGGACCTCGACGACTACCCCTCCCCCTGGCTCTCCGGCGTGCTCGAGCCGGCCGCCAGCGAGGAGTCGATCCTGCTGACCTCCCGGGGCTGCGCCCACCGCTGCGCCTTCTGCATCACGCCCATCGCCTCCGGTCACCGGACGCGCAGCCAGTCGGTCGAGCGGGTCCTGGAGGACATCGCCTGGGTCTGCCGCCGGGGCAACGGCCGGCTGTGGTTCGCCGACCCGGACTTCTCCTACAGCGAGAGCCGCGTGATCGGGATCCTCGAGGGGATCCTGGAGCGGGGGCTCCGGCCGCGGATGTGGATCGAGACCCGCGCCGACATGGTGGGCGAGGAGCTCATCGGGCTCATGCGGCGCGCCGGGGTCCACACGATCGCCATGGGCCTGGAGAGCGCCTCCCCCCGGGTCTGGCCCAAGCTCGCCAAGGGCGTGGAGCCCGAGCGGATCGAGCGCGCCGTGCGGGCCGCGCGCGAGGCGGGCCTGCAGGTGGAGCTCTTCAGCCAGTACGCCCTGCCCGGCGAGCGGCTGGAGGACGCCCTCGAGACCCTCCGGTTCGTGAAGGGCTGCGGGGTCGAGATCCGCGGCAACAGCAACGCCCAGCAGATGCAGCTCTACTTCGGCTCCGAGATCGAGGCCGACTCGAAGAAGCACGGGGTGAAGCCCCTGCGGGAGAACCTGCCCGCCTACCTCTCGGTCGGAGCCGACTTCGAGACCGAGTGGATGACGCGCGAGGAGATCGAGCAGGTGCGCGGCGCCTGGCGCGCCGAATCCCGGGACGGGGGGAAGCGGGTGGTCTCGTGAAGGCCCCTCGGAGTCCGTTCGGGAGCTCGTCCCACGGCTCGATCTTCCTGCTCCTCGATCCCCAGGCCGAGGAGAGCCGCCGCGCCCGGCTGCTGGCCTGGCTGAGCGCGGCGCTGCCGCGCTTCAACTGGCGCTCCCACCTGCACGTGCTGCACGAGGGGGAGAGCCCGCGCGGCCTGGAGGCGGCCGAGGAGGTGGCGCGCATCGCCGCGGAGCACCTGGAGCGGCACGAGCTGGCGATCCTGCACCTGCACCTGGCGGTGGGCCTGCCCTCGGGCGAGCTCGGCGGGCCGCCCGAGTGGGAGCGGCTCGTGGGCCCGGCCCGGCCCTTCCAGACCCGGGCCTACCGCGAGGGGGGGGAGGCGCGGCTCCTGATCCACCCCACGCTCACCGTGCCACCGTGGGCTTCGGCCGAGTCGGTCCGCGAGGCGGCCGCCTTCTTCCGCTCCCGCTTCGCCGCGCCCGCCTTCGTGTGCCGGGACGCGCCGCCCGAGGGGCTCGCGGGTCAGGCCGACCGCGAGGGGCTTCGACTCCACGTCCTCGCGGGGCGGGAGCCCGGGCTCGAGCTCGCCGGCGAGCTGTGGGCCAGCCACGTCTTCGAGAGCGCGCTCGAGCGACTGGACCAGCCGGGGGGCGACCTCCTGGCTCCCTGCCGCTCGCACCTCGTCGTGGACGAGCGGAGCGGGGTGGTCTCGCCCTGCTTCCTCCAGTGGCGGGAGGGCGGGCCGCCGGTCTTCTTCGGGCACGACGCGGGGCCGGTCCCCGAGCTGCCCGGCCCGCCGCCCGCGGATCCCTGCCCCGCCTGCGCGGCGCGCTGTGCGCTGTCCATGAAGGACAGCCTGGTGGCCAACGCGCGCCAGCGGGAGGACCGCCGGGTGTGCTTCGAGCTCGGGCTGGCCCTCTCGGGGGCCGGCGAGCACGCCCTCGCCGCCGAGCTGGCTCGGCGGGCCTGCGAGCTCTCGACCACCGAGCGCGACCGGGCCGCGGCGTGGATCCACGAGGGCCTCTGCCGCCTGGAGCTGGGCGAGCTGGAGGCGGCCGAGGAGGCGCTCGAGCAGGCGGTGGGATCCTCCGACGACCCGGGCCTCCTGGCCCACCATCGCGGGCGCGTCCTCTTCGCCCGGCGCGACTACATCACCGCCCTGGACCGCTTCGAGGAGGCCCTCTCCTCCGGCTCCGAGCTCGTGCCCGCGGCGGACACCCTCCTGCAGATGGCCATCTGCCACCTGAACATCGAGGAGTACTCCGAGGCCCGCGACCTGCTCGAGCGCCACCAGTCCCTCGAGCCGGTCGGGGAGGAGGCCTCGGTGCGCTTCTACCTGGGGCTCTGCGAGCTGGGCGAGGGGAGGCCCGAGCCGGCCCTCTCGCAGTTCCGGGCGGCCCTCCTGATCGGCCCCGCCGAGGAGGATCGCGGCAGGGTCCTCTTCTACCAGGGCACCTGCCTGAAGGAGCTCGGCCGCTTCGAGGAGGCCATCGAGGCCCTGGAGCTCGCGGTCGAGGCCGACCCCGAGGAGCTCGCCGGGCACAACCTGCTGGGCTTCTGCTACTACAGCATCAAGCGGCACGACGAGGCGGTCGAGTGCTTCCGCCGGGCGGTGGAGATCGACCCGCGCTCGGGGATCGACTGGGCCAACCTGGGCTCCAACCTGCGCGAGCTGGGGAGGATCGAGGAGGCCGTGGAGATGTACGAGAAGGCCCTCGCGCTCGACCCCTCGATCGACTTCGCCCGGGCGAGCCTGAACCGGTTGTACCGGGCCCGGCAAGACGGCGAGGAGTAGCCGCGCGCGCGGCCGGCGAGCGACGCGCCGGAGCCTCGGCCGCGGGCCGCCTCGAAGACCGGGGCCCGCGCTCGACGGCGGCCCTCCGCCGCCGCGCGAACGCCGGCCGGGCGGAGCGCGCGGGGCGCCGATTCGGCCGCAAATCCTTGCTCACGGGGCCCCGGAGGCGTATGAGACAATTTCCCCTATGCCCGTAGGCAGCCGAAACAGAAACCACGGAGCGTGCCATGGCCCGAAGAATCCTCACCATTGACGGCAACGAGGCTGCCGCCAACGTCGCTCACCGCATCAACGAGGTGATCGCCATCTACCCCATCACGCCTTCGAGCAACATGGGCGAGTGGGCCGATCAGTGGACCGCGGAGGGCAAGCCCAACATATGGGGCACCGTGCCCGACGTGATCGAGATGCAGAGCGAGGGTGGGGCCGCGGCCGCCGTGCACGGCGCGCTGCAGACCGGGGCGCTGACCACCACCTTCACCGCCTCGCAGGGTCTGCTCCTCATGATCCCGACCATGTTCAAGGTCGCGGCCGAGCTGACCTCGACGGTGTTCCACGTCTCGGCGCGGACGGTGGCGACGCACGCCCTGTCGATCTTCGGGGATCACAGCGACATCATGGCGGTGCGCTCCACCGGCTATGGCCTGCTCTCCTCGGGGTCGGTGCAGGAGGTCATGGACCTGGCCTGTATCGCCACCGGGGCCACCCTCGAGGCGCGCGTGCCCTTCATCCACTTCTTCGAGGGCTTCCGGGTGTCGCACGAGGTGGCCAAGATCGAGGAGCTCACCGACGACGATCTCCACTACATGGTCCCCGACGAGCTGGTGCGCGCGCACCGCTCCCGGGCCATGACCCCCGAGAACCCGGTGCTGCGCGGCAGCTCCCAGAACCCCGACGTCTTCTTCCAGGCGCGCGAGACCGTCAACCCCCACTACGAGGCCTGCGCCGCCATCGTCCAGAAGACCATGGACCGCTTCGCCGAGCGCGTGGGGCGCTCCTACAACCTGTTCGACTACTACGGCGCCCCGGACGCCGAACGCGTCATCGTGCTCATGGGCTGCGGCGCCCAGACGGTCGAGGAGGTGGTCGAACGCCTGAACTCCGAAGGCGAGAAGGTCGGCGTGGTCAAGGTCCGCCTGTTCCGCCCCTTCTCCAAGGAGCACCTGGCCAAGGCCCTGCCGAAGACGGTCAAGTCGATCGCGGTGCTGGACCGCACCAAGGAGCCCGGCGCCGAAGGCGAGCCCCTCTACAAGGACGTGGTCACGGCCATGAGCGAGCTCTTCGCCACCGGCCAGGCCCCCCTCGAGGCCTTCCCCACCATCATCGGCGGCCGCTACGGGCTGTCCTCCAAGGAGTTCGATCCGCCCATGGTCAAGGCGGTCTTCGACGAGCTCCGGAAGGAGCGCCCCAAGAACCGCTTCACGGTGGGCATCGAGGACGACGTCAGCCACACCAGCCTGCCGATGGAGCGCGAGTTCTCCACCGAGCAGGAGGGCGTGCACCGGGCGCTGTTCTTCGGCCTGGGCGCCGACGGCACGGTGGGCGCCAACAAGAACACCATCAAGATCATCGGCACCGAGACCGAGAACTACGCCCAGGGCTACTTCGTCTACGACTCGAAGAAGGCCGGGGCGGTGACCGTCTCGCACGTGCGCTTCGGCAAGAAGCCCATCCGCTCCTGCTACCTGATCAACCAGGCTAACTTCATCGGCTGCCACCAGACGGTGTTCCTGGAGAAGTTCGACATGCTCGAGAGCGCCCTGCCGGGCGCCACCTTCCTGCTCAACTCCCAGGCCGAGCCCGACGAGGTCTGGGACACCCTGCCGCGCGAGGTGCAGGCCTCCCTGATCGAGAAGCAGTGCCGCTTCTACGTGATCGACGGCTACAAGGTGGCCAAGGCCGCCGGCATGGGCAGCCGGGTCAACACCATCATGCAGACCTGCTTCTTCGCCATCAGCGGAGTGCTGCCCAAGGACGAGGCCATCGCGGCCATCAAGGACTCGATCAAGAAGACCTACGGGGCCAAGGGCGACAAGATCGTCCAGCTCAACTACAAGGCGGTGGACATGACCCTGGAGAACCTCCACGAGGTCCCGGTCCCCGCCGAGGTCACCAGCGACTTCAGCCGCCCGCCCACGGTGCCGGAGGACTCCCCCGAGTACGTCCGGACGGTGGTCAAGGAGATCATCCTGGGCAAGGGCGACCAGATCCCCGTGAGCGCCTTCCCCAACGACGGCACCTTCCCCACCGGCACGGCGGCCTTCGAGAAGCGCAACATCGCCCTGGAGATCCCCACCTGGGATCCGGACATCTGCACCGAATGCGGCAAGTGCGCGCTGGTGTGCCCGCACGCCGCCATCCGCACCAAAGTCTTCGACGAGGGGCTGACCGAGAGCGCCCCGGCGACCTTCAAGTGGCGCAAGACCAAGGGCAAGGAGTTCCCGGCCAACTCGGTCTACAGCGTGCAGGTGGCCCCCGAGGACTGCACCGGCTGCACCCTGTGCGTCGAGGTCTGCCCCGCCCGGGACAAGAAGAATCCCGACCACTGGAGCCTGGAGATGGTGCCGCAGCCCCCGCTGCGGGCCCCCGAGCGCGAGAACTACGACTACTTCCTGTCGATCCCGGAGATCGACCGGACCATCCCCAGGATCCGCACGGTCAAGGGCAGCCAGCTCCTGCAGCCGCTCTTCGAGTACTCGGGCGCCTGCACCGGCTGCGGCGAGACGCCCTACGTCAAGCTCCTGACCCAGCTCTTCGGCGACCGCGCGATCATCGCCAACGCCACCGGTTGCTCCTCGATCTACGGCGGCAACCTGCCCACCACGCCCTTCAGCAAGAACCCCGACGGGCGCGGTCCCACCTGGAACAACTCGCTCTTCGAGGACGCCGCCGAGTTCGGCTTCGGCTTCCGCCTGACCCTCGACAAGCACGCCGAGTACGGCCGCGAGCTGGTCCAGAGGCTGGGCGGCAAGCTGGGCGACGAGCTGGTCAAGGGCATCCTGGAGGCCGACCAGACCAGCGAGGCGGGCATCGCCGAGCAGCGCGAGCGGGTGGCGCTGGTCAAGCAGAAGCTGGCCAGCGACAGGGACGCCGACGCCGTCAACCTGCTCAGCGTGGCCGACGCGCTGGTCAAGAAGAGCGTGTGGATGGTGGGCGGCGACGGCTGGGCCTACGACATCGGCTACGGCGGGCTGGATCACGTGCTGGCCTCCGGCCGCGACGTCAACGCCCTGGTGCTCGACACCGAGGTGTACTCCAACACCGGCGGCCAGGCCTCCAAGTCCACCCCCGTGGGCGCGGTGGCCAAGTTCGCCTTCAGCGGCAAGCCGATGGGCAAGAAGGACCTGGGCCTGATCTCCCAGACCTACGGCTCCATCTACGTCGCCCAGGTGGCCATGGGCGCCAACGACACGCAGTGCGTGCGGGCCTTCCTGGAGGCCGAGGCCTACCCCGGTCCCTCCCTGATCATCGCCTACAGCCACTGCATCGCCCACGGCATCGACATGGCCAAGGGCCTGGATCACCAGAAATCGGCGGTGGAGTCGGGCCACATCATGCTCTACCGCTACAACCCGCTGAACGCTCGGGAGGGCAAGAACCCCCTCAAGCTGGACAGCAAGGCGCCCAAGATCTCGATGGAGGACTTCACCTACTCCGAGACGCGCTTCAAGATGCTCACCAAGAGCAAGCCCGAGCTGGCCGCCCGCTTCCTCGAGCAGGCCCAGGTCGACGCCGACGCCCGCTGGCGCCTGTACTCCCAGCTCGCCGCGCTGTCCTACTCCGAGGAGGAGAGCGAGGAGCAGGCCGAGGCGCAGGCGACCAGCGCCAAGTAGCCCCCCCGCGAGGGGATCCGGGGCCGAGACCCGCGCCCCGCGGAGCCGCGCCAGCCCGGCGGCCCCGCGGGGCGCGGTCTGCTACCGGAGAGCGCGAGCCGGAGCCCCCGTGAGCTCCGCCGTGGGGTAGACTCTGATATCCGGCCTCCGTCCCGGGCTCGGCCGGCCCGGACACGGGTGGAACGCATGCCCCGCAACGCCCTCATCGCCCTGGCGCTGGCCCTCCTGGCCGCTCCCAGCTCGGGCCAGGACAACCTCCTGATCCTGGTCGCCGACGACCTGGGCGTGGACCGCGTGGGCGCGTACCGCGAGCACCCCGATCCCGGGCGCACGCCCAACCTCGACCGGCTCGCGGCCGAGGGCGTGCTGTTCCGCAACGCCTGGGCGGCTCCCGTCTGCTCGCCCAGCCGCGCCTGCGCCCTGACCGGCCGCTTCGGCTTCCGCACCGGCATCGGACACACCATCAAGTCGGGAGGCGGCGCGCCGCTGAACACCGACGAGCTCATTCTCCCCGAGCTCCTGGCAGTCGCTCCGCGCCCCTACAGCAATGCCGCCCTGGGCAAGTGGCACCTGGCCGAGGGCACCCTGGCGCACACCCACCCGCAGGACTCCGGCTTCTCGGTCTTCGCCGGCTCGAAGGCCTCCGTGGGGGACTACTTCCACTGGTACAAGATCATCAACGGCATCGGCAGCAGCGTGGACGCCTACGCCACGACCGACACGGTGGACGATGCCATCCGCGCGGTGCGGGCCCTCCCCGAGCCGTGGGTCCTGTGGGTGGCCTTCAGCGCGCCCCACAAGCCGTTCCACGCGCCGCCCCGCCACCTGCATTCCTTTCCGCTCTCCGGGGACCCCAAGGCCACGCCGGTCGAGCACATGAAGGCCATGACCGAGGCCATGGACGCGGAGATCGGGCGCCTCCTGGCGTCCGTCCCTCTGGGCGTGGCCGAGCGCACCACCACCATCTTCTTCGGAGACAACGGAACGGTGGCCGAGGCCACGACCCCGCCCTTCGCGTCCCACAAGGGCTCGATCCTCGAGGGCGGGATCAACGTGCCCCTGATCATCGCCGGCTCCCGCGTGCGCCGCCCGGACGAGTGCGCCGCCCTGGTGAGCATCACCGACATCTTCGCCACCGCCGCCGAGATCGCCGGGGTCGATCCCCACTCGGTCCTGCCGCCGGGCGTGCCGATCGACTCGGTGAGCCTCCTGCCCTACCTGGAGGAGCCCGCGACGCCCTCGATCCGCGAGTGGGCCTACGCGGAGTTCTTCGCGCCCAACGGACCCGTCCCCCGCCTGTTCCACCAGCGCGCCCTGCGAGGGGCGCGCTACAAGCTGATCCGCTACGAGCAGGCCGGACCCATCGGCGGCACGCCGACCATTCGTCACGAGCTCTACGACCTCGAGCTCGACCCCTTCGAGGCGACGGACCTCCTCCAGCAGGGCCTGAGCCCGCAGGAGAGCCGCGCCTACCAGCGGCTCTCCCTCCAGATGCGAGGGCTGGTGAGCTCGTAGTAAGGGGTGTAGGTCCGCCTTAACGTAAGCACCACGTTATGCAGCTTTGCGTTGCTGGTCTTGGTACTCATTC